>CAZXKO010000001.1:0-26766 GCA_964641665.1 uncultured Acidobacteriaceae bacterium
ACCGACTCGGTCAACTCCATGGCCAGCAATTTGACGGCCCAGGTGCGCAACATCGCCGAGGTGACCACGGCGGTCGCCCGCGGAGATCTGTCGCGCAAGATTACGGTCGATGTGAAAGGCGAAATCCTCGAACTGAAGAACACCATCAACACGATGGTCGATCAGTTAAACGCGTTTGCGGGCGAAGTCACGCGCGTGGCACGCGAGGTCGGCACCGAAGGCAAGCTGGGTGGTCAGGCTCAGGTGCCGGATGTGGGCGGCACGTGGAAAGACCTGACGGACTCTGTCAATTCCATGGCCGGGAACCTGACCGGCCAGGTGCGCAACATCGCGGAGGTGACCACGGCGGTCGCCAGCGGCGACTTGTCACGCAAAATCACAGTCGACGTGAAAGGCGAAATCCTCGAACTGAAGAACACCATCAACACGATGGTCGACCAGTTGAACGCGTTTGCGGGCGAAGTCACGCGCGTGGCGCGCGAGGTCGGTACCGAAGGGAAAGTAGGGGGGCAAGCACAGGTACCCGGTGTTGCGGGCACGTGGAAGGATCTCACGGACAACGTCAACTTCATGGCCAGCAACCTGACCGGCCAGGTGCGCAACATCGCCGAAGTGGCGACGGCTATCGCCAACGGCGACCTGTCCAAGAAGATCACGGTTGACGTTCGAGGCGAGATCCTGCAGCTCAAAGAAACACTCAATACGATGGTCGAGCAGTTGCGATCTTTCGCTGCGGAAGTCACGCGAGTTGCGAGGGAAGTGGGTAGCGAGGGCCGACTGGGTGGGCAGGCTAACGTACCCGGGGTAGCCGGAACGTGGAAAGATCTCACCGACTCGGTCAATGCCATGGCTGGAAATTTGACCGCGCAAGTGCGCAACATCGCCGAGGTCACTACGGCCGTCGCGCGCGGTGACTTGTCGCGCAAGATCACGGTGGAAGTGAAAGGTGAAATTCTCGAACTGAAGAATACGATCAACACCATGGTCGACCAACTCAACGCGTTTGCTGCAGAAGTGACTCGCGTAGCGCGCGAAGTCGGCACGGAAGGCAAGCTGGGCGGCCAGGCGCAGGTTCCCGGAGTTGCCGGGACGTGGAAGGACCTTACCGACAACGTAAACGTCATGGCCACCAACCTCACCGAACAAGTGCGCGGCATCGTTAAGGTCGTGACAGCCGTGGCCAACGGCGAACTTACGCAGAAACTCACGGTCAACGCCAAGGGTGAAGTCGCCGCGCTCGCGGAAACGATCAACAACATGACCGACACCCTGGCCACCTTTGCCGATCAGGTGACCACAGTAGCGCGCGAAGTCGGCGTCGAGGGTCGTTTGGGCGGCCAGGCCAATGTTCCCGGTGCAGCGGGTACGTGGAAGGATCTGACTGGAAACGTGAACTTACTCGCTGACAACCTTACCAATCAGGTGCGTGCCATTGCGCAGGTGGCTACGGCCGTGACCAAGGGGGATTTGACCCGCTCCATTCAGGTGGAGGCCAGTGGGGAAGTTGCAGAACTGAAAGACAATATCAATACCATGATCGACAACTTGCGGCTCACCACTGACCGCAATACGGAGCAGGATTGGCTGAAGACGAATCTTGCGCGCTGCACCGGAATGCTGCAGGGACAACGTGATCTGGCAACGGTCGGCCGAATGCTGCTCTCGGAGTTGGCACCGCTGGTGAACGCACAGCAAGGCGTGATCTACCAGATGGAGACGGAGGAGTCCGACGGCATGGTGCTCCTCTCAGCGTTTGCCGGCGACGGTGAAGACGGTCATTTCCGCCGAGTGAAAATAGGGGAAGGCCTGATTGGGCAATGCGCCTCGGAAAAGCGACGAATCTTGATTTCGGATCTGCCGCGCGACACAGTCTCGATCCGTTCTGGCTTGTTCGAGGCGGTGCCGCGCAGCGTCATCGTGCTGCCAGTTCTGTTTGAGGACCGAGTGAAGGCGGTCATCGAACTGGCTTCGCTGAGCGTCTTCACCGCATCCCACCTGGCATTCCTTGAGCAACTCACCGCCAGCATTGGGATCGTACTCAACAGCATCGAAGCCACGATGCAAACCGAGAGCCTGCTTGAACAGTCGCAACAATTGGCGGCGGAACTGCAGACGCAGCAGAAAGAGCTGCAGCAGACGAACGAGCAGCTTGCACTCAAAGCGCAACAGCTCGCCGAACAGAACGCGGAGGTAGAGCGCAAGAACGAGGAGATTGAACAAGCTCGCAGGGCCCTGGAAGGGAAGGCCAAGGAACTCGCCCTGACCTCCAAATACAAGTCTGAGTTCCTGGCCAACATGTCACACGAACTGCGCACACCTCTGAATAGCATCCTGGTGCTCGGACAGCAGCTCAGTGACAATCCTGATAAGAATCTGACGCCGAAACAGGTCGAATTTGCCCGCACGATCCATGGTGCAGGAACAGATCTACTCAACCTGATCAGCGACATCCTCGATTTGTCGAAGATCGAATCCGGAACCGTTTCCGTGGAAGCGGACGAAGTCTTCTTCGTAAGCCTGCTCGACATGGTGGCGAGGCCCTTTCGGCATGAAGCCGAGAACCGGCGACTCGGTTTCGAAGTGCACACCGATCCTCACCTTTCCCGGAGTCTCGTCACGGACTCAAAACGATTGCAGCAGGTGCTGAAGAACTTGCTGTCGAATGCGTTCAAATTCACGGAGCAGGGCGGAGTACAGCTCTTCGTGTTCGCTGCCGAGATCGGTTGGAGCGAGGATCATCCGGTTCTTAGCAACGCCGGGTCGGTGGTGGCCTTCCAGGTCACCGACACCGGAATAGGCATCCCCCTCGACAAGCAGCGCATCATTTTCGAAGCGTTCCAGCAGGCAGATGCAGGAACCAGCCGGAAGTACGGCGGAACGGGCCTGGGCCTGGCGATCAGTCGCGAACTCGCGAGCCTCCTGGGGGGAGAAATCCAGTTGCGAAGCGCTCCCGGCAAGGGCAGCACGTTCACGCTCTATCTCCCACAAACCTATGTGGGGCCGTCTGCTGTTGCGCCCGCAGCCCGGGATAAGAAGGCTGCACTTTTGGCCCCGCCTCTGCAATTGTCCGCGGCAAAAGTGGCTGAAGACGTAGTTGAGCGCCCGTTGGACGATCGTGAAACTCTGCAGCCCGACGATACGGTGCTGTTGATTGTCGAAGACGATCCACACTATGCACGCGTGTTGTGTGATCTGTCCCATGACAAGGGTTTCAAAGTCGTATTGGCCAGTGGAGGTGTGGAGGCCCTTGCGCTCGCGCACGAGTACCATCCAAGCGCCATCTCCCTGGACGTTTTCCTGCCGGATATGTTGGGCTGGACTGTCCTCAACCATCTGAAACAAGATCCTGCCACCCGGCACATCCCGGTACAAATGTTGACTATGGACGAAGACCGCCAGCAGGGTCTGGCGCGTGGAGCATTTTCGTTTGTAAGCAAGCCCACAACGCCTGAGGGGCTTTCGGCGGCGTTAACACGAATCAGGGAATACGCGACTCCTCGGCGCAGGCGGTTGCTCGTTGTGGAGGACAATGCCGCCGAGCAGATGACGATGCAAGCCCTTCTGGGCTCGGAAGATATCGATCTATCGGTAGCTGCAACAGGCAGCGAGGCCTTGGCGATCTTGGGCAAGGAGCCGTTTGACTGTGTCGTGCTTGATCTGCGCCTCCCGGATATGTCGGGTTTCGACATTCTTGAGCGTTTGCGCGATACTCCTTCTCTGAGCGATCTTCCGGTCGTAGTCTTTACCGGTAAAGAGCTCTCGCCGGACGAGGACGCAAGGCTGCATACTCTGGCCCGGAGTGTGGTAGTGAAGGGGGTGGAGTCTCCCGAGAGGTTGTTGGATGAGACCGCGCTCTTCCTGCATCGCGTCGTCGCCGACCTTCCTCCGGAAAAGCAGAAGATGCTTGACCGGCTGCACCGCTCCGATGAGGCGCTTACGGGCAGGAAGGTGCTGGTGGTCGATGATGATGTGCGGAACATCTTCGCTCTCAGCAGCGTACTGGAGCGCCGGGGAATGACCGTGGTTACCGCGGGAACCGGCCGGGAAGCGATTGCAGCCCTGGAGTCGACTCCCGATGTGGCCATCGTCTTGATGGACATTATGATGCCCGAGATGGATGGCTACGAAACCATGCAGGTAATCCGGCAGAACACGATGTTCAGCCGCCTGCCCATTATTGCGTTGACGGCAAAAGCCATGAAAGGAGACCGCGAGAAGTGTCTGGACGCCGGCGCGTCGGAATATCTGGCCAAACCCGTCAATACCGACCAATTGCTTTCCGCGCTGCGTATGTGGTTGCACAGGTAAATTTTCGCCATGGTCTGGAGGTCCGGACTGGGCGACGACACGAGAGACGACGAATGAGAGAAAAAGTCAACATTCTCATGGTGGACGATCAACCTTCCAAGCTGCTCAGCTATGAGGCCATATTGAGCGAGTTGGACGAGAATTTGATTAAGGCGACGTCTGGAAGGGAAGCCCTTGACTACCTCTTGAGGGCCGACGTAGCGGTGGTGCTGATGGATGTGAGCATGCCGGAGATGAACGGGTTCGAACTCGCGGAGATGATACGCGACCACCCGCGATTTCGCAGAATCGCGATCATCTTCATCTCCGCCATTCATCTCACCGACCTCGACCGCCTGAAAGGCTACGAGCGGGGCGCGGTCGACTACATTTCTGTCCCGGTTGTTCCGGAACTCTTGCGGGCAAAGGTCAGCATATTTGCCGAGTTGCATCGGAAGACGCGTGAGTTGGAGAAGCTCAATCGCGACCTCGAGCAGAGAGTTCTTGAACGTACGCTGGAATTGGAGAAAAAAGCGGAAGCCCTGGAGCACCTCAACAGCGAGCTGTCGCAAAGAAACCAGGAACTCGACGCGATCGTGCGCACCGCCCCCGACGTGATCTTCAGCAGCCAGCCCGGCGGATACCGGGATTACTTCAGCGAACGATTCTATGAATACACGGGCGCTGCGGCAGGTTCCCTCAGTGGATTTGCCTGGATGGAGTATGTGCACCCCGACGACGCCGAACGCATCAAGACACATTGGAGTGAATGTATTCGATCTGGCGAGATTTACGAGGCGGAGTATCGCCTGCGCGATCGGAATGGACAGTACCGCTGGTTTCGTGCTCGTGCGGTCCCGGTACGCGACCGCGCCGGAAGAGTACTCAAGTGGTACGGAACGTGCTCCGATATTCACGACAGCAAATTGCTGGAAGAGTCAATGCGCGGGACATCGATCGCTCTGGAGAAGACGGTGCGAGAGAGAACCGAGGTCTTGCGCCGTCTATCCAGTCGTCTAATGACGTTGCAAGATGATGAGCGACGTCGGATTGCGCGCGAATTGCACGATAGTGTGGGCCAGGAACTCGCGGCGGCCAAGATGATTGTGGAGGGAGTGATCTTGAATGCTTCGACCCAATCGGATCAAGCTTTGGTCGAAGCGAGTCGCGGTATTGATCGCGCTATCCAGGAAGTCCGCACCATGTCTCACCTATTGCATCCCCCGTTGCTCGACGAGGTCGGTTTGGTTTCGGCACTTCGTTGGTATCTCGAGGGCCTGACCCAGCGCAGCGGAATCGAGACCTCGATGGAGGTCCACCCGCCCGAGTTTTGCCGGCTTGCACCGGAGTTGGAAACCGCCGTTTTTCGCATCGTCCAGGAAGCGCTGACCAACGTTTTTAGGCATTCGGAAGCGAGTCGGGCGTGGGTGACCTTGACCCAGCGTAAGAAACATGTGTTGGTTACCATTCGCGACAACGGCAAGGGGTTGCGCGAGGAGACCGTAAAGTTACGGCCGGGAAGCGTAGGTGTGGGGATCGGAGGGATGAGACAACGGGTCGAGGAATTTGGAGGCGAACTGCAACTCACCAATGGAAATCCGGGGGCGATGGTTGAGGTAACCATACCGGTCAACGTTGTTGCCTGTGAACCAATTCGGGTGACCGCATAGGCGAATTGGAGGGTCCATCTTGTTTCTAGGGCGCTCGGTTCCTCTGAGTCACTTGTCCGGCACGGTTTGACATCTGGCTTCAGAGGAAAACTAAAGAGATTGTGTCTGGTCCGTAATTGTGGCTGCTGAGAGTTTCCAAGCAGAGAGATCGATACGGGTCGTGAAGCCCGACAGGGCATGGTCGGCGTCGAGACTCACAGCTGCGAGCGGGATCTCCTACAGGGAATACGGGATTGTGCCTGAGAGTCGTTTGTTTCAAGATCAGGCGGGAAGGTCCACTGTTCCAATCAATCCGGCCATTCTTGATCTATGCCAAGGCTGAAAATGGGAATCCGAATCCTCATTGTGGACGACCACGAAATCTTCAGGCGTGGTCTCCGTTCACTGTTGGAGTCCCACACGGACTGGGAAGTATGTGGCGAAGCCTTGGATGGCCGGGACGCAGTTGAGAAGGCGAGAGAACTTCGACCTGACATAGTTGTACTGGACATCACGATGCCTCGACTCAACGGATTGGACGCGGCAAGACTGATACGGAAGGACGCCCCGGAAGCCAAAGTGGTAATCCTGAGCCAGCATCAACCGGCCTTAATGAAGGACGTCGCGCTGACCGCCGGTGCGGAGGCCTACGTTACCAAGTCCGAGGTTTCCCGTGAACTGCTGGCAGCCATCGATGGACTAATCTCCGCCCAAACGAATCATTAACCGAACAGGGAACTCTACGATTGACCTTCAGAATTCACACCTCAGGCAATGAGATCCGGAAAGCGCTCTCTACAGTACGGGACTACGGCCTTGGATTACTCGGATCAGAACGACAATGATTGCCAGTACTAAAAGGAGATGAATAAATCCCCCCGAGGGTGTAGGAACTGACAATTCCGAGGGCCCACAGCAGAAGCAAGATAACGGCAATTGTCCAAAGCATTCTGAGTCTCCCTTTGTGGTAGCCGCCTGCGCAATAGGCTAAGAAAACAGAAAATCTTCCCGACTTACCCAAGCTGAAGTCCATGACCTCACCCGTTGAGTACAAATCAGGTAAGTGCTGTACTGGGCGCGATCTGTTCCCTTAGAACGCGCACTGCAGCGCGAACCGGCGCGAACGAGGTCCGGTTCAAGGACCGTCGCGTCGGTCGTCGCAGATAACGTCGCAGGCGGCTGCGGGCTTGGTGCAGTTGAGATTTCGAATTTCCAACCGAACAACCCAATTCTCGAGCGATCTCGCTATGGGCCTTGCCCTCAACGTCATGGAGCAGAAAAATTGTTCGATATCCCGGGGATAGCTCCTGCAGCGCTCGGTGAAGCGTAATTCGATCGAGAGCACCCGATAAACGTATGTCATCTACCGGGCAGGCGTTCAACATTACGCTTTCCGTGGAGTCATCCGAGGTGCCACTGGTATCGAGCGATACTGGTTTGACGTCGTTTGCCCGCAGGCGCATTAAAACCACATTGACGGTTAGGCGGTACAGCCACGTGGACAACGCTGACTCGCCACGAAAGGTCGAGAGCCGCAGAAAGCACTGTAGGAATGCCTCCTGGGCGCAGTCCTCGGCTTCCATTTTCTCGCGGGTGATCCTGAGACAGATCGCGTACACCCCATGTTTGTGGGCCTCGTACAGACGCTCGAACGCTTCCTTGTCGCCTGACTGCGCCAGTTGCACCAGTTGTCTTTCCGACAACCTGTCGATGGGCTGTTTCATATTCATGCGCATCACTGTAAACAGCTGGCGAGCATGTCTGACATCGGGTAGTAGCTGTACCGCTGATGGAGCAAATTCTTAATCTTCAAGGTGCCGGATACTGACGAAATTGTGCGCGCTGAGGACGTGGTGCGAGAGAAAGATTTACACGCTAGCCCATTTGGGGCAAAACACCTTAGAGCCAGCAATTCAGTGGCTTAGAAGTTTGGCATGCGTGATGCTAAGATCCACGGCAGACGCGACAGCACAGCAGTTCGTGGCGCAGGCGCGCTCGCTGCTAGTGACAAGCAGATCGGAGGTGGACGATGAACGCGTTTCGAATCTTGATTGCAGATGACCACGAAATCGTTCGGCACGGTATCCGCTCTCTGCTCGAGAATCACCCGGGATGGGAGGTCTGTGGCGAAGCCACGGATGGCCGCAGCGCTGTCGAAAAGACTCGTGAACTGCGGCCCGATCTGGTTCTGCTCGATGTCGGGATGCCCAACTTGAATGGTCTGGACGCGGCACGCCAGATCCTCAACCTCGCGCCGGCTACTCGCGTCCTGATCCTGACTGTCCATGAATCGGAACAGATCGTGCGCGAAGTTCTGGAAGTCGGGGCTCGTGGCTTCGTTCTGAAGTCGGATGCAGCCCGCGATCTAGTATCGGCGGTGGAAGCGCTTCAACGTCGCAGCACCTTCTTCACATCCAAGGTCGCGGAGGCAGTACTCCACGGCTACCTGAATCAGCGCGTCATCGACGACAGGCCCTTGAAGGACCGGCTCACCTCTCGCGAGCGCGAGGTGGTTCAGTTGCTTGCCGAGGGCAAAACCAGTAAGGAAGTAGCCGTTGCTCTTAATCTGAGCGTAAAGACCGCGGAGACTCATCGTACTAACGTCATGCGCAAGCTGGATCTGCATTCCGTCGCCGACCTGGTGCGTTACGCGGTTCGCAACAACATCGTGCAGGTTGTGTGAAGAACGGGCCGTCCCTCCATTTGCACACCGGGTCCATGCTAGAGAACTTCACACCCGTTCCTACAGCCTTCACGGGATAGGCCTATCTCCGATTGTTCGCTAGTGTTTTAGGCGATTGCGACCTTGTTTTCGGACAAGGTGCGCAAAGCGGCACGCGAACAACAAGGACCTTGGTAGCCCGGTCGTTGGTTCCGTTCGCAAGTGGCCGTGCCAGGGAGGTGGATACGACGAAGGGGTGGCGAGTTCTCATTGTATCTGCGGAAACGAACAGGGACGTCGTGCAGAATGCGCTGAGCAACTGGGCGATCGAGCCCGTCTGTTGCTCTAGTCTGCAGGAAGCTCGAGGTTTCTTGCCCGACGAGACGTTCTCGCTGATTTTCTGCGAGGACACACTGTCGGACGGCAGCTATCGCGACATCCTGCGCCCACCGGGCAAGCCGATGAAGACCCGAGTGGTTGTGATCTCCGAAATTTCCGACGACCAGAAGTATAACGAAGCAAAACAGTTGGGTGCGTTTGACGTGGTCTCGAGTCCCTGCCGCCAGAGCGATATTCAATGGATGGTTATTCGCGCGATTCAGGAGGAGGCCACGCACAGCGGAGCCAGGGGGCGCTTCTAGATTCAGTAGATCCTTTCACCTTCACACAACTACATGCAATTTTGCAGCTCACGTCCCTTTACTCACCACTCAAGCTCGTTTGTCTAAATTCCCAACGCCAGGCGAACTCCCAACCTTTTGCTACGCTGCGCCCACGACTGCATCGACACGACAGATATGGTCACATCGACCACAAGACACATTCGAACATCGGTCACAGAAAATCGCGTGCAGGTCACACAGAGCGAGCCCACAGTCGTGGCACAGGGACGTAGCAACATCTCCGCACAGGGAAGGCCGAAAGGTTTCCGGATTGAGCCGGCACTCGCACCAACGTTCTGACTTGATGGTGAGAGCCACTGAACCGTCCCTCCCTGCGCAGGCTCTGATTGCTGCTCGTGTTTCGTTTTACCCCTGATTGGAATGGATTGTGGAGTCTGAAGGCCAGCCTTACCATCAGGTATTTGCTGTAGTTGCGGTTTCGGCCGTTACGAGAAATCGAGATGGTCCGCTGATTGACGAACTCTTAGACGTTCCTCCAGTAGAGCTTGAAGCTGACTTCCACGCTGATTTGCACAGAAACAGGCCGTCCATCCTTGGTCGCCGGAGTGAAGCGCCATTGTTCCACAGCTTCAATCGCCTTCTTGTCAAGCCCCATACCGATTCCGCGCTGAACGCGGATCTCTCGAGGCTTTCCGTCGACCCCAACGATCATGCCCAGGACGCAGGTCCCCTCGTATTTGGCTTGGCGAGCTTCTTCGGTGTATTCAGGGTCACATGTTCGGCCGAGGGCTTGGCCACGTGTACCTGTTTGACGGTCACAAGAGACGCTGCTAGAACGCCCGTGACGAGAACTACGGCAGCATCAAAGATACGATGGCGCTGCGCTTCCTGGACTCCGCGTATCCCCACGAACCTCCCGGTACGCGTGCTCCAAGCAAAGGCGAACGCAGGCGGGTTCTGGCGGGACTTGGGACACGTATTGGCATTGATAAAGTTCTTTCGAACCGAACTGTTGTTACGTAGTCCACAAGCCTTCCTCGTGGGAACGGGCGCCCAGGTCCCGGGATACGATCGTCTGGAAGTGTATGGTCAGCGGGTGTTGGCGGGGATAGGGTCCAATTTGTAGGTTTCTCGAAGGCCACGTAAGGCCCGCCGGACGGGCCGTTACGAGTGTAGGACAACCTGGTCTTGACTCGAGAGACGCCGCAGACGCATTCGGCCGCGATGGTGGGTACAGCTTTTCCGGGATGGACCACGCTGCACTTTCAAAATAGCCTCAGAAGCTGGAGAGTGCTCACAAAAAACAAGGAAATCGTCAGGAGGTATTCGACATGTCCGGGAAAAATGCTGCAGTCTTTGGCATTTTTCGCACTTATTCCAGCGTAGAATGGCGGTGGACCAGCTCAGAGATAGTGGTTTTCGCAACGTAGATCTCTCTGTCCTATTACCCGAGAACATTGGGTCCAAGGACTTCGCGCATGAAAAAGGAACGAAGGCGCCCGAAGCCGTGACGGCAGGCGCGAGCGCGGGTGCTGTGCTTGGCGGAGCCTTGGGTTGGTTGGCCGGAGTCGGAGCCCTGGCCATTCCAGGACTTGGCCCCTTCATTGCCGCAGGGCCGATTGTGGCGGCTCTGGCGGGCGCCGGCGTGGGTGGCGCGGTGGGCCGGGAGCGCCGTTGACGCACGTACCACGCGCCACGCTGGCTATGGAATCAGCCAACAAAAGAGGAAGCGCATCGAAGAATGTTTCGGATGGCTGAAGACGATCGCGCTGCTGCGGAAAGTGCGCCATCGCGGGATCTTTAAGGTGGACTGGGTGTTCACCTTCACCTGTGCCGCTTACAACCTGGTACGTATGCGGAACCTGAGCCGAGCGGCGGTTCAACCCGGCTAAGTTGCAGGAGGCTCGCATCACCGAAACTCGGAACAAGGTTCCCGACATAGCCTAAAGTCCCCTGCACATAGAGAAGAAGAGCAGAGAGAGACGGGAAATAAGCCGTGTACATCAATTTTTCAGCAGCCTGCTAGCAGGGAAGCACCGCTCTTTACGATGCTGTGGTAGCCTCCGCCGCCCATATCAGGGAAAGCGCGACCATTCAGAAGCGCGTTCTTCTGGTGGTCACAGACGGACGCGACAATGCGAGCCAGGAATCCCTGGACGAGACCGTGCACGAATTGCAACGCGGAGATGGCCCCGTGGTCTATGGAATCGCCTTTGTTGACCAAACCAAAGGCGCCAGTGCCAGCATCCATGCTCTTCAGATGATCAGCCAGAAAACTGGTGGAAGCGCATACTTCCCCAAAGATCCGAGCGAGGTTGACGCCATCACAAAGAGCATTGCCTTCGACATTCGTAACCAATACGTGATCGGATACAAATCCTCGAATCCAGCGTCGGGCCACACCTTCCACTCAATCGAAGCTCAGGCCTATGATGCCAACCATCACAGGTTACGTGTCCGGACCAGGACCGGCTATTTCACCGAGGCGTCGGCAACCACGGCTTCGGGAACCTCCCTGCAAGCAAGTGCTTCAACTGCGCGACGTTCAAGACCGCACTTCTTGCTCGACGACGTGGCAACTGGACGCCGTGCTTAGGGTCTCCCTCGATTGAAAGTACAGGCTCATCGGTATGGTTCACCGTTTGGCGCCTGCCGTATCCTGCAGATCGACGCCTGTAATCGCAGGTATAGCGGAATTGGTCCCCCGGGAGGGCAGCTTTACCGGCTGACCTTGACCATTCCGGCTGACACGAGTAGGGCACGCCCGCGTCCGACGCGCGATCGAGCGCCGACAGGCGGATCGATCGTCGCTTCGGGCAAGGGTCAGGACCTGCGGTCCGGCCCGCGCGGTACGCTAATTTCAAGTTGTGAAAGGGAGACAGAATGAAACTGCCACGATGGTATCTTGCGATCACGCTTTTGCTGATGGGGAGCGTCCTCTGTTTCGCCGCCTCGTCACGCGAAGATTCGGTGAAACGCGTGCAGAACTCGACGGAAGTCCTCGAGCAGATCATGGCAGCGCCCGACAAGGGGATTCCAGAAGAAGTGATGAACGGCGCCAAGTGCGTGGTGGTCGTCCCCCACTTGATGAAGGGTGGCTTCGTGGTAGGAGCGAAGCACGGCAGAGGTGTGGCCTCGTGTCGTACCGCCGACAAGGGCTGGAGTGCGCCTGCGTTCGTTGCGGTCAGTGGCGGTAGCTTCGGATTTCAAATTGGCATCGAAGGAGTCGACCTTGTAATGCTGGTGATGAATGAGCAGGGCTTGCAGCATTTGCTCGCCAGCAAGTTTCAGGTGAGCGGGGAAGGATCAGCTGCGGCTGGCCCGGTCGGCCGGCATGCGTCGGCGGGCACAGACTGGAAGATGAACGCCGAGCTGTTGACCTATTCCCGGTCCAAGGGAGCTTTCGCTGGCGCCACTATCGAGGGTGCTGTGATCGAGAAAGACGATGACTCGACGATCGCGGTTTACGGCGACAACGCTTCGTTCCGTAGCATTTTGAGCGGGTCCGTTCCGGCGCCTCCTGACACCGAGGCGTTTCGCGCAGCACTTGCGAAAGCCAGCCGGCAATCCAAGGAGCACGAGGCGGCAGAAGTTCACGACCGGCAATAATGGAGAACCGAGCACTTCGACATAACAAAGCACCCATGTGAAAAAAGGGGCCCAGCCGGATGAACGGCTGGGTGCTTTTTTGTGGGGCAGTTTCTCCGCGAGAACGGCGAAAGCCGCGCGTCCCGGGGAGCCCTCCGCTTGCGCCCGTGGCGGCTCAGCTTGCCGAGTACGAGGCGATCATCGGCAAGTCGTGGCTCGACGAGCTGCGCTTTCTCGCAAGCGCTTTGAGCGGCAAGACGGTGAAAATGGTGAACTCCACCGCGGTTGGCGGAGGAGTCGCCGAGATGCTCAACCGGCTGGTGCCCCTTCTGGGAGAACTCGAAATCAAAACCGGGTGGGAGGTGATTACGGGCGGCAACGACTTCTTTGAAATCACCAAGGCATTCCACAACGCCCTGCACGGTGCTGAGTAGGCATTGACCGCGCAGGCGCGCGATGTGTTCATGCGCCACACCGAGCAAAACCGCCAACGCATCAATTTCGATGAGGACTTTATTGTGATGCACGACCCGCAGCCTGCGGGTCTCGTCGCCTCCAAAACAAAAGGTTCTTCTCGCAGGATATGGCGATGTCACATCGACTTGTCAAGCCCAAACACCGAGGTCTGGAATTTCTTGCAGCCCATGGTCGAGAGCTACGACGCCGCAGTTTTCTCATCGCCAGCCTTCGCGCGACAGCTTTCGATCCCGCAGGCGCTCTTTTACCCGTGCATCGATCCGCTCTCGGAGAAGAATAAGGAGCTCGAAGAATCGCACATAAGGGATGTCTGCGACAATTTTGGCATCGATCGTTCCCGGCCGATTGTGACGCAGATCTCCCGGTTCGACCGCTTGAAGGATCCCGTCGGCGTGATCGAGGCCTGCAAGATGGCTAAGAAATACGTGGATTTCCAGCTGGTACTGGCGGGGGGCAAAGCCTCCGACGACCCCGAGGGAGCGGTCGTGTTGCGAGAAGTCATGGAGGCTGCCGATGAAGATCCAGACATCATCATCCTCGATCTGCCTCCCTGGTCAGCTTTGGAAATCAATGCTTTGCAACGAGCGTCCACGATCATCGTGCAGAAATCTCTGAAAGAGGGATTTGGTTTGACAGTAACCGAAGGATTATGGAAAGGGAAGCCCGTCATCGCCCGCGCAGTTGGGGGAATTCCCACTCAAGTGATCGATAAGCTCACCGGAGTCTTGGTCCATTCTGTCGAGGGCTGTGCCTACCAGATCCGCTACCTCCTCACGCATCCGGAGTTGGGATCGCAGCTCGGTCGAAATGGCCGAGAGCACGTCAAAGAGAACTTCCTGATGGCCACCAATGTTCAACGTTGGCCATTGCTCTTTCGACTTCTCTCCGAAGGGAATTCGGCGCCGCTCTGAGGAAAACCTGGCGGTTCTCAAACAGGAAGCAACTCGCAAGCTCGAAATCAGCCAGGCGCAAGAACGCGAGTTGCTGAAATCCCAAGCGATCGCGTTTGGGCAGAGTTCGGGAATAGTTGCACGAAAAGTGGGGGAAACCGGTGAAGTCGGCATCTCGGCCGCGGGGCCGGCGGTTCTCCCTAACTGATTGTGCGAGAATGGGTCAGAGAAGAGTTGCCTACGACGAGGGCGCGTAGCTCAAACGGATAGAGCATCGGATTTCTAATCCGAGGGTTGCAGGTTCGATTCCTGCCGCGCCTACCAGATCTACCCCATAGTCAAATCACAAGTTGCTGTACTTGTGCGATTCCGCGAAGGGAACCGTCTAGGTGATCGGTGGCTGTTGTGGTGGCTGTTCGGTTCGACCCGAAGGCGGCGCCCATCCGCTCGACCGCGGCCAACCGGTAGTCCGGCGCCAGGTGAGCGTAGCGCATGACCATCACAAGGGAGCTATCGCGCAGTAGCTCGGCCACAGTGCGAAGGTCTGCTCCACTCATCACTAGACGTGACGCGAACGTGTGCCGCAGGTCGTGCCAGTGGAAATCGCGAATGCCCGCCGCCTCTAGAGCACGCTGAAACCAGCTGCGCGGACTCCGCAGTCCGCCGCACACGAACCCCGAATCCGCATTGTGGGCGTGAAGCTCGACCAGGGCGTGTAAGGCACTCGTGTTCAGCGGAACGTGGCTGGTCCTATCTGACTTGTCGCGAGGCACGGTGAGCGTGCGGCGCTCGAAGTCCACATCTTGCCATCGTGCGCCGTATTGCTCGCCCCGGCGCAGCCCGGTATGGACCGCCAGTTCAAATTCGGGAAGATGTTCGGCGAACAACTCTCGGATAGCAACGCACAGGCGATCTTCCTCTTCAGGCGAAAGGAAGCGCACTCGTCCGTTGGCTTCGTTGCGATGCCGCACCAGTGGTGCTGGATTGTCCTTGACCTTGCCGTTCCGGATGGCTAGGCGGTAGACGAGAGATAGCAATGAGCGGTAGCGATTCGCCGTGGCAGCCATCCACTTTTCGCCCTGGAGACGTTCCTCAATCTCCCGGGGCGTGACGGATTCCGCAGCCCGGTCGGAGAACCACTCGAGTAGCTTGCGCATGCGGCAGCGGTCGTCCCCGGCACTCCTTTTGTGTAGCAGAGAATATTCGAGCGCGTCCTGCGCGATCTCCCGGAACAGCACCGGCCTCCGCGGCATCTTCTCAGGCAACTTGCGCCCTTCCAAGGCCTCGGTCTTGCGCTTGCGATATAACGCGATGGCCGTGCTCTTCGTGCCGCCCTTCTCGCGGTGCCGTAGGCCCTGCGCATCGTGCCAGTGGATCCACCAGATACCCGAGCCGCGAACCTTTTCGTAGATGCCTCGTTGCTTCATGAGTGTGCTCTCCTTGTGTCTTCTTGTAGGTCTTCAAGGACTCGCCTGAAAGAATGCTTGTTCCACTTCCAGGTGTCAGGCCACTTCTCGGCCCAATCCTTGGGCCAGTGCCAATGCGACAACCGTTTCACAGCCGTAATTGGCGCGAGCCCAAGGGTCAGACCAGCCATCACCTTCGCCAGGAATTCAACTCGCTTGTCGTCGCTGCTCGGCCGGTCAGTTTTTGGATAATGGGGGAGTTGCTTGGCGACAAGGATGCCTCGAGCGTGTTCACAAAGCGCCCCCGCAGGATTAAGTCCCCAATACTCGTGACCCGGCACCTCAGGGGAAGTAAACGCCGAGCCCAACCTGCCAATCCCGCGTGCGGCTGCTTTGATTTGGCCCACAGTGCGCGCTTTTTTCAGCCGCACCCAAACTTGCGGTTTGGGAAAAGTGGGGGGGGAAATGATCCACTCCTGACCCTTTACGTTTACGAGCCCACCCGGTAACCCCCGTGCTGCCTCTGAAATGGGTATGTGGACTGGAGACTCAAGAAGTTGGGCGAACGCGATCCGCGTTCTCTGCAACTCCTTCGAGGGGTTACCGCCCATCAAACCCTTCTTGATTGCGGAACGCAGCGTCTCTGTCCGACTCATTTTCACATGCTGCATGTGACCGTATTGGCCATCGCGCAGGGTGTAAAAGAAGCAAGCCCATCCGACAGCCTGGCCCTCAAGCTGTTTCACGTCCACTGGCTTTGGCCCCGGGCGTTTCATTTTAATTCGTCCATAAATATACAGGAAATTGACAGAGTTGTCAACAAGTGCAAGCATTAGCGCAACTCATCGTACGGAGCGATGTTTTATGGATAAATTACTGCTGACTAGAAGTGAGGTGGCTGCGGTGTTGAATCTAAGCACCCGTAGTGTCGATTACCTTGTAGCGGAAGGGCGCCTGCCGTCTCGGAAGTTGGGGAAGCGCCGGTTGATCCCGAGAGAAGCAGTTGAGCGGATGGCGAAGAACGGTTGCGGTCGCATCACTCCCGCGACCGGCAAGACGGAGACGAACTGATGCAGGGGCCCAAAATCCTGGGCCGCTTTTCTGGCGTCCGCCGCTCAGGCAAGGGCTGGGTTGCGCTCTGCCCAGCACATGACGATCGGAAAGCCTCGCTTGCCGTCGACGAGCGCGATGGGAAGATTCTCATCCATTGCCATGCGGGATGCTCGCCAGAGCAAGTATGCAGAGCTGTCGGAATCCAGCTCGCTGACTTGTTCCTCGAAAACGTCCACAAGTTCGCGAAGAAATGCGCCGCACGTTACGACTATCAAGACGAGGCCGGCACACTGCTTTATCAGGTCGTCCGCTACGAGCCCAAGGGCTTCAGCCAGCGGCGACCCAACGGCGAGGGCGGCTGGATCAACAAGCTCGACGGTGTCCGGCGTGTGCTCTACAAGCTTCGCGGAGTTCTCGCTGCGGAGGATGTGCTCATAGTAGAGGGAGAAAAGGACTGCGAGACCGCGAGCACACTTGGATTCGTCGCCACCTGTAACCCTGGTGGGGCCGGCAAATGGTGCGATGAATATTCCGAATTCCTACGCGGCAAGAACGCCATCGTTATTTCTGACGCCGATGAGCCGGGCCGGAAACATGCACATCAGGTCTTACTTTCACTCGAGGGGAAGGCTGGATCTCTGAAGCTTCTCGAACTGCCAGGCGCCAAGGACCTCACGCAGTTTACCGAACACGGCGGCACACGGGAGCAACTCCTCGATCTCATCAGTGGTGCATCGCAATGGACACCGCCGCCCGTGCCTGATGGTGCGAGTCTCCTTCGCAAGTTGGAAGAGTTCATATCAGGCTTTGTAGTTCTACCACCCCATGCCCTACTGCCCATCATCCTGTGGGTGATTGCAACTCACGTTTTCGACACATTTGATGCGTTTCCATTCTTGATCCTTTGCAGCCCGGCTCCGCGGTGCGGAAAGACTCGTACGCTCGAAGTCTTGGAGCTCATTGTCGCCCGACCGAAGCGGACGGCCAACGTGAGTGAGGCAGCCCTATTCCGTCTTGCGGACTCCACCCATCCGACCTTCCTCCTGGACGAACAAGAGACTCTTAGTGGGAAGACCGAGCGAGCGGAGGCACTTCGTGGACTTCTGAACGCAGGTCATCGGCGAGGGTCTAAGGCTACACGTTGCGCTGGCGCGAATCGTGATGAGGTTCGTGAGTTCGACGTTTACTGTCCTAAGGTATTGGCGGGCATCGGTGAGTTTCCGGCTACCATCCGCGACCGCGGGATCATGGTGGTCATGCAGCGCCGGCAAGCATCCCAATCTGTGGCACGCTTCATCTATCGCATCGCGTCGCAGGTTGCTGCGAACTTGAAGGAGCAAGTTGAAAGTTGGGCATCGACCAACAACGACCGAATTCGCGCTATTTACGAGACCGCCCCATCTGCACAGTTTCTGTCGGACCGCGAGGAGGAGAATTGGGCGCCGCTTTTTTCCATTCTCTCCATAGCGCACCCCTCCCGTTTGAGTGAGTTACGGATAGATGCCGAAGCCTTATCCCGACGGAAGGCCGAGGCCGACGACGAGCAGACCCAGGCGCTGGAAATTCTCAGGCATGCACTCGAAGTCTGGCATGCGAGCGAGTCGACGATCGCCTCAACGGAATTAATTGACCGACTTCGGCTGAAAGAGGACGCGCCCACGTTCAAGCCGTCTGACGGCGGGCGGCCGGAGATGGAGCTCTCGCCGCGCCGGCTGGCGCGAATGATTCGCGGTTTTGGAGTGCGCCCCATAAACCTTCGGTGCGACGGCCATGTGCGCAAGGGGTACAGGCGGGCGCACTTAGAAAGTGCTCTTGCGCCGTACTTGCCAAGTTTATCCGCTACAGCCGCTACAGAGCTTGCGAATGAAGAACTTGAACCAGATTTCCCTTCCGCTACCGCTGGGTCAGTAGCGGATGCGTTCTTGTTCGGAAATCCAACCAAACAAAGCCACGTAGCGGATGTAGCGGATAAATCTGGTGAGCCGACCCCGGGGTCGTTCAGTCCGGAGCCGCCCACCGAAGGGGATGGGGAGGATGTAGGCGAGAACAGCCTGCTCTATGAACGGGCGGTACAACTGGCTACCAGCCACGATGAGATCTCGATCTCTTTGCTGAAAGAGCATCTGGATATCACGACGCCACGCGCCGTCCAACTGATCGATCTCATGGAGCAGAAGGGCTTTGTCAGCCATTCCAACGGGCCCGGCCCCCGCAAGGTCCTGAAGGGGACCGATCCGAGCGACTTGGCACCCGAGAGTGCACCGTCAACGGGGGCAACGCCCAAGTACCAACCCGAGGCACTCCCTGAAGGGGGTTGGCGTTGCGAATGCGGGGCCGAAGGCAACGATCCCGTGGAATGGTCAAAGCATACGGGCAAAAGTGGCTGCCCTTTGAAGGCATCCCCTTCATCCAAACCGTCGACACACAATTTTGGAAAGGCGCAGAGAGGCGACCGGAGGGAGGGTTGACCATGACGATCCTCCCACTACGCTGTCGTCAATGCGGGACCCTAGAGGACCTGATCTCCATTATCGTGGTCGGTCCTGACCGGATCCTCATTTCGAACTTCCCGCCCAAACAACCATCTATCACCGACCCGAAAAAGGTGGCGAATTGCCGACGGCATGGCGAGGTCTGGTGCTGGGCTTGTTGGTCGGCACAGTACCCGGGCCCAGTCCCCTACCGGATTGACACTGAGACCGGAAAAAGGATCGGCCGGGGCGAATCCCCTCGGGGAGGGCAGGCATGAAAGTGGATGCCGAGAGCGCCGACACGAAGCGCGGCGTCCGCACACTGCTGGAGTCGGCTCGTCCGGATTAATACGCTACCAATCCGGTGAAACACTCGGCAGGCGCTTGGCGCGGCTGGACATGGAATTAGACAAAGGGAAGAGGGCAATCGGTGCAAGTGGCGAACCTGGGGACTGCCTTAACGAACCTGAGCCCGTGAGCGCAGTCCAGTCGCAGGTAACGGAAGTGGTCCCGGCGGAGGACGAACGCTGGCGGGCCCTGGCGCTGGATTCCCTCTTCCGTGTGCAGGCGTTGGTGGTCAGCAGTCTGGCCGCCGTTCCATACGAAGCTGCCCGGGTTGCGTTGGATCTCCGTGCGGACGAGAAAGCAAAGCTCACAGAAGCGGCGCGGCAAGTAATCAACAAGCATCCCGCGTTCTTTTCGGAGCACCGCGAAGCGATCGAGGTTGTTGTCGGCCTGACCGCGGTCCAGGGCGCATGGCTCGACCAGCTCATGCTGGCCACGACCGCAGATCGTCCGCCCACTCGGGGGGAAGTACTTGGAGGTTTGTTGATTCTCTTCAGTCCGCTGCTCCTGTTCCTGGCACTGTACGGCCTGGGGCAGCTGCAACGCGGAGATAGATAGGAGGCGATATGGCACACAAAACTTATACCGTGCGGGTTCTTGAAGGCGCTCATGAAATTACAAGCGACGAGGTTGCAGGATGGCTCGCATCGTATCCGGAGTCATTCGGGGAGCTGGCCGCGGATCCCGGCGCTGGAGAACGATCCCTCCGGCTTTCCCTCGACAAGCAAGCGGTTGAACGCGCCGCTCGCGCCGCAAGCGAACCCGAGGCCACCTTCCTGCGGCGACTGATCGCGACGAACGTCACCCTGACAGAACCGAAGCAGGGCGGAACGGAAGAAAAGCCCCGTCCGAAGGCTGCCTTACTCAAGGGACCGATGAAATTACGGCCCGACCAGGTGCGTCCCCTAGTACGCGTGTTCGAAGCCGGGCAGGGGTATGTCATCCGCAAGGCGTTTCGACTTCCAGTTGCCGCAGAGACGGTTCAAGCCACCTCCTTTACGGAGGAGGAGCGCGAGCGCTTGAGCGCCGTCAGCGCGGAAGTCATCAACAAACGAGCTCCGGCTTGGCTGGTGGAGAATGGCGACATCTTCGCGTTATTCACCGAAATCGGAGCCATCGAAACCCGCAAGATCGAAGCCGTGCATGCCTTGGCCGAACAGATCCGGCAGTTCCAGGCGCAGTGCGCCGCGGAGCAACAGGGTGTTCAGTCTCCACCGGTCCAGTAGCGAGGCGCCATGACGCGAGTATTTGGCTTTTCTGATTGCGGCTTGTGCAACGGCACAGGTTTAGTAGAGAACCTGGCGACCGGCCGGCGCGAAAGCTGCTCGCGGTGCGCAGACCGGGCAGCGCGAGCCACCGAGGCGGACGAGCTGCCTACTCCCGTTCGGCCAGCGGCTTCCGCAGCAACTGGTCCAACGACACCAGCCTCACCTTCTCCGAACTCCTCGCAATGGTCACCTGAGCGTGCGGCGACCTTTCTTCGAGTGGGGCTGTGGCTGATCCTTGGGGCAGGCGGACTGGCGCTCGTCCATTTCACCGGATCGAACGCCCGCGATCGCGCGCGCGCCGTCTCCGACCAGCTGGAGGATCCGGAGCAAGATTCGCGGGAGACCGGTGGACCCCTCGAATATTCCAAATGGGAGCCAGCGCAATGAGTGAAGTACAGAACAGGATCGTTGGGATCGTCGGACGCAAAGGCTCAGGCAAAAGCACTCGCCTTGGTGAACTGCTCCGTTACTGCCCGCGCTTCATAGGTTTTGACCCGATGGGGGAGCATGCGCGGGAGAAGAAGGTCAACAAGTTCGACTCCCCAGGCCAGTTGGCTCAATTTCTGAAGAATTCACGCCAGGAGGAAACATTTGCCGGTGCTTACGTCCCTGGCGGCGATTTGGAAGAGGAAATCGAAGAGGTAGCGCGTCTAGTGTATGCACGCGGCCAGCTGTGCTTTGCGTGTGAGGAAGTTCTTGTACACCCAGGCCGGCTACATGCCGCCGTTGCTCGGAAAGCTCATCCGCACGGGCAGGCACCGTGAAATTGACGTCGTGTGGACTGCACAGCGGGCCGCGGAGGTGCCAAAGACTCTGACGGCCCTCACCGACGTCTGGATCCTGTTTAGCCAGACCGAGCCCCGCGACTTGGCGGCACTGGCTGACCGATGCGGAGGAGACGTGGCTGAGCGCGTGGCCGGGCTCGGACTGCACGATTACTTCATTTGGGACGCGGTGGAACACGGGGAGATTGAGGACTCGCCCCGGTTGCTCAAGCGATGAGCGGCCGAAAATCGTCCCAAGATCGGTTTCAACGGCGCGTTTAGCAGGTGGGTGCCAGCACCTTGCACATCCCGAGGGACGGAAACATGAGACGGACACGTTGGAACGTGAAACGGAGTGGGACGAACACGCGACCGAGAAGGAAGAGCGCATATAACCGAATGAAGCTCCGGGCATTGGTGACGCTCGAGAATCGTGGGTGGCTCTCTCCCGCGGGTGGGCCGTGCTGGCCGGATACTACCCTGTGCGAGCAGCTTATACATATTTGAAGCGACTCTGGAACTGGAAGCTTCTGGATCGCCAGTTGGACCGGCGCGGCCTTCTTCTTTACCGAATCTCCGAGCGTGGGCAGGCGCGCCTCGAATGGCTGCGGGAGCGCCTGAAATGAATGTAGACGGGAAGATAATACGCGCCGCGCTCTACGCTCGTGTCAGTACGCACGCTGGGCAGAACCCGGATATGCAACTGGCTGAGCTGCGCGAGTACTGCGCCCGCCGGGGCTGGGAAGTTGTTGGGGAGTACGTCGACGCCGGCATAAGCGGCGCACGCGAGCGTCGGCCTGAGCTGGACCAAATGCTGGTAATATGCCGCCGGCGCCAAGTCGAAGCGGTGGTGGTCTACCGCTACGACCGCTTCGCCCGCAGCCTGCGGCAGCTGGTCAACGCGCTCGAGGAATTCCGCACCCTGGGAATTGAGTTTGTTTCGATCCATGAGGGTGTGGACACTTCAACACCCAACGGGCGGTTGGTGTTCGGCATCTTCGCCACCATCGCCGAATTCGAGCGCGAGCTGATTCGTGAGCGCGTGCGCTCTGGTATCGCCGCGGCGCGCGCACAGGGCAAGCGCATCGGGCGGCCGCGCAAACCGGTAGATGCCACAAAGGTGGCGGAAATGCGCTCGCAGGGACGGTCCTGGGCTGAGATTTCCCAGGAGATGAAATTGGGCCAGGGCACCGTGCACAGAGCGGCGAAGCGATTGGTAACGTCGAATTCATCGGTCAATTCTGCCGAAGCACGGCCGAAAAGTTGATGCCCTCTGAGCCTCTTCTATTCAAGCTGCAGGCTCTTTTGTATCCGAAGCGTCTTGCGCAGAGCCTTCGGACTCGGGTGCTTCCTCCGACGAACCCCTCCTGGATCCTTGAGGGTCAAGACTCCGCTGCCATCTTGGCCATGTATCAACTTCGTTGCTCGCCTCTTGAAGTATCTCCGCCAGCTCTTTTGATACTTTCATTGTGCAAACCCCCTCTTCCTCAGCGTGTCCCTCAGGACTTTCAGGTCTTCTTTCTCATATTGCACGTATGACCAAAACGAACCTGAGACGCGTGGATTAGCTTTTGTCGCGTCCCAGAACACTATTTTTCCGTCATCGCCTTTTCTTTTGTGCATTCCAAACATGTTGGAGTAGTTGCGCGGCGCAACTCCCAGAAACGGGACGAAGGGTATTTTACTCGTATCTCCTTCCTTGTCGAGCTGGAGTGCGTTTGCGTGTAGCTCCAGAGCTAAACTCTTGGCGTATGGTTCGATGTAGACGACACGATCAATTCCAGCAGCGATGATGTTTCTCGCACACTCGTGACAAGGAAAAGTCGTCACGTATATCGTGCAACCCTTGACTGGCACTCCTCGTGAAGCGGCATCGAGCAGGGCACCCATTTCAGCTTGCACTGCCCGGATGAACTCGATCAACTGCATATATCTGGTTTGCTTTATGAGCGGAGATAGCTCCGCGATCTGTTCCGTCGTGGAGAGACTATTCAAACGGTTAGAGAGCATCTTGTTCGAGGAAAGGACTTGTAGAAGCTCACCCAGGCTTGCATGCTTGAAATGGTCAGAGCTGTCAAAGCCGCGGCTCCAGTCTCTCCCGTCGTTTGAATCGCCGTCCCAATAATATCCGCCATTCACCTTTGGCACCTCGTTTGTGCCTAAGGCAATTACATTGCCGTTCTTGTCTGCGATTGCCGCACCGACCTGCCTCCCCAGTTCGGCAGACCGCATAGCAGCGACATGTGCGTGGGCCATTGCGAGTTCGTCGGGGGTAGGTGTGACGACGGGTTTTCCGAACAGAAGGCTTAGACATCGCTCCGTATCGGCTCTGAGACGCAAAGGATCCGACGAGTCGAGGAAGAAGTCAGACATGGCAAACGCCGATCGCAATCGCTGCCCGTACTCCTTTCCTTCGTCGGACTCGTCTCTAAGAACAAGCATTTCCGCCTTGTCTCGAAATTGATCCCGCTGCGCAGAAAAGCGAGACTTCGCAATACGCTCAGCTAGGTTGTCCACGCGCTCCTGACGTGCAGAGTGCACACCAATAACGATCAGGTTGGAAGCGTAGACTCGGCGCAGCGCAATCACTTCCTCAGGCCGCTTGAGCGAACGGAACAAATAGGCTTGGCGGGGAACCGGTTTATCACGGGAGCCGTGCTTTTTCCGATGTTTGACGACCGCGGACAAAGACAATATCGATAAGGCATCGTTCCGCTCCGTCTTGGCGCGAAAACGATCACCCGTATCCATTCGACCCTTGATTTTTTCATCTTCCGCGACCGGTTCGTCCTCGAGATAGCCCTCAAATTGCTTGAGTTCCTCAATCACTCTGAATGTTTCAAGAGCATAACCGAACGGCATCAGAGCTTCGGACAGTCCATCGCACGCTCTGCCTATATCTGCGCCAACGGGTGCCACAATCGCAAAAAATAGCTCCGGATCTTTGTGTCGGATCAAGCTGACCGGGAACATAGGTCAAAATATCTAGCTCACTTAATACCAGGTCAAGGAAATTCTGCTAGGCGAACAGCGGATGACAACTCTTTACAACTGTGGGTTAGGCCCAGAGGTTTTAAGGAAGGACTTCGGCGGTGGATCTCACTAGCTCACCTTCAGGAGAGTTAACGCTGGGGAGGGACTCAATCAACCTCCTGATAAAGCTGGCGTGCACGACGATTCCGATTGACAAGGGATAGTTCGTTTGCCTGACCTCGTACAGCTCGGATACGACCACGGGAAGAACTCTTTCTTCCACGACCAGTCCCATCAAGAATTGTGCCCCTGGTCCAAAACTGACACCGCCCCTGAATTTGGTCTGAGCAAAGTACACGGGACCACCGCTGTTTCCCTTGAACACCCTGAAGTCGAACAAGAATGTCTTGTTCCCCGAGGTTGGAAGCAGGGGATAAGAAGCGATTTTCCCGCTCCGCAGAATCGGGAAAGAACCGCTGGTGCCGCTATCGTTTCCCAGTGGGTAACCCAGGCAATCTAGCTCAACTCCAGGACCCATTTCGTATTTTTTCAATACATCGTCATCTGCAAGATCAGCCGTTGAAATCAGTCGAGGAAGTAGCTCGGTGGGGAGCGCAAGGTACATTGCCGCGATATCTAAGTCAGTAGGGTGGGACCAGAGTGGTCGAACTCCATTCCTGATTCGAAATCTCGCCTGGACGGTAACCCAATCCGACTCCTGTCGTTTCTTTCGAAGGAGGATAGTCGCATACTCACCTTGCATATCCTTTAAGACGTGATTGGCAGTAATCAGCACTATGCTCCCCGCGTTCTCTGGACCCGACACGGGTTTCGCCATCAGAAATACAGTTCCTATCGTCCCTCCGCCGATAGCGGGTCCTCGCACCATAAAGGTAGACTCCATCAATGCCACATTGATGTCGACGGGAGAAGGAGCTTGCGCTGAGACCGTAGACGATCCGAGCGCAAGCCAAGTAAACAACACGATCGTTGTTCGACCTATTCCCACTCGCATCTCCTACCTCCGCCCAGTGCTCCACTTCAAGAGAACGCAGCAAACCCCACGGATTGCATGCTAATTGTTTCCTTGGCAAATTTACAATGGCGCTTGGTCGACAAGCTACGCGCATTCGCTTTCTCAGCGTGGGGCCGCTGTCGCGCAACAATCGAGACCGGCCGGCCGTAGAGTTCGCTGATGGGAATCCTTCCAAAAACGTCTTCGAGCGCAGCGTTCCAAATCATTGATGTTTCAGCGCCGGCGCTGCACATTCCAAACTTTCCTAAAAGACTCGATTTTGGAATGTATCCTAAAGTGCACGACGGGAAGGCGTCGCGCCTTAAACTATGAAATGGGCCTGGTCAGATGGTTCCAGGGACCACTACGAAGTCTCAGCTTTGCCAGGGCAGGTCGCGTGGCTGGCCCTGTCACAAAGAATCCATTCCAGTCGCTTGCAATTTTCAGACGGCCCTCCATCCTGAAGGTCCGATACAAGCAAATCGCCACGATTAGGAGGCCCCCGAAGATGATCGCGAGGTCGCCGATACTAAACAAGCCCAGCCGCGCTTGGTCTGCTAGAAGTGGCAGCCGTGTGTTCGACGTCGCAGGCAGCCACATCGGACTCGCGGGATGAAGTGTGAATGGCATTCCCACAACTGGCATCGTCCCAGCGTTAGCATCGGTCACCAGGGCATTCAACATCAGTCCACACAGCATCAGCAGAACGCCGGCCTCAACCCAAGGCGACCGAACTGCACGGACCACTAACCACAAGATTGCGCACGACTCGCACAGCCAGATCGTCGGATGTTGCGTCCAGGCCAAATGATGCGCCGCACAAAGAAGATTCACCACACACCTCACCGATCCCTGAGACAACAGACAGCAAACGCGGTGCCGGTCGGAGTCAAGAACCTCAATTGTGGCGCGACTCGGGTTTGGAAGACTCAACGATGGTACGTGCTTGGTTGAATCGAGCCCCGCCCGGCTCGCCGAACGGGGCTCAGTGTCTACACTCCTACACAACCACCAGCGGTCGCATCATGTCGTGCTCTTCGTGTTCAAGGATGTGGCAGTGCCACACGTACTCTTTTCCGCCCGTCCTGGGGCTCACGGCATTGCGCATTGAGGCCGTGGGCAAGTTCGGGAGGTTGAACTGCATAATCACCGTTGTTACTTCTCCGGGGTTCATGCGCACCGTCTCCTTCCAGCCGATTTCGTTCGGATCCGGTGGAGTTGGTAGAGCGCTGTAGTCCCAACTCTCGCCTTGCTTGCCTGGTGTCCCCGTGAACGCCTGTCTCTGGATGACCTGC
>CAZXKO010000002.1:0-14307 GCA_964641665.1 uncultured Acidobacteriaceae bacterium
TTTAACCACAACGTTCACCACCGCGGCCTTTAGGACCGTAGCAGCTGGTGGCAGTTGGAAGCCTCCTCCTCCAAGGCGGCTCCGAAGGTCCTTCCTTCATCTTTCGTACCGCATGACGATTTCTCGTCTTCTTGACACAACTCCCGCTCAGACTCTTTGAGCCCTCCGAGGAAGGCACCTCCCCGGAGGGCTCACGTATTTCGATCCACAGTGTTCCCCACCTACTGAAAGAAACTGACGAACGCTCCAGGCGAACGAACCTACCTTTCACCGACTACGCGCGCATCTGGCACTGACACACTTGCCGTCCTCTGCGGCCTTTCTTTGCGCCCTTAGCGGTTAAGAGTTCTTCTTCGCAGAACACGCTCCTCGCTGCACCCACCACTCCTTTCCCTGCATTCCCGCTCACCACCCACCCCACCCTCCGTCCAACCCGCCGGAGGCATCGCATGACATCCCGTTCCCTCAGCCTGATCATCGCCATCATCCTCGCCACCGGGCTCTCCCACAGCGCCCCCGCCCCCACCACCCCCGCCGCCGAGTATGCCACCCACTTCGGCGCGCTCTCCAAGTTCTCCGTCGACGTAGCCGAGGCCATGCCGCCCGACCAGTATTCCTTCCGCCCTCACCCCGAATCCATGGACTTCGGCCAACTCATCTCGCACATCGCTACCACCAACTACCAATTCTGCGCCGGCCTCAAGGACACCGATCCCCCCGCCCTGCCCTCGTCCACCGCCAAAGCCGACGTGGTCAAGTTTCTAAGCGACTCCTTCGACTACTGCTCCGCCATCATCCCCACCCTCACCGCCGTGCAACTCGACAATGCACACAACTCTCCCGACGGCAATCTCCCCGGCCGCGAAGTCCTGCTCGCGATGTACATCCACGTGGCCCACCATCGCGGCCAGGCCGAAATCTACCTCCGCGACAAAGGTATCCGTCCGCCTTCCTACCGAATATAAATAACGACGAATCTCGACTCCGCAGGACACGGAGTCACCCCGATCAAGGCAGTGCTTGCTTTACAGAAGAAAGATGGCCGTTCGGAGATATCGGCGCTCCGGCGCCCGAGAAATTCTCCCTGACTCTGTCATCCCGAGCGCAGTGAGGCGCCAGCCGAACGAAGTCGAGAGCCTGCCCTGAGCGCAGTCGAATGGGACCTTGCGTTTTGTCGGGATGACCCGCTCGATCTCCGCCACCTGCACAACAGGGGTGGAAAAACCACCTTGGCACTCACCGTAGAACCATCTCAGCTGGCGCTGGTAAAGAGAAGCCGTGCTCCCCCTGCCCCTTCAGCTCTCCAGCTTGAACACCCGTTCCATCCGCAGCCACTTCTCGCCCGGCTTGGCTTCGGGCAGAGCTTCCTGGAACCTCCACATCAACTCCTCCCACTCCTGCACCTTCGGGTTCGCTGCGTCCGACTTGGCTTTCTTGTCGAACGAGAAGCTCTCGTTCACGTCCATCACCATGAACATGCGCGTCCCCAGACGATAGATCTCCATGTCTACAATACCCGACTCCTTGATGGTCTCGGTGATCTCCGGCCACACGCTCTCGTGATACTTCTTGTATTCGGCAATCAGCTTCGGATCGTTCTTCAAATCCAGCGTCAGGCAATAGCGTCTGGTCATGTCTCCGTTCTCCCCTTCGCGCTCAATCCCGGCCACGCCCGGACTTCACCCGTGCAGATTGAAGAAGCCCCCGTCTAGCGGATAGTCCACCCCGGTAATAAACCCGGCCTCTTCGGAACACAGGAACAGCGCCAGCCCCGCGACTTCGTCTGGCTCCGCCATTCTCCCGATCGGCTGTGACTGCGACAGCTTCTCAAACATCTCCTGCTCCCGCCCCGGATAAGTCTTCTTCAAATATCCGTCCACAAACGGCGTGTGCACCCGCGCCGGCGAGATGCAGTTACAGCGAATCTTGTGCTGGATGTAATCCCGCGCGATCGAATACGTCATCGCTATCACCGCGCCCTTGCTCATCGAGTACGCAAAGCGGTCCGCCAGCCCCGCTGACCCCGCAACCGACGCCATGTTCAGGATCACCCCGCCCCCACTCGCCTTCATGTGCCCGACCACCGCCGACGTGCAGTTGTACAACCCCTTCACATTCACCCGGAACACGCGCTCAAAATCTTCCTCCGTCGTCCCCTCGATGCTCCCGATGTGCGACACCCCGGCGTTATTCACCAGAATATGAATCCGCGCCTCGCGAACCATTTCCGCGAAAACGGCTTTCACCTGTTCCCGGTCGGTCACGTCACACCCCAGCGCGGTAGCCTGCCCCCCAGCCTCGCGAATCATCCGGCAGGTCGTCTCGCCATCGCTCGGCTTCACATCCAGCACCCGCACGGTCGCCCCGCCAGCCGCAAATCTCCGCGCGATGGCCTGCCCGATGCCGCTGCCGCCACCCGTCACCACCGCCACTTTCCCATCCAGCCGGAAGCTCCCACCCGTCACGCTATTCAGACCGATCCTCCCACTGAGAACTGACAACCGGGAACTGAGAACTGCATTCTACCCCTCACCGCGGACCGACCACCTCCTGCCGCGAT
Organism: uncultured Acidobacteriaceae bacterium; assembly: GCA_964641665.1. GTDB lineage: Bacteria > Acidobacteriota > Terriglobia > Terriglobales > Acidobacteriaceae > Gp1-AA133. The sequence continues at coordinate 2,561 of CAZXKO010000002.1, forward strand.
TCCCCCAGACCCTCGATCCCCAGCTCCACCACATCCCCCGCCCGCAAGTACTGCGGAGGACTCATCCCCAGCCCCACCCCCGCCGGCGTCCCCGTGCTGATCACGTCTCCCGGCAGCAGCGTCATGAACTCGCTCACGTACGCCACCAGCGTGGCCACATCAAAGATCATGTTTGCCGTCGTACCCTTCTGCCGCACCTGGCCATTCACCTTCAGCCACATCGGCAGCCGGCTCACATCGCCCAGCTCATCCGCCGTCGCCACAAACGGCCCCAGCGGAGCGAACGTGTCCGCGCTCTTCCCCTTCACCCACTGCCCGCCCCGCTCCAACTGGAAGCTTCGCTCCGAGTAATCGTTATGCAGCGCGTATCCTGCCACATAATCGAGCGCCTTCTCCTTCTCGACATACAACGCCTTCTTCCCAATCACCACCGCCAGTTCCACTTCCCAATCAACCTTCGTCGCCTTTCGCGGGATCACCAGCGCGTCATTCGGACCCACCAGCGACGTCGTCGACTTGAAAAAAATCACCGGCTCTTTCGGAATCTCCATCTTGCTCTCCGCCGCATGGTCGCGATAGTTGAGCCCGATGCACACAATCTTGCTCGGCCGGCAGATCGGCGGCCCCAGCCGCACTGACGCCGCCACCCGCGGTGCCGACACTCCATCCTTCTCCGCCCACCGCCGCAACTCCGCCAGTCCGCCTCCGCCGAAAAACGCCTCGTCGTAGTCGGCGCCAAATCCCGACGCGTCCACCCGCGCCCCATCCTTCCTCAGCAGTCCCGGCTTTTCTTTCCCCGCTTCTCCAAACCGTATGAGTTTCATCGTGCTCTGTCGTCCTCGCTCTTCGGATCAACCCCGCAACGCCCTACGAGTGTAAGCACGGACCCCGGTCCCCGTCCAACCGACCCGGGCCGGACGCGGAACACAGCCTTCGGAACTCCCATAATGCCACCCCTCGCCATAACAAGCACGCGGCCTGGGACATGAGCTGACACGCTTGACCCCGACCGCTCACCATCTGCTATCTGTTCTTCGGAGGAACCGCTATGTCGAACGGACCCAACCTCGGTATTTTCCGCGAGTACGAAGATGGCAAGCACCGGCGCTACAGTCTGCTGTTCTCGGTCAACGGCGGCGCGTTCGCCATCGCGCAGTTCTTGGCCAAATGTCCGCCCGACGGCAAAACGGTGGGCCACCTGAGCCTTGCCCAGCTCGCTTGGGGATTGTGCTTGTTCACGATCGTGATGACTTACGACATCTACACATTTGGAAACAAGATGCGGGGAATTCAGGAACCCGAGCGCAAGGCCGGCGCGGCTCTACCCCCCGAGGTGTTCGCATGGAGAGGGAAAGCCGTCCTGCTCTTCATCGGTGCCCTCATCTGTGCCGGATGGTTCCGCGCTGGGATATATTGACATGCCCAGCTCGCGTGCAGGCCAGTAGGTCGCTCTCCCCTTCGGATCAAACCCGCAACGGCCTACGAGTGTCAGTACGGATCGCCTTTCCCGTCCGGCTCCCTCCTGTCTACAGCCGCAGTAGATGCCACGCCTCCAGATACGGCTCACACTTGTGCCCCGCTTTTTCTGGAGTGAACTGCAGCGACACGCTCTTCTTGTGGCTCGTCGCCTCAAACGGCAGGATGTACCACAAGTTCGCCTGCACCAGGTACACCGCGAAGAAATCCAGCGTCCCCCGCTTGTACGGTCTTCCCCCCGGCCCCACCATGTTGCAGGTGAACGTCCGCTCCCGTATGAAAGTCGTCGACTTCACCTGCACCCGTGCCAGCCGCCCCTGGTGCTCGATGCCCACATCGTACTGAGACGAATCCCCATACGGCTTCAGCACCGCCAGCCCAATCTGCCGTGCCCGCGCCATGAAACAAAGTTCCGCCCACTCCCTCTGTTCCTTGCACGTCGCAAATCCAACCCCGCTCGCGCCCCTGTTCCCTTTCTTCCCCCGCTTCCCCGTTTCGCACTTCTCCTTCTCGTCTCCACGTCCGTTCTTGCCTGACGTCGCCACCGCCCATATCTGGGCCACCATGCCTGCACTCACCTCCACTCTCCCCAAAATAAAAACGCAGCCCAAAGGCTGCGCCTGTTTCTTCGTCGTTATGTCCGCTTCACTACCTGGTCTCGAACGACACCTGCAGATGTTCCTAACTTCCCTCTAAACCTCCCCACTCCCACATTCCTGACGAGCCGATCCACTTACTCGGATAGCGTTTCCCTCAATTACTACTCTATACTTCCAGAATAGCATTTTTGCCAGGGGTATCCACTAACCCCGCTGACTTTTTACCCCGGACCCTGAGAGCGCTGGCGCCGGGTTCCTCATCTTTGCGCGTTCTCTGCGCCAAGGTGGGAATTCACGACTCCATCTCTCTTTGAGGAACGGGGCCCCCAGGCTGGTTTCATGACGAGAACAAGCGTCGAGTCACCTGCCGACTGACTTTCTACACCGTTACCAGTCCCGCCAGGCTCGCCAAAGTAGCCCCGGCCGCGCCGGCCGGAACCCACCAGGTTCGATCTCCCACAATTCCATCCGCCGTCACGCCGCGCTGCGCCTGGTAGGCCTTCACCGCCGCCTCCGTCTTCGGCCCGAAGTTTCCGTCGATCCCTCCCGGATCGGTCGCCGACCCCGGCCCGCCATACCGGAGCAGCGCGTTCTGCAGCGCAGTGACCGCGCTCCCCGTCGATCCGCGCGCCAGCAACCCCGTCAGCGGATCCGCCGGAAGCTTCTGCCACGTCGCTGGCCCCACAACTCCGTCCGCCGTCAGCCCGTTACCGCCCTGAAACGACTTGACGGCCGCCTGCGTCAGCGGCCCAAACAATCCATCGATCTCGGTGAAATCTAGGTCTTTCATCATCACGAGCAGTACCTGCAACCGCCGTGCATCCGCTCCCGTCGAACCCACCGCCAACGTCGGGCCGTTGTTCATAGTCCCTCCCTGAAGAGTCCTCTACCTCATGAGTGACCCCAGTCCCCGATTCGTTACAGGTCCGCTCAATCTCTCCTTGTCCCAGCCGACTCTTTTCCCCCGTTAATTCGCGACAGGCTGGCGCCTCCCGATCCTTGGCTGACATCAGTTGACCACGGAGATCGTATCCGCATCGCTGGGACTGCGCTTGTACTCTAAAGCGGCGGTTTGTCTGAGGGGAATAACATACTCGTGTACCAAACGAGCTGCACAAGAAGCCGATCCGGAATGCAGCTCTGCAGCTTTCGACGACCAAAAACAAAAGAGCCGCCAGCCCATAAGGACTGGCGGCCCTCGGATAGCTACCGATTAGAACGTCAGCTTCATGCCCCACTCGATCTGACGGGCAGCCCCAACGGCATAGACACCCGTGCCATTGCCAACGCGGAAGGCCTCTTGGACCGATCGGTCGGTTCCGGCGATCGTCCCCGGTGTCGGCGATCCGGTGGACAACAGACCGCTCATCGTGTTCGGCGGCAGGCCGAAGTTCGAGAAGTTGAAAAGGTTGAAGAAGGCAACGCTCGGTTCGATGGTGAACCTTTCCCGGATCTTGTATTTCCATCCCAGGTTAAGGTCGAGCGAGCGCAACCAGGCGAAATCGACCTGCCCAGGAACAGTCGTCGGAAGCGTGGGCGCCACGCCACCGAGCGCTTGCAACTGGGTTAGGGTCATCAGGCTGTTCGTAATGAGGACCTGGCCAGCAGGGGTTGCGTTGTTAGCCACACTGCTGTTGTACTTGTTGATCAGCGTGTTGAGACCCGAAGCATTCGTGCCTCGATCAAACTGGCCGAAGTGCGTGCCCGGCATCGGATCCCCAACCGTCCCGTCTCCCGTGAAATCTGTGCGGAAGATTTCTCCCGGCCCGATCCCCGTATTGCCTACCGTGATCGAACTCGAGAGTGGGCTGTAGAAGTGGGAGATCAATCCCAGCCGGAAGTTCAGCGGCAGGTCCGCATACCCACCAAACGAGATCTGATGAGTACGATCCAGCAGCGACGGTCCGAAGTACCGGTTGGGTTTTGCGTTGTCCGACGTTCCCAGAACGAAGTCTTGATCGTTGTCTCCCGTGGTCCCCGTGGCCTGCGTGCCACCGGAGTTCTGAAAGCGCGACAGGCTGTAGGCAACCTGGAAGTTCACGGCCTTCAGACCACGCACGGGATTGACGACGTTTTGCACCAGCTTCATCTGCAAACCGTTGTACACCGAGCGCCCTACGGGAAACAGAAAGAGGCTCGCGGCCTGCTGGGCATTGTATCCGCCAAAAGCGCACGGATTCCCAATCGCGGCCATGCAGCCCACACCGCCCTGGTCAGCAGCGTTCCCCAACCCGTTGTTGGCAAAGTCGCTCATCGCCAGCTGTACCGGAGTTGCCAGCGCCTTCCCGTTTGCCGGATTGTCTGGACACATCAGCACCCCGCTGGCGGGAAGCGGACCGCCTCCGCAATTGGCCAGAGTGGTAGCGATTGCGGTCTGGGCAGCCCCCTTGTTGAAGCTGTTGACGCTGCCATCGTGGTTTACATCGATTCCCAGTAGTGATCGCGTCTCCACGTTCCGCAGGAAGTCGGCGCTGAACACCATTCCCTTCCGTATCTCTCGTTGTATGCCGATATTCATCTGCAACGAGACCGGGCTCTTGTAGCCGGGCGCAAACATGCCCAACGGCACGCCCAGACCCTGACTGAGATAACCTGTACTGATATAGTTCGGGTTCTGAGCGTTCAGGTCCAGCGGGTTCCCGGCTAGGTACTGTTGCCAGAATCCCATCATCGGAGCAATTGCCTGTCCCACCGGTATATAGCCAGCTGTGTTCCCCGTGGTCGCGTCCCCGCCTACCTCGGGACTCACCAGCGCTGCGCTGTTACAAACGCCCGCGCCGGGAGTCATTGCTCCCGTATTTGCCGTTATGGTTTGCGCAATGCCACTGTAGCAGGCATACGGTGTCTGGCCGAACGCTCCCGTCTTTAGGCGGTACGGTCGGTCGAAGAGCACATTGTTGTAGATGATGTTTTCATAGTACAAACCAACGCCGCCACGGATCACCATCTTGCCATTGCTTTTTGGATCCCAGGCGAAGCCTAATTGTGGCGCGAAATTCTTGTTGGGCTGTTGAACTGGATTGCCCATCCCCGGGAATGCGGTATTCAGCTCAGGAATCGCGGGCAGGTCGCTGTCGGTGCGACCGGTGTCGCGGTCATATCGCACGCCGATGGTGAGCGTGAAGTTTGGCTTGATCTTCCAGTTGTCGCCAAAGTAGAAAGCCAACCGGTTGTCAGGTCCCAGGCCGCCTGCCGGAAAGCCCAACGCCGGCTGCAGAGTGGAAAATCCCAGCCCGTTGCCCAGACGCAACCGGGCCGCCGGATAGTTTAGAGGGTTCGTGACGCCTCCCGGGTAACAGGGAGTTCCCGGATTCGGGTAGACCACCTGACCAATCCCGTTGGGATCACAGGAATCGTTCGCGAAGTTGAGCGCAAACGAGTTCTGCGGCCATGAAATTCGCGGAGCGAACCCGAAGAAGCTGGCGAATCCACCGCCTTGTATGCGGTTGTAGGCTGCTCCGTAACGCAGGAAGTGGCTGTGAATCGTCTTGCCACCATCATACTTGATCTGGTGGTTGGACTGGGGTGTGCTCTGTGGGGCGTTCGGATTCGGCCCCGAGTAAAACCCGTTTCCCACTGCATCCAGCGTGACTCCGGTGCAGCACAGTACGAGACTCGTACCCAGCGTGGCATCCCCGATCTGGTTCTGGAACTTCAGATAGGAGAATCGGACGGTGTGCGTAAACGTGCCCGTGTTGAAATCCACTCCCACGACGTGAGTACGTGTGATGTCCTTGTTCACGTAAACCGAGTAACCATCGCCAAAGGTCCCGGGCAGGGAGTTCTTGAAATAGTTGTAGCGATAGAACAAACGAGCGTTCCCTAACGTGTAATCCAGTTTGCTCATTAACATATCGTCGCGGAAAGGCACTCCGACGCCACCGTTAAACCCGTCGAAAGGCGCCGGGAAAAGAACAGGCGTAAACGAGTCCTGCTTGGTTCGTTCCCCATCCAGGAAGAAGAACAGCTTGTCCTTGATGAAGGCGCCGCCGAAGCTTCCACCGTACTGCGAGCGCTGGAACGGCAGTTTTCCTCCTCCCGGCGTCGACGCCCCGCCCACCGAACGGTCGCGGAACAGCCCGAACGCTTCGCCGTGGTACTGGTTGGTCCCTGACTTGGTGCTGACGTTCACGGCTCCGGAGGAAGTCAGATCTTGTGAGAGGTCGAGCGACGATTGGCTCAGCTGGAACTGGTCGATGGCGCTCGCCGGAATATCCTGCGTCGTGGTGCCCACCGTTTCATCGCTCACGTCAACACCGTCGACGTTGATGCGCGCCGTGCGCCCGAAACGGCCCCCGAACGAAATCGAAGAGTATCCCGCCTTGGTCGGGTCGAAGTTCTGACCATCCTGGATCTGTACACCCGGTTCGAGCTGCGCGAGATCAAGGAAGTTGCGCCCATTCACCGGCAGGTTCTCGATCTGCTCCGACGACAACACGCCCTGCACCGTCGCTTGCTCGGTGTTGACCTGCACCTCCGTAGCCTGCACCTCGATCGTCGTACTCTCCTGGCCAAGTTGCATTCGGGCGTTCACGGTCGCGGTGTTGCCCACCTGCACCGTGGTCACCGTACTCAGCGTGCTGAAGCCCCTCGCGGAAACCTGCACCCTGTAGGTGCCGGGACTGACCGCGCCCGAGTTGAACGCACCGGCGCTATTCGAGGTCAGATCGATCGTCTGTCCAGTCGCCGTGTTCGTGACGACGATTTTCGCGCCGTTAAGGACCGCGCCCGTCGGGTCGGTCACGGTTCCGACGATGCTGCCCGTACTGACGGTGGTCTGCGCGGACATTCCGATGCAAACCAGAACCACGACGGCCGCCAGAAGGACGCCAAACCGAAGGCCGGCGGAACTGGAACTCTTGGGGGATGACGGCATTTTACCCACCTTCCTTTCGAAGCTTTCTAGAGTTAACGGATCAGGACATGAGCCTTGGACAACTCGGTCAACAATCCGGTCCAAGACAGCCTGCTCTTAAGGTGGAGTTCCAAGTCATAGACACCTCGGATGACTCCCTGAGCCGGGACTCCGAAGGACCATTTCACTGGCTGTTTTGGCAATCGGCTATCCAAACATAACCATGACTTAATGTCTTTAGATTCAAGGAGACACGAGCCATTTTGTTATGTCTATTTCCGTAAAACAGTACCCTGACTAGACACTGTTATGTTTTTTCATAGCCGAGGATTCGTGCGGGGGGCCACTCAGCGGGGTGCTCCATCTTTGCCCGTTTCTCTACCCAAAGACGGGATTCCACCACTCCATTTCTCGTTCAGGATTTGTCGGGATCTCGACGACGCAGTGGCGTTGCGGGTGGAAGTTTCTTAGTGGGGCCGCCCGGCTGACCCCTACGCCGACAGCGCCCGCGAGCAGTCCGGGCAGATCTTATGCGCGATTTTCGCTTCCGAGTGCGATCGCACGTAGTATTCGAACGGCTGCCACGTGCCCTTCTGATCTTGTATCTTCTTGCACGACAAACAAATCGGCAGCAGCCCCTCCAGCGTCCGAACGTTGGTCAGCGCCGCCTTCAGCTCTCGCAGCGTCGCTTCTCTTTCCGCCTCGGCTTGATCGCGTGCGATCAGCGCGCGTTCCAGTCGCTTCAGGTTCCTCCGCAGCTCCAGTTGCGCCAGCACCTGCCGGCTCAGCGCCCGCAGTGCCTCCAGTTGCTCCGCACTCAACTCCCGCGGCACCCGGTCCACCACGCACAACGTTCCCAGCGCGTGACCTTGCGTCGCCAGGGTTGCGCCCGCATAGAACCGGATCTTCGGTTCCGAAACCACCAGCGGATTCTCGGCAAAGCGCTTGTCCTGCGTGGCATCCGGCACAATAAAAACGTCCGGCTGCAGAATCGCCGAGGCGCAAAAAGCAATGTCGCGGGAGGTTTCCACCACGGAAACCCCGATCTTCGACTTGAACCATTGCCGGTCCGCGTCAATCAGGCTGATCAGCGCCACCGGCGTTTGGCATACGTAGGAGGCTAAAAGCGTGAGATCGTCGAACGCCGCTTCGGGTTCCGTATCGAGAATCTCATACCCACGGAGGACCTCGAGTCGTTGCGCCTCATTGGCTGGTTTGGGAGCAATCATCGCTGGCCTCCGCAGCGGCCGCGTTACCGGTATCGAAGGACTCTACCCCCGTTCGCATCGGAATTCAACCGGACGAATGGTGTTTGGTTGCTTGGACCACTCCTTCTTTCTTTCTTTGGGGGTCATATCCACGCCTTCCGGTGAACAAGGGACACGGGCCACCTTCGCGTGAAATTAGGAGGCCAGATGAGCCCCCGAACCGACCCGCCCGAGCCCCGTAGGGGCGGCATAGCTTAGCCCAGGGCGTAAGCCCTGGGAAAGTTCGGAGATGAAACCCAAGTCCCGTAGGGACGACACACCGCGACGCGCGGCGTAAGCCCGCGAGCCGCCTGGTGCCCCACCTTTGCGCGCTCTCTGCGCAAAGCTGGGATTCCACGAAGACTTCCGCAAACTTACGCCCCCTCCACATCTTGTCATTCCGACGCCAAGCGAAGCGCAGCCCGGAGGAATCCGCCGTCCCTGTGTTTGTTCTCTAACTTTTGTCATCCTGAGTGAGGCGAAGGCCGAACGCAGTCGAAGTTGAGGCGCTTAGCCGGCGTCTGAGCCGGCTGCCGAAATCCCGAGCGTAGCCGAGGGAGCTTGTACCCCTGCACTGCGGAGGTCACCATACCCACAAAATACATCGTCCACGATCCCTTATTGAGACCCAGCCCCCCTCCGTGACTCCGTGTCTCCGTGGTGAAAAGCCTTTCCCGACCGACGACTTATTTCAAGACAATTTCCTGCAACAACTCCGAACTGATGATCTCCCGGATCTCCGACCGCTTCTCGCCCAGTTCCTGCATCTGTTGTTTTCCGCCCATGATCTTGTCCCGCACCGCCTCCGCTTTCGCCGCCGCTCCATCCATCGCAGCCCAGTTCTTGTACTGGATGGCCACGCAAATGTCCCAGTCCTCCGGGTTGTTCTTCGTCGCCTTCAGAAACACTTTGTAGTCGGTAATCAGCCCCTGCTTCTTTTCTTCCTCAATGAACGGCTTGGTCGCTTGCCGCAGGCTGGTGAGATACGCGTCCATCTTGGTCGGCTTCACCCGGATCAACTCCACCCGCCACACCGGCCCCTGCGTGTAATGCTCCTGCGCAAACAAGGCCGGAGGCAGCAACACGACCAGCACAAGAAACCCATAAATCTTTTTCATGATGATTCTCCCCAAGCTCGATTTAACCAGCGAGGAGGATCATACGCTCAGACTCTTCTTTGCGGCCTTTCTTGGCGCAGTTTGCGGTTAAAAGCTTTTGCGGTCCATCTGAAGCGAAGGCCTTTCCTGACACCTGAGACCTAATACAAGACCTGGTTTCCGCGCCGTTTGCCCCATCTTCGCGCGCTCGTGCGCGAGGGTGCGATTCCAACGCGCTGACGACCTTGATCGGGCGCCGAATTTCCACATCTTTTCTCTCCGCGCCTGAGGGAATCTCTCCCCGCTTTTCGCATTACTTAGGTGAGGATGGTTCCAGCGCGGCAGTAATCCCCTCGATGCCGTGCCCATAGCGGGTTCCCCCCCGCACCGCTGTCCTCGCCCCGTCGGAGACTGGCCACCGGCGGAACGCGGTTTCGGCTCCACGGCTCGAAAAAATCGCCCTTCAGAAAGAAAAAGTCTAAGGAGAACCCTATGAACCTCAAGAAAATTCTGTCCCTGTCCCTGGGTCTCGTGATTCTGGCGACCGTAGCGGTTTTGACCGGCACCGGCACCGTCGGCGCAAGCCCTCACATCAACTCCCTTATCGCCTCACCCCCGCCCCCCAGCGTCCCGGTCACCGTCGTCAACAATCCTCTGCAGGTGGCCGGCACAGTCAATGCCAATATCGGCACGCCGACCGTCAACGTGGCCTCCCTACCCCCTGTGAGTGCCACTCCCACGAACTCCTCTATCACGGTTGCCAATCCCGTTACCAGCCCCCTTCCTGTGCATGACGTTAACGACCCCGCTGACAACCCCTATTCCGCCTCGGCCTGCTTCTCGCCTTCCGGAGTCGAGGGATGCACGCCAGCGGCCAGCACATTTACGGTTCCCAGCACGACTCCCTCGGGCCAGGCGGTAAAGCAACTGGTCGTGGACTTCGTCTCCGGCACTTGCTACACAGTCCCCGGCGGCGAGGTTGCTTATCTCTCTCTCCTTGTTACCCCTCCGACCGGCGTAAGTTACTATTCCCAGTCGCAGTACTCCCTTAGAGCGCGTTTCAAAACCTCTGACTGATCTCTTGTACTTGCGCGGTCGACTTGGTAGGGTCGCGCATGGCACAGCCCCTCTTGGACGATGCGCTGTGGGCGCGTCTCGAGCCGTTGCTTCCGAAGCCCCGTCGCCGTGCGCGGCGCCGCGGCGGACGGCCGCGGGTCTCCGAGCGCGCGGCGCTCACCGGCATCCTGTTTGTGCTGCGCGGCGGGTTGCCGTGGCAGATGTTACCGTGTGAAATGGGATGCGGCTCAGGCAGCACGTGCTGGCGACGCTTGGTGGAGTGGGAACGGGCCGGCGTCTGACATCGCTTGCATGAGACCCTCCTCGCCGAGCTGCGCCGACGGGGACGGCTCGACCAGCGCTGGACGGTGGTGGACAGCGGGTCGGTCCGCGCGATGCGCGGGGGGAAAAAACTGGACCGAACCCAACCGATCGCCGCAAGGCGGGGTCCAAACACCACATCGTGACCGATGCGCGCGGGGTGCCGCTGGTGGCGCATGTCACGGCCGCGAACGTCAACGACATCACCCACGTCGACGCCTTGGTCGCGGACTTGCCCGCCGTTCGCCGACGGCCCGACGTCCTGCAGGGCGACCGTGGCTACGATTCGCAACCACATCGTGATCGCCTCGCCGCCCACGGCATTGTTGCGATCTTCGGCCGTCGCCGCACGTCCCACGGCAGCGGCCTTGGCGTGTTCCGCTGGGTCGTCGAGCGCACGCTCGCCTGGCTCCACCGGTTTCGTCGCCTCGCCGTTCGCTATGAACGCCACGACCGCGTCCATCACGCTTTCCTCACGCTGGGGTGCGCGCTGATTTGTTGGAACTACCTCAAGTCAACTAGGAGAGTGTTTTGAAACGAGCGCTAATGCTTCTTATGATCAAAAAGCGATACAGGGTCACCTCCGTGCAGACCGTCGCGCCACCGCCGTCGTCCGTGCTACACGCCGCAATCGCAAGGGCACCCGCAACAGCAATGGAAAACGTGGTGGCCAGGTATCGGCGAGTCATGCTGGGAAAGTTTACCGCCGACGCTTTGTGTCGACGCGCTTGGCGGCCACCTTGCTCGCCGATGGGGCGCCTTGCTTCGCCATCTGCGCCTGCCCCGCCTTGGTCATCAAGCGCGATTGTTCGTACATCTCAATCCACTTCTCGCTAGAAATCGCCGAGATCAGCTTGCCAATCGCTTCGAGCGGCAAATCGTCCGGCGACTCGAAATGAACGCAACACTTCCCCATGTCGAGCTTCTTCCCCGCCGCCTTGAATGCCGCCTTCAGCTGCTCGAGCTGACTCGCACTCCAAAACGCGCCCATCAGGTAGAGCGAGCAGTAGTTCTTCTGCGACGAGAGCGCGACGTAGCAGATCGGCTGCTTGTTGTAAGTGTCTGGATATCGAGACAGGGGGATCGTCCAGCCGAT
>CAZXKO010000003.1:0-21471 GCA_964641665.1 uncultured Acidobacteriaceae bacterium
GTCGTTGGTCTGCACGATATCGGTTTTCAGGCCGGGGCAGGTTCGCATCAGCAGGACGATCGGGATCTTCGACTCTTCGATCATCTGCTGTTGCGCGATCGAGAGCGGAGTTGGGGTCTTGCTCAGGATGATGCCATCGACACGCTTGGAAATCAGCAACTCCAGATACAGCGCCTCTTTGTCTTGCTTGTCGTCACTGTTGCAAAGAAGCATGCTGTAGCCGGCCTTCTGGGCGGCGTCCTCCGCGGCGCGGACAATGGCGGGGAAGAACGGGTTGGCGATGTCGGTGACGACCATGCCCAAGGTGTGGGTCTTCTGCTTGGCCAGGCTGCGGGCGAGCAAATTTGGCCGGTAGTTCAGCTTACGAATCGCGGCTTCGACGCGCCGCCCGAGAGTCGCGCTTACCCGCCCGGTGTCATTGATCACCGCCGATACGGTGAACACGGAAACCTTTGCTTCCCGAGCCACGTCGTAAATGCTGGGGGCTTTCGAGACCCGTCCCGTCATGCGGGTTCGTCTTGGCGGCTTACTCATAAGATTTCAGGGTAGTACGCGATTCGCGCCCGAAATTTTCCGATCACGGCCGCGGCGCTTTTACCATACCACAGCGTGGCAGGTCACAAATCCTTGGGACGGGAGCCTAGCTAGGCGCTTTGGAATGCCGTGGCATCCGCGAGGCCTTCGGGAAGAGACGAGAGAGATGCGTGCTAAGCGGTTTGTTTTTTGTTTGCTCGTGCTGGAGATTTGGACCGACTTGCAGTATCCTTTCGCACGGCGTGGTTCTGGAGCGACGGGTTTGCTGGCATGGCTGGCGTGGACCAAGGTGGTTGAAGAGCAGGGTTTATCGCCCCGTTGAAAGATAGCCGGAGGGCATGGAAGCTACAATCAAACCGCTAAGATTTTCTGGAGCTGGCATGCGGAAATTGGGGGTGGGCGTTCTCGGGGTGGGAGACATGGGCAGACGCCACGCGGAGAACATACGGCGGCTGGTGCCCGAAGCCCGCCTGCTGGCGGTGGCGGACCCCGCTACCGCACGAGCGCGCGAAGTTGCCGCGGAACTCGAGATCGAGCACGCCTTCAATTCTCTGGAGGACATGCTGGCGCTGAAGGAAATTGACTGCGTGGTGATCGCTGCCCCGGACAAGTTTCATGGCCAGGCGATCCGCACCGCAGCGGCGGCCGGGAAAGACATCCTCTCGGAGAAGCCGATTGCCCTGAAACTCGCGGATGCGCTCGCCGCACTGGAGGCCGTTGCAGCGGCGGGTGTCCGCCTGCAGATTGGCTTCATGCGCCGGTACGACCCGGGCTACGCGACCGCGATGAAGGGGATTGAGGCCGGCGAGATCGGGGAGCCGGTTATTTTCAAATCCGTCGGGCGAGATAGGGACGCTCCGCCCATCGCGGCCTATCAGGCCAAGCTGAACGGCATGCTGCTTTACAACAATACGATCCACGATTTTGACCTGGCGCGCTGGCTGATGCGCGATGAGGTGGTTGAAGTGCACGCCTACACGACAGTAGCGATCCGGCCGGAAGTCGGGCAGTACGGGGACGTGGTTGCCAGTGTCGTCAACCTGAAGTACAGGCACGGGGCCATCGGGAACGTGGAGTCGTTCGTGCAGGCGGTCTACGGATACGACATCCGGACTGAGATCGTTGGGTCAAAAGGGTCGATTCTCGTGGGCAGCCTTCAGCAAACGCCCGTGACGTTTCTGGCGAGAGACGGAAGCACGCAGGTTCTCGCCGATCATTTTCTGACCAGATTCGAAGCCGCTTACGTTGCCGAAATGAGGGACTTTGTGCACAACATTCTGCATGACAAGCCGCTGCGAGTCTCGGGTGAAGATGGTTTGCGCGCACTCGAGATTGCCGTGGCGGCGGAGAGTTCCCACTTGCAGTCGAAACCGTGCAGCGTGGCCGCCTAGCAATGTTGAGCGCCCGTGGAGGGCCGGAGGAAACCCATGACCCAAGTCAGCGCCCCCGCAACTTTCAAGAGTCCATTGCATGAAATGACGCAGGTGACTCCGACATGCCTGTGGAATGACTCCGCCTCCATTCAGGAACTCAGCTACTCGATCGAACACGGGGCGGTCGGCGCCACCTGCAACCCGGTTATCGTGGTCGGAGTGCTCAAGAAAGAGATGGCCTGCTGGAAAGAACGCATTCGAGCGCTGATCGACGCGGCGCCGCCCGCCACCGAGGGACAGATTTCGTGGCAACTGGTGCGCGAGGTTTCCGTGAAAGCGGCGGCCCTGCTCAAGCCGGTGTTCGACGTGCATCGCGGGCGGAATGGGCGGCTTTCGATTCAGACCGACCCTCGTTTCTATCGAGACTCACGAGCCGTCGTGTCTCAAGCGGAGGAGTTCAGCCGGCTCGCGCCCAACATGATCGTGAAGATCCCCGTAACCCGCGCGGGAATTCCCGCGATTGAAGAGGCCACCTACCGGGGAGTTAGCATCAACGCGACGGTCTGCTTCGCGTTGCCGCAGTGCATTGCGGTGGCCGAGGCGGTGGAGCGCGGGCTGAAACGGCGCGAACGAGAAGGTAAGGAGATCGAGTCGATGGGGCCGGTGTGCACGATCATGGTAGGCCGGCTGGACGACTGGCTTAAAGTGGTCGCTGAGAAGGAGAACGTCACCATCGATCCGGGGTACTTGGAGTGGGCGGGTGTGGCGGTGTTTAAGAAGACGTACCGGGTTTTCCAGGAGCGAGGCTACCGGTTACGGCTGCTCTCGGCGGCGTTCCGCAACCATATGCACTGGAGCGAGCTGATCGGCGGAGACATCGTGATCTCCCCTCCGTACGCGTGGCAGGTTCGATTCAACGCCAGCGATATTCGGGTGCAGCCTCGCATCGATAAACCGGTGGAGCCGGCGGTTGTTGAAGAGCTCTCCAGAAAGTTTGCTGATTTCCGGCGCGCTTCGACAGAGGGCGGGTTGTCGGTGGAGGAATTCGATTCTTTCGCACCAACCCGGCGGACTCTCCGGCAGTTCATCGCAGCCTGTCATGAACTGGACGGTCTGGTGCGCGACGCGATGCTTCCCAATCCTGATTGATCTGGCGGAAGTTGTCTGTGGTTGCGGGAATGAAGCTGCCGAGATGCGAGACAGGTGTTGCTTCGAGCGAGGTTCAGGGTGACAGACATTATCGGCGTGGGGGTCATCGGGACCGGCTGGATGGGAACGGCACACAGCCGCGCTTATCTCCAGGTCGCCGACCGCTTTGCCGATAGCAACATTCGGGCCCGGCTAGTAGTGTGTGCAGATGAGATCGAAGCGCGTGCTAAGGACGCACAGCAACGCTTTGGCTTCGAGCGGTACACGACCCGCTGGAAGGACGTAATTCAAGATCCGGATGTTCAGGCCGTCAGTGTCACGACCCCGAACTTCATGCACCGGGAGGTGGTCACGGCGGCGGTTGCCGTGGGCAAGCATGTCTTTTGCGAAAAACCAGTTGGCAAAACCCCGGCAGAGACCGCGGAGATCGACAGCCAGGCCCGAAAGGCGGGGGTCCTGACCTTCGTAGGATTCAACTACCGCTGGTCTCCAATGGTCCAGTACGCGCGCCAGTTGATACGCGACGGGAAGCTGGGTCGACTGACTCACTTTCGGGGACGTTTCCTGGCGGGTTATGCGTCGAGCTCGGAAACCCCGCTCTCGTGGCGATTTCAGGAGATGCTTTCTGGCTCTGGAGTCTCCGGCGACCTGCTCACGCACGTGGTCGATATGAGCCTCTTCCTGGCAGGTCCCATCCAGCGGGTGGTGGGGAATCGAGCGACTTTTATTCCCCGCCGCCCTACGAGCAGCGGGGCGCTGGACGACGTCACTAACGAGGACTACGTTGGCGCTTTGGTGCAATTTGCCAACGGGGCTCATGGCAACCTCGAAGTCTGCCGGGTGATTCAGGGACACAAATGTGACTGGGGGTTCGAGGCGGAAGGCACGCAGGGTGCCGTGAGCTGGAACTTCGAACGCATGAACGAGCTGAACGTTTTTCTGCCCGACGGAAATTCGGCGCACGACGGATATGCCCGCATCGTGAGCGGTCCCCAGTATCCGTTTCACCAGCGCTTCAACCCCGCGACCGGAACGGGCCTGGGCTATGACGATTTGAAGACCATCGAGGCCCACCAATTTTTGAGGTCGATTGCGGAAAAGCGCCAGGGCGAGCCCGGATTTGCCGAAGCCGTGCGCGTGGCCGAAGTTCTGGCGGCCATCGAACGCACGTGGGAAACAGGACGGTGGCAGGAAGTCGCCAGTGTCGGTACACAAGTCGTGGCCTAGCGATTTGATGTTGAATTGCGATTCTTCGCCGAGAGGATGCAAACGTGGCTGCTTCAAAACCGGTCGGATATGCAGTGGTAGGGCTGGGAAGTATCGCGGAGGTTGCCGTCCTGCCGGCGTTCCGCAAGAGCAAGAAGTGCAAAGTAGTAGCGCTGGTGAGTCATGACTTGGGCCGGGCCAAAGAAATGGGGAAGAAGTTTGGCGTCAAGGACTGTTACGCCTACGATGACTACGAGCGCTGCCTGCGTCAGCCGGGTGTGGACGCGGTTTTCATTGCGTCGGTCAACGGCGCGCATGCCGAGCAGACGATCCGCGCCGCGGCTGCCGGCAAGCACGTTCTGTGCGAGAAGCCGATGGCCAACAGCGTGGAAGATTGCCGCCGCATGGTGGAGGCTTGCCGGTCCAACCAGGTGCGGCTGATGATCGCCTATCGGAAATACTTCGAGCCCGGCAGCGTGGCCTTGAAGAAGTTGGTGGCCAGCGGAAAGCTGGGGCGACTCCGGCACATCTTTTCGACTTACACGGAGATCGTCGATCCCGTCAAAGCGAAACACTGGCAGCTGAATCCGGGGCTGGCCGGGGGAGGCTCGCTCATGGACATCGGGATTTACTGCGTGAACACGATGCGCTGGCTGGCAGGCAGTGTCCCCCTAGAAGCCAGGGCTTCCACCTGGACGGACGATCCCCGGCGCTTCATCGGGGTTGAGGACAGCATCGCCTTCCGTCTTACCCACCCGGGAGGCCTGGTTTGCCAGGGGACGTCCAGTTACAGCGCGATGGCCGCGTCGTTCGTGCAAGTGCACGGAGACAAAGGCTGGGCGGCGCTGAATCCCGCCTTCGCATTCGAAGAGGAGCGCCGGTTCTTCGGGAAGATTCAGGGGCAATGGTTCGAACAGAAGTTCAAAGTCATCGACGAGTTCGTCCTGGAACTTGATGCTTTCGCGGACGCGATCCGCCGGCGACGCGATCCGGAACCCGACGGCGCGGAAGGGTTGCGGGATATTGCCACCGTGGAGGCGATTTACCGCTCGGCGCGCGAAAAGCGGACGGTCTCGATCGAGACGTCTGCCCGGGAGCGGGTGGAACTGCGGGCCTGACTCCGGGGGGGTGGTCCTGCTAACCGGCATGGAGCTTTCGCATGCGTTCCATGCAGGTGCTGGCAACGAAAAAAGCTTGACAGAGGCGCACGACCTGATCTATTTAGATAACCGCTTATTCAAAGCTGGTGGGGGAGCTTCTGTCGAAACCATAAGCGCTTATCATCATCCACCGCTGCTTCACGTGTGGGGGCGGCAGCGGCTTCGCTAACGTGTCTAGAGGGGAGCCACGTCATGACAAAACGCACCTGCTGTAAGGCGAGTGTTCTGGTCTGTGCGCTTGCGCTGTTATGGGTGAGCCAACCGATCGTCCTGGCGCAGTTGACCACGGGCGGCATTGTGGGCACCGTGACGGATCCTGGCGGGGCGCGGGTGCCGGGTGTCACGGTGACTGCCACCCAGGTAGAGACTTCCACCGTGGCCACGGGCACCACCGACTCTTCCGGCGACTACGGGTTCACCGACCTGAAGATCGGCAAGTACTCACTCACCTTCCAGAAGGAGGGATTTCAGCGCGTTGTTCAGAGCAACGTGGTTCTCGGCATTGCGCAGGTGATCCGCTTTGATATCGCTCTGAAGATAGGAAGCGTTTCGGAAACCGTGGAAGTGACCGATGCCCCTCCTCTGCTTCAGACGGAGACCTCCTCCCTGGGTACCATCGAAACCGAGAAGCGAATCGTCGACCTGCCACTGAACGGCAGGAATTTCTTCAAACTCGCCTTCCTTGGACCGGGAGCGAACGAAGGTGCGACCGGAACCAGCGCCGGCGCTGGTTCCACCGACAATAACCGGCCGGGGACCTCGCTTTCTGTGAACGGCCTGCGAATCTTCGATAACAATTTTCTACTCGACGGAATGGATAACAACGAATTCGGCAACGGCACAGTTGTGATTCAGCCGCCGCCCGATTCCATCCAGGAATTTCGCGTGGAAGAAAATTCCATGAGCGCTGAATACGGTCGCGGCGGAGCGATGGTCAGCCTCGTGCTTCGTTCTGGAACCAACCAGATTCACGGGGCTGGGTGGGAATTCATCCGTAACAACAAATTGGACGCGCGGAATTATTTCGCAACCAGTGGGCTGGGCTTCCAGCGGAACCAGTTCGGTGGCCAGTTAGGCGGTCCGATCAAGAAAGACAAGATGTTTCTCTTCGGCTCCATCCAGCGCACCGACATTCGGGAGGAGCTTCCGTTCATTAGCACGGTCCCAACTGTACTCATGCATTCGGGCAACTTCAGCGAGTTGAGCACAACGATTACCGACCCATTCCCTGGTGGGCCAGTCTATACCGGCAACATAATTCCGACCTGCGCCCAGGCCGGATGCATCAACAGTGTGGGGCAGAATATCGTTAACCTGTTTCCTAATCCGAATTTTGGCACCACAGGGCAGCTCACGAATAATTTCATTTTCAACGGAAAATATAAATTCGATGAGACCGCCTTCGAGACGCGCTTCGACTACAACATATCTTCCAAGGACCGCTTCCTTGCTCACTACGCCATCGCTACTCCCAAGGGAACGAATCCTTCCAACTTCCCCAACGTGGACGGAGGAGCCGGTTCCGGCACGTCCGCCACTCTGGATAACAGAGTGCAGAGTGTGGCCTTGGACTGGACTCGCATCTTCAATCCTGGTTTACTCAACGACGCGCGGGTAGGATTCAACCGCTTCAAGGACGCCACCCTGCCGCTGGATTTCGGCACAAATGCCGGGAATAACGTGGGTATTCCGAACGCCAACCACGGAGGCAATTCCTCCGGCCTGACCAAAATCAACATCAGCGGCTACCAGCAGCTCGGTGATTCGCTGTGGGTACCGGAAACCATTGCCGAGAACGTGTACCAGCTGGCCGATACCCTGAGTTGGACGCGCGGAAAGCATTCCCTGAAGTTCGGGGTGGACTTCCGGCGGCAGCAGCGGAATTTCTTCCAGCAGACAGCCCCGTCCGGCCAGCTGCAGTTCAGTGGAAATTACTCAGCCCCCGGTTCGGGCTTTGGCTTGGCCGATGCATTGCTGGGCATTCCGCAGAATACCCTGCAGGATCATCTCGACGGAATTGTCGATCCAACACGCTACTGGGACTTGTCGGAGTTTGTGCAAGACAATATCCGCGTAACCCCGAACCTGACGCTGAATGTGGGCTTGCGGTATGAGATCAACTCACCCGCCAACGGGCCCACGGTGGGCAACTTTGACCTGCAAACCCTCACAGTCAATACTTCGTCCCACGGTGGGGTGAAATTCGACAAGAACGATTGGGCACCGCGTGTGGGATTCGCCTGGAACGTCCGCCCGAGCACAGTCGTTCGCAGTGCCTTCGGGATTTTTTATGCCGCCGAAGGCAACATTTTCGACGACCTGGGTCTGAATCCACCCGCGTTGGCGGTTCAGTCGTTCAACTATCCAGGTTCAAATCCCTCTACCAGTCAGTTGCTGGCAGCGTTCCCGACGACATTTGTCCAACCCGATCCTAAGAATCCTACGGGGACGGTGCGAACCACGGGGGTAATCGGGTCTTCATCGTTCGATCCTGTTCGCAGAATTCCGCGGATTTATGAGTGGAATTTGACAGTGGAACAGCAACTCAGTCAGAACTGGTTATTCCGGGTTGGGTATGTTGGTACCAAGAGCAACAACTTGTTCGACCACGAATCGTCGAACTTGAATCAGCCCTTGGTCCCCTTGGATACGAATTTCTCGGGGTCGGGGCCGTTCGGATACAACCAGGGGCGGCCCTTTTTCGCCACTCGGCCAGGCCTGAATGTTGTGCTCCCGCTGGACGTCGCGCGGCTGAGCATGTTCTACAACGGGTTCCAAACTTCCGTCGAGCATCGTTTCGCGGAAGGCTTCAATGTCCTGGCTGCCTACACCTTCGCCAAATCTCTCGGAACGGCGGACGGCAACGTAAACCAGTGTGACGTCCAGAACGCCCATAATATCGCGGGAGAGAGGGGACCTACGACCCCGGACTTCCGGCACCAATTGACCGTTAGTTACGTCTACGAATTGCCCTACGGCAAAGGGAAACATTTTGGAAGTTCCGCGAACAGCGTAGCGCAAGCCGTCCTTGGAAATTGGGAGGTCGCGGGAGTGACCAGAGCACGCAGTGGGGAAGCCTTCGATGTCCTCATGGGCGGCGACGTCACCAACACCGGTGCGTTCCCCCCGCGCCCAGACATGATTCACGATCCGAAGGATTTTTCGTTTGATATCGCAACCCAGGCTGCACTTGGTTGCAGCAATCCGGGGCACCAGACTCACGATTGCTGGTTCAACCAGGCTGCATTTGCGGAGCCCGCTCTGGCTCCTGGACAGAGTTTCGCTCATTTGTTTGGTAATGCCAGACGCGCGGCATTACGCGGTCCGGACATGGTCAACTTCGACTTTTCCGCCTACAAGACATTCCGGTTCAGCGAGAGATTCGGGCTGGTTTTCCGAGCCGAGTTCTTTAACATCCTCAACCACCCCAACTTTAACCTTCCCAACGTAGGATCAGGCGGCGGCAGTAGTGGGGCGGGATTCTCTAACGTCACCGGAGGGGCCGCTATTACCCAAACGCTGCCTGACGCCCAGCGCGAGATCCAGTTTGGTCTCAAGCTTCAGTTCTAGGCTTCCGGCCGCCGCAACGGCGGCCGGGAACCTGTTCGTCAAATCTTTGCGAGTCTGCCCGAGGATTGCTTGGGCAGACTCGGAATGGTCTCGGCTCTGAGGCGGTTGCCGGGTTTCTAAAACCTAAGTCTCTTCCAGGCAATTGCCTGTCATATTGATCAGCGAGGGTCGAGGATGGCGATACGGGTAGCGAATGCACCAATCAGCTGGGGCATCATGGAGCACATCGAGTACCCGGCGGACTATCCTTACACGCGGGTTCTGGATGAAATTGCCGCGGCAGGGTATCGGGGCACCGAGCTTGGCCCCTACGAGTTTTTTCCCTCCGACCCCGCGGCTCTTCGCAAGGAACTCGAGAAACGATCACTTACGCTTTGCTCGGCGTTCGTCGACATCGAATTAGGACGCGCTGCGGCCCACCAAGAAGGCTTGGCGTTCGTGGAGCGTTCGGCAAAGCTGATCAGCGCCGCCGGCGCGAAGCTTCTTATCCTGTCCGACAAGATCACTCCTGCGCGGAATGCCGTTTCGGGGCGGCGCCCGGAAGCCAATGCGCTCTCCTGGACGGAACCGGAGTGGAAGGCGGCCGCAACCGCGATCGGCGAGATCATCAACCGGTGCAAGGCCGTCGGCTTGCGAGTAGCGTTTCACCATCACGCCGGCGGCCACGTGGAAACGCCTGAGGAAGTCGACCGTCTCTTTTCGCTGTTTCCTGCCGATCAGCTGGGCCTATGTCTTGACACGGGACACTACTTTTATGGTGGCGGCGATGCGATCGCCTTCCTCGAAAAGCAAGGGTCGCGGGTGTGGTGTGTGCACCTGAAGGACGTCTATGAGCAGAAGGTGGCCGAGGCGCGCAAGGCTCGCATGAACTTCCACCAGGCGGTGCGGCATGGCATTTTTGCGCCGGTCGGGAAAGGCAGCATTGACTTCCCGCGGATCGTATCGCTGCTGAAGAGCGGCGGCTTCGACGGGTGGGTGGTGGTGGAGGCAGATGTCCTCCCCGGCGGCGTGGGAGCCGATGCTCCCCTGGCCAACGCCACCTCGGGACGGGAGTATTTGCGTACTCTGGGAATCTGAGGTTTCACGCCGCAACGGACGACCTCGAATGCAGTAGCCGCGCGACTTCCTGCCGCCTGCTCTCCCATTTAGAATGGCGGTGATGAATCGAAGACGGTGGCTCCAAAATGCCGCCACAGCTGCCTTGGGTTACGTCCTGCGTCCTGTTCCTGCCGCAGCTCTTCTCTCTCCCCCCAAGTCCGAATACTTCCCGCGCTATGCTGACGTCGCCAAGGAAGCCGGTCTTCTGGCCAAGACCGTCGTCGTTGGCCATCAGAACAAAGATTTCCTGCTTTCCACGACGGGCGGGGGAATCGCGCTCTTCGATTACGATAACGACGGGTGGCTCGATCTTTTCGTGGTGAACGGGTGGGGGCTGAAGGATTTTCCGAAAGGCCAGGAGCCCACCAACCATCTCTACGAGAACAATCGCAATGGAACATTTACGGATGTCACGGAGAAGGCCGGTCTGGTGCGCCACGGCTGGGGACAGGGTGTTTGCGTCGGCGATTATGACAACGACGGCAACCTGGACCTGTTCGTCACCTACTATGGCAAGAATGTGCTTTATCACAACAACGGCAATGGGACCTTCAGCGACGTAACGCGGGAGTGCGGGCTGCTGCAGCCCGACGACCACTGGAACACCGGGGCAGCCTTCGTGGACTATAACCGCGACGGGCATCTCGATCTTTTCGTGAGCAACTACGTCGCGTACGAGCACGGGCTCACGCTTTACGAGAGCAATCCCGCGCTGGTCGGACAACAGTCTCCTATTCTCTATGGAGTCGCTGGACTGAAGGGCACGTCGAACGTCCTTTATCGCAATAACGGCAATGGAACCTTCACCGATGTGACCAAGGCCGCCGGAATCGACAAGGCGGTACCGACCTATGGTTTTACCCCATGCGTCGGAGATTACGACAACGACGGCTGGCCCGACATCTACGTTGCGGACGACTCAACCCCAAGCTTGCTTTTCATGAACAATCATGACGGGACGTTTCGCGAGACCGGTGTACTGGCCGGGGTTGCCTATGATGCCAATGGGCACGCGCAAGGTGGGATGGGCGCAGATTCGGTCGATTACGACGGGGACGGGTTGCTCGATCTGGTGAAAACGAACTTCTCGGACGAGATCCCGAGTCTTTTTCACAACGAGGGGAAGGGTTTCTTCACCGATGTCACGATTCCCGCCGGGCTGGGCGGCGAAACCAGCTCTGTGAAATGGGGAACGGCGTTTCTCGATGTCGACGACGACGGTCGTCCCGACGTTCTTATTGTGAGCGGGTTCATCTACCCGCCGGGGAGCGGCCAGCAGCATCAACTGCCAAAGACGGACAGCAAACTGATTCTGCTCCGGAACGTCGATGGCAGCCGTTTTGCAAACATCTCCGACCGCTCGGGGCCGGCGTTCGCCGATTCCCGCTGCAGTCGAGGGTTAGCTTGCGGCGATGTCTTCAATACAGGGCGCGTGGACCTCGCGATCAACAATCTGAACGACTATCCGTCGTTGCTACGCAACCAATCGCCGCCGTCGAATTCCTGGCTCCTGGTGAAGTTGATCGGGACTAAAACCAACCGCGCGGCGATTGGGTCGCGGGTGATGGTCGAGGCGGAAAACCGGCGGCAGATGCAGGAAGTGCGCAGTGGGGGAAGCTTCTGCTCGCAGAACGACCTCCGGTTGCATTTCGGCCTGGGGGCCGCGAGGGATGCGCGCCTGCGAATTCGCTGGCTGGGAGGCACGGAAGAAACGCTGGAGCACGTGTCCGCAAACCGGCTCATCGTGGTGCAAGAAGGCAAAGGGGTCATCGCACAGGAATCATTTTGAACTTGTTCCTTCTTCCCAGAGAACACAGTGCGTGTCTTGTTGCTCTCATTGTCGTTGCTACCTGTGTGTTCCCAGCCAGCGGCCTTGCCGTGCCGCAAGCGGGCGATGCTCAAGCAGCCTTCCACCAGGCGCTCGAACTTCTTCAGTCCGGGAAGACGGCAGATGCCCTGGCAGTGATCGACAGCGCGATCAAGGATGGTGCCCGCGATCCTTCTCTTTACAACCTCAAGGGCCTGGCGGCGGGTGAACTCGGGCGCGACCAGGAAGCGGAAGACAGCTTTCGAACCGTGATCAAACTCGCGCCCAAGGTGGCCATGGGCTACAACAACCTCGGCGTGTTGCTGTCGAAGGTTGGGCGCAACCAGGAGGCCGCCACGGCCTTCCGAGAGGCCCATGAAAAGGAGCCGCAAAACTTCAACGCGCTGCTGGGGTTGGGTACGTCGCTGGCAGCCTTGCGGAAATATGACGAGGCCGCAAGTTATCTTCAAAAGGCATGGGACGTTCGTCCCGGAGACTTTCAAGCCGGATATGAATGGGCGCATGCGCTCCTGGGGGCAAAGCAACTCTCTGCCGCGAAACGGGTCTTGAATCAGGTCGCCGCTCCTCAGGAATCGGAATCGGCGGTCAAGTACTACTCGCTCGCGGGAGTGGTGGCGGAGGGTATGAATGACTTTGTCGCGGCCTCGGAATTCTACCGACAGGCTTACGCGCTGAACCCCGGCTCGTACGACATTTACCTGGCCCTGGTTCGCGCAACTCTGTCCTCAGACGCGTCTCCCGGCAAGGAGGCTTTGCCCGCACCGCCGGAGAACCTTTCCGCCAGTCAGAATCTGGCACTCGGTCTTCTGTTTGCATCCCGGAATGCGCTTCAACCCGCTATACAGCGATTCGAAGCGGCTTTACGCCTTGACCCCTCGAACGAAGATGCGACGTTGAACCTGGCCCTGGCCGAAAAAGCCACGGGAAAGTCTTCGGAAGCAATCGATCGGTTGCGACGCGCGGTGGCGTCAAGGCCCTCGGCGGCGTTATACAGCGCGCTCGGCGGCATGGAAGAGGAATCTGGGCAATACGTAGAGGCGGTGCAGAGCTACCAGCGCGCAGTGGAACTCGACCCCAGCAGCGAGCAGAACTACTTCGACCTCGGTGTCGAATATCTTACTCACTTCACGTTTGGTCCAGCGGCTGAAGTGTACCTGGTCGGGACACGGAAGTTCCCCCAATCGTCACGGCAATACGTGGGACTGGGTTTCAGCCACTATGCAGTTCGTGAATATCGGGAGGCCGCCGACGCGTTTACCACCGCGCTTGAGATCGATCCCGACTCACCCGCCGTTTTTCGCGCATGGAATTCCGTGCTCGACTCCTTGGCTCCCAATGATTGGGAGGCTCTACTGCCGCGTCTGGACCGCCTGGCCACTGCGCATGGGGAAAGTGGCGATCTGGCTTTCTGCTATGGCGCGGCGCTGTTTCGCTCAGAGTTTGCCAAAGGGCAGAACGCGGCATTGGACCGATCGCAGACATTGCTCGAGAAAGCGGTTCGTCTGCGGCCGGACTTCCCGGCAGCGCATCTGGAGTTGGGCGCGCTTTACGCAGCGAAGAAGCTGAACCAGAAGGCGGTCGACGAATATCTTGACGTCATCCGGGAGGATCCGAAGTCGGAAGTGGCCCACTACCGGTTGGGCCAGCTTTACCGCGAGATGAACAAACTGGAGTTGGCTACGACGGAACTGACTCGATATCAAGAGCTGGCTCGTGTTCACCAGGAGGAACTCAAACGCAGCCGCAGCATGATCAAGCAGTTCATCATTCCTAGGGCTGCCAAGCCTAATAACTAGTGGTGAGGTGGGTTTCGTCAGGAAGCGCGTCTACGATTCTCCACCGCTACGGGACGCGCTTCGCGATAGGAACGCTCCGCCGCCGCGGCTGCTGCAATTGCCTGCCTTCCGTCGAAGGCATCCACCTTGGGACTCTTGTCCGCAAGGATCGTCTGCACGAAGTCACGCATTTCGAGCAGGTATCCATCCCGGAAGCGTGCCAGGAAGTGATCGACGACGTCGGTCTTGGCGCCGTTGACAGTCAGAACCATTTCCGCGGTGTGCTGCAGATACCCGGTCATGATGGTACCTTTGGAACCCACGATCTCGGTGCGGATGTCGTATCCGTAGCCGGATTGCATGTAGTTCTCGATCCCACCGAGCGTGCCGCGCGAGAATTTCAGGTTCAGCAGAGTGGTATCAATGTCGTTGAACTGCGCAATCTCCGGAAATACGAGCACGCCGCCGTAAGCGTGGATCTCGGCGATCTCGTCGCTCATCAGCCAGCGACCCAGGTCGAACTCGTGCACGGTGGAGTCCTGAAAAAACATGCCGTTGACGCCGCTGGCCATGTAACTGACTGGCGGAGGCGCCGGGTCACGTGCGAGCGACTTGAAGATCACAGGATCGCCAATCTCGCCGGCATCGATGCGTTGCTTGGCTTTCACGTTGGGCGGATCGTAGCGACGTACATGCCCCACTTGGACGCGCACGCCTGCCTTGGTGGTCAGATCCAGCATCTCGTCGGCTTCTTGCACGGTTAGGGTGAAGGGTTTTTCGCAGAAGATATCTTTACGCGCGTGCGCGCACACTCTCATCGCTGCACCGTGGAATTTCGCAGGGGTCACGATCACCACCGCCTGAATATCGGGACGCTCGACGAGGGCTTCGACGCTTCCGTAGAAGTGGTCGATTTCGAGTTCACCGGCGGCTTGTTCGGCGCGTTTCAGGTCGGCGTCGGCAACGGCTACCAAGTGTGCTTCGGGAATTACGCGACGGAGATTCTGGGCGTGCTGCTTGCCCATCGTGCCAACACCTACGACTCCCACGCCCAACTTCGCCATAATTGGCCCTCGTTCTCTATTGGTACTTGATCTTCACCCGGCCACGTTTCTTGGCGGCCTCGTAGATTGCGTCAATGATAATCAGGTCTCGCAAGCCTTGGGCACCGTCCGGTTCGGGTTTGCGGCGTTCGCGGATGCATTTTGTAAACGCGTCCAGTTCCAAGGCGAATTCGTCGATCGGCGCAAAGGTGTTTTCAAACCACTGTCCACCGATCTTTCCGCTAAGCCTGCGCTCCTCTTCAAAAGCGAAAGCGGGAGACAGCGCCGCCCAGCCCTTCTCGCCATGAACGTGAACAAAGGAAGAGAAAACCGAACTGTAGGCAGCGGTTCCTTGCAAGATTAGGCCGCTGGGGAAATCCAGTCGGAAGGTGATTCCTTGTTCTACCTCTTTATATCGTCTGCGATCGCGAGCCCAGCTGGTGGCCTCCGCGGCAATCGGATCCTCGTCTACGAGCCAGCGGCAGGTGTTCACGCAGTAGACTCCGAGGTCCATCAAGGGCCCGCCACCGCATAACTTGCGCGAGAACAGCCATGCCGGCGAGCTGTCGCCGAAGGGACGGAACTCGCCGAAGAGTGTGTGGATCACGTCAATCCGGCCCAGGTCTCCCTTGGTGATCATCCTCTTGAGCGTCACAGTGCTCGGCTCAAAATACTTGCGATAGGCGGTCATGAACTGGACCTTGCTGCGACGGCACGCGTCGACCATCTTGCGACCTTGCTGGACGGTGGCGGCGAGGGGTTTCTCGCACAGCACATGCCTGCCAGCTTGGGCTGCCGCCACCGCGTACTTCTCATGCTCCCCCGGCGGGGTCGCGATGTAGACAGCATCAACGTCGGGATTCTTCAGGCATTCGGCGTACTCGCGATAGGAATACACGTGGCGGGCAGCGAACTGCTGCGCCAGTTTTTCCGCCTTTGCCTTGTCGCCGCTGACGACCGCAACCAGGTCGGAGCCTTCGCTATGTGCGAAGGCCGGCAGCACAGCCACTTGCGAAATGCTGCCCAGGCCGACAACTGCGTACCCCACCCTTTTCCCCGGTGGCATCGATGAGCCTCCTCCGCGTTGCGTACGGTTCGTTTTCAGCTTTCCCGGTCCGCGCGGCTGAGGCCCTGGTTTTTGATGGCAATGTGTTCGAGTCCGCGCAACTCCTCGATGTTCTCCATGACCTTGAAGATGGCATTGACGATGCTGTCGACATCTTCTTTGGTTCCGAGGAACAGGTGATGCGAGAACCAGACCGCCTCATGATAGGCGGCACGCTCCGAAGCGGGACACTTGTACATATTCCGCAGATCAAGGGGTTTTGGGCGCCCCCAGCTCAATGCCGGGAAATCATTTGGATCGAGCGGGAACAGAGAGCTTCGGTACACCGGTTCGTAGAACAGCCCGTCGCAGGGTATGCCTTCCAACTGGAGCGCTCCGACAAAGGCCGCGCGCGGGATCTCCTTCATCTGCTCGGCGAAATACTTCAGCACATATCCGTAAGGGGCAGGGCGGGTGATGCGGGGCTCCGGCTTCAGCAATCCAATGCCGCGCGTGCCTCGAATGCGGGACTCGAAGTAGTCCATGTTGGCCTGCCGAATTTTTCCCTGCTCAGGAAGCCGTTCTAACTGCGGGCCGAGTACTGCCGCCTGGAATTCGCCCAAGCGGTAGTTGAACCCGATTAGCCT
The DNA here is from genome assembly GCA_964641665.1 of uncultured Acidobacteriaceae bacterium. GTDB lineage: Bacteria > Acidobacteriota > Terriglobia > Terriglobales > Acidobacteriaceae > Gp1-AA133. The sequence continues at coordinate 16,429 of CAZXKO010000003.1, forward strand.
CTTTTTGAATTGATCGGTGACGCTTCTGCGGCCCGCGTTGATATAGGACTGCACACGCTCGAAGTATTCCAGGTTGTTGGTGATAACCGCTCCACCTTCGCCCGAGGTCATCAGTTTGCTCGACTGAAAACTGAACGCGCCAAGGTCTCCCGTCGAGCCCGCACCTCTATCCCGCCACATGCCGCCGTGGACATGCGCGCAATCCTCGATAACCTTCAGGTTGTGTTTCTTGGCGATGGCCATGATCGCGTCCAAATCGGCGAACCTCATACCCAAATGGACGGGTAGGATCGCGCGAGTCTTAGGTGTGAGCAGGCTCTCGATCTGCGTCGCGTCCATGCAATATGAGTCAGGATCGACGTCGACGAATACGGGGACCGCGTTCACAAGTAGAACCGGCCCGACGGTGCCTTCCCAGGTATAGGCGGGCACCAGCACCTCATCCCCGGGGCGGACATCGATCGCCTTGAGTGCCGCTTGAATGGCGACGGTACCGGTATTCACGGTTTGGCCGTACTTGGCGGTGTGGTACTGAGCAAACTTCTTGCTGAAGGTCTCGGTGTGCTTGCCGGGGAATGGCTGTCCGCCCCAGTTTCGATTGGTTAAAACATCCTCGAGGGCCGCTCTCTCTTTTTCGGTGTAAACGGGCCAGGGATCAAAGCGCTTTTTTCGGCTCGGTTCGCCGCCGGTGATTGCCAGTTTTCCCATCGGATGTTCTCCTCCGCAACAGGTGGTTTGGAACGGTGTTTCGTTGAATCGCGAATCTTATTTCAGGACCACGGTGCGATTGCGACCTTCATCGAATCGGGCGCGATCGACTTGTGCACCGCCGCCTCCACGTCACGAAGAGGGTAGCGATGGGACACGAATTCGCTTAGCGGATACGTGCGCATGTAGCGCGCCATCTGCCGCATGCTCGGGCCGTAGCTGGCGGGTTCTTCGCCGCCGACGCCGAGGACACGCACGCTCTTCGCGCACAGCTGCCGGTGCGGACTGATTGGGACTTCTCCGAGGTCGGAAAAGTTGCCGGCCTCGACCAGCAACCCGCCGAGTCGCAGAATATCGAGTGCGTCCGGCACCGCCTGTGGCACGCCGGCCGTCTCGATGACCATGTCGGCGCCCCGGCCCTGGGTCAGGCCGCGCACGAACTCCAAGCGCTGATGGAGGGTCGTCTTGCCGACGTTGAGGACATGATCCGCCCCCAACCGCTTCGCAAACTGTAAGCGGAAGTCGGAAAGGTCGACGGCAATGATATTCCCGGCGCCAAGCATGCGAGCCTTCATCAGGAAGCACATGCCGAGGGCTCCTACCCCAAGCACGACCACGGTATCGTCGAAGAGGAAGGACTCGCTCGGGAAGACCGACATCTGCTTGGCGCGGTCCAGGCCCACGGTCACAGCCATGATCTCGGTGAGGACCGCGACTTCGGATGGCAAATTGTCGGGAACACGCACCAGGAAGCTTCCTGGGACGATGTAAATGTATTGCGACCAGCCGCCAAAAAGGTAGGGCGGGTCGGCGGCGCACATGTTGTTGCCGTAGTCGATCATGTTCTGACAGAAGTAGTAAGGGAAGTCGTGGCGGCAGTAGTAGCAATGGCCGCAGGAGACATTAGCTCCGACCACGACGCGATCCCCGACCTTGAGAGGTATGCCCTCAAAGTCCAGGTAGTCTCCGCTGCCACCGATGGCCGCAACCGTCCCCACGTTTTCATGCCCCTGGATGATAGGGAAACGAATCTCCTTGCCCTCTCCGGTGCCGGCATACTGCGTGGTGTAGCCCTGATAGGTATGCTTGTCGGTGCCGCAGATGCCCGACAACTCCATCTTCACGACGACACAACCGGGTTCGGGCTCTGGAAAGGGATACTCCCGTACTTCGTACTTGCCGGGCTCGACGAGCGTGGCGGCCAAAACGCGATCACCGGACATCGCTGCAGGTCCTTTTCTGGCGACTAGGTCAGGGTTGAAAAGCAGAAAGCAGGCACAACTAAATAAGCGCTTAGAGACAATATCGGCGGGCCTCGCAATTTGTCAAGCCCGAGCACGGCCGCGCTATAATCTCATCCCGGAGAGAGAGACGCCGCCGTATCCGATGGAAGGGACAGGCTTGGTCGAGCGCCGCAAGTTTCGCATGTCCGCCGCCATGGAACGCCGCGAATTTCTCCGGGCACTGGTTTTCTCGCCCGGTTTGGTTCGCAGTTGGGTTGGGATGCAAAGCGCTCTGCTCGCCGGTCAACGCCCCAACGGCCCCGCCTTCCAGGCCCCGCTCTCGAAGGAGGCCCCGAGGGAGCGGGTCACTGCCAACGGAGATTTCTTCGTACGCAATCACTTTCAAACGCCCCAGATCAGTGTTGACTCCTGGAGCCTGGTGGTCGACGGCCTGGTCTCTACCCCCCTCAAGTTATCGTATTCCGATGTCCTCCTGATGAATTCGGTGCGCCGGCCCACCACGATGGAGTGCGCCGGAAATATCTCGGGTGGAGTCGGAGTGGGTAATGCGGTGTGGTCAGGAGTTCCGCTGGCGGATCTGCTCAAGCAGGCTGGTCCGAAGCCAGGCGCCAGCACTGTGGTTCTGCACGGTGCCGACTCCGGAGAGGGAGAGGACCTGCCCGGGAACACGCATTTCGCGCGCGGCATTCCTCTCGAGAAAGCTGCCGATGCCTCTACGCTGCTTGCCTACGAGATGAATGGCTCGCCGTTGTCTGCCGATCACGGCTTCCCGCTCCGTGCGCTAGTCGGGGGCTGGTACGGAATGGACTCGGTGAAGTGGCTGAGCCGCGTCCAGATCAGCGATCAAACCTTCCAGGGATACTTCCAGCAAAAGCACTACGTGGCGCTTCGGGCGAACGGCGAACGGAGGGCTGTCACCCGCATGTTGGTAAACTCGAAATTCCTTCGCCCCTCTGAAGGTGAAGAGATCCACACAGGAACGTACCGTGTGGAAGGCGTGGCCTGGGCGGGAGAGGGAAAGATCTCCAAAGTTGAATTCCGCACCGGGCCTGGTGAAACCTGGCAAACAGTCACGATGGCCGCCTCATCGGCGCCGATGACATGGACCCCTTGGAGCTACGACTGGCAGGTTCCGGCCTCAGGGAAATACACACTGGAGGTTCGCGCCACCGACGGCGAGGGTCACACGCAGCCCGACGCTCGCGACCCGGACCGGCAAGATGCCTATGAGCTCAATACTCCTCACCGAATCAGCGTCACGGCGCGTTCGTGAGCGCACCTGAATGGATTAGTTCGAGGATTTCAATGACTTACAAACGCGAACCCTGTCCGTCGCGGCCGGCTTCGTGGGGACATGGGCCCCGCCAGTTTCGGTCATTCGTAGCTGGCCTGATCCTGCTGGGTGTCGCAGGTCTGGCGAACCCGGTTGGGGCTCAATCCCCGAACGCTGCCACGCTCTCCTCTCAAGGACAGGCTGCCATGCGGGACCAGCAGTTCGAGCGTGCCATACAGCTCTATGAGCAAGCGATCCAGCTCGATCCCCGCTCCGCACAGGCCCATTCCAATCTTGGCCTAGCCCTCTACATGTCAAACAAATATCCGCAGGCGATTACCGAGTTTCAGAAAGCGCTGGAACTTGATCCGCACCTGGACCACACCAAGGTTCTGCTGGCGTTGAGCTACTTCGATAGCGGGGAGATTGTCCGCGCCACTCCGCTGCTCGAGAAGGCGTACCAGACGAATAAGGACGACCCCATCGTCGCCGCCCACCTGGGTCTGGCGTACTTACGGCAGGAAAAGGACGAAAAGGCTCTGGCGGTGCTCAGCCACTGGGTCGAGCTGGAACCGAACAGTCCGGATGCCCTGTACTTCAAGGGAAAGGCGGCGATGTATGTAGCGTCGGACTCGTTTGTGAAGCTGACCAAGGCTGCGCCCGACTCCTACCGCATGTTCCAATTGCGGGCCGAAATGCTTCGGCAACAGGGGCAGGGCCCGGCAGCGATCAACGAATATAAGAAAGCGATTTCGGAGAAGCCGGACGCCGCCGGCCTGCACTACGCGCTCGGCACCCTTTACCGCGAAGCCGGGCGGCTGGACGAGGCGCTGGCTGAGTTCAACGACGAACTCAGGCTGTCACCCAATGATGCGATGACGGATTTCTTTATTGGTGACGTTTATCTGCAGCAAGACAACATAGAGAAGGCGCAGGAATACCTCGCGCGTGCGCTGGCGATCCAGCCCGGACTCGCCGACGCCCAACTCGATATGGCCAAGACGTACCAGCGCCAGGGCAAGACTGTGGAGGGCGTGAAATTGCTTCAGGCGGTGATCGCCTCCGACCCTGACCGTCAGGATGCCCATTACCTGTTGTTCAGCCTTTACAAAGACCAGGGTCAGACCGAGCTGGCTCGGAAAGAACTGGCGACCTTCGAAGAGTTGAAGCGCAAGACGACGGACCGGGAGCAGAAACTTATGCGCCTTGAGCCATTGAACTGACGCTTCTGAGAAGCTCCTCTCCGACGAAAGCGCTTCCTGCCCTCCCACTCAGGTCGGTCGCGATTGAGGGTTCTCGATCGAGGGCATGGGCGACGAGTAGTAGACGGTAACTCCCGCTTTCGGGACCACTATCGGACCAAAACCGGACCGTCGGCGCCATGCCGAAATCCGTTAACTAAAGTGGTATGATGCGGTTACGTTGGCGTGGCCCCGTAGCTCAGATGGATAGAGCGACGGTTTCCTAAACCCGCCAAAGGTCCTACGTTTCAGGACGATTCGTTTCAAAACACCCATTTTCCCCTCATGCAGATTCAGTCTGTTACGGAGGGCTGGGCAACAGTTGCCCGGGCAACACCGGCTTAACCCCACCGCTGGCTATAAGTGGCGACTGCTCTCCTGTCGTGCTGACCCAGCCCCCAAAAACTGGACCACGTAGAATGTGAGTTCTTCCAACCCAGGAGGAGAACCGCAATGAAAGGCACGCGACACAACGAAGAGCAGATCATCGCGATGCTGAAGCAAGGCGAAGCAGGATTGACCACGGCCGAGTTATGCCGACAGCACGGGATCACAGAGCAGACTTACTACCGCTGGA
>CAZXKO010000004.1:0-9349 GCA_964641665.1 uncultured Acidobacteriaceae bacterium
ACCCTTTGCACCAGAGGCTTCAGCGGTCTCGTTGCCTCCACCGCTGCTCTGATTGCTACCGGGTGGAGCGAACCAGTTCCCGGGCGGGTATACCCCCGCTGTGGACCAGCGCCTTCACGGCGCACCCGGTTTGCCCGTCACCCGCCAGGAATGTATGCAAGTCAGAAAGAGTTTAATTGAAGTTGTTCTAAGGAAGGGTTGCCAATCCCTTGTGCCAACGACTATTCGTATCTCAACGCGACCATGGGATCCATCCGCATCGCCCGGCGCGCGGGGATATAACTTGCTGCCAGCGTCACGAGCAAGAGCAGAACAACGATAAGCGCCATCGTCAAGACGTCGGTGCTGCCCGCGCCGAAGAGCTGCGCAGACACTATACGCGCTGCGCCGGAAGCAACGAAAATGCCCGCCACAATTCCCCAGAATGCCAGTCCAGTTCCATATCCGAAAACTAAACGCATCACGTCGCGCGGCCTTGCCCCAAGCGCCATGCGAATTCCGATCTCCCTCGTCCGCTGACCCATCCACTGCGCGACCACCGCATAGAGTCCCACGGCGGCGAGCACCAAAGCAAGAAAGCTGAAGCTCCCCAATATCCCCGCGGCCATCCGCGGTTGCCAAAGAGAATCGCCAACCTGTTCGGACATTGTTTTAAAGGCGAAGACTGGCAAATTCGCATCTGAAGACGTGACCGCGCTGCGTACGGCCGGAAGAAGTCCCCCGGGATTTGCCAAAGTGCGAATGACGAGCGTCGATGTTCCGTTGTAGTTCTGAAATTCCGGCAAGTAGAGCAGAAGCGGGGGATCGGCCATGAGAGAGCGGTACTTAGCGTCTGCGGAGACGCCGATAATCTCGAGGGGTGGCCGAGACGCACCCTCCCAGGAGGGCCACTCGATCCGCTTGCCCACAGCATCTTGACCCGGCCAAAGGCGCTGCGCCAACCGCTGGCTCACGATCGCGGTCAGTGACGCTCCGGACCTGTCAAGTTCACTAAAATCTCTGCCCTGCAGAATCGGAATCCCCATAGTCCGGAAATATTTCGGAGCTACATTGTTCATATCGACTCTTATGCCCGCCTCGAATTCGTGGCCGCGATAGTAGTCCAAGGGCGGGACTTGGCCTTCGTAAAAGATGGAAACCCGGCTGCTCCAGTCTTCCGGCGGGACGGTGACTGCGAGGCTTGCGGATTGAATTCCGGGAATCCGTTCAACCCGAGCCAGGAGTTCCTCATAAATGCGCTGGGCTTGCAGTTCCGAGTATCCCTGGATGCTCGGGGAAATGGACATCATCATTAAATTGCTGGTAGTGAACCCAGGATCCTGATTCACAATCTTCCGTATTCTGCGAACAGTCACCCCGGCCACCACGAGCAGAACTAAAGAAAGGGCCACTTGCGACGAGACCAGCACATTTCTCAGACTGAATCGCCTTCCAAATCCCGGCGCGTTGTCCTTTAGCGCGACGGCTAGGTCGGGCTTCGATCCCTGCAAGGCGGGAGAGAGAGAGAACAACACTCCCGTCAGCAAGGCCACCATCAGCGTGAACCCCAGCACGCGGGTGTCCGGACTTGTGTCCACGTTGCGCAGCGCGTAGAGCGGCTGGTGGAAAGCAAGAATTAGCTTTCCGGTCCAGGGTGCCAGCAGCAGGCCGAGTCCTCCCGCCAGAAAAGAAAGCAACAAGCCTTCCATCAAAAGCTGCCGAACTAGTTGTCCACGGCTCGCTCCAAGCGCCAGCCGCACGGCAATCTCTCTTCGCCGCGAGTCGGCCCGGGAGAGCAACAGATTCGCTACGTTGCTGCACGCGATCAACAAGAGGAGTCCTACGGAAGCGATCAGCAGCCCAAAGAATTTTTGAAGAGTGGCGCGGTCGTCAGGGTCCATCCCAAAACTAGGGATCAAATCCACGCTGCGATGCTCATTGGATTCCGGGTATGCAGTCGCAAGCCGCCCCGCGATAGCCCGCATTTCACTGCGAGCCGAGACCAGGCTGACGTGCGGCTTCAACCGGCCAAAGATCTCAATCCATCCAGAGTTCCGGTTGTGAAGCACCCCATGCGACATTCGCGGCATAGCTTCCGGTTGCATGGTCAGTGGCAGCCAGACGTCAGTAGGCGAACCCACCGTCGTTCCTTCAAATTGAGCGGCGGCCACTCCCACTACGGTGAAACTGTAGCCGTTGAGCAGAATACTTTTCCCGGCGATTTGTGGGTCCGCCCCGAAAACCCTCTGCCATACTCCGTAACTCAACACCGCGACAGGGGACTCATCGTCCGCTCGCACATCCTCTGGAACGATCAAGCGGCCACTGGCGGGATTCACGCCGAGTACTGAGAAGTAGTTGCCAGAAACCAATTCGCCGGTGATTCGCTCAGTTGTGCCGTGACTCAGCCCGAGCGGTGCACGGCAGCGTGCGGCCAGTCCCGTAAAAGATTGATTGTAATCTCGGTAATCAAGGTAGTCGGGATAGCCAAAGGAGTAGTCGGGATTATTTTTCTGCAGGCGCTCAAAAATTACGAGCTCTGCCGGACTCACGACGCCGGGAACTGGCCGAATCAACACCGCATTGATCACGGTGAAAATCGCTGTGTCTGCGCCAATGCCCAGCGCCAGCGTCAAAATGCACACCAGCGAAAATCCAGGATGCTTCCGCAATCCTCGCAGAGCGAATTTAAGATCCTGCAGAAACGATTCGATCATCGGCAATTCCTGAAGCTCCATCTGCGCAAACACCGCGACTCCTACTCGTACCGCAGCGCCATGATTCGGTCCACGCGCATCTCGCGAGGCACTGGGATGAAGACGCTCCCAGCACCACAAATGTTAACAACGTCCCGAGGTGCAAAGTGGACCAATCGTGCCGCAAGAAACATGTGTTATTCCAACTCATCCGACAGTTCCGGACGAGTTGTCGCCAGCGGCTTAGTCCTTGTCGGCCAGTCGGAACTTATCGCTAGACCACGTCGCTAAGGTCCTGGTAAGTTTGAATGCATAGTGCTCCTCCAACACCCGCATCTATTCCATCAGCGTCTTTAGGACAAAGTCAGCTCGTTTCGCCACTTCGGTCTTGGGAAGAATCACTACTTCATAACCGAGCGCCGGATAGATTTCAAGAAGTCGCGAATATTCGGCAACCGCGAAGTCAAATCCCTGACGCCGCTCTGGGTCCGTCAGGTAAATTTCCGGCCAAGGCGGAGCCAGAAATACGCGTCGATAGAAGCGATGAGTCTGACCCAGCGACGCCACAACCGCCTCGCCTGTCAGATGCTGAAGGCCAGCAGCAGCATCAACCAAACCTCTGTCAAAGAAAACCCAGCCCTCCAGCTCGCTAGCTAGCTAAGACTCGGTCCGTGAGAGACATCGCAACGACGCGGCGCAAAAAAGCAGCCATATCGACCCAGGGAAGGGCTGACCCCTCGCGGGCAACCTCCTCACGAACGATGCGCCGCCAGGGCTCTTCAACAACGAAATATCCCCGTCGACCAAGTTCAGCAAGCAGTGTAGACTTTCCGCCTCCCGAACACCCCGAGATTACAACGAATCGATTGATCTGACGACTCCACTACCGGCGTTTCCTGCCATTTCAACTTGCAACGTAGAATACGATCACGTGGCTCACACGAGATGTTTGCCCCAATCCGTATATTTCAGAGACCCCAGAGTAATCCAAGTCCCGGTAGAGTCTGATCGTCGGACATTTTGTATCAGTACCCACTTCTCCGGTTACCGCGTTTTTATCGGGACCTAATCCAACTTTGGCGCGGCGCGGCGGCGGAGTATGATAGCGGCAAGCACTCGTTTCGCTCCCTGCAAAACAACTGATCAGGTAAACTGCCATGACAACCCAACGAACTCATGACCCGATACTATGGAGTAGCATCGCCATCGCGTTCCTGGTTGCCGTAACGGCAGTGGCAGGAATGTACTGGCCAGCAACGTATGCGAGGGAAACGCCCTATTCACGCGCCGGAGGAGTGGGCAGCGATATTGTGGACCTCTTGTTGGTCGTGCCGGTCTTGCTGATCAGCGGAATCACAGGATATCGGGGATCCGTTCCAGCGCGTTTAGTCTGGCTGGGCACGCAGGGCTATCTGCTTTACAACTTCGTTATTTATGCCTTCGGCGTGCACTTCAACGCGCTGTTCCTGGTCTACGGCGCGACGCTGGGACTGTGCTTCTACGCTACGGCATTCAGCGTTCCGTTCATTCCCTTCGAGCAAATCGCCCAAGCCTATGGTCCTCGTGCGCCGCGAAAGACGATCGCCATCGCGTTCTCCGTGCTTGCCCTATCGACCGCTGCCTTCGATTTGCGCGAGGACACAGCCGCGATCGTTGCGGGGCAAGTCCCCCAGAGTGTCACCCAGTTGAACCAGTCCGTAAATTTCGTTCATGTTCTGGACCTCGTGTTCCTCTTGCCCGGCTTAGCCATCACCGCAATTCTGCTTTTCCGTAGGAAATCAGCCGGTTACGCGCTTGCACCAGTGTTTCTGGCTCTTTTGGCGATCATGAGCATGGAACTCGCGAGCATTGTAGCGGTGATGGGACATAGAGGCTTGGGGATGAGTCTCCCGTTGATCCTCTCTTTCGTGGTGTTAGGTGTGGGTTTTATGATACTACTCTGGTTTTATTTATCATCGGTAAAGAGAGGAGCCAATCCCGAAAAACTGAAGTAGTTTTCTCCGTCAACTCCAGGTAAGTGGGGAACCAGGGCAAGTCCCGTACCAGGACTTTTCCGGTAACCGCGTTCTATAGGACTTAATCCTCTAGCGATGGCACAATCATGCCCCTAGACGGCTCGAACGGGGGGATGAAGTATGCCAGAAATCATTCACGAATTTAGCGTGAAGGTACAACCTGAGCGGGTGTTCCAGTTATTGGCTACGCCAAACGGCTTGGAAAAGTGGTGGACGAAATCATCGACGGGAGACGCCCGCGAAGGTGGTAACTTCCGCTTGTACTTCGGCCCTGAGTTCGACTGGCAGGCCAGAGTGACACGTTATGTTCCACCGTCTTCGTTCGAGCTGCAGATTGCCAACGCGCACCCCGATTGGGTCGGAACACTAGTCGGATGCGAACTGACCCCGGAAGGAAAGAACGCAACTCGAGTGCGCTTCTATCATACTGGCTGGCCAGAAGAGAATGAACATTGGCGTGTCTCGTGTTTCTGCTGGGCAATGTACCTTCGCATCCTGCGACGCAATCTTGAATATGGGGAGACTGTCGAATACGAGAGGCGCCTCGACGCTTGATTCCTTCAACCGTCCAAAAGATCCGCAAGGTGACTGGGGTAGAGTTCCAGCGGGACCGACTTTTCCGGTAACCGCTGCCGGCTCAACCGGTCGACGCAACACCATCTAATGCGTTGATTCGACAATGCTTGCCCGGGAGGTGTGATCTGTTTGGCTGTTCTCGGTCAAAACCTAGCCAGGGTAGTGTTCCGGCTAATCTAACCCTAGCGAGCGATTTAGCCTTTGTTTTCAATGCATGTCGGGTTCGACCTGAGTTGCGTCGACCCATTGAGACCACGTTAATCAGAAGGACTTAGCCAGCTTACTATGGGAAATCGGAGGATGTCCGAGTTTTAGTTGATTGCAGCGGCTCTCGATGTTCGGCACTGTAAGGCGACCGGCAACCAGGTTCAATCGACTTCTACGATGCGCACCTCCTTCTGCGGAAGGCGCGAGGGATTCAGGCGTTCCTTGAGCAACAGGATCTCTCGATCGCCTTTGATGCGTCGTATGGTTGCTAATCGGAACTCGACTGGCCGCTTCGGGGCGAGTCTTGATTGATTCTGTCGGATTTGCGGCGCTACAATTTTCAGTGAGGTGTAGAACAATGAATCGGATGCATGCTTTTCGGAGTTGTATTTTCGTGGTGGCGCTTGCGTTTGTGGGTTGCGTTGCTGTGCAGGCCAAGATCAATGGCGACTACGTCGAGAGTCGCAGCGCCGATGTTTATACCGGCCAGTGCTTTGCGAACGGTGAGGTCGGGCTGAGTGGCGACCAAGCGATTCTTGCGTGGCACATCCGGTCAGGGAGCTGGGACGGCGTGAGGCTGGACGGCTTCGGCGTAGTGGCAGCAGTGAAGGCCAACGCCACGCTGGGCGACCCGTATGCTGATCCTTATCCAGCGAAGTCGGTGCTGATCATTGATCAGCGGGCGAACGCGCAGGAGCGCGAGGCGCTTGCGGCGTTCGCGAAGCACATGGGCGGCAGGTTGTTGGCGAACGTGGTGGATGTGGTCAGCGCGCCGGTGGAGATCCAGGTCCACGCAGAACATCACGGCAGCGCGTTTCTGAAGGCGGGGGATTTCCTGACGGTGCAGACCCGCAGCATCGATGACAATGACCACCTCTGCGGGAACGAGTCGACGTTCTACGAGCCACTGACGCATGTGAGCCATGCCATGCCCGCGGTAGCGATGACCGACAGCTACAGCGGCAGAAGTTTGGGCAGAACCTGGACGCTGCACGACAAGCGTAGCGCGTTTGTGGGCACGTTCTAAATCAACCACACCAAACGAAAGGCGGGCACGCGCGATTGCTTCCCTACTTAGGCGGTGAATCCTATCTGAGGCTCATGCGGCGGCAAGCTGTGTTCGCACTAGTGCTGCTCGGCGCGACCGCCGTTTTGGCAGCACCCAAGGTGGAGATGACTGGGCCCTGCACGGAATCCGCGGTGCCGGATGCGGTGAAGCAGGTTCTGGCAGGAAAGGGCTATCGCGTGACGCTCGATGATGGCTCGACGGCTAACTTGTGGCCAGCGGCGCAAATTCAGACCGGCAGCAGGACACGGGAGGATGCTACCTACGGGCTTGCGCCTTCGACTTTCTTTGGCGTCATCGTGCTTGCGAAGAACACGCGAGACTGTCGCGGAAACATGATTCCGGCGGGTGCCTACAATCTGCGATACGAACTACAGCCGAACGATGGCGCTCATTTGGGTGTCACGCCTACGCCGGACTTCTTGCTGCTGGTGCCTGCCGCAGCAGATGCAAATCCGGGCCAGACCTACAGCTTCGAGCAGCTGATGGCTTTGAGTAAGCAAGTGACGGGCAAAAACCATCCTTCGCCAATGAATTTGGTCCCCACGGATGTAACGCAGTTCCCGTCCGTAATCACTGATGCCGACGGACACACGATTCTGTTCCTCAAAGTGAAGACGCAATCAGGTGAGCTGTCAGTCGGGTTGGTAGTGAAGGCGCCTACGCCGGAGTAGGGCGGTGCAGGTAAGCTGCGCAGTGTTGTACCGAAGCGGGCGGCTTGAGATTTCACCCGGTGTCCTGGTCAAAAATTCAAACTGACGCACGTATCCATTCGCTCGGCTGTTGACAGAAATCGCGCCTGGAATAATGATGGACTCCCCAAAACTTCACTCCACGGTGAGACATGACCATCAACTATGAGAAATCCGCAGGCCTTTCACGACGAGAATTCCTGAAGATTTCCGGCATTGCAGCATCGGTTCCGCTGGTAGCGGGACCGAAGATGATTCAGGTGGATGGACAAGAGGTTGCCGTCCACGGCCCCGGTACAGTGGCAGTAGCGCTGACGGTGAACGGGAGGCGCCTGACCGGCGAAGTGGAGCCGCGGGTCACACTACTGGATGCGCTACGGGAGCATTTCGACATAACCGGGCCCAAACGCGTGTGCGATCGCGCGGAATGCGGCGCTTGCACGGTACTGATTGATGGGCGCGCAGTGTATTCGTGCACGACACTGGCGATCGAAGCGCAAGGCAAGGAGATTGTGACCGCGGAAGGGCTCGGCGGAGGCGAACGGCCGCATCCAGTGCAGTCCGCGTTCGTCAATAATGACGCGCAGCAGTGCGGGTTCTGCACGCCTGGGTTCACGGTGGCGACGAAGGCTTTTCTGGACAAGAATCCGCAGGCAAGCGATGTGGATGTCGCGCACGGCCTCGCCGGGAATCTGTGCCGCTGCGGGACTTACCGCGGGATTCATGGAGTAGTCGCACAGATGAGCGGGCGCGAACCGAAAGGAAACGCTGGGACGACGATGATCGCGGAGCGGCTTGGCGCTTCGGCGAAAGGAAGTGCGTGATGCCCGAGACCGACAAATACAGCTATCCACCTCCAGAAGAGCGCGATTACATGGGGCGCCGTATGGGACGCGTGGATGGCGTGCCAAAGTCCACGGGCCGCGCCAGATACACGTACGACTACAACCCGAAAGGGCTGCTTTATGGCGCGTTTGTGAGATGTCCCTACGCGCATGCGCGGGTCACGAGCATCGATACGAGCGAAGCGGAAAAAAACCCGGGCGTGAAGGCGGTGGAGATCGTACAGAAGCCTGGGAGCGAAATCTATTGGGCGGGCGACGAGATCATAGCGGTAGCCGCGGTGGATGAGCCCACGGTACGCGATGCAGTGCGCGCGGTCAAAGTGGAATACGAAGAACTGCCACACCTGGTCATCGATTCGGAGGAGCCGCCGCGAAACATTCCGCCGGACACAAGTCCGCTGGGCCTCGATGATCTGCAGGATATGGCGAGAAACCAGATGCCCGCGGCTCAAATAATCAAGGAGATCAATCAACGCGGCATCACCTTCAAGCCCGAAGAGGCGCCGCTCGACCGCATGCCGCCCGACATCGCCAACGTGATCAAGTCAGCGAAGCAGAAGCCGCCGGAAAAGAAGACTCCGTCTTGGTACAAACCGGCTGCCGCGGAGACGCAGGGAGATGCGGAGGCCGCATTTCGGGCGCCGGATACGGTGGTGTCTGAAGGGCTTTATGGATTACCAGCGATCGTGCATTGCTGCCTGGAAACGCATGGCGCCGTTGCGGAATGGACGGATAACGAACACTTGCTTATGCACGTTTCCACGCAATACGTGTCCGGAATTCCCGGGCAGATGGCAGAGGTCATCGGGATCCCTGCAGCGAACATCCGCCAAGTGCAGGAAAACATCGGCGGAGGGTTTGGCAGCAAGTTCGGGCCGGACCGCTGGGGAATTTACAGCGCGAAGCTCTCGAAGAAGGCTGGCGGGGCACCTGTGAAAATGATGCTCAGCCGTGCGGAGGAATTCGCGGTTGCAGGCTGCAGGCCATCGGCATATGCACGCGTGCGAGTGGCGGCAAAAAAGGATGGCACGCTCACGGCGTGGGACTCGTTTGGTTGGGGCACGGGCGGTCCCGGCGGCGGAGGTTCGCCGCCGATTCCCTATCTGATTCGGGATCGCGTCCCCAACTACCAAACGCAATGGACGGCGGTGGTCAATAACATCGGGCCGGCACGCGCGTGGCGCGCGCCAAACCATCCTCAAGCTTGCCTTATCACTATGGCCGCTCTGGACGATCTGGCGCACAAGTTGGGGATGAATCCGCTTGAATTTTT
>CAZXKO010000005.1:0-36961 GCA_964641665.1 uncultured Acidobacteriaceae bacterium
AGCTTGTTCGATAAGACCCGGCTTCGACTGAACGGCGCCGGTGAAAGCGCCACGCTCATATCCGAAAAGTTCAGACTCCAGCAGATTGTCGGGCAGCGCTGCGCAGTTGAGTGCGACGAACGGACCATCACGGCGAGCCGACCCGCGATGGATGAGACGCGCGATGACTTCCTTGCCAGTGCCGGATTCCCCCAGTAGCAGCACGGTCGTCTCAACCGCTGCAACCTGGGCTGCTTTCTTCAGCACCTCGCGCCATGGCAACGATTCGCCGATCACACGGCGGTATCCCGTACGCGCGTCGAGCTCGTCGGTCAGGTGACGTACCCGTGACTCTAGCTGAGCCGCTCGGGCATTGGCCTCGTCGGCTCGCTTAGCGGCTTCTGCTACATGTTCCCGTTCCAGACTTAACGCAAGGCGGTCAGCGATGCGGCGGCCTGCTTGAACATCGCGCAGGCTGTATGTGGACTTGCTTTGCGACAGGAACGCTACTCCTGCCGAAAACTTGCCATTCAGGAAAATCGGCATCCTAAGCACAGACAAGAATCCCATTTTCGCGAGTGCGATATTGAGAGATTCAGAGCGCGTACTCGTATCGTCGACGAGATCATATTTGAGTTTCGCGGCCGCCTCGTGAAAGTCCGCTGGAATCTCCATCAGCTCAGGAATCGGTAGGATATTTTCGCCACTGAAGACATAACGCCGGGCAAGGTTTCCGCCCGGAAGGAAAACTGCCACCGAAATGCCGTCATGTGGCAGCACTTGCCGGATAATCTTCGAAATAGGATGAATCAGATCCTTGAGTTGTCCGGTGTCGCTGAGCGACGCAAGCGACTGATCCAGCAGATCGAGTTTTGAGGCATAAGCTTCAAGTTCCTGCCGCTGACGTGCCTCCTCCGCCAAGCGGTGATGCGACATGATCAAAGCGATGTAGTTTGCGATCCGTCGCGCAATCGGCAAATCGTCCTGCGAGAAGTGGGCATAATCCTTTGAGAAGAAGTTAACCCCTGCCTGAAGGCGCCCGCCAAACCGGATCGCGATGCTTACAACAGACTTCATGCCAGCGTCGATCGCTGGCCCCTTTTTAAACAGGATATGGGTCTGGACGTCGTCAAGAACAACGGCATCCCAGCGTTTCAGCAATTCCGGATCGGCGATGGTCCCCTCGAATGGAGGTGAACCGCTTGGCGATCCGGCACCGGCCAGAAGTTTGAAGCGGTTACCCGCTTCATTGACTTCGACAACGCCCATGATGTCATGCGGCAGGATGGGTTGGACGACTTTGGAAACGCGATCGAACACTTGGCGGACGTCGAGAACATCCGTCAAAGTGCTGAGCAGACTGTCGAGCACCTCGAAGTCAGATGCGATATCGCGCGGGCGCACCGAACGATTGGTGGCAGGATCCCCAAGCCCCATGGGCGTGCATTATATGCTCCACCGAGCCTCGTGGGATTACTACTGTGAAATCAGGTTATGAGAATAGAATCGCGGCCCACTCCCAGATAACGGGCTACTCTTACCTGACCCGATAAGGGAAGGTTTGCCGACTATACGGACAAGTTGTTTTGTCTTACCATGGCGATCAGAAAAAGCGCATGTTCGTCGGACACTTTGCCATCGGTTTCGGAGCTAAACGCTGGGCGCCAAAAACTTCCGTCGGCGCCCTCATGTTCGCTGCCTTGTTGGCCGATCTGTTGGTCTTCGTCTTCGTCGCCGTCGGCATTGAGCACTTCAGCATTCAACCCGGCATTACCCGCGTCAACGCACTGAACCTCTATGACTTTGCCTGGAGCCACAGCCTGGTGATGGACGTTGTTTGGGGCGCGCTCCTCGCCGCTGCTTATTTTCTAACTCGCCGCTACGGGCGCGGCGCCTGGATCCTGTTCGCCGCTGTACTGAGCCATTGGGTCCTCGATTGGGCCAGCCACAGGTCGGACATGCCTCTGGCACCCAGCTTTCATCGTTATTACGGTCTCGGCCTCTACAACTCACCACTCGGATTACTGATCGTCGAAGGCGGACTTTGGGTGTCCGGGATCATTCTGTATCTGCGCGCGACGCACACGCGCCGCTTCGCTGGTCATCCCGTACTCTGGACATTCATTGTGGTGTTCACTGCGCTTTGGTTGCTCAGCTTCAACGGCGCGCCACCACCAAGCGTCCACGTTCTCGTGACGGTCGATCTCATCCTCTTCCCGATCGTGCTCGGTTGGGCATATTGGATCGATCGTTTGCGACAGCCGAACGAGACCTCCGCACACGTATAACGGGCTATGCGGAAGTAATTCCAGGAGACTCGCGCCATCACTCCGGTTTGCCGACCAGATATCCACTATGCGAGACTCGGTCCCATGAAGCACCCCGACCCACACGGCCCGCCGGATCGCACCCCGATAGAGGTCGGCGAGGTTTGGGTAAACCCCGTCACCCGTGAACGCGCCACGATCCTGGAGCGTACCTGGGACAACCCGGAGGGCCGCGCGACCGCCGAGCTCACTGCACTCGTTGGCGCGCGTGTCATGGGGGAACACCTCCATCCCGCTCTGGTCGAGCGCTTCACCGTGCTCGAGGGCGAGCTGACCGTAAAACGCAACGGGCAGACTGGCATTCTGCATCAGGGCGAGACGGCCGTCATCGAGCCCGGGGTATGGCACGACTGGTGGAATGCGAGCAACCGCGACGCGCGGGTACGGGTGGAGATCACACCCGGCGAGCGGTTCGTGCACATGATCGAGACCTTCTTCGGCCTCGCGCGGCTCGGATACACAGACAGCAAGGGCCTGCCCTTCCCACTGCAACTCGCGCTATGTGCGCTCGAGTTCAGCGACGTGCTCGTGTTCCGTTCGCCGCCGCTGGCGCTGCAACGCACGATCTTTGCTGCGCTAGCATCGATCGCGCGCTGGCGCGGCTATCGCGCGACGTACCCGCAGTTCTCGCGCATCGTGCTGGCGCCCAGGACGTAGCACCGGCCTCAAAGTCGGCGATGAGCGATAACTTCATTCAAGGGGGGACGACTATGCAGCAGCGTATGACCAGAGTCAATGCTTCGGAAGAGACCATCAAGATTGGTCCGCTAGGGATCCGCTACAATACGCCATGGCGCTATGTCAAGTTTTGATGGCTAATTATTCCCAGCTTGTTTTCAAGGACTTAAACGAGTGCGGCAGCTCGCGTAACCGGCCACATGTGAAGGCCGTGATCGCGAAGCGCTGAAAGGTTAGGAAAGGAGCAGTTGCTAAGGAGGCGAGATTGCGGATCTAAAGATTTGAATGGTAGGCCCGAATGGACTCGAACCATCGACCTCTTCCGTGTCAAGGAAGCGCTCTAACCAAACTGAGCTACGGGCCTACATGCGAACGGTTCTAATCTTAATTCTACGGGCAGCGGGCAATTCCGGCAACGTTTGGCTCTCGGCACCGAGTACGCGGAATCACGGGCTGATCACGGGCTGGAGAATTTTCGGCGCTCTCTCTAAGCGAATGGAAACAGTCTGGATCCGAGTGAATTCGGATGTCTGGTTTCTACCGTGTCAAGGAAGCGCTCTAACCAGACTGAGCTACGGGCCTATATATTGAAACAACTTATTGAGTCTGGCAGACCGGCAAATGCGGCAGCAATGCGATGCGCGAGTGCTGAAGCCGGACGACGCCGCTCGATCGCCGCCTGCCTACCCCTCGTCCAAAGACTCTGACTCGATCCCGATGTTCTTCTCGCCCGCCGCCTTTTTCTCCCGGTATTTCTTCACCCAGGCGGCGAAACTTTTGCCGGCAGCGGTGTCTTTTCCCGTGAAAGCGACAGCGGCGATTTCGGTGTAAAGGATTTTGATCCTCTCGGGACGATTCTTGGGTTTTACACGCACGTAGCACTTGGAGAGCGATGGTGCGTCGCTCGTGCGGTCGAAAAGGTAGCCTTCCACTTTCTCGCCCGTCTTTAACGTGATCGTCAGGTCGCCGCGGTAGTCAAACGCCTTCTCGAAAGCGTCACGAATCTCCTGATCGGTTGCCAACGATGGAACCCAACCCTCCAGATTCTCGTGAACCGTACCTGGAGCGTTCTCGAGTTCGTCGGCTGCTATTTTAGGAAGTGCGTCTGACATGAGATTCAGGGAAGACTATGCGTCGGGCGCCGCGCCGATCTGGACCAGGGGACCGGAACTGCGACGGGGCGTCATGGGTGTGTCGTCGTCCACATCGGGATCGTTGTACTTGTCGAACAGCGTGGCGCGGACCGTGGCCGCGAAACCGCCGAGCGAGCCGAACGTGTCGTTCACCGCGCTCGCCTCGTAGCCACTGTGCACCATGCAGTTCGCGCATTTTGGGTTGCCGCTCTCGGTCCCGTAATGTTCCCACTTGGTATCGCGCAAGAGTTCGTCGAACGTGTCGGCGTAGCCGTCCTGAAGCAGGTAGCAAGGTTTCTGCCAGCCGAAGATGTTGTAGGTTGGCATGCCCCAGGGGGTGCATTTGTATTCGCGCCGGCCCATCAGGTACTCGAGGAACAGCGGGCTCATATTGAAGCGCCACTTCGCGCGGCGATTGCTCAGGATCTGGCGGAACAGGCGGCGCGTCTTCTTCTTGCTGAGGAAGTGGTCCTGATCCGGCGCTTTGTCGTAGGTGTATCCCGGCGACAGCATCATGCCTTCCACGCCCAGCTCCATCATTTCGTCGAAGAATTCGCGAACGCTTTTCGGCTCGGCGCCATCGAATAGCGTCGTGTTAGTCGTGAGGCGGAAACCGCGTTTTAATGCTTCACGAATTCCCTCGACGGCTTTATCGTAGGTCCCCTCGCGGCAGACGGCGAAGTCGTGATGCTCCCGTTGGCCGTCCATGTGTACCACGAAGGAGAAATACTTGCTGGGCTTGAACTCGTCGATCTTTTCTTTCAATAACAGGCCGTTCGTGCAGAGGTAAACATATTTCTTGCGCGCGACCAGTCCTGCGACGATCTCGGCGATCTGCGGATGCATCAGCGGTTCGCCCCCTGGAATGCTCACCAGCGGGGCGCCGCACTCTTCAACGGCAGCAAAGCACTGCTCCGGGGTCAGGTCGGTCTTCAGGACGTGGGCCGGATACTGGATTTTCCCGCAACCCGCGCAGGCCAGGTTGCAACGGAACAGCGGTTCCAGCATGAGCACGACGGGATACTGTTTGCGCCGTCTCAACTTCTGTCCAAGGACGTAGGTTGCTACCGTCCACATCTGAGACACAGGTACGCCCATGCTGTCGCGGTCTTCCTCTCTATCGATGACTTGGCCGGTTTCTCGACCCCTCGGCCCAATGACTTGGATGATGCCGGATGACTTAATGATACTGGATAAAACGGGAGGGAGCCAGTCACTCCGAAGCGCTTCGCATGGGACGGGAATCCCCAGCTAAGTGATTGAGTTTTTGCATCCCCGGCTCGAGAACGGTCATCGAAAGCGGAACGGCAGTGGCTTGGCTTTCGCCCTTGTGCGCTGCCGCGACCCGTCTGTATCTATCTGAATTAAATACATTTGCAGCTAGGATGGAAAATGCAACGTCTGAAGTCATTGACCTTCGTCTTTGCCGCGCTGTTCCTGGCCCTGTCCGCGGCCGCCCAAACCTCCACCTGGAATATCGATCCCGCCCACTCCACCGCACAGTTCACGGTGCGTCACCTGGCCATCTCGAACGTGAGTGGCAACTTCACAAAGGTGACGGGCTCGGTCGTTTTGAACGAAAAAGACATCACGCAATCGCAGGTAAACGCCGTCATCGACGCGGCCTCGATCGACACCCGCGTTCCCGATCGCGATAA
The DNA here is from genome assembly GCA_964641665.1 of uncultured Acidobacteriaceae bacterium. Taxonomy (GTDB): domain Bacteria; phylum Acidobacteriota; class Terriglobia; order Terriglobales; family Acidobacteriaceae; genus Gp1-AA133. Next base: position 5,776 of record CAZXKO010000005.1, read on the forward strand.
GGACTTGCGCAGTGCCAACTTCCTCGATGTCGAGAAGTACCCGACATTGGAATTCAAGTCCAAGCGCATCGTGAACAACGGCGGGAAACTACAGCTGATCGGCGATCTCACGCTGCACGGTACGACGCGAGAAGTGATGCTTGATGTGGATGGTCCGACCCCGGAATTGACTGATCCCTGGGGCAACCTCCGTCGCGGGTTTTCCGCGACGACCACGATCAACCGGAAGGACTTTGGTGTGGTGTGGAACAACACATTAAAGACGGGCGAGGCCGTGGTGGGCGACAACGTCAAGATTCAGATTGATATCGAGTTGGTGAAGAAGAAGGGGTAGGGCAAAACCGATTGGACATCGACAACCTCGTGCAATTGCGGCGCCGCAGATTCTGATCGCCAGCAGGAAGTGTCTTAAAGTTCCTTGGACTGCACTTCCTGTCCATGGGCGAGACAGTCTACACCCGAACCGTTCCGATCGAATCGAATGACTGCGTCTTCTCGTGAGCAGAAGGCGCGGTAGCCGGTCTGGTTCGGCGCGACTGGCACGGCGATGACGGTGTAGGTTTTTGGCGTGCACCCTTGGATACGGAAGACATAGGCGTGTCGTTCCCCGCCTACTAGGCCTTCGATCATGCCGGGCGGGTTGTTCAGATCGGGAAGTGAGCAGGTATAACCAGCCTCGGGGTGCGAGGCCACATAGGCGATCTCGGCGGTGTTGATCGCACGAATGGAGGCCACCGCCGATGCCTCATTGGTCGTGATCCGAGCGCGAAGCAGATTCGGAATCGCAATCGCGGCGATGATCAAGATGGGGATCACTGACACCCCCAGATAACCGAAAACTAAGCCGGTCATGGCCAGGCCTGAGCCAGTCAGCCGGCCTCCGCTCTTACGAATGTCAGACCGTGAGATGTGGCCGAGGATTATGGCCGCGACCGCGGCGGGGAAGATGAAAGAGAGTAATCCGCAAATAAGGCTGGCAATTGCTTTCGTGTCTGTTGCCGAAGGGGTTAGCGGCGGTGCGATACCTGCTCCCGCCGCAGAGCCCGGTGGTGGTGGGAACTGAGCACTGAGGGCCTGTGCGCACGAAATACAGAACTGACTTGTATCTGGATTTGGTTTGCCGCACTTGGGGCAGTACATTTCTCCCGGCTCCCGATGCTGAGATGGGTCGAATCCTCAGAGACGCTGACCCATTGCGCGGGCAATATAGCACTGCAGGGGCGAGCCTGCATCAACTTCTCGAGATATTTCCGGGCGATTGAGAGATCCTACCGCGGTTTCGTGATCGCCCCTTCCGACGCGGAATGTACCAACGCGCCGTACTTGGCAAAAACGCCGGTCGTGTATCTCGGCTTAGGGGTTTTCCATTCCGCCAAGCGGTGCTTCAAGGTCGCGTCGTTCAGTTCGACCTCGAGCGTTTGCTGATTGATATCGATATGGATGGTATCGCCTTCGTGTAAGGCGGCGATTGGTCCACCCAGTGCGGCCTCGGGCGAAACGTGTCCGATCATCAGGCCGCGGGTGGCGCCGCTGAAACGTCCATCGGTCAGCAAAGCGACCGAGTCGCCCAGGCCTTCGCCCACGATGGCGGCGGTTACGCCTAGCATCTCGCGCATTCCGGGGCCCCCTTTCGGGCCTTCATTCCGAATCACGACTACGTCGCCCGCCTTGATCTGTTTGCTGGTCACAGCCGTCATGGCTGCTTCTTCGGATTCGAAGATCCGCGCGGGTCCCCGATGCGTGAGCCGTTCATGGCCGCTGATCTTCACCACACACCCCTCCGGCGCGATGTTCCCGTGCAGAATTACCAGGCCCCCCGTCTTCTTTAGGGGGTGATCGAGCGGTGCGATGACGGGTTGGCCCGGGGTCTCCACCGCGGCTTTCGCTTCTTCGGCAAAAGTCTTGCCCGTCACGGTCATGGTCGATCCGTTCACCAGCTTCCCGTCGAGCAAACGCTTCGCAATCACAGGAATGCCACCCGCTTTGTCAACGTCAGCCGCGACAAATTTGCCGGCCGGCTTCAGATTGGCTAACAGCGGCGTGCGCTCGCTGACCTTCTGGAAATCGTCGATAGCTAGAGGAATACCCATCTCGCGGGCGATGGCCAGAAGATGCAGCACAGCGTTGGTCGACCCGCCGGTGCAAGCAACCCCTGCAATAGCATTGTCGAACGCGGGTCGAGTCAGGATGTCCTTCGGAAGGATGCCTTTCTTCAGAAGACTGAGTACGATTTCGCCACAACGGTATGCGACCTCGTCCTTGCGCTCTTCCATGGCGGGAACGCCATTGAAGCCCATGGGGGAAAGGCCGATCAGCTCCATCACCGTCGACATGGTGTTCGCCGTGTACTGGCCGCCACAGGCACCGGCGTTCGGGCACGCAACATTCTCGAGCTCGAGCAATTCGGCATCGGTCATTTTCCCGGCCGCGTTTGCGCCGACCGCTTCGAACACGTCCTGAATGGTGACGTCCTTTCCGCGATACACGCCCGGGGCGATCGTCCCGCCGTAGAGCACCATGCCGGGGAGGTTCATCCTGGCCAGCGCCATGGCTGCGGCCGGGATGGTCTTGTCGCATCCCACCACGCATACGACCGCGTCAAAGAGTTGGCCGCGGCAGACCAGTTCGATCGAATCCGCGATCAACTCGCGGCTGACGAGCGAGGCGCGCATGCCTTCGGTCCCCATGGTTTCGCCGTCGCTGATGGCGATCGTGTTGAACTCCATGGGCGTACCGCCGGCGTCGCGAATGCCTTCCTTCACCTTGGCGGACAGTCGCCGCAGGTGAAAGTTGCACGGCATGGTTTCGATCCAGGTGTTGGCTACGCCGATCAGCGGTTTTCTGAGATCGTCGTCGGAGAATCCGATGGCCTTAAACATGGCTCGGGCCGGGGCCCGGTCACGCCCGTCAGTGATGCCGCGACTGCGATGCTTGAGATCCATAGGAGAGTAACCGGCCCTCAGGAGCTAAGCCCACGCCATTTCCGGCGCGGAACGGCGCGACTCAAGTCGTGCCCTTCCCATGAGTTGTCTTTGAGATGCGCTAATCGCTTCTACGCGTTCACAACTTTTTGCTCGGAGCCCGCAGCCGGTTTAGCCTTTTTCACATCTTTGCCCGGCAGCCACGACATCATGCCCCGCAAGCGCGCCCCCACTTCCTCAATCGGATGTTGGCGCTCAGCCTCGCGCAGGGCCGCAAAATTCTTGCCGCCCGTCTTGTTTTCTGCGATCCATTCCCGGGCGAAGGAGCCGTCCTGAATGTCAGAAAGAATCTGTTTCATCTTGGCGCGCGTGTCCTCGCCTACCACGCGGTTGCCCCGGGTCAGGTCGCCATATTCGGCGGTGTTCGAAATCGAGTGGCGCATGCGCGCCAGGCCACCTTCGTAGATCAGGTCCACGATGAGCTTCACTTCGTGCAGGCACTCGAAGTAGGCCACCTCGGGCTGATATCCCGCCTCCACCAGTGTCTCGTATCCCTTCTTGATCAGCGAAGTAAGCCCGCCGCAGAGAACGGCTTGCTCGCCGAACAGATCACTCTCAGTCTCTTCTTTGAACGTGGTCTGCAACACACCTGCCCGCGTGGACCCGATGCCGAAGGCGTAGCTCAACGCCAGTTCGTGGGCGTGGCCGGTCGCATCCTGATGAACGGCCAGGAGCGCCGGCACTCCGCGACCTTCTGTGTACACCCGGCGAACCAGGTGCCCCGGACTCTTGGGCGCGATCATGACCACGTCCACATCGTTTGGCGGTTGAATGGTCTTGAAATGAATGCTGAACCCATGCGACACGCCCAGTACCTTTCCCGGATGCAGGTAGGGCTTGATGGCGGACTCGTACAACTCGCCCTGCGTCTCGTCGGGTGTGAGAACGTGGATCCAGTCGGCGCGCTTCGCGGCCTCGTCGGGCGCCACGACGACCATGCCATCGGCCTTGGCTTGCTGCGCTGAGGCGCGGTCCGGGTCTAGTCCGACGATGACTTTATATCCGCTGTCGCGCAGGTTCTGCGCCTGAGCGTGGCCCTGGCTTCCGTAGCCGAGGATCGCGATGGTCTTGCCCTTCAGGGCATTTGGATTGGCGTCTTTCTCGTAGAACACTGTAGCCACAGTAACTCCTCTTCGCATGACAAGGGGAAGCATTCAGCCCTTGAGAGTATGTCCGGACAGGGTAACAGAAAGGGCGGCAGACACCGGACGATAAGGCCGACCGGCCGGTCGGTGAAGATATGCTACGGCTCAGGGGTGGAGGTGTCAAGTCTGAGGCGCGCTAGCAGAGCTCCGACACTGGCCTGGGCTGCCACGTCGGACCCAAATACTCAAGCCCTTGAAACCTTGAAACCTTGAAACCTTGAAACCTTGAAACCTTGTACACCCCCCCGTTACCATGGCCTACCTAATGACCCGCGAGGCTACGCTCGATTCCCGGCAAGACATTCTGCGCACCGCCGCTCGCCTGTTTCAGCAGCGCGGCTACGACGCCACTTCGATGAACGATGTCGCCGCTGCGCTCAAGTTGAGCAAGGGCGGACTTTATCATCACTTCCAGAGCAAGGACGAGATGCTCTTCCACATCATGAACCACGCGCTCGACATTACCGATGAGCGGGTGATCAAAGTGGTCCGCGGCATTCAAGGCCCGGAGGAGCGCCTGCGTACTCTGATTAAGCTGCACATCGAAGTGGTTTTGAGTGTCCGCGATCGCGAGGTGACGGTCATGTTGCACGAGAATCACCCGTTGCCCCCATCGCTACGCAAGCAGATCAACCAGCGCAAGAAGGACTACATCCATTTCGTAGAAGGTCTGATTGCCGACGTGCAGCGGCTGAAAGGGTCGAAGGGTCCAGTTACCGCCCGGGCCGCGGCCCTCGCGCTGCTGGGCATGATCAACTGGATCTACCAGTGGTACAAGCCCGAAGGCCGACTGCAGGCACAGGACCTGGTACCGCAATACACCGAACTGCTTTTCGCCGGAGCGTTTCAGTGAAAACGTTCCACGACCTGCCTGCCGTTTCAGCGGAACGCGCCCGGGCCGGCAAACTGTATCTCGAATTTCTTCGTGTCCCCTCGCTGAGCGCCGGTGTGTACGTCCTTCCTGCCGACGGCATCGATCCGCAGAAGCCTCATAAAGAAGATGAGGTCTACTACGTGATCCGCGGCTCCGCGAAGATGCGGGTGGGATCGGAAGAGCAAGCGGTGAAAGCCGGCAGCGTGATCTTCGTGGCCGCCAAGGTCGAACACCGCTTCTTCGATATCCGTGAGGAACTCGAGGTCCTGGTTTTCTTCGCGCCGGCGGAAAGCCAGTAGCACAACCTGTGTCTGGAAAGGCCCCAGTCCGAGCTTTTCAGGCGTCAGAACCCGATGAACTTCATCATCACACCCGTGCAGCCAGAAGACTGGCCCGCAGTCGAAGAAATCTATCGCCAGGGCATTGGCACGGGAAACGCCACCTTTGAAACCGAATCTCCGGGTTGGGAAAAGTGGAATGCCAGCCATCATCAGCATTCGCGGTTGGTCGCGCGTGAAGAGAATAACGTCGTGGCCTGGGCTGCACTCAGGCCGGTCTCGGCGCGCCGCATCTACGCCGGCGTCGCCGAAGTCTCGATCTACGTGGCAGTCGCCGCTCGAGGTAGGGGGATTGGGAAGGCGCTACTGCTTGCCCTTATTGAGCAATCCGAACTGCATGGGATCTGGACTTTGCAGGCCGGCATTTTCCCCGAGAACGTAAGCAGCATCGCCATGCACAAGAACTGCGGATTCCGCGAAGTCGGCCTGCGCGAGAGAATCGGAAAGCTGGGCAATACCTGGAGAAGTGTGGTCCTGATGGAACGCCGCAGTGCAAAGGCAGGCGCGTGACCGCCGCACCCGTCCCACTGTCTGACCCACCCGGGAAGCACTCGGGAATCTAGTGCGCGTGTGCCGTCTCCTTTGAGGGAATCCAGTAAATCTCTTCACGCAGAAATTCCTTGGTGAACCCAATCCGCTTCAAGATGCCCTTGCCATGTTCAATCATATCGGGGTGACCGCACAAATATCCGACGCCATTCTGCGCAGTGATGCCCCAGGCATCGGAATACTTGCGAATCAACTCATCCACGCGCCCAACCTCGCCGCTCCACTTCTCGTCTTCCCATGGCCGGCTAACGGTGGGGACATAGTTCAACCAGGGAACTTCCCGGGCGTATCGTTGAAGTTCTTCCACATACCCGAACTCCCACGAGCGGCTCGCCCCGTTCAGCAGGAATAGCTTGTGTTCTCCCTTGAAGCGACCTTCGTTCCAATCCTTGTACAGGGTCCGCACAAAACTTACATACGGCGCGACCCCGGTCACGGTGCAGATCAGCAGGTGGTTCTTTCTTCCGCTGACGGTGTCGAGCGTGAAACGGCCCTTGGAAACCTTGCGCATCAAAAGTTCGTCGCCGGTCTTCAGGCTGTAGATCTTGGGCGTGAGTTCGCCGTTCGGCACCAGCTCGAAGAAGAACTCGATCTCTTTCTCGTAGGGGGAAGACGCGATGGAATAAGGGCGCTCCGAGCGCTTGTCTTCACCCTGGACACCCAAGGTAGCGTACTGGCCCGGAGTGAACTTGAACTCCGCTCCCGGGTCGATGCGGATCACCCATAGCTCGGGCGCGAGGTCCACCCGCTTGGTAATCTTTGCCCGGTAGTGCTTGTCGTCAACCGTGGTCATGGTCGATTCCCTAAGAGACTGCGCGGTACTCAGAATGGATGTCATATATTACAGAAAAGATTTGCAATCAGAGGACCAATTGATGCCACGGGTGGTACTGCTCATTGGTGCTGGATGAAGTCGTGCTCTTCCGCTTTGCTCGTTCTTGCTGGTTCCTCGGGTGACGCCGGTGCCACCCTTAACTTTTCTATGTCAGCCAGTGTTTGAGTCCAGGCCTTCTTGCTGCGCTTGGTCCAGAGGGGCGCGTTGAGGTCGGCGTAAAACTCAAGGATGTTCTCCTGCAGTTGCGGCGTTAGGTGCGCGAAGTTCCGATTCGTCAGCTGATCCAGCAACCTCTGGTAAGCCTTGTCGGTGAGTTGGTACTCGCCCGCGCGCGTATCCTTTCCCGTGTCGAAGTCCTTGTTCGGGATACCTAGCTTATCGGCGCGAGTCTCGCGCAGCAGATTTCGATAGTCCTCGACCGTAAGATCGACGCTTTTGATGTACATGTCTTCCGTGCGAGTGGTCGGGATTTTGAACGAAAGCGCCCGGAATGGGCCGACTTTCGGCATCAGGCGGAGGAAGAACGCCAGAATCTTTGTGCCGACTCCCGGCTTCCGGTACCGGCTGCCCCACTCCTTCTCGTAACCCTTCCGAGAGAGATAGTAGAGAAATTCCTTCTCGTTGAAGTTGGGCGTATCGGCGACGATCTCCTGCCGGCGTGCCAGCAAGGCCACGCGGGTTGTCTCTGGAATTATCTTACTGACGGCGCGCCGGAACGTGCCGATGGCAAGGTCGGTGTCGCCGAACACGTCGTCGAGGTGCAGGCTGTAGGTGGTGAAAAGGGCGCGGTCTAGGAGCTCCTTCGAGACAGAAAACCCGATGAAGTCGTGATACACGTCCGAGGTGTAGCGATTCTTCGCCACCTGCACCATGTCGAATCCGAACTCGGTGCGAATGTGCGCCTTTGGGTCATCCGCGTACCGGACTTGCTCCCCATACTTTTTGCCGAGACTGGGGAACTCGATCGCCACCACCCGGTTGATGGTGGGGTGTCCACTGTTGTCGGCCGCATAGTGGGAGAGTGCTCCCAGCGCGAAGGCGTACTCATTCAGGTTTGACGACTCCTGAATCAGATTCACCACGAAGTCGCCGCTGCGCACGTAGTGCACCAGGTCGCTGAAGTAGTGACTGCCGAAGGGGTAGTACCCCATGTCTTGAATGACGCACCCTCCGGTACGCGTAACCGTGGGCCTCACGCAGATGTTCATCTGTCGCCGTCGGGAACCGCTGTTTGAGCAGGGGCTGGATCTGATCTTGCCAGAGGAGGTCGACAATGTCCTCGTGCGTGAGAACCGAGTAAGCCTGGCACGGGCCAGTGACGCAAAGAAGAAAGAAGAAGGCAAGGCTGGCGGTCCGCACAGCGCCCGCCCACTTCAACCTCCAAACGACCTTGGGTTGCGTTCGCGTCATGCCGGGATTCCGTCGAAAGCGACGAAGGCATATAGGATGCGATCGCCGCCATCGCCGGAGGAACGTATTATCTCCCGGAGACTACTTTCCGAGCACCAGCACCATGAAGGTATCCGGCAAAATCGACGGACGAGGGTGCGGTTGCTCCGGTGTTGGCGCCGGCGGCGGCCCGAATTTCGCGGTCACGGTATAAACCTGATGCGTCTTGCTGTCCAGGGCCATCGTACGGGCACCCCTCTCGGTGGGAACATTTTCAGCCACGCTGAACTTGTCCGGTGATTCCTCGCTCACCACCGTTAACACGCCCTCTCCGCAGGAAGCGAAGGCCAGTCCAGTGCCGTCGTCGAACGCCGTGGCGTCTACGCCTCCGCCAATGGGCAGAGTCGCGAGCACCTTACCGTTGTCGGCGTTCACAATCGGCATTACCTTGTTGCCGCATCCCACGAACAGCCGGCGGGTTTTCGCATCAATGGCCAGCCCGCTGGGCTCGTCGCAACCCGGCAAGGGCCAGCGCTCTTTCACGGTCAGGGCTTTCGCGTCCAGCGCGAACAACTGGTTCTTGTCTTCGAGATTGACGAAAACGGTGCCCTTGCCATCGCTCGCCGCGAACTCGGGCTTGCCGCCCAGCGGAATGGTTCCGACCACCTCGCCCTTGGCTGCGTCAACTGCGGTCGCGTCCTGGCTGCCCGCATTAAAGGTGAAGATGCGCTTGGTGGCAGGATCGTACAGGATGGCGTCTGGACGATTCCCGACCTTCACTTTGTTTAGCGTCTTCAGGCTATCGAGCTCGAATATGCTAACCGTATTCTCTCGCCCGTTGCTCGTGAAGCCTTTTCCAAACTCTCGCGCCAGCGCGATCCCGTGAACACCCTGCGTGTCGGCAATCTCATCGACCGGCTTACCGGAGTCGGCATCGATCACCACCACTTTCGTGCCGCGCGAAATGTACATCCGCCGCGCTTCGCTGTCGATCTTGAGGTAATCCCATCCACCTTCGCCACCCAGTTTCCAGGTATTCACGATGTGATAACCGGGTGCGGATGCGGCGACTGCAGCCGCCAAAAGAACCACGATAGCCATTGCCACGAAGGAGCCGTGTTTCTTCATGTCGCCCTCACTTGAATATGTCGGGAATTGAGCCCCAACAGCTTAAAGGAGGATTCTGAAAAGAATCTGAGTTTTTTCTGGAGCCGGCGCGCCGGGAGCGCTGGCCGGGCAGGAACAAAAAAAGGGGAGAGCCGAAGCTCTCCCCAGCGCTGAGGGAGGGACAATCAATAACCTGGCGGAGCACCCAGTCACCGCGTTGAGCCGGCCTACTCCGCCATCTTGGCTACGTGCAACGCGAAACCCGTCTTCGGTAGCAACGATGTCAGCTCGAACGCCTTGAAGCCGTCTCCGGTCACCTCCGTGTGACGGTAGAGCCCTGGTTCGCTGTCCACGGTTTCGTGCCGACCGTGCAGGTCCTCCAGAAACGCCTGCGCCGCCGTTTCGGTCACCTGCGCGCCCTTTGCTCGCGTTACCACCGCTTCAGTCGCGTACGACCGCACCAGCTTGGGCCAATATTTCTCGAGCAAATTCGTGCTGGCGAAGATATCGGCCCACACAATTTCTCCGCTCACCGCCACAACCACGCCGACTGCCTTCCGATCGCGCAGCTGCTTGATGGTGCTTTCGTACTCCTGCTCGATCGGACGAGCCACCGAGTCGACCTTCGACCTGACTTGGTCGTTGCGCATGACCTTGGCGTAAGAGGTCGTCGAGGACAATTCCGTCGAGACGGCTGGCGCTTCCGCCTGAACTTCCACGGTCACGGTCTGCGTTGCCTTGCCGACCTGCGACCAGACCTTGGCCTGATCCTTGTCGGCCATGGCGCTTCCGCGCACGGACGGTGCCGCCATGGCTCCATTGACCGATCCGAATTCGAACTTCGAGCTCGATCCTACCCACCGTCCCGGCTCCACGCAGAACACGTCCAGATCGATCGGATCACTTTCCGCAGGAACAATCCGGTCCTTCCCGATCACACGATCCTGCTTGCCGCCCGTAACGATTTCGCCAGCGAGCAGCAACAAGGGCCGGTTCGAGTTGTTCACCAGCACCAGTTTGTTCACCTGGGGTCCGTCGCGCACCGGGTAAGTCGGGTGCGTCATCCCATCGGAGGGACGCCGACGAATCATTCCGCGGACACTCCCATACTCTGTCACCTCGACAACGCCGGATTTCAGCCCCTCGTCAAGCGTAAGAAACCCGCCTGTGTCGTGCGACGCCGAACTCACCACGGGAAACACAGTCAGATTCCCGTGGCGGATCGGCGCCAGTACCTTGTAGTCCGAGGTCTCGGGCAGGTCGCCCGCCCGAGCCGGGCGCTGTGCCCCGACCACCAATCCGGCCGCAATCGCCAGAACCATCGTGCCAAGGAACACCTTGACCCTCATGTTGTCCTCCCGGAGCCAAGCGACACCCCGTCTGTCGAGCGCATCCAACTTTCGGGGCGCCCTTGCTTCCCTGATTGCAGAGGAACGCTAGATTCTTCTTTCCTTGCAGTGGAAAAAATGGGTAGCATCGCCAATGGCGGCCACTCTTGATGAATCCCGTCTCTCAGTCCGTAGCTGGCCCGCCGCTGGAAATCCAGACCCTGGCGGCCGAGTGCTACGCAAAGTGCGGGGCCGAGAAGTTCGGTTTTACCTGCGACGACGTGGCTTCGATCCTTGCTGAAGTCGCGCGCAAGCACGCCCCGGCCGCTGGGCCTGCGCAACTCCGCGAATTTTGCATTTCGCTCAAGATTGAAGAACTCATCCTGGCGCGAGCCTGCGCCGCGGGAAACGAGCGCGCTTGGGAAACTTTCATGCTGCGCTACCGCGAACGGTTGTACGAGATCGGACTGCAGATCGCACGCGAGGACTCGGCCGCACGTGAACTCTCCGATTCGCTCTACGCGGATCTCTACGGAACCATCGCCCGGGAAGGCAAGCGCGTCTCGAAGCTGGGATCCTACACCGGGCGCGGTTCCCTCGAAGGCTGGCTCCGCACCGTGATGGCGCAGGAGCACGTGAACCGCTACCGCCGTCACAAGCGCATGGTCAGCCTGGATGAAGAGACCGAAGAAGGAGCGCAATTCGCGACCCCCGAAGCCGAGCCAGTCACCACGGTCGACCCGCGCCTCGAATCCGCGACGGATGAGGCCTTGGGCGCGCTGCCTCCCGATGAGCGCTTCATCCTGGCTGCCTACTTTCTCGACGGCCGCACCCTGGCAGAGATTGCGCGCATGCTCCGAGTGCACGAATCCACTATCAGCCGGAAGCTCGACAAGACGACTAAATCCTTGCGGAAGCAGCTTTTGGCGGGTCTGGGCCGGCGGGGTATGAGCCGTCGCCAGGCCGAGGAGGCCCTCGAAGTCGACGTCCGCGACCTGAGCCTGAATATCCGGGACAGGCTTGCGCAAGATTCCGGCGGGGCAGCGTTCCCTAAGAAGAAGGTAGAAGCCCCGGCCGGAGACGGAAGTGGCCAGAATTCAAAGGAGATACAGGAATTGCGGTAGAGATGCAGCTGGCTAGCCTGACTATAAGGCGGCGAAGTTCGCCAACAAAGACTGTAACGATGACCGAAATCCCCAATATCGCGCGCGACCGGCTGAGGGCGGCCCCGGCCGGGGATCACCCCGATGCCAACCTGCTCACCGCTTTCGCCGAGCAGGTGCTGCCCGATCGCGAGCGGATCCAGGTGCTGGACCACGTATCCCGCTGCGCCGATTGCCGCGACGTGCTGGCGCTGGCCACGCCGCCGATGGCATCGACTACCGTGCCTGGTCATAAGGACACCGCTTCAGCTCGGAATGTTTCCTGGTTTGGCTGGCCCATGTTGCGCTGGGGCGCGCTGGCCGCGTGCGTCGTTATCGTCGGCACCGCAGTTTTTGTGCGCCACGATCTGCGAAGGTCCCAGACGGTGGCTTACATGAAGTCGGACGCTGGGTCACAAGCCGCACAGAATGCGGTGCCACAGTCTCCTGGGATCTCCGAAAACGCGGTCTCGAATTCGATCACGAGGGAAGAGAAGCAAGAACCGGAGAGGGCGCCGAAGGCCGAGCATGATAAGAAAAACGCGTTCGCGGCCGCGAAACCGGTTGCGCCCGCTCAGTCAGCGCCAGCCTCAGCTCCAGTCGATTCCACGAGCCGAGACAAGGAAGGGAGTGCCCGGGAAGACTACGGCTACTTTGCTCTTTCCGGGAAAAACGAAGCGCCCAAGAGCACTACGGCCGGGCTCGTGGGCGGAGCCATCCGTACGGCTCCGGCGCCAGCGGCGCCTCAGCCGCTGCCCGGCAAAGATGAAGCATTGATCCCCCCAGTAAGCCTCCCGTGGAACGGACGAAATGTAGTCAACGCAACGCACGGTCCGGTTCCGCCGAAGGCCAGTCAGCCGGTCCAGGTAAGCGGTGCGAGCGAAGTTGTCGAGGTGCAGTCGGCGGCCGTGCAGGCCGAGACCTCGACAATGCAATATTCTCTGAAAAAGGAGGCGCCGGGGAAAGCGAAGGGCGCGGCCGCCGATTCCTCGGTGGTCACGCTGCCTGCCTCAGCCACGAACTTTGAAGACAAGACGCTCACCGCGGCCGCCGAGACCCGCGCGAGCAGGCTTGAGTCCGAATTGGCCCACGGCGCCTTCGCGAGCAGCAGTCGCTGGACAATCTCTTCGGATGGCCAGCTCCAGCATTCCGTTGATTCCGGCAAGACCTGGCAGCCCGTAACCGTCGCCGACAAGGCCACCTTTCGTGCACTTTCAGCGAACGGCCCGGACCTCTGGATCGGAGGTCCCGCCGGGCTGCTCTACCACTCTAGCGATGCCGGCGGTCACTGGACCCAGATCAAGCCGGTCGCCGACGGCGCAAGTCTCACCACCGATATCGCGACCATCGAATTTACCGACCGCCAGCATGGCAAGCTCACGACCTCCACGGGTGAAATCTGGATCACCGCCGACGCCGGACAGACTTGGCGAAAACAGCAATCCTGAGGCGCATCTGGCGCTTCCGATTCCGCTACTGAACCGCCGACGAACGTCCCGTTTTGGTCCCTGACTTTTCCATCCGTCACAGCGTTTCCGTCGAGAGTCCCCCACGAAGCGCGAGGAAAATGCACAGTAATCCGTGCGACTGCGGACACCGCTTCGATCGCATTTCCCTTTTGCGTTCAGAAATATAGAGCGAACACGTAACTTCGTATTCGATTCTCAATCACATTACTTTGGTCAGCAGCCGGGCCGTTACGCCTCAACAGCGCGAATTACCAAAGTGACGTTTACACCATGTGAGGACCGACGTATTCTCCACTCGTGGTTTGGCAGTTCTGGGGGAGGGCTGCCGAGGCGTCCTGAACTAACGTTTGGGACGCCTTTTAGTTTCTACAGCCCGGTTCTTCCGCTCTTGTCGGCCAAGCTCCCCCGAGCTGAAGCCTCTGAAACCTCTGAAACCTCTGAACCCCTGAAACCTTTGAACCTTGAACCTCGAAACCTTGAACCTCGAAACCTTATCCTCTTAGCCGCGAGCCAGTTGGCGCCGCCGTCTCCCCTTGCACCCTCCATCACTGTGCCGCATCTAATCGGAGTGTTAGAATTCATTGCCCGTAGAGGGCAGCACTCATGACCGGTGCCACGGCCGGCAAGTGAGAACCGGGGCCGGAACGAGGTATCTGGAGGAACAATGGCAGCGAATGGAATCGTCGAAGTCACCGATGCGAACTTCGACGCTGATGTGTTGAAGTCCGACAAGCCTGTTCTCGTCGATTTCTGGGCGACCTGGTGCGGCCCCTGCCGCGCGATCGCGCCCATCGTCGACGAGCTCGCAGCCGAGTACCAGGGCAAAGTGAAGATCGGCAAGATGGACGTCGATCGCAATTCATCGACTCCGATGCGCTACGGTGTCCGCGGCATCCCCACCCTGCTCGTTTTCAAAGACGGCCAGGTGAAGGAGCAGATAGTAGGCTACGTGCCGAAGGAGCAAATCCAAAAAGCCCTGGACAAGCACGTCGGCTAATTTTCGGATTCCAGTTCAGACACACGACCGCCCGGCCAACCAGCCGGGCGTTTTTTTGCCTTTTGATTAGCGCTGTCATCCTGAGCGAAGTGAGGCGCCAGCCGAACGAAGTCGAACGACCCCATACCCGCATAGGGCACCACGAACGTCAGGAAGACTTCTTCACCACCGAACGTGCTCACTTCCGAAGACCCAAGACCCAAGACCTAACACCCAAGACCTGCTTTTCAGTACTTGCGCAACACCCCAATCACTTTCCCCTGCAATTCCACCGCAGCCGCGGGGACAATAATCGGTTGCATGGCAGCGTTCGAAGGCTGCAGCCGGATTTCGTCGCCTTCCTTATAAAACCGCTTCAGCGTGGTCTCGTCTCCATTCACGAGCGCCACCACTAGATCCCCGTTGCGCCCGACTTTGGTTTTCTCGACCAGCACGTAGTCCCCGTCCATGATGTGCTCATCCTGCATCGATTCGCCCCGCACCTCGAGCACGAACACTTCCTTCGAGCGCACGAAGTCGGCCAGCGAAATCGTGTTCGCGTCGCGCTGCTCGACCGCTTCAATCGGACGCCCCGCCGCAATCCGCCCCAGCACCGGCAACACCAGCCCGGTATTCACCGCCATCGACTGCTTCAGCTTGCCCTTGGGCGCGACCAGGTCAATCGACCGGCTGCGGTTGTAATCGCGCGTGAGCAGTCCCTTCTTCTCGAGATTCGACACGTGCTTGTGCACGGTCGCGAGCGAACTCAGCCCCAGCCCCTCGGCGATCTCCTCAAACGACGGCGAGTACCCCTTCTCCGCCACGAACCGCGAAATGAAGTCGTACAGTTCTCTTTGTCTACGCGTGATGGCCATAGGCGGATTGTGAGCGAATAAAAAGCGAATGTCAAGTAGGACGTGTGGCGCGGGCACTCCTGCCCGCGAAACGCCGTGTGCGAAGATTACCAACCTGATGAGCAGTATTCGGGATGTTTAGAATATCGTGCGCTATCCAAACTGAATCGCTGTACTGAGACTGCGGGCCCACGCGGGTAGTACTTGACCATTTGGTTCCCGCTGTCGGTCGCGATGCTGAGCTGCACTTCCTTAGATGGCTCACCAAAACTAAAGGACCAGCCAAGCAGCTTCTGACCATCTCGGAGGCCCGCTTTATAGGCTTCGCTCCCCGGTTCGACACCGAACGCTACCGCAGGCTGGTTTCGAGTGGATGGCCGGTCAAACCCAAGATCGAACTTGGCGTTCGGCTCGATGTGAGACTGTACACAGGGTCCCAGCGCAGTTTCCGGAACCGGAATGCTTCCGCCCTGCTCTACATATTGCTGAAGCTTCTTCCGCGAATCACGGCTAAGGTACTGTGCCGCCGCGTGAAAGATTCGCTTATTGGTGATCGCCATCAGTTTACCTTCGTGACGGCGTTCGTATGCGGCGTTTTGGCGAACCAGATCGAACATCAGGTTATCGAGAGACGATCGGTTGCCGGTTTTCTGGCGGATTTTGGCGTCCATCCACATCGCCAGCACGGCCCCGCGCCTGTTATCAAGTTGGTCCAAAACCGAGTGATCCGCGGAATGCCGCCGCATGAAATCCTGAAGGGTAACTTCGGTCCCTTCCCTCGGCTCGTACTTTTGAAGCTTCTCGTTGATACCGGCGACGTAGTCAGGAAACGAAATCAGCCCCGCACGGAAGAGCATGACATCGGCGTAGTACGCGGTGAACCCTTCCCAGAGCCAGGAGGTGAGGTAATCCGACCCGGGGACATAGCCCATTTTGTAGGGACTCCAGGTGTGAAAGGTTTCGTGCGCAATGGTTCCAACAATTTCGGTTTTGAGTGAATCCAAGCGCGAGAGATGCATCATGAAAGCATTAGTAAGCGCTGTCCCCCCGGTACTCCCGTGTTCTTGAGTGAGCGGAGTCAGCGTTACCAGGAAATATGGGAAATCGTTGTCACGCCAAAAGGTGCGCTCGAACTCCATGATCTTGCGTACCTGGCCGACCCATTCGTCATCCGAGAAGCTCCATTTTCCGCGGATCGCGAAGTTCAGGGCATTCCCGGAAATCGCTGTGCGGTAAATCCGATAGTCTCCGCCGACAAAGAGCGAGTTTATCGCTTCGTGCCATTTTCCGTGGAATGACTGACAACGATCATCGGTTCCGAAACTCGTGGCTAAAGACCATTCGCGAGGAAGCTTTTGCCAGTTGAAATGAACATCCACAACCGCGTGACGATCGAGATCCGGATGCACCAGCGACGTTATGCCGATAATATGAAAATAATCCGGCGAGAGGTCCGCCCTGAATCTGGTGTCACTATTCAGAGGACCTTCCCAATCCTTCTGCAAAAAATAAGAAATACGAACAGGCGTGCCGGGCAGGAATTGCATTTCTTTTTCGCTTGGCGACTTTGTGTCGGTGAGCTTCGTTTCGGCTGAGAGCGCTTTGAGTTCGGTAACGGACTTCTCCGCGTGCTGCTGGCCCGCCCATTCCGAGGGTAGCTCGAGCTTGGCCTTTCCCGTGGGGCGACCGCTGAATTCGAGCGTGACTCGCAGGGTCAGTCTGTCTTCGGTCACGATGGGCTCAAAGGAATAGCTCAGGACGTTGGCGGAGGCGGGAGCAGGGAAAGTGCATTGACTGAAGGACGCTGTGCTGGACAGGACAGCAAGCAACATGCTCAATGGGCGAACTCGGCGCATTCGATCTCCTCGCACTCCGAGTACCGAGCGCACGAGACCAAAATGACTTGCACCAAACAATGCCATGTCTTTCTTTCGCGAACTGCCCATCCCTACTCCGTCACCGCCCGCAGATACCGGTAATAAAACTCCACCCCCCGATAAAACGACTCCACCCCTAGACGCTCGTCCTTGCCGTGTAGCCGGAAATCTCCCCGATCAATCGACGCCCCGCTGATTCCATAGGTAGGCATTCCCGCTGTGTTGGTATACACACCGTCGGACGCCCCCGTAGCCATTGTCGGAATCACCGGCGTCCCTGGCCACATCTCCTTGACCACCCGCTCGAGCGGTTGAAACACGTCCGGCCGCAACGACGGCGGCGCGTACGCCAGCCGCTTCGCCGGATGATCCGTAACCTCGCCGATCGCCCCGATGTAGTTCACCGTGATCTTCGGATCGGCCAGGACCTCCACCAGCTTCTGTTGGATATCGTCCGGGGAATGTCCCGGTACGATGCGGCAATTCACGATCGCTCGCGCCATTTGTGGCAGGGCGTTGTTCGCGTGCCCCGCCTCAAGCCGCGTGGCCACGCAAGTTGTCCGCAATTTCGAATGATCGATCGGATCCTTTGACAACCGCTCCACTGCTGCCGGATCCGGAGGCGTCTTCAAGACCGCCTTCATGTCTTCCGCCCGCTGCCCAGTCGATACCTCGGCCATGCGCGCGTAGAAAGCGCGCGTCACACCGTTCAACTCCACCGGAAACTCATAAGGCTCCAGCCGCCCCAACCCGTCTGCCAGTCGATAGATCGCATTGTCCGGCACCGGCAGGGAGCTGTGTCCACCGGGACTTGTGACGGTCAGTTGGTAGTCGGCGTATTGCTTCTCGGTCGCGTCGACCTCCATCATCTCGGCCTTGCCGTGGTTCGCCGTTATCCCTCCGCCGTCGGCGTTGAGCACGAACTCGGCATCGATCAGGTCGCGATGGTTCTTGAGCAGCCAGTCCACGCCGTTCGACTTTCCGCCCTCTTCATCCGCAGTAAGTGCCAGGACGATGTCCCGGTCCGGCTTGTATCCTTCTTTCTTCATGCGGATCAGGGCCGTCACCATCATGGCGTCGCCGTCTTTCATATCCTGTGTACCGCGCCCGTAGAAAAATCCATCTTTTTCCACGAATTGAAATGGATCGGTCGTCCAGTCCTCGCGCCGTGCTTCCACCACATCCAGGTGCCCGATCAAGAGCACGGGTTTGTGTTTGCCTGTCCCGTGCAGCCGCGCCACCATATTCTTCTTGCGGTCGTTGGGCCCAAGCACCTGCACATCACTTTCCGGAAACCCCGCGTCCCGCAGCCGCTTCGCCATGGCCTCCGCGGCAGTGGTCACGTTGCCCACCGAGTCCGTGGTGTTGATTTCGATCAGTTCCTTGAAAATGTCGCGAGACAGCTGACGGGTCGCCTCGTCGATCTGCGCGAACGCGCCTTCTGTTATGACAAGAAACAGTGCTGGGGCCAAGAACAGTGCCTTGCGATGATTCAACCTTCCCCTCCTGGGTGGAAAACGAGGATCAAAGTTAACAGAAGCCGTTTGTCACGTGAAAGCCCGATGACAGCCGCAGAGAGTACTTCTTTTTCGTCTGCTTACAACCTGGTGACAAGGCCGAGGATTTGTGATCGGTGAGGGTCTCGCGGTGTCGGCGCAGCTGCAGCTCGGTCATAGACGATCTCTTTCAAACTCTCCATGCAGAATGAAACGAAAGCTTGGCATTGCGCACGATAGTAGCGAGCCAAGGCAGAGAATTCCTTGGCGGCGGCTGTGAGCTTACGTTCGCGAATCTGGAGCAGTCTGTGTTCGACGCGTCCGAAACCTGATCTGGAAGAGAAAAACTTCCCGCGGCGCTTGCACCATCGCCGCGATGCCCATGGGGGATGATCGAACCTGGCCATCCTCTGTGGTTCTTTGCCAAAACCCATGCGCTACTACTGGCTCATACTTGGCGTTCTCGGCGTCTGGCGAGTGACCCACCTTCTGCGAGCTGAAGACGGGCCCTGGGACATCGTCATCCGCTTTCGTCGTATCGCCGGGCAGTCCGTTTGGGGATCGTTGCTCGATTGTTTCTATTGCCTGAGCCTCTGGGTCGCGTTGCCATTTACGCTCGGGATTGGAGAGACCAACAAAGAGAAGCTGTTATTGTGGCTGGCTCTTTCAGGGGGAGCGATTCTGCTGGAGCGACTGACAACCAGAGGGGACAGCCGCCTACCCAACACTTCGTTTCAGGAGAACGATCATGTGCTGCGGCAACAAGAGGAAGAGCATTTCCACCACTTCTCGGAGTACGAGTCGATTCCGACCGCTAACTCCGGCCGGCAAGGCTAGGGTCACGTACTTCCAATACCTGGGCAACGGACCTATGGCCGTGCATGGACACAACACCGGGGCCTCATATCAGTTCGCAGGATACGGCGCCAAGGTGGCTGTCGACATGACCGACCGCGCTTCTCTTGCAACCGTAGCCAATATGCGTGAGATCAAGGGGTAACCACTGGCTCCAGTATTCTCCCGCGATTGACAAGCCTGCACCATGGCCCGTGTGTCGAAGAACTCGAAGCTGAATAACAAGTTGCGATGTCGACTGGCGCGAGACGTTTTTGCCTTGCAACTTTCTTACAAAATCTGACATTTTCCTCTTGCACAAATTCGGAAGTCATGGCATCTTCGGAATATCTTTTCAAGAAAGGATGCCCATTGCTGCGAATTACAAAACATCTCGCACCTAAGCAGTGCCGGCCGCTAGACGGCTTGAGTTGCATGTGGGCGTCGTTTCGTAACGTCAGTTACTAACTTCTCTCGCAAGCAATCCAAGTAACACCAAAACCCCGCTGGGTGGCGTAGGCCGCGGTTTCTTCGATCGACAATCGACTAACCCCGCTGCCGCGCGTTCCCCCAGCTTAGCTTCACAGGGTCGGTGGTGTAGGACCACGGTTACTTCTCTTGGCAGAAGAGTCCTTGGGGACTCGGGGTTCGACTCCCCAGGGCGCAAGCCCACACCGTGTCCGCTGTTCCCCGACCAACTTTTGCTAGTGTGGTGCGGACACTCTTGTCCGCGTGATAGACGGCAACCGACGACGGCCAGGCGAGAGCCAGCGCCGCGCAGACAGAGGTGTGCACTGACCGCTTGAGATGAGCCAGTTTCGCTGGTGGTGAAAGAGAACAGTTACTTCGCCCAAACGACCAAGTAGGGTTTGCGAACCCTGCCGGGGCGCTGAGTTCCAGGGACGGGGGCGTAGCCCCTATGCACAAGGTGCCTAGAAAGATCGGCCCCGAACTCTTTTCGCCCGTTCCCCGGCGATCGAAGAAACAACAATTCGGCCGGTGGTGAAGAAGACCAGGGTTACTTCGCCTCGTAAGCGGGTGGTCGCAGGTTCGAGTCCTGCCACGGGAAAGTATGCCCGTGTAGCTCAGTGGTAGAGCACCTATGTACCTTAGTCGCTTGTTCCCCGGCTGCTTTATTCATGTGGCCAGGGCATTCTGCTAACTAACGGCCATGTGCGATCTCAACTTACTAACTCCCGGCCAAAAGGTCGGTTAGAAAAAACGGAACGATGCTGGAGTTACTGAAACGAATCCTGACCGGCCAGAACCAGTTTGCATCTGGCGGTCTGCTGCTGATGCTCATCGGCGGCATCAGCGTCTATCTGCGCGCTGTGCCCGTGAAGATATGGGAGTGGATTATCGACCAGGCCACGATGGCCATTACCATCAAGGACGATGATGCTGCGTTCGTCTGGGTGAAGGAGTGGTTTCTCGAGCAGCGGTTTCTGAAACGCATTCGCCGGCTGGATGTTGACACCTCGTTGCAGGGCCGCCACGTCGCATTGATTCCGGCGCCCGGCAACCACTGGTTCTGGCGCGCACGACGTCCGTTTCGAGTCGACTTCTACCGGAGCGAGGAGACCAGTGCCGCTCGGCCAAGGCGGCACGAGTACTTGCATTTCCGAACTGTTGGCCGCAAGCAGCAGGTGTTGTGGCATTTCGTGAACGAGATCGTGGAATGTCATCGGAAGAATTCGATGTGGTCCTGGCTCTTCGTATACGACGATGGCTGGAGTCGAGTTGCAGGGTACGTCCCACGCAAGCTGGATTCGGTGATCCTAAGGCCCGGAGAGAAGGAGCGGCTGCTGAACGACGTCAGGAAATTCAGGAGCTCTCGGCAACGTTATCGCGACTTGGGAGTGCCTTACCACCGGGGCTACCTGTTCTACGGCTCGCCGGGGACCGGTAAGACGTCGTTAGTTTCGGCCGTGGCTCAGAGGTTCGGCATGTCTATCTATGCGATCAACCTGGCGCACTTCAACGATCGCTCACTGGTGGGCGCGATGAACGACGTGGACCAGAACTCGGTAATCCTCTTCGAGGATATCGATTGCATGAAAAGCGGCGATGCCCGTACGCAGCAAGAGTCTGTTGTGCGCGAGTCGCAATCGAAGAGCCTGGGCGCGAAGGAGGATCGCTCCGGAGTGACGCTCTCGGGCTTGCTCAATGCGCTTGACGGGTTCAGTGCTCCCGATAACGTGCTGTTCATCATGACCAGCAACCAGATTGAGGCGCTCGACCCGGCGCTCTTGCGTCCCGGGCGAATCGATTACCGGCTGTATCTTGGGCCGGCCACGGAAGAACAGAAAGTCGAACTCTATCGCCGGTTCTTTCCGCTCGCGTCGATGGTCGAAGCACAACTGTTCGTAGATAGTCATCGCCAGGCACAGACGATGGCGGAGTTCCAGGGACTGCTGCTCGGGTTGGAAGAGAGCGAGAAAGCGATCGACGAGCGGATAAGGATCGAATTGTCCGTCCCCGAATCGGTCACATAATCACGGTGCAGAAGCGTACTGACTGCTAGCGAAGGAGGTTCCATGCCGGTCCTGTTGTGGATCCTGACGGTCCACGCCATCGAGGAGTTCTGCAGGCGTGGGAGAAAGACGCGTGCCAACAAGCCTCGGTCGCTTTGCACCGAATGCATGCACGCGCACGTGCAGTACGCAGCGAACGGTCGGCTTGCGATTGCCTGTACCTTCGCTGGCTCGGTGCGCCCAGTGCAGATCGACGTGATGTACTGCACAGACTATCGCGACCGGAATGCTGCTCCGCGGCTTGTCCAGATCGGGCTTATCCGCCCAATCGGGACATATGAGCCGATCGGAGAATTCGAGCATTGATCGCTGAAATCAATCCGGGCGCAACAAAGTTCGCCGGTGGCGAAGACTGCGGTTCCTTCGTACTCGGAGGTCGCGGGTGCAATTCCCGTCATGGCGTGTCGCGTGTGCGAGATGAAGCTGATGTCTCAGCGTGGCATTGTGTAGCTCAGCAGAAGAGCATCCGAACTAATACCGTCGTCGCTCAGTTCCCCGGCGATGTTTTGACGACTAATGAACTAACAACCGAGGTGTATCATGGCACGTCTGAATCTTTTGAATCTTGCACGTGGACTGCGCACGCACGAGGGTGCGCCTGCGCGTCACATCTCGAACGAGCTGCAGCTGCGCCGGTCGGTGCTGGCCTGCCTGCTTTGGGAGAGCCAGTTCTACGAGGACGGCGTCGAGATCGCGGGACGCATCGCGGAACTCGTCCCCAAGGTCGAGGCCGAGCGCGTCGCCGCGCTTGCCGTCGAGGCGCGCGCGCAGATGAAGCTTCGTCACGCACCACTGCTCGTGGTGCGCGAAATGGCTCGTCACAAGACCCATCGCGGCCTGGTGGCCGAGACCCTGGAGCGCGTCATCCAGCGTGCTGACGAACTGTGCGAGTTCGTCGCCATCTACTGGAAGGACGGGCGCGTGCCGCTCTCCGGCCAGGTGAAGAAGGGCCTGGCCGCTGCGTTCCCAAAGTTCGACGAGTACCAGCTCGCGAAGTACGACCGCGGCGGACCGATCAAGCTGCGCGACGTCCTGTTCCTGTGTCACGCGAAGCCGCGTGACGACAAGCAGGCCGGCGTATGGAAGAAGCTGATCTGGGGCCGTCTCGCGGTGCCCGATACCTGGGAGGTGGCTCTCAGCTCGGGTGCCGACAAGCGCGAGGCCTGGACGCGCCTGCTCGCCGAGACCAAAGCTCGGGGCGCTGGCTCTGCTCCGCAACCTGCGCAATATGAAGGAGGCGGCCGTGGAGGATGAACTCGTGCTCTCGGCGCTGCGCGGCGCGAACACGCAGCGTGTGCTCCCGTTCCGTTTTCTCGCTGCGGCTCGTTACGCGCCGCAGTGGGAGGAGGCGCTCGAGCAGCTGATGCTGAAGTCGGTTGCCGAGCAGGCGTCGCACGAAAACGGCAGGCTCGCGGGCAAGACCGTGGTACTGGTCGACGTCTCGGGCTCGATGAACTGGGCGCTCTCGAAGCGTTCGGAGATGAACCGTACCGACGCGGCTTGCGGTCTCGCGGTATTGCTGCGCGAGATCGGGGAGCGCGTGGTGGTGTACTCGTTCTCCGATCGCCTGGTCGAGGTTCCGGCGCGCCGCGGCTTCGCCCTGCGCGACGCGATCGAGGCCTCGCAGCCCCACAGCAGCACTCGACTCGGAAAGGCCGTTGAGGAGCTGAACGAGAAGGAACGCTACGACCGCCTGATTGTGATCACGGACGAGCAGGCGCGCGACACCGTGCCCAACCCGAAGGGGAAGGGCTACGTGATCAACGTGGCGAGCTACAAGAACGGCGTCGGCTACGGCAAGTGGACGCAAGTCCGAGTCGGTCGTCGAGTACATCCGCACACTGGAAAAATTCGGGTCTTGGGTCTTAGGTGATAGGTCCCAGGCTTGAGAGGTTTTTCCAGAATGCGACGGGATCATGGGAGGGAGGGGTACCCCCCTCCCCCCTGGTCTTATGGAATCAGGGAGTTACGCGGAAATTCCCGCAAAATCTTTGGTTTCAAAGAACTTATCGACAAAATATTCCGGACAAAGGACTTAGCGTCCGGAACCCTTGTGCTCGGGAGATACGCCCGGCGTGTTTTTATAAGTCATCCAATGGGCGCAGGAATAGGAGCCAGGTCCCGCATAAGTGCGATGGGTTCAGAGAATCCCGATGTTTACGGTCAAGACGAAAAGCAAGATTCCACGCACAGAGTCGTATCCGCTGAAGGCGAGCGAGGTCTCGGAAGCCTTGTCCCGTGTTGCGCAAGCCAAGCTTCTGGAGATCAGGTTCTGGCGATACGTTCGGACGCAAGACCGTGATCGGAAAGTGTGGCCGCTGGTTGCGCTCACCTACAGCCGTGTCCGGGTGGGAATTTCTACCTCCAATGATTGGATTGCGGAGGGATGGTTGGGGCCGAGCTGGCAGCTCACGATTTCGCCGCTGCCGAGGACAATGCGCCACGCCATCAACTCGCTGCTGGTTGGAGAGGCTCTTCCGAAATTGAAGGTTTGGTTGGAGGCACGTAAGGATCTACACGGAAAGTTCGGACACGACGGAATCCACGTGTCATTCGACCAGGAGAGTGAGCAGCTCCGATATGAGTGAACTTGCCCGGAGTCTGTGCACCGTCGGGAAACAAAGCTGGGTATAGGAGTACCACCCATGACCACTAGCGAAACGATCCCGCTCTACCGCGATGGGAGGCAGTACGACGCGCTGAACAGTTTTTTGGTTGCCGACATTCCGTTTTACATGGAAGAGGCGCGGCGATCCGGCGGTCCAGTTCTTGAGCTGGCGTGCGGTACCGGCCGGCTGGCGATTCCCCTCGCGCAGGGTGGAGTCGAGATCGTCGGCCTCGACATTTGCCCGTCGATGCTGGCGCATGCGCGCACGAAGGCGGAGGCGGCGGGCGTGAAGATCGAGTTCGTCGAGGGCGATTGCCGTGACTTTGATCTGGGGCGGAAGTTCGCGCTCATCTTCATGGCATTCAATTCGATGCAGCACCTGCACGACTACGCGTCGCAGGCGGCGCTGTTCGCGCGCGTGCGCAAGCATCTGGCCGAGGGCGGGCGGTTCATTTTCGACGTGTTCAATCCGAAGGTGGAAATCCTGGCGCGGGCTTCGGGAGAGCGCCGCGTGGAGCGCGGGTACGAGGATCCGGACGGCAAAGGCAAGATGGCTTTCGAGTACAGCAGCACCTACGACGACGCGGCGCAGGTGAGCCACATCCAGTGCTACTTTGTGCGCCGTGGTCCGAATGGAGAAGAGCTCGACGTCCGCGTCGAGGAATTGCACCTGCGCAGCTTCTTTCCGCAGGAACTCGATCTGCTGGTGCGCTCGCAGGGTTTTGAGATCGAGGAAAAGCTCGGAAACTTCGAGCGGAAGGCGTTTGGGAGCGGGGAGCCGAAGCAGGTGGTGGTGTGTAAGGCGCGGGCCGAGTTGTGAGTACCAGGTACCGAGTGCGCGATTCGTTTTGCGCTCTGGCGGCACGCCTGAAGGCGTGCCCTGATACGAATCTCGGTCTTTGGGCCCGTGTTGTTCTGGCTTGCGAGGATCGCGGTTGCGTTTTCAACAACCTGCTAGCTGACGGTGAAGGTCAGGGTGGCGCTCTTGCCGCCGCTGTCGCAGCCGAGGTTACCACTATTGCCAGCGGGGGTTTGCACCTGGACGCTGTAGGCGCCGGTAGCGGGGACCATCGCTGAGGTGATGGTGACCGTCAGCTGCGAACTGCTATTGACGGCTGTCACAAGGGTGGCGCCGTTGAAGACCACGACAGATGAGGAGACGAACTGCCTGCCGGTCAGGACGAGGGCAAAACTGGGCGGCAGCTGAGCAAAGACCATGGTCTTCGGTGAAATAGAAGCGAGGATCGGCACGGGCCGGGTACTCCCGCAGAGGGGATTCAGCGCATTGCAGCCCAGGAAAAAGAGCAGCGCGAACAGTGAGCTGAGGTGACTGATCCGAGGGTACGAAGGCATGAGGACTCCTGGGTTGAGTGTACGAGGTTTTGCGAGCGAAGGCATGAGAAAGAAGCCGGTGTGGAGCGTAGTCGCCTTAGTAAGTCTACGGAAGGGGCAACAGCAGGTTCTTCGCTTCGCTCAGAATGACAAATCACTGAGGCTTAAGGGTAAAGAGAATTTCATGACTGACAAGACCTACAACGTAATCACGCCCGAGAAGGGCGTTCCCATCAAGGCCTGGACCAAGGGTGTCCCACTGGAGGACGCGGCGCAGAAACAGTTGCTCAACGTTGCGCAGCTGCCGTTCATCTACAAGTGGGTGGCGGCGATGCCCGATGTGCACTGGGGCATTGGCGCCACCGTCGGCAGCGTGATTCCCACGCGGGGCGCGATCATCCCAGCGGCCGTGGGGGTCGACATCGGCTGCGGGATGATGGCCGTCGAGACGTCGCTGAGCGCGCGCGACCTGCCCGACAACCTGCACGGGATCCGCCAGGCCATTGAGCGGGCGGTGCCCGTCGGTCGTACCGACAATGGCGGCAAGAACGACCGCGGCGCGTGGAAGAATGCTCCCGCGCATCATCTCGACGTTTGGGCCGGGCTGAGCGAGACGTTCGACGCAATCGTCGCGAAGTACCCGAAGCTGGCGCATCCTCAGAGGATCAATCATCTGGGAACGCTGGGAACGGGTAACCATTTCATCGAAGTCTGTCTCGATGAGAACGAGACGGTTTGGTTCCTGCTGCACTCGGGATCGCGCGGCGTGGGCAACCGGTTCGGCACGTTCTTCATCGAGCTGGCCAAGAACGACATGCGCCAGTGGATGATCAACCTGCCCGACCAGGATCTCGCTTACCTGCCGCAGGGTACCGAGCACTTCGACGACTACGTGCGCGCGGTGCACTGGGCGCAGGACTACGCGCTGGCGAACCGCGAACTGATGATGCGGAACCTGATCGCGGCGGTGCGGGCTTCCGGCTTGGTGCCGGAGTTTGCGGCGGGGAGCGGAGCTTCGCTCCGCCGGACGGACGAGGGCGTCCGTCCCCACAAGAGCGATCCTGGCCACACGGTGGTGAGTTGTCACCACAACTATGTCACCTGGGAGCACCACTATGGCGAGAACGTGCTCATCACCCGTAAGGGCGCCGTGCGCGCCCGTGACGGAGACATGGGCATCATTCCCGGGAGCATGGGGGCGCGGTCGTACATCGTGCGGGGCAAAGGCAATCCGGAGAGCTTCATGAGTTGCAGCCATGGAGCAGGCCGAGCCATGTCACGTACAGAAGCAAAGCGGCGCTTCACGGTTGACGATCACATGAAGGCGACGGCTGGCGTCGAGTGCCGCAAGGACGCCGACGTCATCGACGAGACGCCCATGGCGTACAAGTCGATCGACGCTGTCATGGAAGCGCAGAGGGATCTGGTGGAGGTCGTTCACACGCTGCGCCAAGTCATCTGCGTGAAGGGCTGAGGCCACCCGGAGGAACCTGCATCTTGCGTTTGCTCCGGGTTCCGGCCTTCCCAACCCACCCGAATGCCCTCAACATACTGAGCGCAAAGCACTAAATTCGCTTCCCTCTCGGTCCAATCTGAGCGAAACTTTCCCGCATCTGGGAAGTCCAATCCACAGTGGCAGGTTGGAGCGTTTCTACGGAGGGTGGGGTTATGTCTAGATCATCTTTCTTGACGGGACTAACAGGCGCGCTGGTGTTGGTTGCGCTTGCCTGGTTCGTGGCTTCGCCAGCGCAGGGCATGGGAGGTGGCGGTGGTAAGCCAGTGATGGTTCCGCCTCCGGCGAACGACGCCGCGGTCGCGTCGGCCCCTGGGCAGCAGATGGTGGTCTTTGCGGGCGGATGCTTCTGGGGGATCCAGGCCGTATTCCAGCATGTGAAGGGCGTGATCAGCGCAACCTCAGGATACTCAGGCGGCAAGGCGAAGACAGCGGAATATGATCGTGTCAGCACGGGCATGACGGGGCACGCTGAGTCGGTGCAGGTGGTGTTCGACCCGTCGCAGGTAACGTACGGGCAACTCCTGCACGTGTTCTTCTCGGTCGCGCACGATCCCACACAGAAAAACCGCCAGGGTCCCGACGAGGGCACGCAGTATCGATCCGTGGTGTTCTACTCGACCGAGGAGCAACAGAAGATCACCGAATCCTACATCGCCCAATTAGAGACGGCGCACGTGTTCAAGCACAAGATTGTAACTGAGGTCGTGCCGTTGAAGGCGTTCTATCCGGCGGAGGCACATCACCAGAACTATGCAACGTTGCACCCGGACGAGCCGTACATCCGCTACAACGATGCGCCCAAGGTGGAGCATTTGAAAGAAGAGTTCCCCATGTTGTACGCAAGCAAGTAGAGTCGCCGAGGCGGGGCAAACGCCCGGGGAATTAGAGGAACGCCCGCAAAGAATACAGCCGGAAGACGGCTAAATCCTTGTGCGGGCAGCGGCAAGTTCGGACATCAGAAATTGGAGTGGACTATGTTTGAGCCAGAGTTGAATCAGGAAACAGAAGTAGGAAAAGTCAGACGGCGTGCGTTCTTGGTTGCCTCTGCGTCGGCGGTCGCGGGCGCTGCCCTGTGGTGGCTGCGCGAGCCGGTGGTGCCAGAGGCCTGGGCGCGCGGACCGGAGAGCGTGCCCGGGGAAGTGACCATCGTGGAGTTCTCCGACGACGGCAAGCGTCTGAAGAAAGTGCACGAGGCGAAGGTAATCAAGACCGAAGCCGAATGGCGCCAGCTGCTGTCGCCGCTGGCCTTCGAGGTTACGCGGCACGCCGACACCGAGCGGGCATTCACAGGGGAGTACTGGAACCTGCACGACAAGGGACTCTACCGCTGCATTTGCTGCGACAACGCCCTGTTCAAGTCGGACACAAAGTTCGAGTCGGGAACCGGCTGGCCAAGTTTCTGGGCACCCATCGCGGATGAAAACGTCAAAGAAGTACGGGATACAACGTTCGGCGAGGTGCGGACCGCGGTCAACTGCAAGCTATGCGACGCGCATCTGGGCCACGTGTTTAACGACGGCCCGCGGCCGACCGGGCTGCGTTACTGCATGAATTCGGCGTCGTTGAAGTTTGTGAAGGCCGGGAAATGAGTCGCGACCAGAGCCACTGAGGCCATTGGCTATGCACAGAACCTGGGTTTCCATTAGATAGCTATCTTTCGATAAAATACGTAGTACGAAGGTATTATCCCCACCCTGCACCGTCCTCTCGGTCGAAGATCTCTACATATGAAAAAGCGTATCATGATTCCTTGAGCTACAGTTTCCTGTAAATAAACATTACAACTACTACTAGTCTGTCCATGAAGACAAAGGCGTTGTGGACATTGTTTTGTTTGGGCAATCGATTGCTGTAAATAGCTGCGAGTTGTTGTGAATGCTCACCCTGGGATTGGAAGGGGGCTGGTCATGGGGCGAGACCGTGCTGTTCTTCCCACTGCCATCCTGCCTTCGTGTCTAGAAGGCCCAATCCAGTCTCAGACTTCTGAGGTCAGAGAAAAGCTATTCAGCTCACCCTGTGATTGTTTGAAAGGTGTCTCTGGCCGTGATCGGGCTTGTGTACGCAATCCGTCTCGCCTCAACATTTCCGAGAGATCGATCCTGTCTTTACTTCGGTCTTGCGGCCAGTCGAATTTCAGAAGCAATTGGACCATTGAGGCAACCGTAGCCTCTTGTGGAGATTGATCTGCCCGGCCTCGATTCGGAGGCCTGCGGGCAGCGTGGTTAGCAATATTTGCGGTGCAAATCATTTTCGGAGAGGCGGTACTAACACCTATGAAAAACGTACGCCTGGTTCGTTTGGTTGCGGTTCTGTCGCTGGCATTGCTGGTGGCTGCGATCTCGATTCCTGCGTTGTTTGGACAAGAAACCACGGCAGGAATCCAGGGATCGGTGAAAGACTCCTCGGGCGCGGTCGTCGCGAAAGCCACGGTTGAGATTTCCGGCCCCGCCCTCATCGGGATTAAGAAACTGGACACCGATTCCGCCGGCAATTTCCGTTTCGCGAGTCTGCCGCCTGGCGACTATTCACTGACGGTCAACGCCCAGGGTTTTCGGGCCTATAAACACAGTGGGATCACGCTGGAGGCAGGTCGGCTGCCTAGTCTCGATGTCGTGCTGTCGGTAGGTTCGACCTCGGAAACCGTCGAGGTCACCGGGGAAGCGCCTTTGGTGGACGTCACCCAGAGCAAAGTTGCGGTGACCATCACCCAGGATGAATTGGCGAACATTCCCAAGGGACGCTCATTCCAGTCCGTCATTCCGTTTGCTCCCGGCGCACGGCAGGAACCGATGCAAAGCAGCCGAACGGACTCGGGCAGGCTGAACGGCTTCCAGATCGACGGCGCTTCCGACGCCGAGAACGTGTACATGAGTGAAGGCCTGAACACCACCGCCATCTATGGCGGCGGCGTGGGCGCCAATGTCCCCATGGAGTTCGTGCAGGAAGTTCAGGTAAAGAGCTCCAGCTTCGAGGCTGAATTCGGCGGCGCCACGGGTGGCGTGGTGAACGTGATTCAGAAGCGCGGCGGGCCCCAGTGGCACGGCAGCCTTTTTAGCTACTATGAGGGCAGTAAGATGAACGCCAACAACATCTGCGCCAATCGAGCCATCCTCTCGACGCAGGCTGCTGCTTGCTTCCTTCGCCTTCAGCCCGGCTTCAGCACCAACCTGGGCTCGGTAGGTGCCCTGTGGGCCGACCGGTTGGATGCTCCGGCGCAGCAATTCGTCCAAAAGCAGGACAAGTGGAGCATCATCGAGCCCGGATACGAAGTTGGCGGCGCTCTGCTCAAGAACCGTTTGTGGCTGTTCAGCAGTTACGTTCCCACGCTGTCGTCGGTGACACGCCCCGTTAACTTCACAGGCACTAACCCCGGCCCGCGCGACATGAAGCAGACCAACACGATTCAGAACTTCATGAATCGGCTGGATTATCGCCTGACCGATTCGGTGCGTCTGTTCGCCTCATGGCAAAGCGCCTACCAACGAGTAGTGGGTAACGTCAACATGCCCAACCCCGACTCCGCCCTGGGACAGGTGAACACCAGCGCCGGAACCGACCCGACAACACTGCGCCCGGACACCGGGTTCGTGAGCCCGACGACCATTCTCAACTTCGGCGGCGACATTACGCTGGGCTCGAAGGCTGTGATTACCGCGCGCTACGGGTCCTACTACACCAACTCAGAGGATCGCGGCAAGCTTACAGGCAATCGGTATGTCTGGCAGGATGACACCACCTGCAATCCGGCCAACCCGAATGCGTACAATTGTGCTTTGCCCGGGACGTCTCAGCACACGGCGGGCTTTGCCAATATCGGCAACAACCAGCAGCAGGCATTTGACGTCTTCGACCGCAAGCAGTTCACCACTGACTTTGCGTACTTCGTCGGGCACTTTGCGGGAACGCACAACTTCAAGGCGGGTTACTCCGTGATGCGCCAGGCGGAAGATGTGGTCAACACCTTCAACACGTCGAATATCCTGGTCTTCATGAGCGGCACCG
>CAZXKO010000006.1:0-30756 GCA_964641665.1 uncultured Acidobacteriaceae bacterium
CCCAAATCGCTCGCGCCGGATGATCTTCCCCGATCAGTTGTTCCACATCCACCGCCCGCCACAACATCTGCTCGCGATTGATCCTGCGGATTAAGGGCTCGCTCATGCACCCCAGCTTACCCCCTTCTCATCTCTGTCAATTAACTCACTGGATGGTTTTTTCACAGCTTCAAGCCGCGAAGGGTGGGGGCAGCTGCATTTATGGTGATGGGAGTCAAGGCAAAGGTGGGCCCAGCGCCGTTGCTGGGACAGATTCGCACCGCCAAGAAAATTTTCATTTCCAACCTAGGTGCCGACGCGATTTCCGCGCCCGTGTTTCGCAAGGAAGGCGAAATCGACAAGACCTACAACCACTTCTATGCCGCCATGAAAGCCTGGGGCCGCTACACCTTGGTCGACAACCCCGACGACGCGGACCAGGTGTTCGAGATCCGCTTCGTTACCGCGCTGTCAGGCACGGGCAAAATCGACTCCTTTACGCCGGAGTTGGTGTTGACGATTGTGGACGCCAAAACCCATTTCACGCTGTGGACGGTGGCCGAGCCCGTGGAAGGCGCATTTCTCAAGTCGACGTGGGACAAGAATTTCAACCGGGGAATCGGCAGTCTCATCGACGACTTGAAGGCGTTGACCGCGCCAGACGCGGCGTCGGCTACGAACAAGTAACGCCGCGACTGAAACGTCGATCACCTGGTTTGCAGAGTGAAGTTACCGATTCCCGGGAGCGGTGAAAGTTCCCGTAGAGGCGGGGTATAATCTGCTCGCCATGGCGTCTTGGTACCGGGTTACGCTCTCGGACAAGGATGTGGTTGTGCGCAGGCACATGGAATTACAGAAGGCGTTTGAAAATGCCTTCCTGGCACGTGGCTGGCCCAAAGAAGCGGCCATGTTCGCCAACGTCGACACTCTTTCCCATCATTTCTATTTTTCACCAGGCGCGGTCCAGATCGCGAAGGACCTCATCGTCCACTACGCGGGCACAGAATGCCCCTCGCCCGCGATGTCGGACCTGGTGCTGCTGGTGGGCACCCCGGAGTGGAAGGCCGCGATCTTCCCGAACGAGGTCTGAGCTGCGGTCATCCCGTCTACTGCGGCGCCGGCCCAGCGCTCGCCGCCGGTCTGTCGAACAGCTTGGGATCGACCTCCGGGTTGAAGTGCACTTCCGTGAAGGTGACTACGCTCGTGTCCTTCCCGTTCTGCTTATTCAAGTGCTTCACCGGAAACATGACCCCGTCGAACGTCTTCCAGTCCGACAGATCGGTCTCGCCCTGGAAGGGGCCCGAGGAACCGTTCGCTGAGTAGGTCTCCTTCAGCACCCGTCCTGTCTTCGGGTCGACGTACCAGCGAATCGGCGTGCCGTCGGCATTCACGTCGACGATTTTGGCTTCCACGTCGCCGATTTTTTCCGAACCGCCGGCCGTGAAGGTGAACTTGGGATCGTCCACGTGCTGCGCGACGAAGGTCAGATCGCGCTTGATCTGATCCAGGCTCTCCTTGCGCTGTGACGACGGAATATCGCGCACCTGCCCCTGCGCCGCCATGAACGAGGTGGTTGCGGTGAACACCACCGTCATCGGACCCATGGGGGAATCCATGGCCAAGTGCATCCGGTCGGGGTATAGGATGGTGATCTCCATCGGCGGAGAGGTTTCGTCGCCGGACTGCTGCTCCATCTTGGCCCGCAGTGAGTGAACGGACTTAGCCTTCACGGCGCCGCCCATCGAGTCTGCAACTTTCGCTGCCAGCGCCTTGCCTTCCGCATTCGACGCGGCCGCAGCGCCGGAAGTGGCAGGAGCAGGTCCGGAGTCGGCGGCGCCCGCCGCCCCCTGCTGCTCGCCCGGTGCCGGAGGGATCGTGATGTCCAGGTTGTTGACCGGGCCCAGCGCCGAGAGCGGCTTGTCGAAGTCCTTGGGATTGCCCACCACCAGCACCGCGAATTGATCCCGGTGCAGATACTTCAATGCCACGCGGTTCACGTCTTCCTTGGTGGTCTTCTCGATGCCATCGCGATACTTCTCGAGAAAATTGAGTGGGTAGCCGTAGAACTCGTACGCCATGCGCTCGTGCAGCACCTTCTCGGGCGAGTCGAAGTTGAATATGAAGGAATTGAGGATCGAGTCCTTCGCTTTCTTGATCTCTTCGTCGCTGATCGGTTCTGTTCGGAGCTTGTCGATGTCCTCGTAAAGGGCCTGGATACCTTCGGCGGTGCTCTGACTCTTGGTGCCTAGACTGAAACGAATCATGCCGGGATGATCAAACGCCGTGCCGATCCCGCCACCCACGGAGTAGGCGAGGCCGCGCTTGGTGCGAATGTCCTGCACCAGCCGGGAAGAGAACCCGCCGCCGAAGGCTTCGTTGAACACTTCGATCGCGTAGTAGTCGGGATTGTCGCGGGTCGTGCCCAGCGTGACCATGCGCACGTTCGACTGGTTGACGTCCTCCTTGGTGACGAGATAGTAGGCTGGCTTTGCCGCCTGGAATTCGACATGCTCTTTCTTCGCCGCCGGACCCTTGGGCCAGGACGCGAAGGCCTGCCGCAACTTGGCTTCCATGGCGGCGGAGTCGAAATCGCCGGTGACGCCAATGATGATGTTGTTGGGCTGCACGTAGGTCTTGTGCCATGCGAGCAAGTCTTCGCGGGTGACCGCCGCGACCGTGGCGTACTCGGCTTCGCGAGCGTAGGGATTATTGGCGCCATAAGCGAGTTTGGCGGCTTCGCGCGCCGCGATCGAGCCCGGGTTGTCGTTGCGCCGCGAGATCGAGTCGTACACCCCGTCTTTCGCGAGCGCCAGCTTGTCAGCACGGAACTCCGGTTCCCGCAGCAACTCCACCGTCAGCTTGAAGACGTCGTCGAAGTCCCCCTTCAGGCACGACCAGCCCAGCGACGTCGAGTCCACATTCCCGTCGGTCTCCACCTTGGCGGCTCGGACCTCAAGGGAGTCATCCATCTGGTCACCGGTTTCTGCCTTGGTGCCGCCCGTGCGCCAAACCTCCCCGTACAAATCCACCAGCCCGGTCTTGGCCGCAGGCTCGTTGCGCGAGCCACCGCGAACGCGGATGGTGCCGTCGATCAGCGGCAGCTCGTGATCCTCCTGCAGAAAGATCACCATGCCGTTGGGCAGTTCAATCCGCTTGGGTTCGGCCGGCCGGAACGCCGGGAGTTTCGGGATCGGGATCCGCTGCCAGTCGGTCGCCTGGCCCGCCGCCAGAGAAAGCGACGCGAGCAGGAAGACCATTGCACTCCACACCGCCAGGGCGCGCTTCGATGTCACCGGATGCATCTTCATTCTGAGGATTCTCATTGCGCGCCTCCCTTCGAAGCGGCCGGGGCCTGCTTCACGTTCTCGGTAATCCCCACGGTACGATTCGTTTCCACAAAGGTTTCGTTGGCGACCCGGCGGATGTCAGCCTTGCTGACCTGGTCAATGCGGTCGACCGAGCGGAACAGTTCGCGCCAGTCGCCGTAACGCGTCTGGTAAATCGCCAGCGCCTGGGCAAGGCCCTGATTGTTCGCGAGGCCGCGCAGCAGGTTCGCCTTGGCCCGGGTCTTGATCATCTTCAGCTCGTCGTCAGTGATGTCTTCTTTCTTCAGCTTGTCGATCTCCGCATGAATCGCCACGGCCATTTCCTCCGGCTTGTGACCCGGCAGGGGCACTGCGAAGAACGAGAACAGGTGGGGATATTTGATCCCCGGCAGACCGGTAAAGCCACCCGAGAACGATGCGATTTTCTGGTCGCGCACCAGCGCCCGGTAAAGGCGCGAAGTGCGTCCTTCGGAGGTCAGGTCGGCGATCGCGTCGTACACGGCGTCGTCTTTGCTGCGGTAATCGGGCCGGTGGTAGCCCTCAAGATAAATCGGTTGTGCGGTTTGCGGCACCACCACGCGCCGCTCGGCATTCTGTGCTGGCTCGGTCGTGGTGCGGGGATCGGGCGCCGGACGCGCGGGCAGCCGGCCGAGATACTTCTCCAGCACCGGAATCGCCTCCGACGCCTTCACGTCGCCGACGATCGCCACCACCATGTTCTCGGGAATGTAGTATTCGTCGAAAAACTTCTGCGCGTCGGTGGCCGAAAACGAATTCAGGTCCGACATCCATCCGATGGTGGGCCGGTGATAGGGATGTGCCTGGTACGCCGCGGTCGTGAACTGCTCGAGTAACTTCCCGATCGGGCTGCTGTCGGTGCGCAGGCGGCGTTCCTCGATCACGACGTTGCGTTCTTTGTAGAACTCCCGCATCACCGGATGCAGAAAGCGCTCCGATTCCAGGTATGCCCACAACTCGAGACGGTTCGACGGGAAGGAATAAAAATAGTTGGTCTCGTCCCAGCTGGTGTTGGCGTTCATGCCTTCACCGCCGTTCGACTCGACGATCGAGTCGAATTCGTGCGGCTTGACGAACTTATCCGCGTCGACGATCGCGTCCTGCCAGGACTTCTCCAGTTGCTTGAGCTTGGCCTCGTCGCGGCCCACGGGCTTATCGCGTTCCGCCAGATAAGCGGCATACGCGTCTTCCACTTTCGCGAGCGCGGCCTTCTCCGCGGAATAGTCCGTCGTGCCTATCTTGTCCGTACCCTTGAAGGCCATGTGCTCGAACATATGGGCCAAGCCGGTCTTGCCCATGGGGTCTTGGACCGAGCCGACGTCGACATGGGTGAAGCCGGAAAACACCGGTGCCTCGGGGCGCTCTAGCACGATGAGGGTCAGCCCGTTGGCGAGCGTCTTCACCGCGATGTGTTTCTCGAAGGAAGCCACATCCTGGGCGGCGGCTAGGGTAAGAAAGAAGCTAAGAAGGAAAAAGAACAGGAATGTGCGAACTGCTCGCTGCTTCATCGGACCTCCACTGCGGTTGAGCCTGGCATGACGACGGATTCCCTGGATTAGACGGGCCAGAAACCGGGAAGAAATCGACAGTACGTGGCGGGTGGGGGGATTGTCAAACGGGCAGGGGACCAGTCGTTGGTCGGTGGTCGTCGGTCGTTGGCTAAGAACGTTCGATTGCCCGGATCAAGTGGCGCACCTTAGCAGGGAACGCGGCGCGGGGTCTCGCTCTATACTGACTGCGGCATTGTGAAGCCGAGCTTCGAGGATAGCGAACTGTGAGCACCTCTCCCGTCGTCGACGTCGAAGGCAAGCGCTTGTCCCTGTCGAATCTCGACAAGGTCCTCTATCCCTCCACCGGATTTACCAAGGGACAGGTCATCGACTACTACGCGCGTATCGCGCCCGCTTTGCTGCCCCACCTGGCAGGGCGGCCGGTCACCATGAAGCGCTATCCCGACGGCGTCGAAAGCGAATACTTCTACGAGAAAAATGCTCCCAAGCACCGGCCCGAGTGGGTGAAGACGGCGCCCATCTGGAGCCGCCACAACCGCCGGCACATCAACTTCCTGCTGGTCGACGATCTCCCCACTCTGACCTGGCTGGCCAACCTTGCCTCGCTCGAAATCCATCCATCGCTCGCGCTCGCCTCCGACATCAACTGCCCCACCATGATGGTCTTCGACCTCGATCCCGGCCCGCCCGCCAACGTCGTGCAGTGCGCGCAGGTGGGACTTTGGCTGCGCGAGATCTTTGACCACTGGGGACTCGAGAGCTTCCCCAAAACCTCAGGCTCGAAAGGCTTGCAGATTTACATCCCGCTGAACACGCCCACCACCTATGACGTTACCAAGCCGTTTGCCAACGCGCTGGCGCGGCTGCTGGAGCACGATCACCCGGAACTCGTCGTTTCGGACATGAAGAAAGAGGTGCGGGCCGGCAAAGTCTTCGTCGACTGGAGCCAGAACGACGAGCACAAGACCACCGTTTCGGTCTACTCGCTGCGCGCGCGTGAACATCCCACGGTGTCGACACCCGTGACTTGGGAGGAAGTAGAGCGTGCCCTTAAGAAGAAAGATCCAAGTCTGCTGGTATTTGAGGCGCCCACGGTCCTCGAACGCTTTGAAAAGATGGGAGACCTGCATGCTCCCGTGCTCAAGCTGAAGCAGAACTTGCCCCAGGTGCAGCCGGTCGCGGCCGCGACGGCGGCTCAGCCCGGCACCGTCGATCTTGCCGCGCAGGCGGAAGAACCCGAGCCGGAACCGAAGCCGGAGCCCAAGTCGGAGCCCAAGACTACGGCGAGCAAGAAAGCAAGCAAGACGCCATCGAAAGGGAAGACCGCGACGAAGTCTCCGGCGAAGAAGAAACGGCGGGCGGTATAATCCGCGCTTGCCCTTCGGCTCGCTGACGCTGGCTCAGGGCAGGGCTGGAATCATGGCGCAAGTGTTCGCAGGCACGTCGGGGTGGGCGTATCCAAGTTGGAAGCCTGATTTCTATCCGCAGAAACTCGCGCAGAAAAAATTCCTCAGCCACTACGCGACCCAGCTCAACGCCGTCGAGGTGAACTTTACCTTCCGCCAGTTGGTGAAAGAATCGACCCTGCAGAACTGGCTTGCCGACACCCCCGCCGCATTCCGCTTCACCATCAAGGCGCACCAGGTCATCACTCACATCAAACGTTTGAAAGGCACGGAAGACTTTCTGCCCCGTTTCTTGGGCACTATCGAGCCGCTGGCCGCGGAAGGGAAACTCGGCCCTGTCCTGTTCCAGTTGCCGCCCAACCTTAAAGCAGAACAAGAGGTCTTGCGTGCATTCCTCGAGGCCCTTCCGAAACGTCTGCCCTCGGCCTTCGAGTTCCGCAACGCTTCATGGTTTACCGACGAAACCTATGCTGGATTGAAAGAGCACAACGCCGCTTTGTGCGTCGCCGAAACCGAGGAAATGACCACGCCCGAGGTGGCGACTGCGAACTTCGTCTACTACCGCTTCCGCAAGCCAAACTATCCGCCTGACGAACGCAAAGCGATGATCGACCGCATCCAGCAACACCTGAGCGCGGGCCGCGACGTCTTCGCCTACTTCAAGCACGAAGAAACCCCGGAAGGCGCGATGTACGCCAGAGAACTGCTGGGCAGCTTTCCGAAGTAGTGTGGCGCGGACACTCCTGTCCACGTAACGCCTCGACCTGCACCCGCCCGGTTTTCGAGCCAGATCTTCATCTATTCCTTGAACTTGCTAAAGGCAGTTCTTCCCCTTGGGGAAAAGGCATCCCTCCACCGCCCGAGGGACCAATCGCGCCACTTTGCAGTGTCCGATAATGCGCACTAGACTAGAGAGCCACGGACAAGAGTGTCCGCGCCACCCATGCCTTCAGAAGCCAACGCTCGCACGATGTCCGCCTTTCTCGACTACCTCAAAGTCGAAAAAGGACTGGCACCGCTCACCATCGCGGCCTACACCACCGACATCTGCCAGTTTGCGGACTTTCTAGAAACCCACAAGAGGGTACTCACCGGCGCACGCCGTAACGATGTCCGCGACTTCATCCAGCAGCTGTTTTCAAATTCCGTCGACGGCCGCTCCGTCGGGCGCAAGCTTTCCGCGGTGCGCCATCTCTACCGGTCCCTGCTCTTGGACAAGAAGATCGATCATGATCCCACCCTCAACATCGATTCTCCGAAGCAGTGGAAAGTTCTGCCCAAGGCGTTGGCTCGCGACGAAATGGAGAAGACACTGGCGGGGCCGCATCCGACCTCCGATTCAAAACTCGCGATTGCGATTGCAGTCCGTGACCGGGCCATGCTCGAGGTTTTCTACGCCGCAGCCCTGCGGGTCTCGGAAATAGTTCAAGCAAAACTTGAAGATTTGAAACTCGAAACCGGCTACATGCTGGTGCGCGGTAAGGGCGACAAAGAGCGCATCGTGCCGCTGGGCAAGTCGGCGCAGGCCGCTCTTGCCGAATACCTGGGGGCGCCGCGCGGCACGCTCGCGGCCGGCAAGAGTTCGCCATACCTGTTCCTGGCCCGCGGTGCGCACCGGCTCACGCGCCAGCGTGTGTGGCAGATGGTGAAAACGGCGTCGCGGGCCGCAGGGCGATCCGCGTCGCCGCACATGTTGCGCCATTCCTGCGCCAGCCACATGGTCGAAAACGGCGCCGACCTGCGCACGGTGCAGACGATTCTGGGACACTCGGATATATCGACGACCCAGGTTTACACCCATCTCGCGCTCGACCGGCTGAAGACGGTGTATCAGAAGCATCATCCGCGGGCGAAGGCAAAAGCGTGATTGAGCAGGTTTCAAAGTTGCAAGGTTTCAGAGTTTCAAGGTGGGCCAGACAAACGGCAGATTGGACCAGCAGAGCCTTGAAACCTTGAAACCTTGAAACCTTGAAACCTTGAAACCTTGAAACCTTGAAACCTTGAAACCTTGAAACCTTGAAACCTTGAAACCTTGGTCCTGATCCCATGAGCGAAGAGAAGAATCACCGTCGCACCACCGTAGAGAAAGCCACCGACCAGTTCCTGCGCGTGCTGCGCGAGCGGAATGCTTCGGCGCATACCATCAAAGCTTACGCGGGCGACCTGGAGAACTTCGCCAACCACATCGGCGCGCGCGACTGGAAGCACATCGATCACATCGCCGTCCGCGGCTTCCTCTCGCACCTGTACGAAAAAGGACTGAGCAAGGCTTCGGTTGCACGCTCGCTCGCCGCGGTTCGGTCGCTCTATCGCTGGCTTGCGCAGGAAGGCGTGGTCGCACAGAATCCGGCCAAGCTGGTGTCGACCCCGAAGCTCCCCAAGAAACTCCCGCGCGTGCCCACGATCGAAGAGATGAACTCCGTACTCGACGGCGCCATGCCCGAGGTCGCCGCGTTCCCCGAGCGCGACCGCCTGCTGCTCGAATTGCTCTACGGCTGCGGCATCCGGAACTCGGAGCTGATCGGCATCAATGTCGACGACATTCGCGCCAGCGCCGAAGCCATCCTGATCCGTGGCAAGGGGAAGAAAGAACGCTATGTGCCGTTTGGCGGGTCGGCAGCCTCAGCCCTGCGGGAATACTTGCCGACCCGCCAGAAGATTCTCGCGGATACAAAGAAGACGACGCCCGCTCTGCTGATCAACCAGCGTGGCGGCCGCCTCACCGTGCGCAGTGTCGGCCGCATCGTGAAGAAGATCGCCGTGGCCAAGGGACTCTCGCCCGACGTGCATCCCCACACGCTGCGCCACGCCTTCGGCACCCACATGCTGGAGGAGGGTGCCGACCTGCGCGCCATTCAGGAGATGCTAGGCCACGAGCGCTTGTCGACCACGCAACGCTACACCCAGCTTTCGATGAAACACGTGCTGGCCGTCTATGACCAGACTCACCCGCGGGCAAAGTGACAATCTAGCTCACCACATAGACACAGAGGCACAGAGAAGGCCACACGATTCTCATTTGCTTTCCTCTGTGTCTCTGTGACTCTTTGGTGAAAAGCTCGTTCCGATACTCAGCGGTCAGCTCAGTGAGTCGAACATCAGCAACTAACGACTGGCTAAGTGCCAAATGCCAAGTGCCGATTTCTCAGTCCGCCGCCTTCGCCTCCTCCGCCGACTGTCCGCCCTCTCCCCGCAGTTCCTTCCACATGGCCACGACCCGGTCTCTCACCCGAGCCATCAGCTCCGCGTAAGCCTCCTCCGACGCCTCCGACTCCGGCGGCGGATAGATCGGGTCCCCGACCACCATCGTCAACGGCGTGAATTTCTGGAAGCTCTTTCCCCGCGGCCACGCCTCATGGAACCCTTCAATCGCGATCGGCACAATCGGCACCTGCATGTGAACGGACAAAATCGCCGCGCCCTTCTTGAAAGCACGCGGCATCCCGTCGATGCTGCGTTCGCCCTCGGGATACAGAATCAGGCTGCGCCCGTTGCGCAGTCCGTACGCCCCCGCGCGCATCGCGGGTATCAGGTTCGCGTCCGGATCGACCACCACCACGCGCACCGCTCGCGCCAGCTTTTTCATGATCCCCTGACCGAAGATTTCGCTGGTCCCCACCGCAAACAGATTCACGAACACATTGCGCGGCACCACCGCCGCCAGCGTCAACGGATCCAGATAGCTCTGATGATTCGACGAGAGAATGTAGGTGCCCTTTCCCGGAATCTTCTCGAGGCCGGAAACCTTGAGCTGGAAGCGGTCACGCCCAATGATCTGCAGCACCCGCGACACGAAGTACCAGAACGACTCCGCCAGCGGATGCGGCCGGGCCAGTTCGAGCACTTCCAGATCGGTCGGATCTTCGCGCAGCACCGCTTTCCACCCGGCAAACTGCACCCTGGAGCTGGCTTTGCCGCTGGCCGCGCTTTCGAGCACAGCGTTCACCAGGTCACGCACCGAATAGATTTCGCCGAGCTGCCCCTCTTCCACATCCCCGCCCAGTTGCTCTTCGAGCGCCGTGAGCAGCTCCACCCGCTGCATCGAATCGAGGCCGAGGTCGAGCTCCAGGTTGTCGGTGGGCCGCAGCTTCTCAGGCGCGTTGTGTGCGTTCTCGCCGATCACTGCCAGCGCCCGCTGCACCTCGGGCCGCTCCAGCCACGCTTCGTCTTCAGGCGTCAACGGCTTCTCCGCGGGAACGTCCACATCTCCCGACGTCCCCCGCGCCTGGTTCGCCCGCACCCGCTTCTCGATCTCGAAGCGCTTGACCTTGCGCGTGGTGGTGCGCGGCAGGTCTTCCTGCCAGATCTCGTAGTTCCCGATGCGCTTGGGGGAAGCGATCTGCTGCGACAGCCCCTCGATGTCGAAACGAATCACTTCTTTCGCGTTGACGATCCTCTTTTCTTTCAGCGCCTCGAAGTTCGGCACCACCACCGCATACAGCCGCTCCGAACTCGGATCGCCCGGCTTGGCCTCCAACCCCATCACGCACAGCTCCTTGATGAAGGGCGATTTCAGGTAATGCGCCTCGATCTCCTCGGGATAGATGTTCTTGCCGTTGGCCAGAACGATCACTTCCTTGCGCCGCCCCGTGATCAACAGGTTGCCGCGCCCGTCGAAGTAGCCGAGGTCACCCGTGTGCAGCCAGCCGTCTTTGAGCACTGCCTCAGTCGCGTCGGGCCGGTTCCAGTAGCCCTTCATAACAATCGGCCCGCGCAGGATGATCTCGCCCACCGGCGGCCCGCCCTCTTCCGAAGGCTGTGGATCGAGAATCTTGCCTTCGATCGTCGGCAGCGGAGGTCCCACCGACCCGATCACCACGTGTCCGGGTGGGTTCAGGAAAGCGCAGGCCGAAGTTTCGGTCAGGCCGTACGCATTGAGCAAGTCGATGCCGAAGTCATGAAAATCGCGCGCCACCACCGGATCGAAGCGCGACCCGCCCGTAATGAGGTAGCGCATGCTCGACCCAAACGTCGCGTGGATCTTTCCGAAAAACACCTTGCCCGCATTCAGCCCGAACTTGCGCAGAAACCGGTTCACGCGCATCAGCGTGCGCAGCAAAGACTCGGCGACCTTCCCTCGTTTGCCGACTTCTTTAAAGATGCGCTCGTGAATCAGGTAAAAGAACTGCGGCACCACCGCAAACGCAGTGATCTGCCGCTCCTGCAGCGCGCGCAGAAGCTCGGTCGTGTTCAAAGTCTCGAGATAGACGACCCGCGCGCCTTTTACCAGCGGCAGCAGTAGGTTCGCCATCTGCGCCAGCACATGGAACATGGGCAGGATGCCCAACACGGCATCCGTGGGCCCGATCTGCAGCAGCCCGAAGACCGCGTTCACTTCGCCCAACAGGTTCGCGTGCGTCAGTTGGACGCCCTTGGGATCGGCCGTAGTACCAGACGTATACAGCAGCGCGGCTACGTTGTCCGCGGGCGCCTCCACCGCCCGGAAGTTTCCCGGCCCGGCCGCGAGCATCGCGTCCAGATCGCCCACCCAGCGCGCTTGCCCGGCGTCTTTGTCCCGGTCGCCCGCGTTCGCGCCGGTCGCTTTCAGGTTGCCCGGATCGGTGAGCACCAACTCCACTCCCATCCCGCTCACCGCCTGCTGCGCGATCGTCAGGTGCTTCGCATCCGTCACCAGCAGGGAAGCCCCGCTGTCCTTGAGCAGTTTCGTCACCTGGTCGGCGTGGAAAGCGGTATCGAGCGGGACGGCGGTGTAGCCTGCGGCAATCGCTCCCAGATAAGTCGCCACCCAGCGCGGATGGTTGTCGGCAAAAATCGCTGCGCGCGCGCCCGCGGCCAGCTTCTTCTCCGTCAGCCAGCGCCCGACGGATTCCGCCATCCGGCGCGTCTCGGCGTAGGTGTAGCTCTCTACCTGGTCGTGGCGCTGAATCTCCAGGGCAACGTTCTGCGGCCCGCGCTGTTCGGCTGCGACAAACTGGTCGTAGAAAGTGGGCATGAGCGGTCGGGAAAATATACCTGAAAAGGCGAGCGGACAGAATTGGAGATCGGTTTCTCTTACAAGTTCAAATCACAAGATGCTTGAAGCGAATTGGATAAACGTTCTATGTTCCCAAATGGACGTTCCGAATGCTGAAGAAGCCTGATGCATTCGTCTTTCCGCGCAACAC
The DNA here is from genome assembly GCA_964641665.1 of uncultured Acidobacteriaceae bacterium. Classification (GTDB taxonomy): domain Bacteria; phylum Acidobacteriota; class Terriglobia; order Terriglobales; family Acidobacteriaceae; genus Gp1-AA133. The sequence continues at coordinate 12,366 of CAZXKO010000006.1, forward strand.
AGCCTTGGTGCCGAAACGGCGAACCTCGAAGGCCGCGCCTTCCAGCGGGGTGTCATAAAGGCGAACGTGTCCCGCAAGTTGCCGGACTCGGTATGGTTCAGACACAATGATAGTTGCGTTTTGGGGTTGTTCGATCGTGAACCCATCGGCATCGTGAATAAGCGTTTTTCGAACGCAGCCACTCGTCCCACGTAGGTTTGGTCCCGCAACCTGCAGCCTTTGCCATTTCCCGAGTTGAATGCTTCGCGTCTCATGGCTCGGCAAACGCCAACCATGCAGACCATCGACTGATCCTCAGCTAAAAGCACTTGCTCAGGCGCGCCGCTGATGTCTTGCAGGAAGTAGACGTCGAATTTCCTGACACCTTCGACGTCGTTTTCAGCGACGATGCGGTCTACGAAGGCCCTTTCGTAGCGGTCCGTATTCAAGGGCCCAAAAGCACTAGGAACGGTATGTTGATGTTGTCCTTGAAGGTCGCCGATGTTCTTCAAGGCAGAGATCCGCTGCAACGCTTCTTCGTACTCCTCTTCAGACAGAAACTCCTGGTTCGACGGCTTTGTGGCGTTCGGGAATTCCGTCTGGTAGTACGATTTAGGCCCTACATCAACCTCGAAGAGGTCGCCAGTCGTATCGAAGTATCAACGAGAGCACGTAGTTCTGATTCAGCGCGTACACATGGTGTTCAGGGTTAAGTGCAGCGCCGAAAAGGCGGGCGGCGGTGGCCATGGTCGACTCGGAATCTCGTTGCCAAAACCCAGAGAAGGTCAAGCTAGAACCCACAACAAAATGTATCCGAGTCGAAGAGCATTAGGCATATGAAGGCCGATAACGCGAAATATTGTCTCATGTTGGATGCTAGGTACTTCTCCAACGCCCATCCCCTTCCCCGCATCCATATGCTACGCTTAACTAGCATTTCCACTATGGGGTACGTGTGCCCTCAGAAGGAATCCAGCTTTGATTAACGCCCTGGTAGCCAAGGTTTTCGGGACCAAGAACGAGCGCGAGGTCAAGCGCCTGATGCCGCAGGTCGAGGCCATCAACGCGCTCGAACCGGCCATGAAGAAGATGTCGGACGCCGAACTGCGCGCCAAGACCGACGAATTCCGCCAGCGCATCCAGGAGCGTCTCTCCAAGATCGCCGACGAGCCCGACGCCGATCCCGACCGCGCCAAGCAGATCGAAACCGACCGTAACCTCGCCCTGAAAGAAGCACTCGACGAAATCTTGGTCGAGGCCTTCGCCGTCGCCCGCGAGGCCAGTTGGCGTGTCCTGAACATGCGCCATTTCGACGTCCAGTTAGTCGGCGGCATGGTGCTCCACCAGGGCAAGATTTCCGAGATGAAAACCGGCGAAGGCAAAACGCTGGTCGCCACACTTCCCGTTTATCTTAACGCGCTCAGCGGCCGCGGCGTACACGTGGTTACCGTCAACGACTACCTGGCCAAGCGCGACTCCGAGTGGATGGGCAAACTCTATCGTTTCCTCGGTCTCAGCGTCGGCGTCATCGTGCACGACCTCGACGACGAAGAGCGCCGCGAAGCCTACGCCGCCGACGTCACCTACGGCACCAACAACGAATTTGGCTTTGACTACCTGCGCGACAACATGAAGTTCGACGTCAAGGATTGCGTGCAGCGCCGGTTCAACTTCGGCATCGTGGACGAAGTGGATTCGATCCTGATCGACGAAGCCCGCACCCCGCTGATCATCAGCGGCGCTAGCGAAGAGTCCACCGACAAGTACGATCGCGTCAACCGCATCATTCCTAAGCTGGAGCGCGGAGAGGAAGTACCCGTTCCCCCCGGCGAGCCGAAAATCTATACCGGCGACTTCGTCGTCGATGAGAAGCACAAGAACATCACCGTCACCGACGAGGGCTGGGAAAAAGTCGAGAAGCTGCTCGGCATCGGCAACATCGCCGACCCCGAAAACTGGGACCTCAAGCACCACGTCGAGACCGCCGTAAAGGCGCACGCGCTCTACCGGCGCGACGTCGAGTACGTGGTCAAGCAGAAGGAAGACAACCCGCGCGAGAAAGAAGTCGTCATCGTCGACGAGTTCACCGGACGCATGATGCCCGGCCGCCGCTGGTCCGACGGCCTGCACCAGGCCATCGAAGCCAAGGAAAACGTCAAGATCGAGCGCGAGAACCAGACCCTCGCCACCATCACTTTCCAGAATTACTTCCGCATGTACAAGAAGCTGGCCGGCATGACCGGTACAGCCGAAACCGAAGCACCCGAGTTCGACAAGATCTACAAGCTCGAAGTCGTCGTCATCCCGACAAACAAGGCGCTGCTGCGCGTCGAGAATCCCGACGTCGTCTACCGCACCGAGAAAGAAAAATACTTCGCCGCTGCCGACGAGATCCAGCGCTTGAACCAGAGCCAACAGCCGGTGCTTGTCGGCACCACGTCCATCGAAAAATCCGAACGCCTCTCCGATCTCCTCAAGAAGAAAGGCATCAAGCACGTGGTTCTGAACGCCAAGTTCCACGAGCGCGAAGCCGAGATCGTTGCCCAGGCCGGGCGCAAAGGGGCGGTCACCATCGCCACCAACATGGCCGGCCGCGGTACCGACATCCTGCTCGGCGGTAACCCCGAATTTATGGCCAAGCAGGAGTGCGTGAAGAAGGGAACTGCGCAACCCCTGCGCGCCGCTCAGGGCAAGATCCAGGCAGGCGTCGACGACGCCAACATGGCCGTGTGGTACTACGGCGGCAACGAGTACGCCGTCCCCACCGCCACGTGGGAAGAGGCCTTCAGCCGCTACAAGGCGCAGACCGACGTCGAGCACGCCGAGGTCATCGCCACCGGCGGCCTGCACATCTTCGGCACCGAACGCCACGAAGCCCGCCGCATCGACAACCAGCTCCGAGGCCGCGCCGGCCGCCAGGGCGATCCCGGCTCCTCACGTTTCTACCTGTCGCTCGAAGACGACTTGATGCGCATCTTCGCCAAGGAATGGGTCTCGAACCTGCTCCAGCGCCTGGGCATGGAAGAGGGCATCCCCATCGAATCGAAGCTGATCACGCGCCGCATTGAGGCTGCACAGAAAGCGGTCGAAGCCCAGAACTTCGAAGCCCGTAAACACCTGCTCGAATACGACGACGTGATGAACAAGCAGCGCGAGGCCGTCTACGGCCTGCGCCGTAGCCTGCTCGAAGGCCTCGATCAGAAGGATCTGATCCTCGAAGACTACGTCTCCGGCATCCTCGGCGACCTGATCGACCAGTTCTGCCCGCTCAAGGCACACCTCGAAGAATGGGATTTGAAAGGCCTGAAAGACGGCATCTTTACCCGCTTCGGCGTCGATATCTACGCGGAAGGCATCAAGCCCGAAAGCCTGAACCGGCAAGAACTCGGCGATGCCATCTTCGACAAACTCAAGGAACGCTACGCCGCCAAGGAGCAGATCATCGGCCCCGAAGCCATGCGCTACCACGAGCGCATGATCATGCTGAGCGTGCTCGACTCGCTTTGGAAAGACCACCTCCTCAACATGGACCACCTGAAGGAGGGCATCGGCCTGCGCGGCTATGGCCAGCACGATCCGCTGGTCGAGTACAAGCGCGAGTCCTTCGACATGTTCGAAGAGATGATGAAGCGGTTCCAGGAGCAGACCGTCCAATATCTCTACCTGATGCAGATCCTGGAACGTCCGCCCGAAGGCAGTGCAGGCCCCCAAGGCGGACCCGGCGGACCGCAAGGCATGGGCCCGGAGGCCGGCGTTCCAGTTCTCCGGCCCGGCGGCGGCAACGGACGCCCGCCCCGCCAGATCGCAACCTCAGTGGACGATCTCGAAGAAGCCTTCCAGCGCAAGAAGCGCCGCGAACTCGAACAGGCGCGCATGGCCGGCGGCGGCGAACAGAAGACCGTGCAGCAGGTCGTCCGCGGCGCCGAAAAAGTAGGCCGCAACGACCCCTGTCCCTGCGGCTCAGGCAAGAAATACAAGAAGTGTCACGGGGCGTAGGGTCCGTCCTGTCAGCACCACCACCAGGGCCCAGACGTCTCGTCTGGGGGGCCGGGAGGCAGCCCGGATGATTCCCCAGAGCTGATTTTTGCTCTGTTCTACACTACACTCTGCTGTAACCGAGCAGTCGTCTCACGCCCCTTGAGGCAGACGTCTTCCCGCCGCCACGAAGCGGCGCAAGAATGAAGCCCACGGCGCAAGGCGTGGGTAGTAGCGGAAATCGACCAAGCCCCGGAGGGGCGAAAGAGCACAGCCCGCATGCTCGACCGGCACGTCCTGAAACGGCACCACCCCGTCTGTCGTCCCATCACAAAACTCGCGCCACGATCGAAAATCGGAACTAAAATGAAATCAGGCAGTGCGCGGAGGCTCCCATGATTGCACTTCGCCTCGTTCGTCTCATCGAGACGCATTCTGAAGAACTTGCCGAAGGACTCACCCAGAAGCTACTCTCCTCGGAGCGCACACGCGACTTGCGCAAGGTGCCGGCCAACGAACTGCACCGTCGCTGTCATGAGATTTACCGCAACCTCAGCGACTGGCTGCTTTCCAAGACCGACCATGACATCGAGACGGTCTACAAGAACCTCGGGGCGCGTCGTGCAAGCCAAGGCGTGTCCCTCGCCGCCCTGGCGTGGGCATTGATGCTCACCAAGGAGCATCTCTGGAGTTTCCTGGAACGCGAAGGCGTCCACGGCGCCCCGCACAACGTTTTCGGCGAACTGGAACTGCTGCGCCTGCTCGACCAGTTCTTCGATCGCGCCGTCTATCACGCGACCGAAGGCTACGAGCAAGCCGTCGCCCAGAAGATTGCGTGAGGGGTGCGGTGTGCTGATGACCCTGGATCCCTTCTTGGCGCTTTAGGGCGCAACGCGGTTTTTTGCTGCCTTTGCCCGTACCCCCAACTCTGTCATCCCGAGCGGAGTGAGGCGTCAGCCGAACGCAGTCGAGGCACCTTGTGTTTACCTGCGAGGCACGAACTCCCGCTGCGCTTCTGCCGCGATTCATCCCCTCACGCCGCGGAACGTCATCTCTTTCGCGCGGCTGCGCGTCCGCCGCTTCCATGCGAAGAACAGCCCCGCATACGTATCGGTGATGTACTGTTCGGGCAAAATCCCCAGCGCCTTCGCCGTCCGGTCGATCCACCGCGATGTCCCTTCGATCTCACCAAAGTTCCCAATCGGCGTCTCATCCACCACGACGTGCCCAACCCCGTCGCCCCACTCCGCCCGAAATTTCTCGTAACGAAAAGTAGGCCGGAACCCGAGAGCACGCAGAATCCCATCCATCTTTTCGCCGTTGGCGACTGCCGTCTCCGTCTCCACCCGCGTCTTATGCCGGCCCACCGTGCCCTTCGATTTGTGCGTCAGCACCCAGCCCTTTCCATACTTCCGCAACCGCAGCAAATCGCCGCGGTTGCGCAGAGGCGTTCCCGGCAAATCGTAAAGCGTGTTCATCTCATGCGTTCGTGTCGTGACGAGCCGAAACTTCGTGGAACGCAGTCGCCGCGCAAACGCGCGCAAGTCCTCAACCCGAAACTTAATCTCGATTTCTTTATGGGATGCCACACCGGAAGTATAAAGCGGCCTGCCTGGCCATCGGCGAACGACCATCAGCCATCAGCTAACTAAACGTCGGCAACTTCACCAGATCCTCGCGCGGCACCGACTCCAGCGGTTGCCCCGCCTTGCGCCACGCCGCCAGCCCGCCCACGATAATGAACGCGTTGAAGCCTTTCTCCCGCAGCATGTGCGCCACCCGGGCGCTCGTGGCTTCGCGTACTCAAGTGCAGTAAAGATAAATATCTTTTTCCTTGGGCAGCTTCTTGAGTTCTTCTTCCAGATTGTTGGGCTCAATGCGGATCGACCCCTTGATCCGCGACGTCTCGGCGTCGTAATACCCATGGCTGCGCACGTCCACCACCAGAACCCGGCCCGCCTCCTCCGACGCCAGCCGCTCCATCAGTTCTTGCACCTGGACCCGCGGGACCACCCGGTACACCCGGTTCTTCCGCAGCAGCCAGAGGTGATAAATCACATACACAACAGCCCCCACCAGCAGTACTTCCTCGATCACGCGTCCGGCTGTGTGAAACCCGCTGCTGATCGCCTTCAGAAAATCGTGTCCCACGTATCCCAGCGTGAAATAGGCAAGTACGTACAGCGCCGCGCCCATCGAGTCGAACCCCAGGAACTGGCCGAACCGCATCTTCATGCTGCCCGCCAGCGGAGGCCCCATCGTGTTCACCCCCGGAACAAACTTTGCCACCACCAGCGTGGTCTTCCCACGCTTGTAGAACGACTCCGCCGACCGCAAGATGCAGCTCTCCGGATTCGCCGAGACCTTGCACAGCCAACCCAGCAGGGTCCACCCCGAATACCGCCCCGCGAAGAACAGCAGTATGTCGCCCGCCAGCATCGCGCCGAGCGCGAGCGGCAGCAAAATCGGTGCCTGCAAGACGTGCCCCGCCACCGCAGCACCGGCCACCGCCAATGCCAGCGCCGCCGGAACCGGCAGCCCGATCGCCTCCGCGAAGACGATCGCCACCACGATCCCGTACCCGTGTTGTGTGATCGGGGAAACCAGGTCGGTCATGCGCGTAAAAGTAGACTAACGGCGATTCTGCCGCGCGTCCAGCCAGCGGAGAGCGCCCGAAAGCCGCCCCAGCCCGCGAAATCCAGCATCGCCACGCCGCTTCGCACATCCAATCTATCGAGCCACTCTACCGAGGTCCCATGTCTTTTCTGGACTCTTCGCGCCGCTACATCAATCTCCCCAACCGCCCTGCCCAGCTCCCGTTCAGCGATGCGGTTCTCGTAGGAGATACGCTTTACCTCTCCGGACGGATTGGCATCGACCCGGTCACCGGCCACGCCCCCGCCGACGTGGACGCCGAAATCAAGCTTCTCCTCGACGGCGTCGAAGCAGTGCTCGCCGAATCCGGCATGACCATGAACGACCTGGTCTCGGTCCAGATCTTCTCCCCCGGCCTCTCGTTGTGGGAGCGCTTCAACGCCGCTTACGTAAAGCGCTTTTCGCAGGATATGCCCGCCCGCGCCTTCATCGGCTCCGGCCCACTGTTGCTGGGTGGCCGCTTCGAGTTGATGGGAATCGCGGTGAGGCAGTCGTCAGTCACAAGTCGCTAGGAAGGGCGGTCGTTGGCCCTTGGTCGTCGGCCAAACCCAATAAAGCAGAAGCAGCAGCGACGCGGGATCGCCGATTACGTTCCAACCAGGGTAGAGACAAGCGTTGACAGGAGAAGCGCGAGGGTGAAAGAGAACTGACGAATCAGAGGGAACAATGCCGACCGCAATTCGCTACCAGCCAACGACCACCCGCCACAAGCGCCTTTCCTGAAGACTTGCGACTAGCCACTTGCGACTGAAGTCTATTTTTCTCTCGCCACCACAAATTCCGGCGCCCAAAGCAACGCTCGTTTGATCTCCGAATCCGGAAACGTGCAAATCGCCTTCCGCGCCGCTTCGGCGTACTGCGCCGCCCGCGCGGTCGCCGCCTCAAGCGACCCGTACCGATTCAAAATCGCGAGAATGTCGGCATGCGTCACCCCATTGAACGCTCGGTCACGCAGCACCGCTGCAATCTTGTCGCGCTCCTCCGGGGTACACCGTTCGAGCGCGTGAATCACCGCCATCGTAACTTTGCCTTCGCGCAGATCGCTCGCCACCGGCTTTCCCAGCACGCTTTCCGACGCGGTCAGGTCCAGCACATCGTCCACAATCTGAAACGCCATTCCCAGGTTCCGTCCGTACGCGCCTGCGGCCTCTTCCTGCTCCGCCGTCGCTCCCCCGAGAATCGCGCCCAGCCGCATGCACACCGAAAACAGGCACGCCGTCTTGCGGAAAATCAGGTCGAAGTGTTCCTCCAGCGAGATCAGCTTTCCCAGTTTCTCCATCTGCAGCAGTTCACCCTCGACCATCTGCTGCGTGAGCTCAATGAGCGCGTCGAGCACGCGGAAATTGCGCTCCTGCACAGCGATCTTGAACGACTGCATGTACAGCCAGTCGCCCGCCAGCACGCACTTCGAATTCCCCCAGCGCGTATTGGCCGCCGGACGCCCGCGCCGCGTCTGCGCCTCGTCAATGATGTCGTCGTGCACCAGCGTCGCGGTATGAATGATCTCCACCACCGCGCCTAGCCGCACCGCGCCCCGTCCTTTGTGGTCGAACAGCTTCGCCGACAGCAGCAGCAACGCCGGCCGGATCCGCTTTCCCCCGCCCTCGCGCAGGTACTCACCGATCTCGGTGATCGCCGACACGTTCGAGACGGTGTCCTCCCCGAACTCCGCCTCGATGGCCAGCAAGTCATCGTGCAGCAGATCGAAGATCTCTTTCCCGTTGATGGCGGAAGGCGTGCTCAATTTCTTTCTTGGAAAACCTCTTCACCACGGAGTCACAGAGTCACGGAGGAAGTATGTTTCATGATGAACAATTTACGACCTGCGATTGTACTCGCAACCCTCGATGCGGCACGGAATCTTCCCCATGTTCTCTCCGTGTCTCCGTGGTAGATGTTTTTCAGTTGCTCCGATAGTTCACAAACTGCAAGTCAATCCCGAAATCCCGCGACCGCAGCAGCGCAATAATCTCCTGCAGCGTGTCCCGGTCCTTGCCGCTCACCCGCACCAGGTCCCCCTGGATTGAAGCCTGCGCTTTCTTCCTCGAATCTTTCACCAGCTTCACGATCTCACGCGCCTTCTCGATCGCGATCCCTTGCTGAACTGTAATCTTCTGCTTGGCCGTTCCGCCCGCCGCCGGTTCAATGGCGCCGTAGGTCAGCCCCTTCAGCGACACGCCCCGCTTCACCAGTTTCTGCTGCAGGATATCGTTTACCGCCTTCAGCTTGTAGTCATCGGCTGAGTGCAGCACGATGGCGTCTTTGCCCTCCAGCGCGATCGACGACTTCGAGTCCTTCAGGTCGAAGCGCGTAGTCACTTCCTTCATGGCCTGCGAGATGGCGTTCGACACCTCCTGCAGGTCGACTTTGCTCACCACATCGAAAGTATTCTCGGGCATAGATTTCCGCTAACAGATCAGATTCGTGAGACCCCACGGCGGTCGCACGTACCACGCTAAACGGTCGTGCGCTTTTCGTGAAGCGAAAAGAAGCGGCGAAAATTTCCCCCGGTGCACAAGCCCACTTCTTCTGCGGTCAGTCCGCGCAATTCGCCCACCTGCCGCGCCACTTCCTTCACGAAGGCCGGCTCGTTGCGCTTCCCTCGGTAAGGCAAGGGGGCAAGGAACGGGGAATCGGTCTCGATCAGCATGCGCTCCATCGGGACCTCACGCGCCGCGTCACGGATCGACTGCGCCTTCGGGAACGTGACATTGCCGGCGAACGAAATCATGAACCCCATGTCGAGCACGCGCTTCGCCTGCGCCGTGTTTCCCGTGAAGCAGTGCAGAATCCCGCCCAGCCCGCTCGCTGCCCACTGCTCGTGAATCAACCGCAGGCAATCCACCCACGCGTCTTCACTGTTGTCCGACGGCCGGCAGTGAATCACGATGGGCAGCTTCGCCGCCCGCGCCAGCTCCATCTGCTCGACGAATACCCGCTGCTGCACGTCGCGCGGCGAATGATCGTAGTAGTAGTCGAGCCCAATCTCTCCCCAGGCAATGACCTTGGGTCGTTTTGCCAGGTGCTCCATCCGGTCGAGGGCCGCCCGATCCGCGAGCTTCGCCTCATGCGGATGAATCCCGATGGTCGCGTAGATAAACTCGTACTCCTCCGCCAGCAGAATCCCGCAATCGAAGTTGGCCGGCCCGTCACCATTCCCGATGGCAACGATAGTCTCGACCCCAGCTTCGCGAGCACGAGTGATGACAGCTTGGCGGTCCGCGTCGTACCGGTGCCCTTCGAGATGAGCGTGAGAATCGATAAACATGGCTGGTGGTCGTTAGCTGATAGTCGTTGGCAAGACCCACGTGGGGACGGCCGCCCCCGTGAGCCTGCCCTGAGCGAAGTCAAAGGGTCCAGGCCGAGCGAACCTGGGCAAGCACTTTCGATGCTTCGAGGGGGCGATGACAAAACAGAAACTGTCATCCCGAGCGTAGTGAGGCGTCAGCCGAACCAAGTCGAGGGACCTTGTGTCTTCAGTCTGACCTGAGAATTCCCGCCGCCATCAGCCACCGACCACCAGCCATTAGCGCCTTTCCCGACGACCAACGACCAAGGACCAACGACCGCTTCACTTCAACCTCGCCCCCACCGGCACATCCTCCAGAAACCCCGCCAGCACCGGCTGCCCGCCTTCAAGCGACGCGGCCACGATCATCCCATTCGACTCCAGCCCCCGGAGCTTGCGCGGCGCCAGATTCGCCACGATGACCACTTTTCTTCCCACCAGTGTCTCCGGCGCGTATGCCTCCGCGATCCCGGCCACGATCTGCCGCACTTCCGTGCCGATGTCGACTTCCATGCGCAGCAGTTTGTCGGCGCTCTTCACCTTCTCCGCCACCTTCACCACGCCCACGCGCAGCTCCACCTTGGCAAAATCCTCGATGCCAATCTTCCCGTCGGGCACCGCGGCGGGTGCCTTCGCGGGAGCCGCAGGAACCGACGCGGCCGGTGCCGCCACGGCTTCCGGCTTGCCCTCCACGGCTGCCGGACGTCCTTGCTCTTCCATCTTTTGCATCCTTTCTATCGCGCTCTTATCCGCGCGCGGGAACACCGGCTGCACTTCACCCAGCTTCGTTCCCAAGCGGAGCTGTCCCCACTTCAGGCTCGTCAGATCGAACTTACGGATGTCGCCCAACCCCATCTGCGTCCAGATCCGCGCGGTCGAACCCGGAATCGCCGGATGGGCTAGCGCCGTCGCGATGCGCAGCGCTTCCGCCGACGTATACAGTACCGTCGCCAGCCGCGCCCGGCTGTTCTCATCCTGCTTCTCGCCCAGCGCCCACGGCTCGTTTTCCACGATGTACTTGTCCACTGCGCCCACCAGTCCCCAGCACGCTTCCAGGGCCTTCGAAAACTGGAATGTGTCGAACAGCTGGTTGAAGTCGCCAATCACGTCGGCGGCAATTTCCGCAATCGCGTCATCCGCCGGCTCCCGCGCCGCTGCATGCGACGGGTACGGCACCTCGCCCTTGAAGTAACGCGTGATCATGGTCAGCGTGCGGCTGGCCAGGTTCCCCAGCCCGTTCGCCAGGTCGGTGTTGTAACGCTGCACCAGCGCGTCGAACGAAAACGACCCGTCGGAACCGAACACCACCTCGCGCAGCAGGAAGTAGCGCAGCGCGTCCGCGCCGAGCACGTCGAGAATCGTCTCGGAACGCACGATGTTGCCGCGCGTTTTCGACATCTTGCTCTCTTCAAACAGCAGCCACCCGTGCGCCATGATCCCCTTCGGCAGGGGCAGCCCGGCGGCCATGAGAAACGCCGGCCAGTAGACACAGTGAAAGCGCACGATCTCCTTGCCGATCATCTGCACATCCGCCGGCCAATACTTGTCGTATTTCGTGGTGTCGGCCGACCCGTACCCTAGCGCCGTAATGTAGTTGGCCAGCGCATCCAGCCAGACGTAGATTACGTGCTTGGGATCGTCGGGCACCGGAATCCCCCACGAAAACGTGCTGCGACTGATGGAAAGATCCTTCAGCCCCGAGCGCACGAACGAAATCACCTCGTTGCGCCGCGTTTCCGGACGAATCCACTCCGGTTGCTCGGTGTAGAGCTGCAGCAGTTTGTCGGCAAACGCCGAGAGCTTGAAGAAGTAGTTTTCCTCGCGCACGGTTTCCGTTATGCGCCCGCACTCCGGACACGGCTCGCCCGGCCCAACATCCACATACATTTCATCCGACACGCAATATTGCCCGGTGTAGCTGCCCTTGTAGATGTAGCCGTTGTCGCTCAGCCTGCGGAACAGCGCCTGCACGCCCTTCTTATGGCGATCTTCGGTGGTGCGGATGAAGTCGTCGTTGGTCAGCCCCATGCGCTTCCACAGCGCGCGAAACTCGCCCGACACTTCATCGGCAAACTGCTGCGGAGTCTTTCCCGCCGCCTGCGCCGCGCGCTCGATCTTCTGTCCGTGCTCGTCGGTACCCGTCAGGAAATACGTATCGTCGCCGAGCATCCGGTGCCGTCGGGCGACGGTGTCGCAGGCGATGGTCGTATACGTGTGCCCGATATGCGGCCGCGCATTCACGTAATAAATCGGCGTCGTGATGTAGAACTTCTTGCTCATTTTCGTTAAGTCTTCAACCACAGCGGACACAGAGGGCCACAGAGACCCTCTGGGATTTCCTCAGTGTACCTGTATCTTCAAGGCGACCAGGTTTTCTTAGCGTTCTTCGCGGTTCTTCTGCGCGCTCTTTGCGGTAAAAGGCTTCTCTCCGCGTCCTCTGCGAATCCTCAGCGCCCTCTGCGGTTTAAGGTTCCGACTCCGGACTCGCGAACGATCCCACCACGCAGAGCCCCACAGAGTTTCCCCAGTGTACTCTGTGCCCTCTGTGGTTAATGCTTTGACTCAGCGGCGTCGCGCAGGTAAGCCTGCGTAGCCCCCTGCATCACCGACTTCAGCGGCACGTGTTGCTCGGCCGCGATCCGCCGGCAATCTTCATACTCCGGCGCGTAGTTGGTCACCGTCCCGTTCATGCTCGCGACCTTCATCCGCACATCGCCCCACTGCGTTGTTACCGTCACCCAGCGCCGCGCCAGTGTCTGTCGCTGCTCATCCCGCCGCCGCACCCCCAGGGTCGTGGTTTCCGCGAAAATCAACCGCGTCAGCTTCGCCGCATCTTCCGGCTTGCACAATACCGTCAACAGCGTCCCCGGACGATTCTTCTTCATCTGCACCGGCATCGCGAACGCGTCCAGCGCCCCTTCTTCCAGCAACCGGTCCATCACGTACCCGAACACCTGTGGATTCAGGTCATCCAGATTCGCCTCAAGCACCGTAACCGTGTCCGCAATGGTGTGCTCAAGAGCAGAGACGCCGCGGGCCGCGTCCGCTGTCGCCGCCGCTTCTCCCACCGTTAACCGCACCACATTCGGATGCCCCGGCAGGTCACGTGTGCCCGCCCCGTACCCCGACTTCTCGACTGTCATCGCAGGAAACGCCCCGAAGCGCGAAGCCAGCGCTTTCACGATCGCCGCCCCAGTCGGCGTAACCAGTTCTTTCTGAATCCCCGACGAATACACCGGTGCCCCTTGCAGCAGTTCCACCGTCGCTGGCGCGGGTACCGGAAACTCCCCATGCGCGCACTTCACCATCCCGCCGCCAACGTTCAGCGGCGAGCAGATAATCTCATCGACGCCCAGCGCCTCCGCGCCGACGGCAGCGCCCACAATATCCACGATCGCATCGACCGCCCCCACCTCGTGAAAGAGAATCGACTCGATGGCGACGTTGTGAATCTTCGCCTCCGCCGCGCCCAGCGCCTCAAAAATCGAGATGGCCGTTTTCTTGGCCCTATCGCTGATAGCCGCCCGCAGAATGATCTCCCGGATCTCCGAGAGCCCGCGTCGGTGCGCATGCTCATGTTCATGTGGCGCGGGCGCTCCCGCCCGCGAATGCTGGTGTGGCGCGGGCACTCCTGTCCGCGAAAGTTCATGAGAATGAGAATGCTCCCCTAGCTCGTTTCCAGATTCCCTTCGTGATCCTTCGTGTCCTTGGTGGTGAAGAATTCCCGATCGACGGGGATGAGCCTCCTCATGTGGGTGTTCATGCGAGCGTTCGCTGTGCGAAAGCGCGTGCCCATGCCCCGCACACCAGACTTCTTCCCGCGGCGCTTCCTTCTCGCCGTGCACCAGCACATCGACCTTCGTCGCCGTAATCCCGCTGCGATTCACGCGCGAAATTTCCAGCCGGGCCCCGACAGCCAGCGCCGCCACCGCATTCTCCAGCAGCCCTGGAGATACTCCCGCATCTACCAGCGCCCCCAGAAACATGTCGCCGCTCATGCCGGAAAAACAGTCGAGGTAAGCAATCCGCATAGACGCAGCTCTTAGTCGCAAGTCGCAAGTCGCAAGCCGTCAGCTAGCCCCAACCTACTCAATTTGATAGAACTGGAAAACGCTTTGCGCTTTGCCCGCCCGATCGGCGCTTGCGACGATCAGGCCACGACTGGTTCTCCCTGAAGACTGACGACTAGCGACTTGTGACTGATTTCTCATCATAGGCAACCCCTCCCCCCACCGTCAAACCGTCCCGCGCCCCGCTGTTTGCTACAATCCATAGTTTCTTCAACAAGTTAGAGGGACTCCTTGTACCGCATTCTCGAACGCCGTCTGAGCCAGCAGATACGCGACTTCCTGCGCCGCACCTATAACTTCGACCTGCCCAGAATCGTGGTCGAGCAGCCTCCTAAAGTTGAATTAGGCGAGTACGCCATGCCCCTCGCCTTCGAGCTGGCGAAGAAGCTGCGCAAGGCTCCGCGCAAGATCGCCGAAGAGATCGTGGTTGGTCTAGGCCCCATCGAAGGCTTTGAAAAGCTGGAAGTTGCCGGCGCGGGCTACATCAATGCGCGCGTAAAACGCGGAGCCGTCGCCGCCGCGCTCGCCGCCGGCGAGAACCCCAAAGTCGACACGCCCGCAGGCAAGATTCTGGTCGAGCATTCCAGCAATAACCCCAACAAAGCCGCGCACATCGGACACCTGCGCAACGCCATCCTCGGCGACACATTTGTCCGCCAGCTGCGTTTTGCGGGCAGGGAAGTCGATATTCAGAACTACATCGACAACACCGGTGTGCAAGTCGCTGACGTGGTTGTCGGATTTCTTCATCTGGAAAAGAAATCGCGAGCCGAAATCGAGCAACTGGCCGCCGGGCCGCGCTTCGATTACTACTGCTGGGATCTCTACGCCCGCGCGTCGCAGTGGTACACCGAAAACAAGCAGAATCTCCAAGTTCGCCTGAAAACGCTGCACGAAATCGAAGCCGGCGGCAACGAAGCCGCCGCCCTCGCCGACCTGATTTCCATCGCCGTGTTGCGCCGCCACCTCGAGACCATGGACCGGCTCGACATCGAGTACGACTTCCTGCCCCGCGAAAGCGAAATCCTTCGCCTGCACTTCTGGGACGCGGCCTTCACGAAGCTGAAAGAAGGCGGTGTGCTGTTCTTCGAAAGTGAAGGCAAGAACAAGGGTTGCTGGGTGATGCGCCGCGCGGGAACGGCAAAATCAACCACAGAGGACCCAGAGGGCACAGGGAAAAAAACAACACCCGATGCTTCTCGGAGTGACCAGGACGACGGAGGTGTTGATCTCGGCAAAGCCGAAGATGTCGCCGAAGAAGACCAGAAAGTCATCGTACGTTCAAATGGCACTGTGGGTTACGTGGGCAAAGACATCGCGTACCACATGTGGAAGTTCGGTTTGCTCGGGCGCGACTTCGAGTACCGCAAGTTCTACAAGTACCCCAACCAGCATCAGGCCTGGATCTCATCGACAGAAGGCGAGAAAAACCATCCGCATTTTGGCGACGTGGCGGAAATCTATAACGTCATCGACGCGCGCCAGTCCGAAGCGCAAGACAGTGTTATCGAAGCGCTTCGCGGGCTTGGGCATAACGATGCCGCCGACCACTACACCCACTTTTCCTACGAGATGGTCGCGCTCACGCCGCGCTGCGCTGCGGAACTGGGCTACGAGTTATCCGACGAAGATAAGGCGCGGTCGTACATCGAAGTCTCGGGCCGCAAAGGCTTTGGCGTGAAAGCTGACGATCTGATTGACCGCCTGATCGCTTCGGCGAAGTCGGAAGTCGACCAGCGCCATCCGCAACTTAGCGACGACGAACGCCGCGCCATCGCCACCCAGATCGCCATCGGAGCCTTGCGCTACTTCATGCTGAAGTACACCAAGCCGTCGGTGATTGCATTTGATTTCGAAGAAGCCTTGAGCTTCCAGGGCGAAACGGGGCCGTATGCGCAGAACGCTGTGGTTCGGGGTACCAGCATTTTCCGCAAGGCCGGCTTGAATCCAGACGAGTTTGGTCGAGATGGAGCAAGCCGCATCTCGGCCGAACATTTCGAAGAGTATTTGTCGGGCGAGTCCGGGAACGAGATTTGGGAACTGTGGCTAGCAGCCTCCAAGACCGCATACATCGTGGACCAGTGCATCGTCACCACCGAACCCGCCTATCTTGCCAAGCATGTTTTCGAACTCGCGCAGTTGTTCCACGCCTTCTATCACCGGCACCGGGTTCTGGACGAACCCCAGGAACGTCGAAAGCAATTTCTCCTCGCCACCGTTGCGATAGTGCGCAGGGAACTGATCCGAACCTTGGGCGTGCTGGGGATCACGGTGCCAGCAGTGATGTGAGCGAGCTACGAGCCTCGAACTGCGAGCCCTTTGCCAAATCGGAAGGTGGGTCTCAGGTGTCGGTCGCAAGATTTCCATCTGCAGTCACACGTCCAAGGGGGCGTCAAAGCTCAAAGCTCACGGCTCGTAGCTTTTTCACACTGTTTAAAATTGTAACTATGAGATAAGCACGCAACTGGAGACAGGAGCCCTTCGGCACGATCACAACCGTCGCGTAGTATGCCTCTAGAGCGCACGGAAACAGGCCTGGAATCGTCGATCAACGGCCAGGTAGGCCCCAAGGTCATCCCGAGACCGGCAATGCGCCGTGGAGCTCCCTGGGTACGCTTTGGAATCGTATAATATCTGTAAGTTATTGAAATATTCTGCAAGTCGAAGAAACTCGGACCACAGATCCTCCTCCGATCGACCACCCCTGACACCTGTCACGTGGCCAAGCTAGCAACCCACCTCCCCGCAACCGGCATCGAACTAGCTAAGGAAGTCAGGGAGACTTATGCGGACGTTGTTGGGTGTCATCGGTGCGGTTCTATTGCTGGCCCTCGTGGCCATGGCGAAACCGAAGCTAGGCGCGCAATCGGAGCAGCCCTTCCCCGGTACTTTGCGCAATGCGCGCTATGTGTACGTCGCGGCTTACGATGGCGACGAGTTCAACCTCAACCTGCTGCCTGCCGATCGCGCCGCGATCGTAGCCGTCCAGAACGCGATTCGGAACTGGGGCAAGCTGATCGTGGTGTACCGTCCGCAGGATGCAGATATCATCATCCGCGTCGAGAGCCGGCCGTCGGAAGATGTGCTCGCGGTGTATGACGCCAACTCACCAAGCGATCAGCACCTGTGGCGGGCGATGGGCCGCGACGGCCTGCAACTCGCTGAGACGCCACTAGTCACCCAGTTCGAGAGGGGTTTTGAAGGAGTGCAAGCGAAGTCGAGCTCATCGAAGTAACGAGTTGTAGGAAGCGAACCACGGTCGCGCACCGGCTGTATGGATCGAACCTGATCCCCAAGAGTGCGCTGGCCGTGGTTTTCGCTTTGCAGGCACTTTCAAATCGACTGCGCGGATGCGATCCCGCCCCGCGTTCTGAAATCTGACATTACCTCTGTAACCTTCCCCGCTGAAAAACCGTAGTAGCCCGGATGGGGGATGTCCACAATCGAGGGAGCGAATCTCCATCGAAAGTGGGACCTCACATGAAAACACGGCTACTCACCCTATTCGTCTGCGCATCGATCGCATCGGTGTCGGCACAAGTTCCCGCCAGAACCTTCGACTGGGTGCGCGCCAGCGTGGAGAGCGTACAACTTGATCCGGCGGACTACCACACCGCGCGGGTGTACCGCCCGGGGCCCGATGGCGGAAACATGCACGTCATCATCGAGGCCAAGCAGCCTGTGACCCTGGCCATGACTGGGGCCGAGGAGTGGACCGCGGCCCAGGGGCATCCCGAGAAGTGGGGCAATCTTGAATACCGTTGCTTGCGCGAGCACGTCACCAGCACTACCTACGAATGTCATCTGCCACCGTCGGAAGCCATGGTGCTGGTCATTCACGATGAACGCACGCCGGAGCGCGCCATTGTGCAGGGGATCGGAGCGATCCTGGGCAAGGGCGGCGCGCGCATGCTGGTTGCACCCAACGATGTGAACATCACCTACCACAGCTGGTCGTGCGTCGCGAACTGCGTGCAGCCTGAGTTCCAGTGGGTGCGGCTGGTGAAGGAGAAGTACGAACTCTCGGCGGTGCCCAAGCTGTACAGCATCCTGACCCCCGAGCAGGATGGCCAGAAGCTGTGGATGAAGATCAAAGCGCCGGTCCCGATGACGCTGGGAGTATTGCCGGCCGCGCTCGCCGATCAGATTTACGACAAGCCCGACCAGTTGGGCTCGGCCCTGGCGCAGACCTCGTGCAAGCAGCGCGGAGTGCAGACCATGGAATTCGATTGCCTTTTCAACCTGGCCGACGGGCCGCAGTCGCTGCTGGTCGTTCCCAACGACAAGTCGCACAAGAAAGCTGAGATCGAAGTGCAGACTTACAAATGCGTGGCGAACTGCGAGTTGCTGGGGATGGGCGTGGCGAAGCCCTGAGGGGCTTTCGATTTCCGAATTGTCAGCGCGTGTTCCCTCCTCGGAACAC
>CAZXKO010000007.1:0-44218 GCA_964641665.1 uncultured Acidobacteriaceae bacterium
CCGAAGACCTTTTCGTAGTAGCGAGCCGATCGCTCTACGTCGGCGACGGTGAGAAAATGCGCGATGCTGATCCCCTCTCGCGGGGGCATCTCATAGCTCTTCTGTTCGATTTGTACGCTGCTCATTGACAACTCCTTTCCGATAAACAGTGCTCATCCGCTGATTCTGGTTCTTTCGTATTCATGAAATGCGGTGACAGACGGAACGTTTCCCAATTTCTTGACGAAAAGAAATTGGTTAACGTCCCGTCTGTCCCTACGTCCGTACGTTCTCCGACCCCGGAGTCTACTTCGGCGCGTACACGCCAGCAACGGAATTGCCGTTTTCGATTGCCGTGCAAATCATGTGCGCATCCACACGCGATAAGCCAATATCCTCTAAGAACTCATGCAATTTGCTCGGCGCTTGCCGGCGGTCTTTGTCCGTGGTCGCAAATACTTGAGCTGCAGCCTTTCCTTCACGAGAAACGCTAGCCTGAGTTCCATTCACTTGCAGGTCATAGTGAACCTTCGGCAATACCACAGGAACAACAGGTTGCGGCGGGTCGCCTTCCTCAGTGGAGAATCCCATCGGAATATCTCCGTAGAGCGTCGCAGCAACGTGCAATCGTTGCAGTGCCGCCAGGTTGGCTTTCGGCTGTTCGGAGACGACCGATAAAACGTGTTGTCGCGGGTCTAAATTGCCAATCGCGTAATGATGAGGGTGATTACTCAAGATAAGCAACGCGTAGGGGTCCGTATTGTTGTGCTCGCGCTTAATTTCTTGCAACATTATTATTTCCATTGGACGCGAAGGCTTGCCGCCTTGGGGCGTTAACCACCTCTCGGCCCATTTGAAAGGCAAGTTGGTATCCAAAAAAATGACCAGCGGGTTCGGCGGATTCTTCCGAAGACGACCGAACGCCGATGAGCAGACCGGAAGACATTCCTGGCTTGTGAGTGGACCTGCTTTTGTTTGGTACATTGCCGGCTCGGTGACGTTCCTACAGCTGGTGACCGCAAACCGCTACGGGTATTTTGGCGACGAGTTTTACCACATGGCCTGCGGTAAGCACCTAGCTTGGGGATACGTGGACCAGCCGCCGCTGATAGCCCTGTTTGCATGGCTAACGCGGCTCTTTTTCGGAGTCTCGGTCTTTTCCATTCGCCTTCTTCCTGCCTTGGCTGGGTTGTTGACCGTCTGGCTTACTGGGCTGATGGTGCGCGAGTTTGGCGGCGGACGGTTCGCCCAAGGACTCGCGGCCCT
Organism: uncultured Acidobacteriaceae bacterium; assembly: GCA_964641665.1. Classification (GTDB taxonomy): domain Bacteria; phylum Acidobacteriota; class Terriglobia; order Terriglobales; family Acidobacteriaceae; genus Gp1-AA133. Next base: position 1,246 of record CAZXKO010000007.1, read on the forward strand.
GTGTAGCGCGTGCGCAGGAGTTTACCTTATCCTCGATCACCTATTCACGATGAATGCCTTCGAGCCTTTGTTCTGGATGGGCTGTGCGTACGTGGTCATCCGTATTGTCAAAACTGGTAATCAAAAATTGTGGCTGTGGTTCGGCGTCTTTGCAGGCATTGGCCTTGAAAACAAATACTCCATCGCGGTCTTTGGGACCGGCGTTGTCGTAGGCCTGTTGCTTACCAGAGAACGGAAGGCCTTCGCCAGCAAATGGATCTGGATCGGACTCCCCCGAAGTCGGCTTCTGGGAAGTTTGGGCTTGCAATCTTGCCCTTCGGCTCCTTTGGATTGGCGACTGCTGTGATAAAGACGTGATAGTTCCATGCTCATAACGGATCAAACTCAATCAGAACGCGTCAGAACCCTTTCCTGGTAAGCGGTTGAAGAATCAGTTAGAGTAGAGAATTTTCATGAGCAGTCAGAACACTCCCGGTGATCTAAGGACCGTGGTGGTGAACGTCTACGGTTAGAAGGCGTGAGAGTGATCACGTCAAGTGGGGGTGAGAGAGACGAGTGCAAACGAACCACTGATGACCTGTCGAAATACCTCAAATCACATCGAAACCGGAGTTGCGTCGCTGTTCCGGAAAAGCATGGCAGATACCTACTTACTGGCCAGGCGGTGTCCGGTGCGCAAGGGGCGTGACCCTCATCCGGCTCGGTACAGAATTTGAGAACCTGGTTGGCACTGCTAAGCGAAAAGGCACAAGCGGGCGCCCCGTGAGGTTGAAAGTACCGATCTGCCCGGGGATTCGACAAATTCGCAGGCTCGAGGAAAAGCGATGACGCATTTCCTTGTCCGCGCCGCCTGTCACCCCCATCAAACACCGCGCTCGAATCGATCCAGGGGACCGATTCCTACACCGTCCTGATCGGCCCGGGATACTGCGACACCACGGAATCCATGGTTAGCAGCGTAACACCCTCAACCGTCGCCTGGGCCACGAGGATTCTGTCGAAAGGATCCTTATGAATCAGCGGCAAACTCTCGGTGGCAACGACATGATCGCTGACGATCGGCAGCTCGCTGTACCCGTTGTCCAACAGGCCGCGGCGCAGCAGGCGCGCGTCCACCCTAAAATCCTCCCGGCCCAATCCGCGTTTAATTGCTATTTCCCACAAGCTAGCTGCGCTGAAAAGAAGCTCGTTGTTCGGATTGTCGATCAGGGTTCGAGCTTGTTTTGAGAGGCGCTTGGGTTCACCGGCAGCCCAGAGGAGTAGATGCGTGTCCAGCAGAAGTTTCATGCACCACCGCCGAAGATGCGCTCGATCTCCTCCTTGCCCATCCGGTCAAAATCGTCGGGCACGGAGATCTGCCCCGCCAGGAAACCGAGCCGCCGTACTTGCGCACCGGTTGGGGCGCCAAGAGCAGTCACCTTGACCACCGGTTTGCCAGCCTTGGCAATCACAAAGGACTCGCCCTTGGACGCCTCTTCAATGAGCTTCGAGAGGTGAGTTTTCGCCTCGTGAATATTCACCGTTTTCATGGGTGCTCTTCCTAGACTTAGTTTATCTGGTCTAGTTTAATACGAACGCTCGCAGGAATCAATTCCCGCGCCTCGCCTCCTCGATGTTGATGCCCTCCCTGCTCAATGCGTTCATCTTCATCTTGGTTAGGCTCCTTTGTTCTCTGCGCGTTTTGAACCCCTCATTCCCTCTCGTCCGAAACCCATAGCAGAGACGGCCCTTTCCGCCGTCAAGGGTAAAGCTGTCGCCAGCCGCAAACCGGCTGCCCTGTGACTGCTCGGGCCGCTCTGCACAACACCTCTCCAGTACGAGGGAATGAAGTTTCTTAAACGCTCGTAAAGGAGAAAAACAATGCAGGGAACCGAAAAACAGGACATCTACAGTCGGATTACCAACCAGATCGTCAGCCACTTGGAAAAAGGCGTAAGACCCTGGGTTCGGCCGTGGAACGCCGAGCATGCAGCAGGGCGGATTACGCGCCCACTCCGCCACAACGGGAAGCCCTACAGCGGAATCAACGTTCTCTCTCTGTGGGCAAGCGCCCTGGCGCAGAACTTCGCGGCTCCCATCTGGATGACCTTCAAACAAGCCTCGGAGCTTGACGCCCACATCCGCAAGGGCGAGAAAGGCTCGCTTGTCGTCTACGCGGATAGCATCAAGCGAACAGAAACCGACGAAAAAACGGGCGACGAGATCGACCGGGAAATCCCGTTCCTCAAGGGTTACACCGTTTTCAATGTCGAGCAGATCAGCGGCCTGCCGGAAGTGTATTACGCGAAACTCGCTCCCACTCTCGACCCTGTGGCCCGCATCGAGCACGTGGAAGGGTTCTTCGCCGCCCTGGGAGCAACTATCCGACACGGCGGAAATCGCGCGTTTTACAGCATCCCCGCCGATGCGATCCACATGCCGCCATTCGAGAGTTTCGAAGACGCGGATAGTTATTACGCGACGCTTGCCCATGAATGCACCCACTGGACAGGCAGCAAGACCCGACTCGACCGTGACTTTGGTGGGCATCGATTTGGGAGCGAAGGTTACGCCGTCGAGGAACTGATTGCCGAATTCGGGGCCGCTTTCCTGTGCGCCGATCTGGAGCTCGCTCTGGAACCGCGCGAAGATCACGCATCCTATATCGCAATCTGGCTGAAAGTGTTGGCTGCTGACACCCGAGCAGTGTTCACGGCCGCCGCCCATGCACAACGCGCCGCCGAATTTATCCACCGCAGAGCCACAGAGGCCGCCGCGCAAGTCACTACGACTTGCGCGTCATGAAGTGAGCGCAGACATCGTCCCTGACATTAAGAATCTCCACCGCTCGGCTCGACACCGGAAGCCTGCGTAATGGCACGCCCCAGTTCCGAGATTGTTTCGTCAAGCGAAGGCATGCTGTGCGGCTTTAGCCGAGGGCCACGAGTGTTGCCTCGTGGCTTGCGCGGTGCTGGACTTCGCCGCTGCCAACGCCGTGACCATCGCATGCTGATCGACGCGTAGGTGCAGATCGGCTGTCGCGCTGAGGTCTGAATGCCCGAGAATCTCCTGCGCGACCTTGATGTTGCCAGTAGTTTCTAGCGCGCCTTGCGCGAGCGGGTGACGGAAAAGATGCGGATGAACAGAGAGCCCGCGCGGCGACCGACGTAGTGCAGAGCCGATTCAAAACTCGCGTAGCGGAGGACCGCCCGATCGAGGTAGTCCAAATGGACCATGGAATACCAGCGATCGCAACAGGTACGCTGCACATTCGTTTTTCCGCGAGCAACGTGCGACTGCGACCGTTTCTGAAAAGCACGCCTGCCTGTGTACGCCGCCAGATCGGGCGGGTTGGTCAGCCTCTGACCCGATTGCACGTCCAACGGAATCTTCTGGTAAGCGTCCTGCTCACAGTCTTTTCGATCACTTCTCTTGAAGAGGTACGACCACAAACAATCCGCGACTTCGATGTGGGGTCGGGGCCATTGAAAATCACCGGGCCTGCGAATCCGTGGCGGTTCGTGCACTCCGTAGGGGAGAAGGCTGGGGTGTGGGGCTTCGAGAACGGGGTTCTAGAAGGATGGGTGTACCCGCTGAAAATCTTCCATGATTTCAGCCTTGCCTTTCAAGTGGAGGGATCGCCGGCGATCTACCCCGGCGACCAACTTGTTCGCGCGGTTCGAGTGCGCCCGCAAAGTGTCGAGTTGCAATATTCCACCGAACGATTCACGCTCACCCAGATTCTGTTCGCGCCTCGCCACGAGGCCGGCTTCGCCATTCTGCTAAAGGCGGCAAGCGCCGTTCCTCTGCGTGTATTTGTGCGGTTCCGTCCCGATCTTAACCTGATGTGGCCGGGTGCGGTCGGAGGGCAAAGCGTCACGTGGAATGCCGCGAAAAAATGGTTGGAACTCAGCGAGCCTTCTGCCACTTATTCAGCACTTGTGGGATCACCGGCCGCCATCGGATCGACGGCGATTGGCTATCACTCCTACCTCAGCAACGAGCAGCCCTATGAAGAGATCGAACTTCACCTCGACCCAAGGGGTGCGCAGCGAGAATACGTACCGATCATCGTGGCGGGCGGCATCCGCGATCGATACCAAGCGTCTTTGACTTACGATCGCATCGTCGGGCACCTGCCGGACCTTTTTGCGGAGAGCGCGAAGCACTATGCAGACCTCGTCGACAGCGGTCCCGTGGTGATAACACCTGACCCTGCCGTCAACTCAGCCATGCTCTGGTCGCGCGTCTCACTCGATCAGCTGAAGGTCTGTAATCCTTACGTCGGCTGCGGTTATGTCTCCGGCTACGGGTCCTCAGGCACCGGGACCCGTCCGATGTATGCCTGGTTCTTTGACGAGCCGAATGTCAGTGAGCGGGCATTTGTCGAGGTTGGCGACATCGAAGGCATGCGCGAGGCATTTCGTTTCATTCAGAGATTTCAACGTGAGGATGGGCAGATTCCGCATGAGGTGTCGCAGAGCGCAGGCGCGATCGAGTGGTTCAAGAACTATCCCTACGCTTACATCCACAGCGACACGGCCCTTTGGTACTTGATCGCGATGGAGCATTTCTATCGCTTTACTGGAGATCGGGCTTTCTTGAAGGAGAGTTGGCCATCGATTCGGAAGGCATATGACTACAGCGTGTCGATGCTGAACAAGGAAAACGGTATGCCGCAGATTCCGCCGGAGACCTGGGGCTCAATGGAAACGGCCGGCGTGGCGGTACAGGACTCCGCGATGGCCGGTGAGTGGATCGCGGCGCTACGGGCGGTGGAAGCTTTGGCCACCGCCTTGAATGATGCAAGCCTTTCCGAGGAGTGCAGGACCCGCGAAAAGCTCGCCGGGGATTCTCTGGAGAAGATGTTCTGGGATTCGTCCCGCGGATACTACAACTACGGGGTCGGGAAGTCTGGGGAGAAAGTTACGTACATGAATCCGGCGATCGGCTATAGCGCTTGGTACGGAAGTCTGCCGGAGAGTCACGCCCGAGAGGTTGTGCAGCGTCTGGGTGCCGCGCAGTTTCTTTCGGACTGGGGCGTGCGCAGCATGTCGCTGGAGGACCCGCGCTACGACGAGAACTCCTACCAGATTGGCTCGGCGTGGCCGTTCTTCACGGTGGCACCGATGATCGCGGAATATCGCTACCACAACGCCGTGCAGGGTTTCATCACCTGGATGGCTATGATTCGCCTGCGCCAATTCAACGCCCGTGGGGCGACACCAGAATCGATGTCCGGCACCTACTATCGGTTGCTCGACAACGGTGTGCCGCATCAGATGTTCTCAGAATTGTTAGCGATGCCGGGCCTGATTGAAGGCGTGATGGGGATGGCCCTGGATGTTCCGGCTGGCATACTGCACTTTACGCCGCATTTGCCACCAGCATGGCCCGAGCTTGCGGTTCAGCGGTTTGCATTTGGAAGGGGCCAACTCAGCATTGAGATGCACCAGTCCCCCGGACGATTGTGGGCCGATTTGAACGTGGCGGGCGATCCGCTCACAGAGCTGGACTTCTCGCCAGCTCTGCCCGCGGGAGCCACAGTTACGGCCGTAAAGCAAGACCGGAAATCGATTCCATTTCATGCGGAAGACCACGAGAGTGACATTCACGTTCGTGTCGACCTGAAGTCGGTGACGAGAACATTAATCGAGGTGCTCTACCGCGGCGGAGTTGCCGCAGACGTTTCGTGGCAACCACTTCAGGAGGGCGACACCAGCAGGAATCTCCACGTGCTGAAGACCTCCTACCATGCCGGTCAGTTTCAAATGCTGGTCGAGGGACGCCCCGACGTTAAGTATGAAATTCGTTTGTGGACTCCGTGGCGTGTTGAATCGGCGACTTCGGCGGAGACGATTGTTCGGGAGGGTGATTGGAGCGTCCTCGAAGTGGCTGCTCCATCAGACGCAGCGCAGCACCGAGACCGAGCGGGCTATGTAAGATGGACGGTCGACGCCAAACTCAAAGCGAATTGAGCTTCTTCTCTCGGATCGTCTTCGTTCAGTTGGTTTCCAACTGATCCTTCGTAGGCAGCTTCGGGAAAGCTGCGTGCGGTTCGGCCTGGTACCAAAAGGCGACCGAGGAGATGTCGTCCATCAACGGCAGATAGCGGCCTCCGCTCCTCCATCCCAATGCCTGAATGGTTACGCGCAACTCGGAAGAAAAGCGAATCGGATCGGGAATATGCCAACGGTAGAGACCGAATCGCTGTTGTGACTGGTAGAGGCCGTCCGGCTTCAGAACCTGCACGAGTCCGGAATACGGGCTGGTGAATTCTTCATACTGGTGTTTCTCGGGATTTTCGAAATCGTACGACCCGTTGAAGTAGTCTTCGGTGCCGGTGCCGTTGATGGTGGGAAATTCCTGGTCGCCGTCCATGTAGAACTTGATCTCCCCCTCGCCCCACCAGCCGTTGTTGTGTACACCCCACGCCAGATAGGTTCCGACGTAATGCCCTTTCCCCTTGATGCCGTCGACAATCGTATAAACCTCCTTATAAGGGAGTGGGTTGACCCGCCGGAATTGGGCGTGGAAGTAAGCGGCGTCGGCGGGCACAGGCGATAGTGCGTAGTCGACCTGATAGAAAAGCGTCATCGGCTTTTCGTCAATGTTCTCTAGCGTGATTTTCGCCTTGCGCCGGAACGGCATGGGCCAATACGAGTTGAAGGCACTGCCGGGATTGACGCATACCGCCTGAGACGAAATGCGCGCGTACTTGCCCCAGCCCATGGCAAAGAAATCGCCGAGCGGAACCTCGACGGAGGGATCTGTTTCGTCGTCCCAATACATGCGCAGAATGGAGAAACGCCAGTTGCCGGTGGGCGTCATCCAGATATGCTCGATGGCCCCGGAGCCGTTGATCTGGGCCACGGTGTACGTAGTTCTTCCAGCGATATCGACCGACGGGCTGATCTTCCAGCCTTTGCCCAAGTCTCGGGCTGCCTTCGCCCCGGTGCCTTCCGTTGCTGCGCCACCTTTGCCCTTTTCTCCTGTCGGGTTCTCGGGACTGATCGACAAGGTCTTGGCATTCGAGAGCCGGTAGAGGTTGCCCAAGTGATTGTCGAGGCCGTTGTAGGATCCGTCCTGGGCAAGCGTGGCCAGCGAAGCGCAGACCAATAGCGCCATTCCGGAGAAGATGTTTTTCCTCATCGCGAACTCCTGCCGGATGATTCGCCGGGCGTGAAATAGCGGGTGCACTTCATCTTGCTTCTGCCAAGTCTTAGGGGTCAGTGTCGCAGAGCACTCGAAGATTCTTGCACAATCTCGGGGAACGCGGTTATGCGCAGCTTCGCCGCTCCATAAGGCACGAGCGTGATCGTTTCCTCCGGGGACAGGCTTTTCACCGGACTCATCGGCAGCGGTCCCGCTGAGCCGTCCACCGCCTGCCACTCCGGGACCAGGCGGCCCCGCATGACGAGTTCGACTGGAGGGGCACTCTCCGAAAAGGGGTATGGGCCGATGGGCGCATCGACCTCCTTGATCGACGTCGCGGGATGAGCCGAGTCGACCACCAGGCCATAGTTCCATGGTGTGGTGGGCTGTACCTCCCAGTCAGGAGCAAGCGCGTCTGGGTCAAGCTTGGTCCAGTTCTCACCGATCTTCAGGGAGAAGACAAGGGGGCCGCGCTCGATCGCAATCGAATTGCTTTCCCAGCGAGAGATGCTCGGCATCATGGGAAACTTGGCCGCAACCTGGTCGCCGGACTTCCATTCGCGGGAGATCACGAGATAGGCTCCGCTCTTCACGTCAGGGACCGGAGTTCCATTCACCGTTACGGTCGCTTCCTGCGCCCAACTCGGAATCCTGAGCTTGAGCGGGAATTTCACCGGCTTCGCGGGGCTCACCGTAAATTGCACCGTTTCGCGGAAAGGGTACTCGGTGGTTTCGGCGATCCGGACAGTGTCATTTTCGCCCACCTTGGCGTCGACCTCACTGGGCCCGTAAGCTACGGTTGCCAATCCACCATCGTCAGTGCCCATCCACAGACTCGACACCAATTTCGGCCAACCCTGTTGCATATTTGCCGTGCAGCAACCGAACTCCGGGGTGAGCCCATACAAGTTAGCGTCGGGGCCGTTGGTCGACCAGTTCCTACTCCTGCGGGTGCAGGCAATCTGATTGGGCTGCTGGTCGTACTGGTGGGACCACATGTCATCGCGGAATGCACCCGGCAGGGCGTTGAAAGCCACCTTTTCCAGTCGGTCAGCGAACGCAGGCTCTCCCAGATCAGCCGCGATGAGTTCGTACGAAAACATGGACTCAACCACCGCGCACAGCTCAATGCCCTGCGACGGATCGGTGCCGGCGATATGCTCGTCTGCACTGAACATTCCGTTCGGGATGCCGTGGTACTGATCGAGCATTTTGATCTGCTGAAAGATCGCGTTTCGATCCGCGGCTGAACCGGAAACCAGAAACCACTCAGGCGACATCTTCAGCGCCATCGCATTATTAACCCCGTGAGTCTGCATGGCGCGGTCGGGAAGGCCACCGCCCCGTTCCTCCAGGATCGAGCGGTTCGTTTTCTTCGTGTATTCGAAGTGCTCGAACTGCGATTTCCAGTCGTATCCCTGGTCGTGCAGGGCTTTGGCCAGGTCCAGAAGGGAAGCGTCGCCAGTCCGGTTGTAGAGCCACAGGACGCTCACCAGTTCGTCGTGCCAGCGGTACTTACCCCAATCCCGTAACGGCCGATGGGGCATTTCCCGAGCCTGAAACCCAAAGTAGCGCCGCAGAACCGGAATCACTCGCGGATCTCCGGTCGCCTCCTGGTATTGAGTCAGGGCTTTCAGCATGATCATCCGCGGCCACCAGTCCTGATTTGTCACGGGCCCCATGGATCCGTCGGCACCCTGGTGAGTCAACGTCCAGTCGACCCACTTCTGCACCTTTGCCTTCAGCTTGGCATCGTCGAGGAGATACGCAAGGGGAACCAGTCCATCGAGGAAGTACGGTCCGCGTTCCCAAGCCTCGCCCGTTCCTCCCAACCAGGCGCTGTTCGGGCCGACGTCGGACCACAGCTCATCGAGATGACCACTTAACCCGTCGGCCTGGATTCGAAGCTGACGCTTGAGCCAGCCTTCGGGGCGGATCGAGGTGAGCGGCAACAAATACAGGGAGGTGGGCTGAAGGGGAGCACGATTCTGGTATGCAGGCTGAGGTACTGCATGCTCATCGGTTCCGGGCGGCGAGTTCAGGCGCGCAGCTCCCAGCGAACCGGCCGGGGCCCGCCAAACGAGAACCAGGAATACGAACAGGCTCCACAATAAAGAGCGCGATTTCATGACGTTCTCACTTCCTTCAGGCCTCAGAGATGCCAGTGATGTGGACGGAATATTGCTGGTGATTGACGCCTTCAAACTGCCAGGCCGCACCGTTGCTTTCGAATCGGAGGTTTGCTCCACGGGCGTCCTTCACAGATACCGTCCGTAACGATCCCGACCAGGTTCCCTGCACCCGAATGCGGTGCGAATCCTGAACATGAATTGCCAGTTCCAGCATCGCTCCCCGGTATTGCAGGTTCAGCACGCGGTAGGTCTTTCCGTCGGACATAAATGAATCCGGAAGGTTCGGTGCCAGGGGAAGCTCATCGGGTCGTTGAGGATCACGAAAGCCCATCACGCTGCGAATAATATGAGCCGGCAATACGGCTCCCCAGCCGTAACCCTCGCCGCCCCAGGCTCCCTGCGCGCCCCAGACTTCGCAACTGACTCCGGGCCAGCCGAGCTTGGGAGCCTTACCCGACTCCTTGGTCTCAGTCGACGGGGTCGCCAACGAGCGGCGATCGCCACTTGTGTAGACGCGCTCGGCGATCGCGTGCACAACCCGGGATGCCAACTCGAGTTCTCCGGCCGACCATAGAGACTCGACGTAGGGCAGGACGAGTGAGGACCAGTGCAGCCCATCCTGCCAGTCTTCAAAACCGGCATCCGATGGCCGTCCCGCCAAAGAATCGGCGAAGAACTTCTCGAGTGCTGGACGCATCTGTTGCTTCTGTTCCTCACTCGCGATCCCGCAAAATGCCGGCGCTACTTGACCAAGGTCGCGCGCGACCGACGTGACCAGCTGGCCGTTCCGGGTGTCGAAGTCGTAGAACCAGCCGTCCTTCCAGAGGCTCAACGTCTTTGCCGCGTACATCTGCTGGATCTTGCGCCATTCGTCCCGCGAGTTCGTGTCGCCCAACGCGTCGGCAAATTGCAGCAAGACGCCCGCGGCATGGGAGGTAGCCGCCTGCAATTCCACGATCCGGAGAAACTCGATCAACTCTCCGCCCGTTGGTTGTTGAATCAGGAAGCGGGTGGAGGTGTCCATGCCGGTTTCCCAGCTGCATTTTCCGATGACGAAGCCGTCGGTGTCGGTGCGGTTCTTCAGAGTCCAGCGCATGAATCGGACGAGTCCGGGGTACAGCTCGGCGAGCCAACGCTTGTCGGGGCTGCGTGTCCACACCGACGCGGCGCAAAAGAAGGGGTAGCACCAGGAGATCGACGTGCCGCATTCTGCACCGTCGGCGGCCACCATATTCATTTCTCCATCTTCGCGGGAGCAGGGAACGCCGTCGGAAGGAGCATTCTCAAAGAGTCCAAGGATTACCGCTTTGGCGGAGGCCGAATCGGCGTAGCTCAGCGCCCACATGTCAATCGAGCTTTCGGCGAGGACCGTGCGCGGCGCCTGAATCTGCATGGCATCCCAGGGGTGTTTGTAGATGCCGACGGGGCGCCGGACTATCATGCGCAGCGTTTCGAAGTCGTAGACCCATCCGTGCTTCCAGTGTGCCGGCCAGTCGCCGTCGAGCCGGGGCGCATCGTTCCAGAACCTGGCATCTTCGGCGGATTTTGACGCTACCTGCTCGTCGGCCTCCGCCCTCGACGCACGAGCTTCGGCATGGGCTAGGGCGGCATTCTCTGCGCGCGCGAAGACGATGGTGTGTTCCTTCTTTCCTCCTTCAGGAATATCAATGTCGAACAGCAAGGCCGCCCGGAGCGGCTTGGGATAGTAGCTCATGCTGGTTTCGATCGACGGAGGCGAATTCAACCAGGAACGAAGATCGCCATCATCCCGCCCGAACAAGTGCGCCACGCTGGCGCAATCGCCCACCACTGTGAAAACCTTGCCCGCTGCGAACGACCGTATCCAGACAGAGTCATTCGCCGCGTCGTAGGCCCCTACGAGGCCGTCGCGGCCCCACCATGCCGATCCTCCCAGCTTGCAGTCGAGCACAGCCATCATCCGAATCGATTGCGGCCGAGTGCCGTGGACAGTCACTTTGGCAGCCAGGGCATTCTCGCCGACTTGCAGGAAGGTACTCTCTACGCTCGTACCGTTTTCTGTAAACGCGAATGTGAATAGGTTCTTGCTGTGATAAGGCGCGGTGAGTTGTTCGGGCTGGAAGTCTTCGGGCGTCCAGAACTGACGTCCCTCTATGAGAAATCCCAGACGAAGGTGAGCCTCGTAGACGCCGTTCTTTGCAAAATCGAAGTAACCACCGGGTCCGGCGGGATAGTAGAACCCAAAGCCAATTCCCGGAGACGAACGCAGCACACCACTGCGATGAAGATTCCAGCAATGAAACGGATTGTCCAAGTAGCCGTAGGGCGTGTATTCACTCAGCGGGAAGCCGTTGTTGGCCTTCGGAGTCTCAGCCTCGGCCGGGAGAACGGTCAATCCAATGCCGCGGGCCAAAGCGGGCGCGGCCAGAATGCCCATGCAAAAATCACGGCGGTTGATCACGGGAAGCAATGTCCTCGGGAACGTTTTGGAATCTGAAGCGATAACGAAGGAACGAGACGGCCTATCCCTCGGGTTTCGCGAGCCCCACTCGCTCGAACTCCCGGCTGTGCCGCTCAAGCTCCTTGAGCTTGTCGAGCATCTGAGCTGCTCTTTGCGGTTGCTTCAGTTTCTGATAGTCCCGAGCGAGATGGTAGTAGGACGCGGGATCGCGAGGACCGAGTGCCGCCGCCTTTTCGAAGAGCGAGATCGCCTCCAGGATCTTTCCCGCCTGTTCGTTCATCTTCCCCAACTCGATGTAGGGATATGGAAGGCTGGGGTCGAGACGCATCGCTCTCTGAAAAACTCTGCGAGCCTCCTCATGCTCCGGACTGCCCGGATGAGCCCCGCTGCGAACCAGAGCCGACCCCAACAGGTAACACAGAATCGCGCTGTCGCCCTTCTGCTTTAGGTTCTGTCTCAGTTCGCGGATGGTGTTTTCGCGGCCATTCTCCTGGATGTCGGCCAGTTCCAGGGCGGCCACCGGCAGGTCCTTCCCCGGTGCCAGCTTTCCGGCCTTGCGGAATTCCACCCGCGCCTCATCAAACTGGCCCGACAGGGCGTGCAGAACGCCCAGCTGAAAGAGAAGTTTTTCGCTGCCCGGCTTGTTCTTCAGCCCGGTCTGCACCACCTCGATACCTAACGGATAGGCGTTGTGGTCGATGCAGATCGTGGCTAGATCGAGATAGCTGTTTTCATCCGACGGGAACAGGGCGATCGTTTCGCGCAACTGGTCAATCGCTTTTTGGGTCTGACGATTCTTCTCGTAGGCCTGGGCCAGCAGATTCATGTTGTCTAACGAATGTCCACGCGACTCGGCCTCTTCCAGCGTCTGGATCGCACCTTCGTAGTCTCCGCCCAGATACTGGGCCAGTCCCAGGTTGTACTGCAAGGAGGGGCTACTGGCGCCACGGGCAATCAGGTCCTCATAGACATGAACCGCGCGCGGATAGAGTCCGTTCGTTCCGAGTAGATATGCCAGGCGCAGCTCGACGTCCGGCGGCATCGCCGAAATCGCCGCACCCGCCTGGTCAAGGTGCTGACCGGCGGCGGACGCATCCTGCTTGCGCAGATCGATGATGGCTGCGTACGCGTTCAAGGACGGGTCGCGCGGTTCGACTTTCAGAGCCTGCTCGGTGTGTTCAGGAGCCTGCATGTTTTTCGTCTGCCACTCCAGGATTGCCAGGTTCTTCAGCGCGGGAAAGAAATCCGGGCGTGTGGCAAGAACTTGCCGAAAAGCCGAGGCCGCCCCCTCGGGATCGCCGCTACCGAGAAACGCCAGGCCTTCCAGGTTTCCGACTTTCGGATTGCCCGGATATTGCTGGTGCAGGGTTTGAATCTGGGCCAGCGCCTCCGCCCACCGTTCGTGCTGCACCAGTTGCACGGCCAGGGTGTATTCCGGCGGATCTTGGGCTAGCACATCCACCGGAACCAACAGCACGACGAGGGAGAAAACCAGCGCCCCGAGCGGCATCAGAATTCCAGACGAGCTCCAAGCTGGATGGAGCGGGGGGTGAAGACTCCGGTGGCTTTTCCGAATGTCCCGCTCGTGATATCGCCATCGAAGCTGTTCAGGTTGACCCGGTTGAACAGATTGTAGATCTCCGCGCGAAATTGAAAGTTGGAGTGCTCGCGGAACCACGGAGTCCTGATGTTCTTCAGGATGGAGAAGTCCACCTGTGCCATTCCGGGTCCATGAACCGTATTCCGACCGACATCCCCCTCCTGACCAAGCGGCGGGGCAGGGAACGCGGACGCGGGGAACAGTCCCTTTAGGTAATCGGAGCGGCTGTAGCCCTTGTTCAAGCTGAAGGCAGGCCGCATAGGTAGGTCATAATTGTTGCCGTCGCCATTGTAATCGCCGCCTGTGTTGCCCACGACTTGGCACCCGGCCGCTACGGTGGTCGCGCAGCTGGCGTTATTCCAGACCGGCACGAAACTGGCGCTGGTGAACACAGTGGCCGGCAACCCACTCTGGAAGATGGCCAGGCCGCTCGTCTCCCAGCCTCCGAAGACGTGACGGATCGGAGCTGCCATGCCGCTCAGAGCGGGAAGGTGCGCCACGAAGTTCAGTGCTACTTTTTGGCGAACATCATTCGGAGACAGGCCCCGCTGAAATGGCACGTTGTAGGCGTCGATTACTTCAGCATATACGGCTCCGGATCCCGGGCCGACGGCATTTACTAGATCGGTGGCCTTGCCCAGAGTGTACGACGTCTGGAACGTATAGTTCCTGCTGAAGATCTTGCGCACCGACAGTGTGGCGCCATTGTAACTAGAGGATGCGCTGTTGTCCCCGTAGTTGACCGTCGCAAAGTAGGGATTCAACCGATGCAGTGTGTCCTGGTTTTGGATCAGGTCGCCGGCGAAACGGTTGCGGTCGATGACGGTATACAGGTGTCTGCCCACCGATCCCACATAGTCCCCTTCGATCACCCAGTCGTGCAGAGGACTGTACTGAACCCCTAGGAACCAGTTTTCGGCATACGCATACTTGATCGCCTGATCCGCGCCGCCCACCGAGGCAAGATACCCGGTCGGGCCTCCAGCCGGGTTCAAGCCTGGTGTGATCGGGGGATAGACGAACCCGTAGGGAGCTGTGTCGCTCGTGCCTAGAGCATACACCGGTTGCGGTCCAGTGGGATTTAGCGTTGAAGCAGTGGCCGACGCAACGAACGGCGGGTTGTTCCGCGTTGCATCGCTCCATACCTTGTTGGGCCAGCGATCAAAGAACACGCCGAACCCGCTGCGCACCGAGATTTTGCCTTGACCTGTAGGATCCCAGGCAAATCCCACACGGGGTGCAAAGTATCCTTTGCGGTCATCCGTAAACATGTGTTTCACGCGGACCACCTTGGCTCCTGCAATCTGTTGCGCGAGAGTGGTTCCAGAGCCCAGTTGCAGGTTGGTCATGTCTCCGTTGGCTTCTGTCGGGTTCCCCGAGAAGTCCCAGCGCAAACCAAGATTTACGGTGAGAGTTCGCTCGAGTTTCCAATCATCCTGAACGTAGAAACCATAGGTCGTTGAGCGATAGCCAAAGTTCTGGAAAGGCAGTCCGCCGGTCTCGGCATTAAAATTAATTCCAGTTTCTTGAAATGGCTTGTCTATCGCGAAATCGAAAGCGTTCTGAAAACTGAAGGTTGGGCGGTACAACGGGCCAGTGAAAGGAGCGTTGTCTTGGTCCCGATAGATATCGAACCCGAATTTGAAGGCGTGGGAGCCACGATTGTAGGAGACCATGTCGCGCCAATGGAAGTCGTTCTGGACGAAGCCAGCCGGACCCCAGCCCGCACCGAATCCGGTCATCCCTGTCACGTTGATCGCGGGTACGCTGGGGTGCGCAACTGGCGAAGCGCCGTAGTCGAGTGTGAAACCGATCGCCGCTTCGTTCACCAGGTTCGGCGAAAACACGTGGGTGAAGTTCGCACTAGCATAGTCGGCTTCGGCAGGCGGAGTGGTGTTAAACGCAGGACGCGGCCCGGGGCTGCTCTGCGTCGCGGTCATCCGGAAGAAATTGGCGTAGAAACGATTCGATCCATCGCCAAAAATCTGATCCACGCGCGCATTCCATTGAATCCCATTCCGTGGGGTGCTGGTCGAAAGCACGCCCGATTGGAACAGCGGCATAGTGCAGGGCATTCCGATCGAGTTCGTCCCGGTACATGACCCGAGGCCGAGTGCTGTCATCTCCGCTGCTACCGTTATGGGGGAACCGCTTGCCGCCACGGCCGCGGGATAGGTGGTCAGCAGAGTCGTCGCGATGTTGTTGGGAAAAGTAGTCTTCATGAAACTGGTAAAATCCGGGGTCTCGACCGTATAGTTCCCGGTGAACGCCTGGGCCGATTTCAGCTGGTCGTAGCTACCGAAAACGAATGTGTGGTCCTTGCGGATAGGCAATCCCACCGATCCCCCGAACTCGTTGCGTCGAGAAACTGGAACGAGCCGGCCGGTAATCGGATCGGGAGTATTTTGAAACACGTTGCGGGCCGTGAGTTTGTTGTCGGTGTGGTACTCGAACAGGCTGCCGTGAATCTGATTCGTTCCCGACTTTGTCGTGATCTGCGTGAGAATCGAACTGTTCCGGCCATATTGCGCCGAGTAGTTATTGACCGAAACCTTAACCTCTTGAATCGACTCCGGATTCGGAGAAAGCTTGGCGCTGCCGCCATCCGGATTGTCGTTCACCGACGTGTCGTCGATGTAGAAGCCATTCGACGAGCCACGCTGGCCGTTGGCAGTTACTGAAGGGGCGTTGGCAGCGTTGAAGATGTCGTTGGCGCCGGCACGGTCAGAAACCAGTCCGCTGCCGGTCACTCCTGGCGTCTGCGCGATCACATTGAGCGCGTTGCGCCCCTCTAGCGGCAAGGCGAGAACCTCCTCAGCGGTTGTAAGTTCGGAAATGTGAGCCTCGGAGGTTTGAATGATAGGAGGGGCGGCGGTCACATTCACCTTGGTCGTGACCTGGCCAACTCTCAGTTGGAGGGGAACAGCCTGCACTCTGGCTACGTCGACAACGACGCCGGACTGCACCGCAGTATCGAAGCCCTCCTTGGAGGCCTCCACCCGGTACTGGCCGGCCGGCAACGTAGGGACACGGTAATATCCGCTCGCCGACGTCTTGGTGGCAAATTCCAGGCCCGTCGCCTCGTTGGTCACGCGCACGTTTACATCCGCAATGACCGCGCCACTCGCGTCCGTCACAGTCCCCTCAATGGCGCTGTTGAACTGCGCATAGGCGTGAGTGCTGGTCCCGACGGTGAGCAGCAGGAGCCAGCAGAAGGCACCGAACAGCGAGAAAACCAGACGGAACGAACCCCATACACTTGCGCCCATGCGTCGCTTCATGTCTCTGCTCCTCACGTTTTCTGAAAGCTCCTGCTGGAGGAAATTTCTGCGGATCGGACAAAGCACTGAGCAGAAAACGTAGGTGAGAGCGCGCAGGATGTCGCGTTTTAAATAGACTATTGACTTTGTGGCTGGAATTCACTACATACCTAAAGCCATTTTGAGACGAGGGTGCGCGTCTCCGTTTTCCTCGACGCTCCTGAGCTGTTCTGTCAATCGAGAATTCCTGAGACACTTCAACTGGTGGGCACGACAATGCCGCGCTGCAGCGCCGCGCTCACCGCCTCAGCGCGGTCACTGACGTACAACTTGGCGAAGATGCGGATGGTGTGATTGCGAACGGTGTTTTCACTATTGCCAAGCACCTTTGCGATTTCCCGATTGGTGAGTCCGCGGACCAGCAACTTGAGCACGTCCAGTTCGCGCGGGGTAAGTTCATGGCGCTCTTCGCGGCTGGCCAGAATCGGTTGGATGGAGGATTGGATCCAGCGGTGCCCGGCATGTACCTCGCGGATGGCGGCAGTAAGCTCGTCCCGCCCAACGTCCTTCAGCACGTAGCCAGAGGCGCCAGCCTGCAGGGCCTGGTAGACTTCTTCCTCGTTCGCGTAACTGGAGAGGACCAGCACCTTGGCGTCGGAGCGTTCTTCGCGAATCCCCGCCAACGCTAGCATCCCGCCTCCGTCCGGCATGCGCAGATCAAGCAGCACAACGTCCGGATGCAAATCCTTGAATTTATCGATCGTCTGGACTCCAGTGGTGGCCTCGCCCGCAACGTCGATGTCGAGCTCGTTGTTGAGCAGGCTCTTAAGTCCCGTGCGAAAGATAAGGTGATCATCGGCAATCAGCACACGAATGGAGGCGGTCATGGCTCAATTTCTCCCCCCGATGTCATCCGGAGATCCACGATCGTAGCTGTCCTTCCAGTCGATGGGCCCAGGGGGGCACCAGGTTCCACAGTTGCGCGCGCCGGGGTGGGATCGGCACCGACAGCACGACTCTGGTTCCGTGGCTGCTTGGGAACAGGGCCAGGTCGGCCTTCATGCGTGCGGCGCGCTCGCGCATTCCGGTGATTCCGAAATGTCCCTCTTCCGACGCGGGTGCGGCCGATACCTCGAAACCACGGCCGTTGTCTTCAATTTCCATCACCAGTCTACAGTCGTCAAACATGAGGCGCGCCTCGATCCGGGTGGCCATAGCGTGTTGTATCGCATTGGCGACGGCCTCTTGGGCAATGCGCAGGACGTGACCCTCCGCATCGGCAGACAGGCGCTGCGGCGTTCCTCGGCTCGACACCGACAATTGCACCTGGCTTCCCGTAACGTGAGGCCGAAGAACTTTGTGCAGCATCGTCTCCAGAGACTGGTCGGTGTGCAGAGTGCGCAGGGCGGCGATGGAGCGGTGCGCTTCGCGCCTGCTCTGCCGTGCCATTTGGAGAGCCATGCTCACCGGCGCGCTCTCCGCGTCCGGTGGCACTCCGTGCAATGCCGATTCCAGTTGCAGCGCGATGCCCGCAAAGCTCTGGGCCAGGGTGTCGTGAATCTCGCGCGCCATTCGTGACCGTTCTTCCACAACCGCGCTCATCTTCCAGTGCTCGGCGCTGAAATAGATAAAGACGCCCAGGACCACCAGAATCATAAGGACGAATGCCGCTTCGACGAGGTAACGCGTATCCCACCAGGGCGGTCCCGCTAGGATTCCCACATCTTCGCTGGAGCGAAGCAGAAGGGCAAACGAAGTCAAATTCTCGGTGTAGGCCGGATCCGCCACGCAAACACCGCGCAATCGCAGAAGGCTATTGGGTTGAAGACCGTCAAACATCAGGTCCTGACGCGCGCCCTGCAGAATGGCACGGAAGGTCTGATGCCCGCTCTCGAGATCGAGCGCGACCGAGTGCCCCTGGACCTGACTCTTGGCTTGCAGGCGGCCTTCGATTTCGATGAGCATCCCCTCGAAGGCGCCCGTCGCCGCCTGCGAAGCTGTGACAGAGAGTGCCGGAGCGGGACTTCTCGACCAGAGAAGGTGAAGCGTCGTGTTTCGCAACGTCACACCGACGGGACGCGAGTCCACCACCCCAGTTACCTGCAGTTCGTCTCCGATCTTTACTGAAGAGGACTGTGCGGACTCGACCGCGACTCCGCCAGAAGAATCCTCAATGTAAAGCACCGGCGCTGCCAGCACGACGCTGCCCCGCACCGTGACGGGGGTCGGGTGCAGATCCGACACAAAGCGCAGAGTGCTGAGCGGAGGAGTGTGAATGTCCATGGCCGGGCTGCCGGAGGAAGAGTCCGTCGGTCCCACCGCTTTTCCACTGTAAGGAAGGAGGGAATTGAAGCCCGTTTCTGTTTGCATCCGTTCGGGCGACTCGACGACGGTTGTCCTTACATCGAGCGCCGATAGTTCCGCTGCGACGGCAGGTTCGGCCCGGACGTTTTTCCAGATCCCTCCCGTGGAGTAAGACCTAAGCCCAATGCGTCCGGTCCGCGCGCAATCGGTTTCGCGCATGGCCACCACCGTTTCGTCTTTGGTCTCCGGGTCGGAGGAAACGGCTGCAATCTCACATCCGACCGCGACCACCCTGAGGTGATACCAGTGAAAGGGACGAATGGGCATTTTCATCGAGACGGCCTGGTACTCCATCCAGCCGTGGTCGGCGCGTCCGATGACCGTTGTGTTGTTCCGATCGCGCAGACCGACATAGTAGCCGTTATAGGCGTCCACGCCTTCTTCTTCGTCGCTGGCGCGAACAATAACGCCGGCGTCACCATTTTTCCCGAGCAACAGCAGGTCCGCTTCCACGGTGTAGTCGCTCCACCTGGAGGACCCAGTGATTAACTTCGCTCCGCGCTCGTCCGAATTGTTGCGAATCGCGCCTTCGTACGAATCCCAACTGCCGCCGTACGCGTGCCACTCCGCGGTTCGGCCGTAAGCGAACGAATCGTGATAGTGAGGCTCAGGCCGCGAACGCAACCACGCATACACGCCGGCAAAGGCGGCCATCAGGAGGACCCCAAACAGCACGCCGAGCCAGCGCCTAGGTTTGCGGGGTTCCCTCAATGAGACATCCTCCAGTTCACTGAAAGCATTTGCTGAATGTCCGCGTTGTCGATGTTCGCGCGAGTCACAAGCACTGGTTCCATTTCAATTCGGTCGGGCACAGCCTCGCCTCGTCGTCGCGCGGCAATGGACTGAACCGCCCGGAAACCCATCTCGTAGGTGTTTTCCACGATCACCGAGTCGATTTCACCGTGTCGAATGCCCGCCATCAGGTCGACTTCCTGTTCGCATCCAATCAACTTCACCCTCTGGCCTTTTCGCAGCGCCGTTAGAGCCGCCCAAGCGCCTTCGGTCGCCGTCACATCCAGTGTGACGATGGCATCGAGCCCGGGATTATCAATGAGAATCTCCTGTGCGATCTGTTGCACCTCGGCAGTATTTGACGATCCCGCTCGCTCCTCGATGATCGAGACACTCGGGAACTCCCTCGCCAGTTCCGCCTCAATGGCGCGAGCGCGTGTAACACTCCTCGGCCCGGAGGGATCCAATCCAAGCACCGCGACACGCCCTCGTCCTCCGAGAAGCAGGCCGATACGGGAAGCCGCGAGGCGGCCGGTTTCCTTATCGTCATTCAGGATGTACGACAGGCCGTTCCCCGGTGGAATCGGCAGGGAAGACCGGATCACCACAGTGGGGATGTGCTTGGAGAGCGCCTGGCGTACGGACCCCACTAACGCGAGGTAATTTGTCGGAGCAACTACTAGACCTGCGTATTCAGAATCGATCGCCCTCTCCACCAGGGCAATCTGCTTCTCGACGTCATCTTCGCGTGTGGGTGCGTTCCAGTAGATCCGAAATCCAGTCTCACGCCCGGCCGCTTGCGCACCGCCGTGGGCGGCCTCCCAGAACTCGGTGGCCGTTGTTCCTGGAATGACTGCGATTGTGCGTGAACTTATTGGCCTGCATCCAGAGCCGCAGAAAGTCACCAGCCCGGCCAGAAGATACACTCGACACTCGATACGCACCAGTTTCTTGCGGCTGGAAGATTTCGGTCGACTGCGCATAGTCGGGTGTGTCCTGAGCGCGCCGAGCATAACAGATTACGCCGCGGTATCTCCAGTGTCGGCGCGATGGGGTGAGATCCGACGTATGTTCCCAGGTCTTGTGCCAGTTCAGTTGGCCCCACTGGCAATTTCGAGTGAGTACGCTTGGCAAGATCGGTTTGAGTATTCGCGAGCACTGATTGGGTTCGACGCCTGGCAGATTGTCATAGCACGTCGTCTTTTGGCTTGGCACAGAGCGATGAAAGCGCTGACGTCGCCTCATCTGGGATTCTTTCCCGATGTACGTCGTGCCGTTGCTCTGGTTGTGCACTGCAACTCCACGGCGAAGATCGGAAGATCCTGATTCGGACACCTTTGGTCTGTTGCTGGACGTGGCATTCAGCCGAGCGTCAGGTCGCGCTCTACGATGGAGGGTAATGCTAGGCCAAGCGGCTTGGATCGGGAGTGCTCTTTCGAGACACTCCCAATCCGCTCCTAGTTTTGATGTCCAAAGGGCTTACCAAGACCACCCTGTTCCCGGGACCACGCCGCAGTTGCGCATCTTCAAACTTCGCCTGTGCAGGCTATGGCAGAGTGTTCTAGTCCGCCGGAGTCAGCGCGCACGGATGCGGCTGGAGTCCGCTGGGCGAGAGGGTGGATCTGGGATCTATAGCGCACGGCAAGACCACCGAGTTCGCGAGGTGTCCGCGACCCCAGCCGCAAAAAGAAGTTCATAAGTTATTGATTCTAAAAAGGCACGTCGCTTTGCATTTGACGCCTTCACATATTGTGAAGTATCCTTGGTGAGTGCATATCGTTACGCGTAAGCATCTGAGGGAGGCGATGAAAAACTACCCAGATGCGGCGAACGAAATCAAGGCTTGGACCACAATTGTCGAGGCGGTCCGTTGGCACAATTTTGATGACGTTCGCGGCATGTTCAAGGATGCCGATTTTGTCGATGGGTTCGTGATCTTCAACATTAGGCACAACCGGTACAGGCTTATAACCGTCATCCACTATGCTAAGACAACGCATGACAGGCAAACCCAAGGACATGTCTACATCCGATCCTTCTTGACGCACAAGGAATACGACAATCGCAGCAACTGGGACAGGGGGTACGGAAAACAATGAGCACGGTTCTCGCAAATCCGGCAGAAATGATTGCGCATGGCGCTCCCCGCGTTATACACAATGATGCAGAACTTGAAATGTATACCGATGCTCTTTTCCGGCTCACCGCGCTGGAGAGTCCTTCTGGCTCTGAAGTTGAAGCAATCGAACTCCTAACCTTGCTTGTGGAACGTTACGAGCAAGAGCATTACTCCATCCCCAAGGGTGATCCGATTTCGGTTGTGCGATTCATCATTGAACAACAGAATCTCACACAGCGTGACCTCATTCCTCAATTTGGTTCGGAGAGTGCGGTTTCGATGTTCATGACAGGACAGCGCAATCTCACCTTGGAACAGGTGCGGAAATTGAGCGCTCGGTTCAAACTTCCCGCTGACATTTTCATTCCGAAAGGGGCCGTCAGAAAAAGCCCGAGACGAAGCGCGAAGGGGCACTCGCGTTCTCGATAGCTGCCCGGCTCGGTGCTGGCAGGCGTTCACCCGTCTCGGTTGTCCATTCCGTCCTCATCTGCTGCTGCGTCACATAACTTTCACCGTCACATAACCGCGGTTCGAGCTAAAAATGCTCTTATGTTCAACATAACCAGGACTACATCCAGCCTTGGCATGAAGATGCAAAGTTGCTTACGGCCAGCTTGGAGATCGTGCAACGGACCACCGCATTGATCCTCGTTGCCCTGCATCTCTCCGAGCAGCAAACGGCCGATGAAGCGGGACTAAGAATCAGCTTCGGGTCTACTCCGTGCTAACGTTTCTGGGGGGTAGCACTCGACCGGAGAAGCTCATGAAGAGACGCCGCTTTCTGATCCCGTCGCCCTTGGACTGGCAGACCATCACCCGACCTGTGCCGCACCCCGTCATTCCAGTGCTCGCAGAACGGGGAGGCACCAGGCTTCGCGTACCCCTCCCCGTGGCCGTGGTGGACACCCGCGAAAAACATCCCTTCGACTTCCGCCGCTTTGATGGCTGGTTTGCCGATGTGCAACGCCGGCCCCTCGGGCTGGGCGACTATTCGATCGCGGGGCTCGAGCAGCTGTGCGTGGTCGAGCGGAAAGACGTGCCTGATCTTGTCCGTTCCTTTACCAGCGATCGCTCCGCGTTTGTCCAACGTCTGCAACGGATGAGCCGGTGCTCGTATCGACTGCTCGCAATCTCTGCATCGCTCAGCCAGTTGAAATCCCCATATGAAAATTCCGGATCCAACCCTAACCACATCATCCAGTCCCTCATGGCTATGCTGGTGGGCCTGCAGGTGCCCTTTCTCTGCACCGACACCCATGAGTTAGGAGAAGAGATGGTTGCATCGTTTCTCTACCAAGCCCACCTCTATCACTGGCTCGAGACCGAGGGCCAGGGCCGATTTCTCGCCGACGACGACCTCTGACAGAATCCCGGGCTGGCCGCGTTTGCCTGGCTTGGCTGAGCCTGCGCGACAGACCGAGACGTGCTGCGAGCTCGACCCATCCACGTCTCTTGCCGGCGCAATTTTTCCGGCGCCGGCGACATCATTTCCATGGATTCTGACATCGGTCTTCTCCAATTGGAAGAATCGCGGCGCTGCTCCGGATAGTCTCCTGCCATCCAGTTGGAGGCGAGTGTGATGGACGAGAACGATTCTTCTTCTGCAGTCCTGGCCCAAGCCACCCGCGCCCCCTCCCAACGCCGTTCTCTTTACGGTAAATCAGGGTGGTGGCTGGCCTTGCTGTTTGCGCCATCTTTCTTATATGCGCAGGGTACCGGCAGCGATCCCTGGGACAACGCGGTCCAGGTGCTCCAGGCCGCCTTCACTTCCACCATCGCGCGCGGCCTCTCCCTGGTTGCCATTGTGGTCGGCGGTCTGATGTTCGCCTTCGGGGAGGGGCAGTCAAAGCGCACCCTTGCGGGCATCATCTTCGGGGTTGGCATGGCTGTGGGAGCTGTGAATTTCATGGCCTGGTTGTTCCCCTAGACCGACTGTATGGAGGCTGTCTTGGTCCAGCAGGTGCAAACGCATCCCGTCTACCGTGCCCTCAACAAACCCCTCACCATCTGGGGGCTGGATCGGCGCCTGTTTTTTTTCGCATTGGTGATTGGAGGAGCCACCTTCAACTATTTCGGGAGCTTGCTCAGCGGGATGGCAACGTTCTGCAGCCTGTATGCAGCGGCGCGCTGGGTGACCGCAAGCGACGTGCAGATGATTCGCATCCTGCTAAACGCAGGCCGATGGCGGGCCGAGTATGATCCCGGCAAGCGGGATCCATTCGCGATCGAGGTGCTCCCGCAATGATCCCGGCCAGGCTGAGCACGATCTCGCAAGACTACCGGGCCGCCGGCGCTCTGAACAGCCTGATCCAGGTGTGCTCGTTTCTCAACGAACATACCTTCCTCACCAAAAGCGGTGACTTGGGAGTGGTGTTCCGGATTCATGGCATCGACTATGAAGGGCGCGATATGGCCGAACTCGATGCGTACAGCCGGCGCTTCGAGCGTGCCATGCGCGGCCTGAGCGAGGAGTTCCGCCTCTACCAATACTTGCTCAAGCATAACCAGCCGGACATCCCCTTCCGACGCTACTGTGATCACGAAGTGGTCGACCGCGCCGTTCAGGGCCGCATCGGTTTCCTGCGCGCCAAAGCCGATGCGCTCTACTCGCTGGAGCTGTATTTCGTCCTTCTCCTCCAGACCGCCCAGACTGCTCGGACAGAGTCCTGGAAACAACTCCTCGTTCAGCCGCGCACGACCCTGACCGCATGGCTCTCGGGGCAGCAGCAGCTGACCATCCTGGCTTCGGACCTGACGGAACGGGAGCGCGCGCTGGCCGCGAAAGCGGAAAGCCTCCGCGTGCAATTGCAGGATTTCCTGCCAGCTGAATTGCTGGACAAACAGAGTGCGTTTCGCTTTCTCAGCCGTTTGCTGAACTACGCGCCCTCCCGCTCCGACGCCATGCGATTGCGGTCCGATCTGGACGTTGACCAGCAACTCGCTGCCTCCCATCTCGAGTGTCACCGGGATCGCCTGCTGCTGAACGCGCATCAGGTGAAGGTCCTAAGCATCATCGAGCCCCCCGCAAAGACTTTCGCACACATGTTGCGCTCTCTGCTCGAATTGCCATCGAATGCAGTCGTGGTCAGCGAATGGAAGCGCGTCAGCAACGGCAACATGCGCAGGACGATTCGCAGCAAGCGTCGCCACTTCCACAACAGCAAGACCTCGCTCGCCAACTACCTGTCCGACGCTCCCATGTCGGATCGCCACCTGCTGGTTGATGATGCTGATGAGGCCTTGGTTCAGGAGCTCGGCGGTGCACTCGAAGAGATGGAAGTGAAAGGGAGCTCGTTTGGGGAGTGGTCGATGACCGTTGTCCTCTACGACCTCGATCGGGCCAAGCTCGATCAGGCGGTCGCTGAATGCGTGAAGCGATTTAGCACCCAGGACGCTACTGTCCTCGAAGAGCGCTATAACTTGCTGAATGCCTGGCTCGCCGTCTTGCCGGGCAACCATCAGTACAATCTCCGACGGCTTTACTTGCTCGATTCCAATTGCGCGGACCTCTCCTTCTTGTTCACGCTGCATCCCGGCGAGCTGCACAACCGTCATCTCGATCGGGAATATCTTGCGGTCCTCGAGACCAACCAAGGGACCCCGTATTTTCTGAATCTCCATCACCAGGACAACGCCCACACGGTGATTCTGGGCGCCACGGGGGCTGGTAAGTCCTTCTTGCTTTGTTTTCTGCTGACCCATCTCCAGAAGTATCGTCCTTTCACGGTAATCTTTGATCTGGGCGGCGGCTACGAGAGTCTTACGCGCCTGTTCGCAGGCCGCTATCGGCGCGTAGGGGTTGACTCCCCGTCGGCCACCATCAACCCTTTTTCGCTACCTCCCACGCGAGAGAACCTCCAGTTCCTCTACGGCTTTGCGCGCGTCCTCATTGAGTCGGGGCAGTATGAGCTGTCGGGTGCCGATGAACGCGACCTTTATGAACAGATCGAGAACCTCTATGCGGTCGAGCCCGGGCTGCGACGGCTGGGCACGTTAAGCAACATCGTGAATCGAAGACTGGCTGAACCCCTGCGCAAATGGGTGGGAGATGGGCAATACGCTCATCTGTTTGACAACAGCGAGGACAACCTGAACCTGGCGGACTTCCAATGCTTCGATTTTGAAGGCATGGATCGCTATCCGGAGATTCTGGAGCCCCTCCTGTTTTACGTCCTCCACCGGGCCAATGCATTGATTTTGGACTCTGGTCGCACGACCACGTTCAAGATCGTTGTCATGGATGAGGCTTGGCGTTTTTTTCGTAACCGCACCATACAAAGCTACGTTGTGGAGGCTCTCAAGACATGGCGTAAGAAAAACGCAGCCCTCATTCTGGCAACCCAGTCCGGCGATGACTTGTATCGCTCGGAATTGCTCCCGGTAATCGTGGAATCCTGCGCAACCCAGATGTTCCTGGCAAATCCTGGCATGGACCGGGATGCCTACCGCGAGCGGTTTCATCTCAATCAGACCGAAGCTGACCTGGTCGCCGGACTCATTCCAAAACAGCAGTTTCTGCTCAAACGCCCCAACCTGGCCAAAGTGGTCAACCTGCACGTTGACGCCACGGAGTACTGGCTGTACACGAACGGCCCCTATGACAATGCGAGGCGACGGGAAGCATTTGAAAAGCATGGTTTCGAGCGTGGTCTCGAAGTTCTGATCCAGGAGTCCCCTTCATGAAAACCTCAATCTTGGTTTCAGCTCTGCTGCTGTTCGTGCTGAGCGGCCCTTCCGGGCACGCACAAACATCGCCCGCAAATCCCTCCGGCGGCATTGTCGGCGGGGCCACAACCGATCGTGCCAGCCGTTCCGATCTGGTTGGCAACGTGCCCCCTGCACCGGGCGTCAAGCAGTTTGAATACGGAGAGCGGGACGTGCTTCGCTTGAATGCCAAGCTACGCTACACAACCCTCATTGTGCTGCCCAAAAATGAGCAGATCCTCGATTTCACTTGTGGAGACAAGGAATTCTGGATCGTCAATGGCACCCAGAACTTTGCTTACATCAAACCCGCTCGACCGAAGGCGCAGACGAATCTCAACCTTATTACTGCAAGCGGCAACGTTTATTCCTTCGTTCTTTCCGAGGTCTCGGGACTGCCCGGCGTCGAGCCTGACCTGAAGGTGTTCGTCGAGCTCAAGGAGGACGCGATGATCTCCGCCGTGAGCGGTTCGCCCAGGTTTGTTTCTGCGAGCCAGATCGAGGACTACCGCCGACAGGTTGAGCTGGCCAAAGACGAAAGTCGCGAGAGCCGAAGGGCCGCAGAACAAACCATGGCCAGCGAAATCGATCGATACCGCTCCGAATATCCGGTTGCGCTCCGTTTCACCTACCACTTCGAGCGCGACAGAAAGCCTTTTTCAGTCACCGCCATCTATCACGATGACAAATTCACCTATATCCAGGCCAACGCGGCCGAAACCCCGACTCTCTACGAAGTGAAAGACGGTAAGCCAAACCTCATCAACTTCGAGTTTCGCCACGGAACCTACGTCGTGCCGAAAATTCTCGATTCGGGGTATCTGGCCATCGGTAAAGCGCGCATGAGTTTTGCTCGCCAAGAATAGTCGTAGATGCCCCATGAATGGGGAAGTGCGTGGCGCATCCTGAACCGCGCCGAGCTGCTCGAGGAGTGTGGGAGACATACATGCCCGAGTTCGAAAACGACGAGGTTCGGCCGCACCCGGTCCTCCGGAACCAGGCCGGGAAACCCACCGGTGTGCTGCCACGAAACACTCAGGCGATGACGATCGTCGTGGTTTCAGCGATCGTGGTGGCGGCCATCGCGTTTTCGGGCACCGGCAGCAAAACCGCGGTGAAGCCCGCTCCCCTCCCAACTCCGGGAGTTACCGATCCGAACCAGGCGCGCATCGCAGAGTACCGCTCCCGGCTCGACGAGGAGGCTCGCAAGCTCGCCGCCGAACAGGCTCAGGTGCTCGAGGCCCGGAGACAATTTGCGAATGCCAGCGCTAGTCCCGCTCCGGAGACCGGAACCTCACCAGCCATCCGCACGGATCCGGCGTCGGTGAGCGAGCAAGCCAACATTGACAACGATCGCAGGCGCCGCGCGTATCTTTCGTTGTTCGCCTCGAACCTTGCGCTTAGCTACCGCAAAGCCGGCCTCGTCCAGGCTCCAGAGACGGCGTCGCCTGGCGCGAATGGTCCGTCCACCTTTGCCGGAAACGCCTCATCGGCCCTCGCGCCTTACGCGAACAGCGGCCCGCTCGGGAGTGAACCGATGGCTTCGGCCGACCTGCCTGCGAATCAGGACCAGGACTCGTCTGATCACCCAGTCGTTGCCAATCCTGAGGAAAACCGAAGGGCCCGGCAAGATCAGGATGTCGATCGCAAGGGCTTCGAGGGCGCGAAATACCGGTTGTTCGAGGGAACCGTGCTCGAGGCGGTTTTGACCAATCGGCTCAATGGCTCTTTCTCCGGTCCGGTCAACTGCATGTTGACGACCAACGTGTATTCGCACGACCGGCAGCACCTGCTGATTCCCCAAGGCAGCAGAGTCCTCGGCGAAGCAAAACGGGTCACCATGCTCGGTCAGGATCGCCTGGCCGTCTTCTTCCATCGTCTGGTCATGCCCGATGGTTATTCTCTCGACCTGGACAAGTTCGAGGGCCTCAACCAGATCGGTGAAACCGGCCTGCACGATCAGATCAACCATCACTATGGTCAGGTCTTTGGCGTGTCCCTCGCAATCGGAGCCATCGCCGGCTTCGCTCAAGCGAGTAACACCAGCGGTGTTTTTCAGTCTTCGACCGACGCCTATCGGGGCGGCGTAGCCAGCAGTCTTTCGCAGTCATCTCTCCATATTCTCGATCGCTATCTGAATCTCTTGCCGACCGTCACCATCCGCGAAGGACACCGGATCAAGATCTACCTGGCGGGAGATTTGCTCGTGCCTGCTTTTGACAATCACCTCATGCCGGAGAACTTATGAGCAAGCAAGAAACACCACCCATCATTCGCTGGTTGCACCACCGCATTTTTCTCGGTGCGGGCTTTGTCTTCATCGCGGGAGCGCTCGCGGAAACACTTTTGTTCTTTGAGCGTTGGTGTCTCGCAAGAAAGCATTAGAAACGTGTTTCTGAGCACTCAGGATGGGCCGAAAGCTGTGTAAGGAGGCAATGTGAGCACACAAAGGGTCATCGTCGTTCTTCTTCTCTTCATCGCGGCGACTTCAGCAGCCTTTGCGGTCCTCGGCCTAGGCGATGTGGTCTACGACCCAGCCGCCGTGGCGAATCTCGTCAGGCAGTTTCACCAAATGGAGCAGGAATACATCCAGCTGGTTGCGACCTATCAGACCGTGCGGAGCCAGTACAGCCAAATGATCTTTATGGCGAGGATGGTGCCCGCCGAGTTACGCGGGCGCTACCGGACGTTCGCCACGGCCTGGCGCAATTCAGCGGCGGCCGATACATACGGTACGACCGCCGCCTGGACGGCGGCGATCAACAGTGGGTTGGGCGTTCCGGACGGCTATCAGCAAGCCACTCAGAAACTCAATGCCTACGGGGCTGCATTCTCCAGCATACCCGCAGACCAGCTCGATCGCGTGAAGGCCAACTATGCCACGGTTGAGCTGGCGGATGGCGCAAACCAGGGCGCCATCGGCCTGCTCGGCCGCCTGCGGGCCAACGCTCCGCAGGTCGCATCCGCGATCCAGAATCTCGAAGCCGACACCCTCTCGTCGGACCCGAACCTCAATTCAGAGATTGCCGTGCTGAACAAGATCAACGCGGCGAACCTGGTCGCCGTGCGTAACGGCCAGGACACCAACCAGCTGCTGGTTGCGCTTGCCGAGGAGCAATTGCTTGATTCCAAGCGCAAGCGGGACGCGGAAGCGGCTGCGATCAATGAGCACATTCGTTTTCTCGGGGAAGAACAGGGAATTCTTCGCGCCCAGACCGGAGACCCCAGCGCTCGCATGCTCGCCTATCGCACGCCGTAGCGAATGTTCGAGGAGGTTAGAGGATGGTTCCGGAGACGTGGAACGACCTTTTCTCATTCTTGTCGACGCTGATGACTGGCCATGCGTCGATGTTCGAGACCCTCGGAATGAATCTCTTTCGAGGATTCGCCGTCATTCTGATCGCATGGTTTGGAGTCAAGAGCGCTCTGGCTTCGGCCTCAGGGGGGTACTCAGGCTTCCATTTTGAACGCTTCGCCAGCTTGCTGATGACCATTGCCTTCGGCGATGCCATGGTTACCTATTACAGTCGCCCAATTCCCGGGATGGGAGTCAGCTTCTACCATCTGATTGTCGATCAAGGTACAAACCTCGCCAATCAACTGAACCATGGCATCGTGACGGAAGTGACCACGAGGCTGAACTCCATCTACTACGAAACCGAGCAGCCTGGCCTTTCCGTGACGCTGAACGCGCTCGAAGTGCTGCGGTACGCGATTACCATTCTGGCACTGGTCTTAACTCAAATCGCCGTATTCGTTGTTATCGCTTTTGGGTACGTTGCATCGGCCATCGCTGTGATGCTTGGGCCTGTCTTTATTCCGTTCTTTATCGTGCCCAGGATGGAATGGCTGTTTTGGGGCTGGCTGAAGTCGTTCCTGCAATATGCCTTCTATCCCGTGGTTGCCAACGCCTACATCTTCGTGTTTGGGCAGCTGCTGATTCACTTTGTGGATTCACATCCTCCTCCCTACGATGGAGCAGCCCTCGCAGTGCTCTTCTTGCCCTTGTGTTTCCTGCTGATTGCATTTACCTGGGGAGTCCTCTTGATTCCGTCGCTCGTGAATTCGCTGTTTGCCGGCCGCTCGGGCGAGTCGGCGGTGCCCGGTCGGCAGGACGAGTAGGGAAGGAGGGGGCCGGATGCGTGCCAACCGTCTTGCGCGGTCGCCCCAGGACGGCCTCAGCCCATCCGGGCGTCACTACATCGAACAAATCGGGGGCGCGATGGCCAGTAATCTCTACCTGAAAATCTGCGTGCTTTGTCTGAGCATCGTCGCGACCGCCTTGCTTCTGGTGAACGTTGGCATGTACCAGACGTTCCACCATCTGAAGCCTCTGGTCATCCGTATTAACGACGTCGGGCGAGCCGAGGCCGTTACCTATGACAGCTTCAATTACCAGCCGCGCGAAGCCGAGATCCGCTACTTCCTGATGGACTTCGTTCAACGCCACTACAGTCGAGGGCGCAGGACGGTGCGCGAAGACTACGCGAGATCCCTCTACTATCTCGACGGCAGGCTGGCGGAACGGATCATCGAGGAGAACAAGAAAAACAAGACCATCGAAGCCTTCCTTGGGGGGAGGGGTGATGAGATCGAGGTCAACGTGAACAATGTAGCGATCGAAGATCTTAGAAGCCAACCTTATAAGGCCAGCGTGGATTTCGAAAAGGTGTATTACACCGCCGCGGAGCACGTGATGACCCGACGGGAGCGCTACGTTGGGCACTTCGTATTTGTGGTCATGGAGAAAGTTCCCAATAGCCTGATTCCGGTGAATCCCCTCGGCCTTACCATCACCTACTTTCGGGAAGATCAAGCCTTTCAGTGAGCGCTCCGGAGCCAGCTTCACCTCTGCGCTCGCCAGCCATCTCTTGTTGCCGCCGCAGCGTTTGCCAACGTTCCCAAGCTCGGCATCGCCTCGCATTCGCCCGCTCGTCGGTTGATGCCGTGGAAATACATCGATTCTCGACGGCCGAGCTACGGGTGAGCGCCTCGCGATCCTATAGGCGCCTGAACCTCGGGGCGTACCTCCCCATCGACTTAACCGATCTGGCTCGGGTGGTGTTTCGATGCAAGGCGCCTGCGCCATGCGGTATCTCGCCGAACAGTCGTGGGCCTGCGATGAAGAGCGCCTCGCACCTTTCCCATGAAACCCGATATGTGTTTTCCGTCCACGGAGGAATTCTCATCCGTGGCCTGGCTATTGTTCTTCGCAATGTCGCCCTCATGTCCAAGCTCAGGTCCTGACCTGCCCGGCTCCGTGACCACACTGCAGTCTGGACTGTGCGCGCTGGATTCTCCACGATGCTTCCCGGGCTGCGGCACGTTTCTCTCGCCTGCTCTCGACGGCAAGCGATGCCGCTGCGACAGCCCTTCCAGGACGTTGGCGACCGCGCTCACCGGCGCTGAAGGTCGTACGCCCGGCACGGCCTTGAGTGGCACCTCGTACCCGGCCTCCGACGTGGTTCCGTTTGGTTGCCAGACTCCATGCCCTCCGTTTCTCCACCGATCTCCTCAGGCACTGCTTCGGGGCTTTTCCGTCGCCCTGCGGCTCGTCGGTCATCTGCTTCCACTGGCCCTCCGGGTCTCGGTCTCCCAAAACAAATCGAGCGCACAGACCGCGCTCCCGATGGGCTGCGGATTTCTTTTGGGTCCCTCCGAGAAAGCTGACCTTGGCCTTGGGAGCCGGGCCCACTCGCATGGCTGCGCCCAGAGTGCCCTGAGCAGATCGGGGCAGAAACGGAGAACACCATGTCAACCTACAGAAACAGCATCACCCTCAAAGGATTCCTCGGGCGAGACGCCGAGCTCCACGTCAACACCAACCAAACCCCCTTCGCCGTCCTCTCCCTGGCAACAAAAAGTACGCATCGGAACCGGCAGACAGGCGAGTTTGTGGCGCACACGGAATGGCATCGCATCATCGCCAACGGCCGGCTCGTGGAATCAGCCAAGTCGCTTCTCAAGGGCGCTCACGTCGAGATCCAGGGCCGATTGCAAAGCTACCGCTACGAGGACAGTGCTGGCGTTCAACGTCGTGTTTGGGAGGTGCGCGCCAGCGCTGTTACCCACCTCGAGCGGGTCGTGGGCGAGGAAGAGGAGAGTTTGGATACGACCCCGGCCGAGGAAGACGCTCCGGGATAGGAACGGGTGCCCGTAAAGGGCACCTCTGGCACGGATCAGGGAGGACTTTTTATGCTTGCCAACAGTCTGTTTGTTACCACCATCCTCTTCCTCGCACTCCTCTTGTTCCTCCTCGGTGAGTGCACGTTCCTTATCCCCTACCGTATGCTCCTGGTCAACAGGTACGGCGCAACCATCCTCGTGTTTCTGGCCGCACTCTTCTTGAACGTCTTTGCCGCGATCTACCTGGGAGCCCGGAAACTATTCCTGAAGGACACCGGTCGAAAACTGGCGCACGTCGAGAGGCAGATCCGCACCGGCAGCAGCATCTCCGAAGAGCTGACCCAACGCCTCAAAGATCAGGAGGATGGGCGGTGAGCCGCAACGACAGCAGAAGCGAACGGCGAGACCGGGAGCCGACTCTACCACTGGTTTTGGAGTTGCCCGGTGGCGAGAACTTCGTGCGCCACGGCCCCGCCCAGCCCGTAGAGCCGCAACCACCGGGGCGACCGTGGGCCGACCCTCGAATCGCGTCGGGGCGGGATCGGATGCGCCATACCGTTCTGGTGCGCGAACGAGGCTACCGGATGAGTGAAGCGGAACGGCGGCTGCTGACCACCGTCGGCACGTTTCGCACGGTCGCGGTCGACGACCTGGTTCGGTACCAATACGCCAACAATCGGCACCAGCTTGCTCAGGATCTCCGTAACCTCAAGGGCCAGGGCCTCATCCGTCCGCATCGCATCATGGTGGGGCCCCGCGGAGAGGTTCTCGAAGTGCTAGCTCTGACCCGAAAAGCCAAGGCCCTGCTCATCGCGCTTGGAAGCGAGGACAATCGTCAGATCCGTCACGTGGGGCTTGTGAAGCCACGGGAGATTGCACACGATGCTGCCCTGTACCGGATGTACGAAGCAGAGGCTTCTCAGATCAGGACTCGAGGAGGCGCCATTCGTCGAGTTGTCCTCGACCACGAACTCAAGGCAACCATCTACGCTGCCCTCGCCAAGGCCCGTTCCTTGCCTCGTTTTGACTACACCAGGGTGCAGGGGGAAATTGCCCGAGCGAACGGTCTTCCGGTAACGGGTAGCCGCATCCTGCTGCCCGACCTGCGGCTCGAGTACCAGACCGAAGACGGTGATCTCAGAAAGGTGGATCTCGAGCTGGCCACCCGGCACTATCACGGCGCCTATGCCCTCGAGAAGGCCAGGGTCGGCTTCAAACTCTACGCCGATGGCCCTTCGGCGGAGCGGCTGACGGCGCGCTTGACCCTCGGCCGTGCGCCCGTTCCCGACGGTCCAGGCCTGACCGACGCCATCCTGTCCCAATGACGAACGAAGAGCGGATCTGCGCCCTGCAAAGCTGCGGTTACACGCGCCGCCAGGCGACGTTTCTCTGCGCGGTCGCCCTGCACAGCGGCTATTTTTTGCGCCGCCAATACCACAAGTTCCTGGGCCAGAAACCGGGTGCCAGCGCCGAACGTTTGATCCGACGAGGCCTGGCGAAGGGGCACATCCGGATCCACGGTTCTGCAGACCGGACGTTGATCTATCACCTTGGCGCCCGTTCCGTGTACGAGCTTTTGGCCGACGAAGACAACCCAAATCAGCGCTGGCGCCAACCCTATTCCGTCCAAACCAAGCTCATCGGGCTGGATTTCGTTCTTGCCCATCCCCAGCATCGGTACCTGGCAACTGAAGACGAAAGACTTGATTTCTTCTGCTGCACCCTCGGTCTCAGACGAGATTGCTTGTTTGCACGCGGATATCGCTCGCGACACCCGGATGGCCCCACACGCATGCGGTATTTCGTGGATCGATTTCCCCTGTTCGTGACGAGCGCAGCGACCGATTCCCAACCGGTGGTCTCATTCTGTTACGTCGACGGGGGGCGCGTTAAGCCTTCCGGTTTTGAAACCTATCTCGAGCACTATCGCCCCGTGTTCTCCAGCCTGTCGTCGTTCGAGGTGGTCTACGTGGCCCGCGATCAGCAAATGTTCCCCAAGGCCGAACGCATGTTTGCACGATGCTTCCAGGCGCCCTCGTGCCATCCGCAGGATCCTCTCCTCGCCCGTTTGCAGGAGCACTTTCGAATTCGCGACCAGTTTGAACGCCAGGGAAGTCGTTGTCTCGATCAACAACACCTCGACCGTTTTCGGGATGAACTTGACCAGTATCACGGGCCACAGTTTGAAACCCTCTACCAACGTTGGAAACAGGAAGCTAACTCAGGTCCTAGTGCTGACCCAGCTCGCGCAGAGACTCGCCGAGTGTTTCGAACCTGGCTCGTGCCCGACGCGTATCAGCTCTTCGGCGATCTCACGCGTGCGACCGAAGGCTGAGAGTCGCGTTCGAAACGGCGGACTGCCAGGACGCAGCCTTAAATCCGGGCCTGAGTCCGGAGCGGAATCCGGTTGAGCTGGTTCTAAGCGCACGATGGAGAGGGCACTGAGCGGCACCACGGAGATGAAAAAACGGTGGGCAAACAAGGGCTGTGGCAAGGGAGCGACCCGGGAGCAAAACATCCGGGCAGCACTTAGGCGCCGGGTCGCTCCCGGGTCGGGTCAAGCCTCACACGCCAAGAGTCACCAGATGAAAGGAGGGAATTCACATGTCTTCCTACATTCCGCAACGGGTAAAGCGAGCCAAGCAGCAAATCACTGTGAAGCTCTTCGAGGATCGGCTGGCCATGCTCGATCACTATGGCCGCTTCATCGAAGATAGTCGCGACTACATCATCGACCAGGCGTTGGATCTGGTTTTCAAGAAGGACAAGGACTTTCTGCAATGGCTGGACCAGAAATCCCGCAATGCAACCAGCGGGAATGCCGTCACCGCCACCGAGAATGAAACGGCGCAGGTTCGCCTGAACGGTCAGGGCGGCTGGAACCGACCAGAGCACGGAGCAGGGTCAGCCCCTGAACCTGCCACGCAACCGCTTTCTGGAAGAGTGCAGCGGTGAGAGTCCTGCGATCGATTTCAAAATATCGGATGTTTGCAAGCTTGGTGATGAGCTTGATCCTGGGCTTTCTTGCTCGCCGCCATTGTCCTTTCCCGGACGATAACCCCGTGCTGCGCATGATCTTGTTGCAAAAGCCCTGTCTGTTCCATGCGATCGAATCCACCTTCAACCTAATGTGGTTCTCCACTCCTTTCATCCTGTCCTCAGTCACTTTTTCGCTCGCCTACATCTTCGGGGCCCATCGCCTTAGGGAGACCGGTGTGCAACGCCTTCCCAAGTATCCCGACCCTCGACTGCGGGACGAACTGTATCTCGTGGTGGGCGAACTTCACCATCCCAAGCGCGCGGAACCGGTCGAACATCCGCGTTGGCTCATCCTTCCGGATCGTGGATTGTTTACCGGTATTGCGATCTTCGGCGCCATCGGAAGCGGGAAGACGACTGGGTGCATGTACCCGTTCGCAGATCAGGTGCTGGGCTATCGCGCCCAGGACGCTCAGCGGCGTGCCGCCGCGCTCGTTCTCGAAGTGAAGGGAGACTTCTGCCACAAGGTGCGCACCCTGCTCGAGAAACATGGCAGGACGGAGGACTACATCGAACTCTCTCTGGATTCGCCCTACCGATACAATCCGCTGCATAACGAATTGGAGGCTTATGCGCTGGCTTACGGCATCGCCTCGCTGCTGAACAATCTGTTTGGACGTGGCAAGGAGCCGTTCTGGCAACAGGCTTACACCAATCTGGTGAAGTTCATCATCCTGCTGCACCAGGTGCTTTACGGCTACGTCACCCTGTTTGACGTTTATGAGTCAGCCATCAACTCCCACAAGATCGAGGCCAAGATCGCCGAAGCAGAGCGTCTGTTTGGGACGCGCGACTACTTCCTGATTGAGGATACCGATTACCTCGCACATCGCGATCTGACCCCGTACTGCTGGGAGCGGATCGAGACCACGAACTGGATGAAAGCGCTCGCAACCGACCAATTGCGGCGCCTGCTGGAGCTGAAACAAATCGCCTACGACACGCAGACCGAGGCCGCGTCGCGGGATACTCTCGAAGACCCGGAATACGAGGAACGGCGACAGAGGTTTGAGGCGGTCAAGCGTTGGTTCAACGACGACTGGAAACGAATTGAACCGAAACTGCGCACCAGCATCGTGGAAGGCATTTCGGTCTTCCTCTCACTGTTCGATGATAACCCCGCGGTAAAGCGCACCTTTTGTCCGCCCCAGGCCTGCTACGATCCCGTCGCAAATCAGGACGGTCGCTATGGCGTACCACTACCGCCGTTTCGTGAACTCATCGAGCACGGCAAGGTCGTTGCCCTGAACTTTCCAGTTAGCGCCAATCCTGGACTGGCGAAAACGATTGGCACCATGCTGAAACAGGACTTCCAGCGGGCCATGATCGCCCGCATCCCTGCGATCGAACGCCATCCCGAAAAGCATTGGCGGGAGGCCTTGTTTCTCTGTGACGAATACCATTCCTTCGCCACCACGGGAGAAGCAGATCCGACCGGCGACGAGAAATTCTTCGCGTTGTCCCGCCAGGCCAAGTGCATCCCCATCATCGCCACGCAAAGCGTCAGTTCCTTGCGGTCCACCCTGCATGGCGAATCCTGGCGAACCCTGCTGCAGACCTTTCGGACCAAGATCTTCCTCACCTTGAGCGATGACTTCAGCGCCCGCATCGCCAGCGAGCTGTGCGGAAAGGAAGAACACCTCAAGATGAGTTACTCGATCAGCGAGAGCGGCCAGGACGCAAGGGTCAGCATGCTCAATGGGCGCGCCAGCGCGCATCGCGCCTCCCTGAGCACTTCCAAGAGCTACAGCGTCCAGCGCGACTGGGTGTTTGAGCCGAAAGTATTCGCCGAGCTGAAAAATGCCCAGAGCATTGTGATCGCCTATGACGGTCTCAATCCGCTCCCCCCAACCTATTGCTATCTCAAGCCCTACTATCTCAACCCCAACACTTCGTATTTCGAACAACTGGCCGAGGGACGACTGTGAGCTTCGAGTTGATCCTCCCCTTCTTGCGCCCGATTGAACATTTGATCCGGAATGATTCGATCTCGGAAATCATGGTGAACGGCTCGGGGCGCATCTTTATCGAGACACGTGGAGAAATCCTTGGGGTTCCCGAGGTCGTGCTGACGGAGAAGTTGTTGCAGGTGGCAGTGCGCAACATTGCACGAGTGCTTGGTGATGAGATCAACGACGAGATGCCGCTTCTCGATTCCCGCCTGCCTGATGGTTCCCGGGTCGCGGCTGCCATCCCGCCCTGTTCCAGGCGCGGAACCACCCTGACCATCCGCAAGTTTCCGACTCGACGCCTGACCGCTGAGGATCTGGTGCACGCCGGCACTCTGCCCGCGAGAATACTCGAATACCTCGCCGAATCCGTGCGTGCCCGCAGGAACATCCTGGTTTCGGGAGGTACCGGGTGCGGTAAAACGACGATGCTAAACGCGCTGGCCACTTTTATTGATCCTGCCGAGAGGGTGGTGCTGATCGAGGAGACCTCTGAAGTGAGAATTGCGTTGGAAAATTTGGTTGAGTTTGAAGCCCGACGCGCGCAACCTGGCCGGCCAGCCGTGACCATTCGCGACCTGTTGCGGGCCACCCTGCGGCATCGCCCGGATCGCATCCTGGTGGGAGAGGTGAGGGGTGGAGAAGCCTTTGACCTGCTCCAGGCTCTCAACACAGGACATTCTGGCACGCTCTCGACCATCCATGCCAATTCCGCGAAGCTCGCAATTTCCCGCTTTATCACCTGCGTTTTGCAATCGGGTGTGGATCTCCCCTACCGGGCCATTCAGAGCAATATTGCTGACGCCCTCGATCTGGTGCTGCATATCGA
This sequence comes from uncultured Acidobacteriaceae bacterium, assembly GCA_964641665.1. Lineage (GTDB taxonomy): Bacteria > Acidobacteriota > Terriglobia > Terriglobales > Acidobacteriaceae > Gp1-AA133. Next base: position 39,674 of record CAZXKO010000007.1, read on the forward strand.
GCGACGAAATCAACGACGCTACGTGGCCGAACTCCTGCGGCTTGCGCGCTACGATCCTGTCCAAGATGGCTACGAATACGAATTGCTTTACGAAGCCCGAGGACCCAGCAATGAATAGCCAAAGGCTGACGCCCGAACGTTATGTGCTGGAAAACTTCGCCGCGAGCGATCGCGTTGCTTTGCTGGCGTTGCATCGCACCACCCACGCGGTCCTCCAGAGACTGACCACCGCGGAGATCATTGCCTCTGCTGATTTTCAAGCATGGTTGAGCTATCTCAACCACCAGAAGCACGACCTGTTCTTGTCCATGAATACCCTGAAACAGGGTAGCCGCGGACGAACCAAACAGGACATCGATCGGATCTGCCATATCTTTCTCGATTTCGATGAAAATGGCGATCGCCTGGTGGAGAAGCTGTTAGCACGAAACGACTTGCCCGAACCGAACTATCTGGTGAGCACTTCGCCCGACAAATGGCAGGTGATCTGGAAAGTCGATGGCTTTGACAAGGCAGGCGCCGAGGAGCTCGAGAAGGGTTTGGCACGCAGCACCGGCGCTGATCCCAGCGTGGTTGACGTGGCCCGCGTGCTCCGTCTGCCGGGCTTTTACAACCACAAATATCATCCTGCATACCTGGTCACGGCCGAAGGTCGCAATGCCGCAATTCGCAAACCGGAGCACTTTCCGAGGTTGCCGGTCGACGAACTGGCGCCCGAACTCCTCGCTCGCGCCGGCTCATCCCATCCGCAGGGCAGGGGGGCCAACTCTCAGTCCGAGCGCGATTGGGCCTACGCCAAGCGCGCTCTGGGACGTGGCGAGCCCGAGAACTGCGTCGCTGAGGAGATTGCGCGGTACCGTGCGGGGCAAAAACACGATCCAGGCGACTACGCTCGGCGCACGGTACGTAGGGCCGTCAGTGACCTCGAGCAGGTCGGCGCCGACCAGGAAGCGCAGGACGAGGACAAGCAACGTTAATCGACGTGTCTTGTCTATCCGCACTTGACATCACTGCCGTCAAAGTAAATGGAAAGCTGCTCTGGACCCGAGCCAGAACTACCTAGCGATCCGGAAGGCTTCTTCAGACTGGTTTCCGGCGGAATCTCCACCACCAATAATGGGCCCTCCACCCCTTGCGTACCGCCGGCCGCCATGGGCCCCGTGCCCGTAAATCGACTGCGATAACGTCGGGGTGTGGTCCCGAGCGTCTTGCGAAAGACGTCGGTGAAGTGACTCTGGCTGGCAAAGCCTGACTCCAGGGTGATGTCTGCAAGACTCAAGTTGGTCGTGCTGAGGAGATGTTCGGCACGCTCGATCCGCCGGCGCAACACGTAGCGGTGTGGAGCAAGACCGGTGCTTTGCCGGAACAGATTCGCGAAGTGCTGGGGGCTCATCCGTACCATTCCCGCCAGCTCAACGACGGTCAAGCTCTCCTCCAGGTGAGTGTGGATATGATCCAAGACGGTGCGAAGTCGTTGGGCCGGCAGTCCATCGCTGCGTGTCACAATGGCCTTCGCCCCGGTGGAGTAACGCCGCGCGAGATAGCTGGTGAGCGCCGCCCCAAGCTGGCGAAGATATCCGGGGCCGGTCCGGCAACCGGACCTCAACTCGGCCTCGACCACTGATAACAAGCACTGCAACTGCAAATCGCGTATTCCGAGATGTAGCGCAAGTAAGAATCCAGTGCCAGCGCGATCTTCCTCCGCAAGGCTTCGTTCGAGCACTTGGTTGTCGAAGCTCATTACAAGAGCCGGACTCGCGCCGATGGCGCTCAGACTGACCCTGGAACCCTGGGGAATCACGTGGATATCGCCGGGCACAAATCTCCGAAGCTGCTTTCCACCCACACCTTCCACTTCCAACGTGACGGGACTGCAGATTTGCATGACCACATGGTTCACCGCGATCTCTCCTTGACGCACCAGAGCCGCGTCCAGCGCCCGGCGCTCCATCGTGATGCCGTCCAGCTGCACGCAGCAGCCCACCTCAGCTCGATGCATGCGAACACCCCGCGGTTTTCGGTGGGTTCTGCAGATGCGGGCGGTGACGTTGGTGCCACCCCGCACACCTGGTTCCAAGGGAACGCATTTCGGTGAACCATCAGAGCCCGGTTTCTCCGCTGCTCATGCCGATCCAATCTCTTCCACAATCCTGCCGTACTCCCCTCCTGCGCCGACCATCTTTCTGGGCTGCGGTCGGTATTCCGGTCAGGGGAGCACCTCTCCGTTTTCGACCACCGTACAAGAACCGTCGTCCGCCTCAGGGCGGGGGCTCTTCTATGGCCTCGTGGAAAGAATCCGGCAGAGGTTTGCGCCCGGGACTGTTCATCCTCGTCCGTAGAAGCTCGTTGCGGGGGAGCGTGCAAACCGCTTCCCAGAGTGCATGGTCGCCACCTGACCCTTCCTAACTATGGCTTGACCGCACTGCCGCTGATGAATCTTGGATGCGAACTTTTGATTCTGGGCATGGCGGACTGACCTTTGTTCCGACGCGGGAAAGCGCCGGCTGCGATCGAAAGGCGTTTTGACCGTGGTTGTCCTCGCGGCAGTCCTGCGGGTCGCCCGCGACCGAGAACGGTGCAAGCGTCTACCCTGTCGGAGTCGAAACCGTCCTCCCCGGAATGACACCGGCCCCGAACACAAGGAAACCGGTTCGGATGAACGGCTGACCGCGCAATCGGCGGCCGATCATGGCCCTCGCCGGACTAACGTCTGCCTCTCATGCACTCTAAGCCGCGGGTACGGTGATTCTGTGCCCCGTCGTCTGCTCGGAAACGTTGTCCCACCAACAAAGGATTTTCCCGGTCCCGACATAGATCACTCCGTTGCTTGATGGCCGCCTTGGTGCCCGCGCTTCCGGCCGTATCTCCTGGTCGGAGAGTGCCAGACTGGTCGGAGAACCGGGCAAAACCAAGACCTCGACCGCTGGCTGGTGTTGTCTCGAGCATGTGGAGTTGTGCATCCTATCCTCGCTTGGGCTCGTAAGCACCTGATTGCTCGTATCTCCGGCTGCTCCTCTAACCCGGCTACCCCGTGGGGCGAGCCTTTGTGACTGTGGCTGATGGGGTTGGGTCAAGAGGATGCCCACTCCGTGTTTTTCGCGGTGGCGCTAATTGGCGTGATGAGGGTCGGAATGGAGCACTTCTTCGGAGACGGAAAGGATGCAGGCTTGCCTATCGAACTGGATTCGGTCCGCGGAATAAGTAGTTAGCTTGATCTCGCCAGATTTCGCACGGAGCCGGGTGATGACGTTCCGGATGGGTCCACCTCGCTCAAGCTGCGCGACCATGCGCACGCGATCGGTGGGATCTTCCCAGATCCCAAGTTCGTGCACGGTATGGCCAATCAATTCCGCACGGCAGTAGCCATAGCAAGCTTCGAACGCCGCGTTTACATCAAGGAACCGCCCCTCGTTGAGAGTAGTAATAGAGAAGGCGATCGGGCTCGCGCGAAAGACTTTCTCGAACTTTTCCTCGGAAATCCGCCAGCCACCCTCTGCTTGTTCCAACGCCCTCTTTGCCTGCTGAAGATCCGCGATGCGTTTCTCCAATTCTGTTCCATAGATCGAGGCAGTCTCGTAAAGGCGGGCGTTTTGGATTGCTGCCGCTGCTGGAATGGCGAGCGATTCTGCCAGCCGTAGATGTTCTTGGGTGAACATGCCTGGCCGGGTGTGGCTGACCGAAAAGAGTCCAAGAGTCCGACCGGCGGCGATCAGGGGTACACAAAGCCAGCAGCGCACGTCGGTATGGCCCTTGAAAGGCCGCCATTCTCTCTCCGCCCCTGTATCCGGAATCAGCACACTTGCTCGGCCCGCCAACACCCTTTCGAGGAAGGGGGAGTCGGAAGCGTCCAGAGTCAGCGGATAGTCTGGGATCTTCTTAGCAACTGTGCCGTGTGGAGTTTCTCGGGCAACGAAAAGTCGCGACTCCCCTTCCAGCAGTAACACCCGGGCGCACTCGCAGGGAACTAACTCCAAGAGGGCCTGAAGCAGATTATCCAACACAAGATCCATGCGAAGGTCTTGCGTGAGTCCTAAGGTCGCTTTACGCAGCGCTTCCGCTTCCGCCCAGGCGGATTCAGCTAAAGCCAGGCTACGCGCCGTGTCTTGCTCGGCCTGCTTTAGAGCGGTGATTTCCAGTGCGGTACCAACCAGCCGCCAGATTCTGCGCTCAGCGTCCCGTACCGGAAACCCTCGAGCCCACACCCATCGAACTTGTCCACTGGGCCTGATGATACGAAACCTCTCATCGAACTCTCCGGTCCTGGCGGATCGGTCCAGCATGCTTCGGACATGGGCGCGATCCTCAGGATGGATCAGTTCCTCATACAGTTCGAGGGGTTGGCCGATCAGTTCGTGTCGGGGCACCCCCAACAGATTCTCCACGCTGGGGTTGGCTTCGCGGCACATACCCTGCTCATCCAGAATCAGAATCGCGTCCAGGGCATGCTCGAAAACCGATTGAAATTCACGCTCCCGGGCATCGAGAGCCCATGCCATCTGCCGTTGCTCTTCGCTTGCTACCGCCAGGAACCGGGTGAGCAGGAAG
>CAZXKO010000008.1:0-9621 GCA_964641665.1 uncultured Acidobacteriaceae bacterium
CATCGAACAGGCCATAGCATTCTGTGAATACCTCGAATCGCACGCGAACCGGCTGTACGGCTGCGTTGTGTCTCCAGACATGGCAGCAGCCCGGGAGTTGGCTCGGCATCTGAAGCTGGGCGAACTGCCAGGGACGTTCACCACCCGGGATGTTTACCGCAGGGGTTGGAGTGGGCTGACCCAGCCTGACCAAGCCCGTAATGCCCTCGAGTTGCTCGCCGACTCCGGCTGGGTTCGGCAGTTGGAGATGGTGCCGACCGTTATTGGTGGTCGGCCAACCGCGCTATGGAAATCCAACCCGCTGGTAAAACGCCATGGAGAATGAACGGCTGAACTGGAAATGCCGCCGATGGTGGAAATTGAATGTCCAGGACCCTTCACTGACAAAACTGACAAAGGTAAGGTTTTGTCAGTTTTGTCAGTTCCCACTCGGGGAGATTTCCTACTGGGCAGGGCCGCTTGTCCTACATTTTGGAAGGACATGCGGCGCATTCGACTCGGAGCGGACATGACGCAAACCGTGAGGTGGCTTGAGATGGCACGCCGGCACTTTAGTGACGGGCTATAGATCCGGGCATTGAGGGCTGGGTGGAGCGAGGCGGCGACCTAGCACACAATGCATCCGGAACGCTCACAAAGTCCGGCAGTTGACTGTGGAATGGCTGGACAGGAAGCCGGTACGTGGACCAGAAATGCGGGAAGAGGAAATTAAGTCTCTCTGAACCGCCTGGCCGGGGCGTCCCAGATTCGAAATTTGCACCTAGTTTGCGATGTCTTCATCAACTGAAATCGCCGATCCGACCGACTGTGCTACCCTTTCGGCCCAGGCGAACACCAGCGCCTTTTCGACGTCTCAGGAGACGCAGAAAATGGCGCGTAGGAGGTTTCAGCGCGGTTCTGTTTTCCTGCGCGGGAAGCGCAAGCAAGTCTGGGTTGGTCGATGGCGCGAGAGCGTGATTGGCCCAGACGGGGACGAAAGTCGAATCCTGCGCAAAGAGGTCCTTGGCGCGAAGAAGGACTTCCCTACCAAGCGGCTGGCGGAACGTGAATTGGAAGCCCGCCTGTCCTCTATCAACAGCCTCACGTACCGAGGCTTACGCAATGCAACCTTTGCTGAGTTCGCCACGCTGTGGCAACACAACGCGCTTACTCAGCTTAAAGCGTCCACCCAACCGCCCATACGGAGCCAGATCAAGAAGTGGCTGCTTCCGTATTTCGGCAAGTTCAACATGAAGGACATCGGCGGGCTGTTGGTCCAAAAGTTCGTTCAGGACACGAAGCTCTCCGTGAAAAGTCGTCTCAACCTGGTGCGGACCTTGCAAATGATGTGGAACTCGGCCAAGGCTTGGAATTACGTGACGCACGACCCGTTCGCCGGGCTCGTGCTTCCCGACTACGATCCTCCCGAACAGCCGCATCGAAGTACCGAAGAAGTGAAACAGGTCATCTCTCTGGCAAAGCCGCCCTATGACGTCGTCTTCTGGCTCATCGCTGAGACCGGCATTCGGCGTGGGGAGGTGTGCGCGTTGAACGTGGGCCACGTCGATCTTCCGAACCGAATCATTGTGGTTCGCAACAGTCGATTCGGGAAGCACATCACCCCGAACAAGTCGCGGCGGCCTCGCGCTTTTTCTCTTTCCCCACTGTTGGCTCTGGCACTCATGCCGTTGGTGAGCGGCAGGCAAGCCGACGCTCCGCTGTTCCTGAGCAGGAGGGGGAAGCGGCTCAGTCCGGACAACTTCGTCAAACGGGAATTGAAGCCGATTCTCAACAAGCTCGGGCTCGATGGCGCATTGCATGCCTTCCGGCACGGCAACGCCACCGCGCTCGACCACATGAACGCTCCCCTGAAGGTGCGTCAGGAGAGGTTAGGCCACGTCGCCGGTCAGACGACGATGGGCTACACGCACCTGGTCAGCGAGGATGATCGGCTGCTGGCCGAGAAGCTGGGCGAAATTTTGTGCCCTAATGTGCCCAAGTTGGAAACGGAACGGTTGGACGAGGACGTGAAAGGTCTTTCGATTCAATAAGGAGGTTGGTTGCGGGGGGTGGATTTGAACCACCGACCTTTGGGTTATGAGCCCAACGAGCTACCAGACTGCTCCACCCCGCGTAAAGATCATAGCAACCGGTTCCGGTCGCGTCAAACGTCGCAGACTCACTTGCATCCACGACGAACGAAAACGTCCCTCTCTCCACTCAGTCTTTCAGCTTGTGCCGTTCGCACGCCGTGACGATTTTCGTCGGATCGATCGCTTCGCTGTCGATCTGTTCTTCTAGGATCTTTCCGTCTTTGCCAATCAGGAAGTTTACGCGCCGTGCGGCTTTGTATTTGTCCACGTAAAGCCCGTATTGCCGCGTGACCTCCCCGCCCCAGTCGCTCAACAGGGGAAAGGTCACTCCAATTTGGTCGGCGAACGCCTTGTTCGCGAAAGGACTGTCCATGCTCACACCCAGGACCTGGGTGTCGGCAGCTTCCAGCTTCTGCAGGTTCTGCTGGAAGTTTTTCATCTGCTGCGTTCAACCGCCGGTAAACGCGAAAATGTAGAACGCCAGCACAACGTTCTTTTTGCCGCGGTAATCGCTCAGGTGGACGTCTTTTCGGTCACTCCCATTGAAATACTGCAGCGTGAAGTCGGGCGCATCGTCGCCCACCCGCAGCTTCAGCGGTTCCGGAGCCTTGTTTTGCTTGTTTTGCCCGCTTGCCTGGTTCGCGACGAACCCGGGCAGCAACCCTCCGAGCAGAAGGCCGATAAGAATTTGTATTCGCGCAGATCTTCGCATGCCATCCTCCCAAATGACTTGTGCCTGAGCCTAATTCATAGGATGGTTCCTCCGCAACTCTGAACCCGATTTGCCGTTGCCTAAACCCGCCCCAGCCGTTACATTTCTAGTAACCAAGCTATTCTTCCAACATGTTTCTTTCACCGCTGAACCGCTTCCCCACCGTGCCGGCTTTCACCGCCTTCCCGAGTCTCCATCAAAGGTTCCGTAACCCTCTACATAGTGCGCCGGCTTTTCGCTGTGGCTCGGGAGATCACCTCCGAGGATGAGCCTCACCACTCTCAACGACATCTTTTACGCCATCGTTGAGAGCAACCGCGAGCGTGTGATGTTGCATCGCCGCGCCATCCAGTGGCTGCCCATCTCTTCGCAAGAACTCTACCGGAACGTCGCGGGGGTCGCCCTCGCCCTATCCGGTTGGGGCATCTCGAAGGGCGATCGCGTCGCCATTCTCAGCGAGAACCGCCCCGAATGGACCATCGCCGACTTCGCCTGTCAGCTCCTGGGCGCGGTCTCCGTGCCGATCTACTCCACGCTCACCGACGAACAGTCTGCTTTTATACTGCAGGACTCGGAACCGCGCGTCGTCTTCGTTTCTTCTGAGCCGCAGTTTCGCAAGATCGAGGCAATCCGCAGCAAGACCCCGGTCGAAAAAATTGTCGTGATGGACCCAGTCGAGACTGCCCACGCTTACCACATGGAGCGGTTCATGCATGAAGGCCCGGTGGCGCGGAACTCAGCCCTCGACGCGAGAGCCCGCACTCTCTCCGGCCACGACCTGGCGACCATCATTTACACCTCGGGCACCACCGGGGTGGCCAAAGGGGTGATGCTCACTCACGCCAACCTCGCCTCGAACATCCAGTTTTCATTGAAGGGATTTGATCTGGCCGGCGAGCAGACCAGCATCTCCTTCCTGCCACTCTCGCACGTCACCGCGCGCCATGTGGACTTCGCGCTTCTCTTCAACGGCGTCACCCTGGCCTACTGTCCTTTCATCGATCAATTGGCCCCGACCATTCTGGAAGTGCGCCCTACGGTGTTCGTGGCCGTTCCCCGGGTCTACGAAAAAATCCACACCCAGGCCGAACACAAAGCCAAAGGCCTTCCCAACAGCGTGGTCTTTCGCTGGGCGCTTTCGGTCGGACGCTCCCACCGCTCGGAGATCCTCGCCGGCCAGACGCCAACTTCGCGCAGCTGGAAGCTCGCCAACCGGCTCGTCTACAAGAAAGTTCGCGAGGGCATGGGCGGCCGCGTGCAGACGTTTATTTCCGGAGGCGCGCCCCTCGGCCGTGAGCTCGCTGAATGGTACGCCCAGGTCGGGATTCGCATTCACGAAGGCTACGGACTGACGGAAACTTCGCCCGTCATCGCCGTCAATACGCCCCAGCACCACAAGCTGGGCACCGTCGGCAGGCCGCTAGGCAACGTTGAAGTCAAGATCGCCGACGACGGCGAGATCTTGGTCCGCGGTCCCTCCGTCTTCCAGAGTTACTGGAAGCGGCCTGATGAAACCGCGAACACCTTCGTCGACGGCTGGTTCAAGACCGGCGACATCGGCAACCTCGACGAAGAGGGCTTTCTCTCGGTCACCGACCGGAAGAAGGACCTGATCAAGACTTCGGGCGGAAAGTTCATCGCTCCCCAGCCCATCGAAAACACCCTGAAGCACAACGCGCTCATCGCTGAAGCCGTGGTGTTGGGTGACAAGCGCAAGTTCCCTGCGGTCCTGATCTCTCCCTACTTCCCTCTGCTCGAAGATTGGGCACGCGCCAACCAGGTCCTATTCTCTTCCCGCGCCGACCTGGTCGCCAACCCCAAGGTGCAATCCCTGTATGAGGGTATCGTCGACGACCTCAACACCAACCTCGCCCGCTTTGAGAAGTTGAAGCGCGTCCTCGTCATTGCCAACGAATTCTCTGCCGAGGACGGCACCCTTACTCCCAGCATGAAGCTCCGACGCCGCGCCATCGAGCAGAGCTACCGCCAGCTCATCGACGACATGTACGCCCAGGCCGAGGCCGCTCCGGTCGCCGATCATATCCCGGGGTAATGGGGCGTTGTGCGGGCGCGCACTGCCCGATAACCGCTCAGTCAAGAGCAGGAGTGGACAAACACGCAAGGGAGCTAAACCTGCGTGCTTTGTCGCAGCCCCCACCTAACAACTACCGTGTAACCTATTCAATTGTCCCCTCTACAGAATGCCCGCCCGCCCGGCCCATCTGGCGATGTAGCTCTGCAGGAAGGCTGTGAAATCCTCCGTGCCGGTTGGAAGTTGTTTGCCTCGATCGCTGATCTGATAGAAGTCCAAATTCACGACGGGGTTGATCAGGCGGCTCATAACCACTTTTCTGTTTCGGCATGCCGCCAATGCCCACGATGGGACAATCCCGCTGCCCTCTCCCGCCTCTACCATTGCCAGAAGCGTATCGATGTAGTGGATAACGCCGTTGGGCTGATCGACAACGCCGGCATGCGCCAGATGCTTGTTTACCAGCTGCTGAATCTCGTTGGTTGAGACCAGCGAAATCAGTTTCTCTCCTTTCAATGCCGACCAGGTCGTCGAGACCCGACGAAAGGCGGGATCATTGTCGGCTCGAACGACCATCAGGCAGAAGCGAAACAACGGCGTACGCCGAAGGCCGGGAATGGACTTGTACAAGACGCGTAACCCTATGTCGACCTTTCCCGACTCGACCATTGGGATGATGGATGCAGGTTCGCAATCAATCAACTGAATCCGCAGGTCGGGCCGGTGGCTGCGGAACTCCTTGATCGCCTGCGGCAGGACGTTGGCTGCGATCAATGGAGACGCGCCCACCGACAACGATCGGCTACTCTCGGTCGCGGAACGTCCAATGCGCGACACTGCGCCATCCAAGTCGGCCAAGCTCCTCTGTGCAGTCGGCAAGAATTCGTGACCATAGGCGGTGAGCACGACATGGCGCGTGGTTCTGTCAAACAGCCGGAATCCCAGCTGAGATTCCAACTCTTTTATTAGAACGCTCAAGCCTGACGGGGTAATGAGGAGCGCTTCCGCGGCACGAGAGAAATTTCGATGTTGCGCCACCAGCGAAAAAGCCCTGAGTTGACGGGACGTTAAGTTCATCATTGAGCATCTCTCAACAATTATTGAATTATTTCAACTTGTATCACAACTTTTTCGGAGGTTAAATAGCCGGCCATTGGTAGACGGGGCAGTGAATTCCGAAAACCCGGTGGAGGCGTCCTTGGCTGAACTAGCGCACAATGCGCCCATGCCCGCAGACGGCATCGCGAATTCTGGGCTCGCTTCAAAGCTCAACCGGCTGACACCGCTCCAGTGGTTAATCTGTGGGGTCGCGGCTTTGGGCTTTGCCTTCGACCTCTACGAAATGGTAGTGCTGGCGGTCGTCGTGCGACCGGCGCTTGTGGCGGTCGGAGGTCTTAAGCCAGGCACTCCGGAGTTCAACCTTTGGGTAGGGTTGCTATTCTCCGTCCCGGCGCTGATGGGCGGGACTTTCGGCCTGCTTGGCGGTTATCTCACGGACATTTTGGGCCGCCGGCGAGTGTTGGTGTGGAGCCTTCTTTTGTATGCCTTTTCGGCATGCGCCGCCAGTTATTCCAGTACGCTTACCCAACTCTTGATTTTCCGGTGCGCCACGTCCATTGGCGTGTGTGTCGAATACGTCGCTGCAATTGCCTGGCTGGCAGAACTTTTCTCCAATCCGAAGCAAAGAGAATTGGTGCTGGGCTACACCCAGAGCGCCGTGGGGCTGGGGGGCCTGCTGGCGACCGGTGCTTATTATGTCGCGGTCACCTACGCGGAGCGATTGCCGGCAATCCACGCTGGCCATGACGCTTGGCGCTACGCCTTGCTCGGCGGACTGTTGCCGGCGATTCCACTCATGCTGGTGCGGCCCTTCTTGCCCGAATCGCCGATTTGGAAAGAGAAAAAATCCAAAGGCATCTTAAAGCGTCCGAGCATCTCGGCACTCTTCAGCCCAGGTTTGCGAAAGACCACATGGGTAGCGACATTGCTGGCGGCTTGTTTCTACGCCGTGCCCTACGGAGTACTCCAGCAAACACCGCATATCGTTCCCGGGCTTCCGGAATTGCACGGTTTAGCGGCTCGGCAAGTGGAGCAGACCGTGGGTAGCGTGCAATCGCTGGCGGAGCTGGGCACGATTGCCGGTCGACTGCTGTTTCCGGTTCTGGTCATACGGATTGCGACGCAAAGACGTCTGTTGCGCTTCGGCCTCGTTCCCGGCCTGGTGGTGTTCGCCTGGGTTTACTTTTTCGCAGCCACTCACAGTCTGTTGCTTCTCAAGTGCGGCATTTTCCTCGCGGCGGTCTGCATGAATGGCTCATTTAGCTTCCTGTGGAATTACTTGCCCTGGGTTTACCCCACACACCTGCGGGGCACTGGCGAAAGTTTCGCCGCCAACATCGGGGGCAGGGTCTTGGGCGCCTCCGCTGCGCTGTTCACCACGCAGCTTGCCAACATCATCCCAGCCGCGGGAGCGGCCACTCGAATGGCCTACGCAGCCGGCGCGGTTGCGGTCTTGGCCTATACCACGTCGCTCATCGGCAGTTTCTGGCTCTGCGAACCGGGGCAGGCTCAACTGCCTGATTAATGCCTTTCTGGAAGCGCGCGGAATGAGTGGTGTCCAGGTGACAGATTCGGACGGAAGGAGGCCAATCGTGGGAACAATATCGAGAAGCAGTTCCATTTCCCCAAGCTATGTTTTCGACAACGCCGCTGAGCAAGCTAGTGCACGCTTGAGCGCGCTCTCGGAGATTTTCGATCCCGGCAGTATCCGCCACCTTAGCGAGCGGGGCGTCGATCAGGGCTGGCATTGTTTGGAGATCGGAGGCGGCAATGGATCGATAGCCACTTGGCTGAGCCGCCGCGTAGCGCCCACGGGCAGCGTGCTCGTCACCGACATTGATACACGATTTCTTGAAACTGTGAAGCTCCCCAACTGTGAGATTCGTCACCACAACATTGTCACCGACTCATTGCCCGAGGGTGCCTTTGATCTCGTGCACAGTCGTCTGGTTCTTCTGCACCTACCCGAACGCGACAGAGCGCTGCAGCGCATGGTCGCTGCTCTCAAGCCCGGAGGCTGGCTGCTGGACGAGGAATTTGATTCCGCCTCGCTGCTCGCTGAGCCCCTTCTGAATCCTGGAGAGGGACTCCCCAAGACTCAGCTCGCCATGATACGGGTGGTGGAAGACCATGGCGTCGAAAGGCGCTACGGACGGCTGCTGCCTGGACGGCTGCGGGCCCACGGTCTAGCAGAAGTTGGTGCGGAGGCCCGAATCTTCACGTGGCATGGCGGATCAGCGGGTGCGTCTCTTATGCGTGCCAATTTCCAGCAGCTTCGCGCGGACATGATCCAGGCCGGTTATATCACTGAAGCCGAGTTCGAGCAGGATCTCACCCGATTGGAAGCATCTGACTTCCTAACGCTATCGCCGATCATGTGGGCTGCTTGGGGACGCCGCCCGCAAGCGTGACCTGGTTGCGGCGAAGGTTCCCGAGTCGTGGATCGCCAAAGCGACTCCACCTTAAGTTAGCGCCTGTTGCGCACTGCCCAGTGCTGTGCCCAGCCCCGCATTTCATTACAATAGGTCCATGCCCGACTCACTCGTCATTGCCGGTCGCCAACTGCGCTCGCGCCTCATCGTCGGCACGGGAAAATACAAGTCCTTCCAGGAAACTGCGCGCGCGCTCGAGGCCAGCGGCGCCGACATGGTCACCGTCGCGGTGCGCCGCGTCAATCTCGACCGTAGCAAGGAATCGCTGCTTGACTACATCGACCCGGGCAAGTATTTCCTGCTCCCGAACACGGCCGGCTGCTATACCGCCGACGAAGCCATCCGTGCCGCACGCCTGGCGCGTGAAGTGGGCCTGTCAGATTGGGTGAAGCTCGAAGTGATCGGCGATCAGGCCACGCTCTATCCTGACGTGCAAGCCACGCTCGAAGCGACCCAAACGCTCGTGAAAGAAGGCTTCACCGTACTTCCCTATACCTCCGACGACATCGTCTTTGCCAAGCGCCTGCTCGACACTGGCGCCGCGGCCATCATGCCGCTGGGTGCCCCCATCGGGAGCGGTCTCGGCATCCAGAACCAAGCGAACATTCGGATCCTGCGCGAACTGATCACGGGCGTGCCGCTGATCGTGGACGCCGGCGTGGGCACCGCCTCCGATGCCGCCATCGCCCTGGAACTCGGGGCCGATGCCGTGCTCATGAACACCGGCATCGCCGGCGCGTTAGACCCGGTCCTGATGGCGGAAGCGATGAAGAACGCCGTCTCAGCCGGACGTCAGGCGTATCTGGCGGGACGCATGCCCAAGAAACTGTACGCCACCGCCAGTTCCCCACTCGAAGGCGTGGTGCGCTAGGGGACCCGCCGGGCCATGGCGGCCGAGCCGATTGGCCCACCGCCTTGTCATTCCGACCCGCGAGCGCAGCGAGGCAAGAGGAATCTACTGTTTCTTGCCCGATGCAACACCCGACCGGGGTGGAACACTCAGAGCGATGCCAGGAATGGCACGACTTCAGTCGTGCCGCAAGGGGGGAAAATGTTGCGCTTTAGCGCCTGAGGTTGGCTCCTTCGGCGACTCGTCCATTTTTCCAAAAATCTGTCGTAGCCCTATTCGCGAACGATCACCCAAAATCGGCATAGGGGGACGGGTCGCCCCGCCTCCGCCGAGTAGGCCCGGGGAATTTCACCCCGAGCCTCTCACAGAACCGGACTTAAACCTCTCAGCTTATCCGGCTCGTGCCACCCACGGAAGACTGCCGTCTTCCCCCGACATCGAGTTCCTCCGGTTGCCCGTTGACT
>CAZXKO010000009.1:0-25586 GCA_964641665.1 uncultured Acidobacteriaceae bacterium
TCATCGGGAGAATCCACAAACCGTCACTTTCTCCCCCCACTGTCATCCCGACCGAAGTGAGGCGAGAGCCGAACGTAGTAGAGGGACCTTGCGTTTTCCTCGACCTGTAGCAGCGCCCCATCGCTCCTGACCTCACCCGCCCTCCCTCATTCGCCATTCGCCATTTGCCATTCATCGGGAGAATCCACAAACCGTCACTTTCTCCCCCCACTGTCATCCCGACCGAAGTGAGGCGAGAGCCGAACGTAGTGGAGGGACCTTGCGTTTTCCTCGACCTTGTAACAGCGCCCCATCACTCCTGACCTCACCCGCCCTCTCCCATTCGCCAATCGCCATTCGCCATTCGCGATTCATCTCCCGTCCAGCATCCACACCGTCTGCAGAATCACGTCCCCCGCAATCTGCAGGCTCTTCGGGCTCAACTTGTCCATCGTGTCTTGTGGCGAATGGTGGAACACGTTGCCGTACCCGTAGTCCAGGTCGATGATGTCGGCGCACGGCACGCCCAGCTTCACAAACGGCAGGTGATCATCATCGATCTCCAGCGTGCGCGCAAAAAAATGCGACTGGAAACCCAGTTTCGTCGCCGCCTCATACACCAGATCCTCCAGCCAGGACGTTGAGTGCGATTCCCGCTCAATATTCAGGTCGGCGTCGCCGATCATGTCGGCCAGCAGAAACGCCTTGATCTTCTTGATCGTCCCATCCTTCTGCCAGCGGGCCGCAAGATGTTTCGTACCGTACACGCTGTCCGTCTCACTCCACTGCCGCACCGCCTCTTCGCCATCTGTCCACACCAGCCACACGCTGTATCCGTCTCGCTTCTTGCCGCGCAAATGGTTCGCAAACTCCAGCAGGATCGCCGTCGAAGACCCGCCATCATTGGCTCCCACAAACGTGGTATTCCGCAGCGGATAGTTCGTATCGTAGTGCCCAGCGATTACGATGATGCCGTCCTTGGTCCCCGGATACTTCGCGATGATGTTACGCACCGGAAACTTGCCTTCCACCGTGTCGGCGATGAAGCTATCGTCCTCCACCTCGTCGCCCTTCAGATGCCCCACGATGTACTGTTCCAGCTTCCTGTGATTCGCGCTCCCGATGGGACGCGCTCCGAAGGCCACCACTTCCCTCGTGTACTGGAAGGCCCGCGCAGCATTAATTGTCGGAGCCGGCCCCGCCTCAACCGCCGGAGTTGTGGGAGCAGCCGGCGCCGTCGCAGCCGCAGAAGGCGAAGATGTCTCAGCAGGACTTGCCGGTGCCGTCTTCGCCTCCCGCCCCGAACACGCCACCGAGAACAATCCCAGCAGCACCACTCCCATCCGCCCCAGCGGGGAGCGCGTTGGCAGGCCAAAATCCACTAGACCTATCGGTTTTTTTTGCGTCCTTCGCGGGTCAAGAATTGCCATGAGAACAAGAAACCTGTCATCCCGAGCGCAGTGAGGCGTTAGCCGAACGAAGTCGAGGGACCCTGTGTTTCCTCTCTTCTACGACTTCTTCTTCTCCGCCCGCGCCCGCCGCTGCTTCGGATGCACCAGCCACGCAATCGCAATGCTGACCACGTACAAAGCCACCATCGGAGCAGCAAATATGCACATATTCATGATGTCGGTGGTCGGCGTAATGATGGCCGCAATAATAAAAATCACCAGGATCGAATACCGCAAATTCCGCCACATCCACCCCGCGCTGACAATCCCCATCAACGAAAGAAAAAAAACTAAGATAGGCATCTCAAAAATCACGCCCATTCCAATAATGATGGTCAAAAACAAATTCGTATACTCCCCAATCGTGATCATGGGTTGGAATTGTTTGCCGTAGCCGATTAGAAACTCGAGGGCTTGGGGGTAGACGAGCTTGTAGCCGAAGTAGCCGCCGGCCAAAAACAACGCTACGGTTGAGATCATGAAGGGGGTGACGTAGCGTTTTTCGTGACGGTAGAGGCCGGGGGCGATGAAGGCCCAGACTTGATAGAGGACGAAAGGCGAGGTCACGAACAGGCCGGCCAGGAAGGCCACCTTCAAGTACATGTTGAAGGGTTCGGTGGGATTCAGGTAGACGAGTTTTTCCGGCATGTTGTTGTGCCGGAGAGCGTCCATGATGGGACGTTGCATGACTTCGTAGATTCGCTCCGCGTAGGCCCAGCAGGCGAAGAAGCCGACCACGACCGCGCCCAGGGCGTAGAAGATTCTTTGGCGGAGTTCCTCGAGGTGCTCGAGGAAGCCCATGGCGGGCATTTGTTCTTTTCCGTCTCCCGATGAAGAGACGTCGGCGGACATTTCAGGCATCGGGGGCCTTGGCGGTGGAATCAGACTGGGAGGTGAGTTGCGCCGGCGCCTGTTCCACCGGCGGCGCGTGTTCCACCGGCGGCACGTCGATCACCGTTCCGCTGGCCACGGCGCCCTGAGGAGGTTCGGTGGGAGGAAGAATCTGGGGCCTGGTCTCGCGTTCAAGATTGGAGATCTCCGACTCGATCTGCGAGCGGAATTCGTTTGAAGCGCGTTTGAATTCGTTCAGAGCCTTCCCAACCTGCCGGGCAATCTCCGGCAGCTTCTTCGGCCCGAACACCAGCAGGGCCAGAACGAACAGGAAGGCCATCTCTCCGAAACCGAGCATGCCGTCATCATACTGCCGGAGTCGGATTGGCAGCAACGCGAGGCGTGTAACGATTTTGTCTGATGCTTCCTAAGCTTGGGCACAAACGGCGCCCGACTCCCGCGAAGGTCCGCGATCGCTCTCGTCGTTACTGCCGGACATGTCCTACTTTCCTGCTTGGCCTTCGATTGTCCTCTTGGAAGGAGTGGCGTGCCGCGAAAGAATAGGGACACTATGTCCCCCAGCCCACGCTTTCCCTGGAAAGTGCTCGCCCCGGTATGTTTGTTTTTCTTCATGTCGATTCTGCTCGCTTGCAGCGGCGGCGCGCCGGGCAACTCGACCTCAGGTTTAGGAAGTGGTTCCGGGTCTGGAGGCTCGGGGGGTTCCGGTGGCTCGGGGGGTTCCGGTGGATCGGGGGGATCGGGCGGATCCGGGGGCACGGGAGGAACCACGACCTCCTGCCAGCAGATGGCGCGCGGTCAGAATGCCAGTCTCGGTGGATTCGTTCCCTTCACGGGCAGCAGCCTCTGGAACACTGACATCTCGGCGGCGTCGGTCGATCCCAACTCCTCTTCGATCATCAGCAACTACATTGGAAACGGCACGCACGTGCACCCGGACTTCGGAACCGACCCCACTTATGGGATTTCCTTCGTGGTGGTGAGCGGGACGCAGAATCTGGTGGCGGTCAACCTGGGATCTTACGGGGACGAAAGCGACCCTGGCCCAATGCCGGTGCCTGCGAATGCTCCCGTCGAAGGCGGTTCGTCGAGCACTGGCGACCGTCACGTGCTGGTTCTCGACAACGCCAACTGCTTTCTCTACGAGTTGTACAACGCGTCGCTGAACGGTGATGGCAGCTGGACCGCCGACTCCAGTGCGGTTTGGGATTTGCTGGGCAACGAGCAGCGACCTTACACGTGGACGTCCGCCGACGCCGCTGGACTGCCGATTTTCCCCGGCCTGGTGCGCTACGACGAAGCAGCCGCCGGCAATATCCAGCACGCCTTCCGTTTCACCGTGCCGCACACCCGCGCGGCTTTCATTCCTCCGGCTTCGCATTGGGCTTCCAACACGAGCGACGTGAATGCGCCGCCGATGGGGATGCGCCTGCGGCTGCAGTCGAGCTACGACATCTCGGGCTTCTCCACGCCAATGCAGGCCATTCTTAATGCGATGAAGAAGTACGGGCTGATCCTGGCCGACAACGGCAGCGCGCTCTACGTAACTGGAGCTTCGGACAGGCGCTGGGGCAGCGATCTGGACAGTCTGAAGAACGTGCCGGCGACCGCTTTTGAAGTCGTGGAGATGAATCCGATTTACACGGCGGCGAATGTGCCTTCGGGCACCGCTCCCAGTGTCAGCAGTTTCACGGCGACCCCGGGCCACGTGTCGGCGGGGGGAGGCGTGAGCCTGGCGTGGACCGTGAGCGGGGCGTCGTATCTCGTGGTCTCCCCTGGAGTGGGCGCGGTGCGCGGCAGCAGCACAACGGTCAAGCCTGCGGCGACCACGACCTACAGGTTGTACACGACCAACCAGTACGGGCGTACGACGGCGACGGTCACGGTCACGGTGCCGTAGGCGCCGGGAACGGCTCGTACGGACCCATGTATCGGAAAATCAGCTCCCGGTCCGTGACTTCCAATATCCGGGCTTCCGGCTAGTGTGGGCGAAGGCCACGATCTGGATTAGGGATTCCGATCGCGCGCGGTAGATTACGACGAAGGGGAACTTCCTCAGGAGACATCGTCGAGTCTGATGTGAACCGGCAGCCCACCGCTGTGGAGACTGGAGTATCTGTGCGACCGCCCGGGTAACCTCCGCGTCGAAGTCGCGAGCCGCTTTGAGACTCCGGTTGAGGTACCAGTCGAACGCCGCATCGTACTCAGCTGCTGCCTGTTCTAGAAGATCGACGTGCTTAGTGGGCACGCGGCAGCTTACCCAGGTTCCGTTGTCGAACCTCGGTCCAAGGAACCGTTTCAGCTTTGCCGGAATCGAGTTCGGAGATGCGCTTGCGGATTTCCTCGTCCCAAGCTGCCAGGACGCCTGCTTCCACCTTGTCGCCGAGGCTGGCGATCAGTGAATCGGCCAGCGCTTCTTGCTCTTCCACAGAGAGGGAGAGCGCCCGCTCCAGCAGCCTAGAAACTTCGGGGGTCATTTGGGCCACGGCCACCTCCACATGCACATTTTAGCGTACCAAGTATCGCATCGAAAGTGCGCGGGGAAGAGTTTGCGCTAAAGCCTGTTGCGAGAGGTCGGCGAAGGCCAAAATTTCGTACAATGTTTGAAAACGTTGTTCTCGCCGCATCGTTGACTATCGGTGAACCCCTCCTTTCGAGGGTCTGAACGCCGAAAGGGGCGTACTTCCTATTTGTGTGGGCACACAGATGCTGAAACCTAACCTTATTGGCATCGTTGTTTTGGCCGTCGGCTCGGCCCTCGGATTTGTTGCGGGAGGGACCGGTGGGCTGTTATTCGCGTCGTGCTGTTTGATCGTCGGTCTGGTGCTGCTGGTTTCGTCCCAAGCCAAGGGAACTCTCCGCGATGAGAAAAACACCGCTCGCTCTCTGGGTGAGAAAGCCAAGATTCTTTTTCTGGTGAAGGAAGTTCATGCGCGAGCCCAGCGCGGCGGGAAGTTCCAGGAAGTCCTTGACCCGAATCAAACCGGGCTCGAACTGGAATTGTTTCTGCATTGCTGGCTGGTAAACGAAAGCGAGCTTGCGGTGCAAATCGTCGAAGGCCCTGAATTAAGGATCACGGGAATGAACCACCACGGCTTGTCGATCGAGCGCATACGTGGGGACCTCGGCAGCTGGCGTCTGGGGAGGCTGAACAAGGAGGCGAATTCGTGGGATGTGGTGCTGATTCGCGCCGCGCAGGAGACGGTCGCGGAGCTGAACACCAGGGAACCGCTCGCGTGTGGGGTGCCGCGCGAGGGGTGGGTACATTTTCGGGTGCGCGATCTGACACCGGCTGAGTTTGGAGCGGCGGCGATGGAGTTGACCGTGCGCGACGCGTTGTCGAACACATATAGCGGTGCCGCGAATTGCCCACGGCACTTGCCGGGGCGGATGTGGCCGTTTGTGGCTAGTTCGCGAAGTGTGGGGGCCGGTTCTGGGGAAGGCGAGGGCGCAGTGCCGTCGGAAGCATAGGGGATTCGAGGGCGTTGGTTCGAGGCCGATTTTTCGTTGTTGAAGAGCATTTGCAGGAGCCGGGCCGCGGCGTTCGTTTGGTTGCAGTTTCGCGGTGGGCGGTGCCGTCGGAATGGCGCACGCGACGAGGCGACGGCTCGCGGGCTCGCGCCCGCCTCGCGCGGTGTCGTCCCTACGGGACTCGGGTTTCCCTTGCGAAGCTTACCCACGGCTTACGCCGTGGGCTATATTCTGCCGCCCCTTCGGGGCTGGGGTGTGGGGTACGTTGCGTCCGTGGTCATTTGCACGGGTCGGTGGGCGATTGGCGTGGTCGAGGTCGTTCGTGGATGTGCTGTGCTTGCCTGCCGCACCCGGGTCGGTGGGGTAACGAGCACGTTCGTGGGGCTTTCGCTAGTGTCGACTGCGGCCCGATAAACCTGGGCCGCCGGACAGCCGAGGGCGGCTGTCCCTACGCGGGCGGGGGACTGGTTCTCGTAAGTTGTTTAGTTTCTTGGTTTTCGTCGATCCTCCGAACGGCTTCTCGTTTTCTGATCCCTCAGGGTCTTCGTCGCGGTCTCGGATTTGTGAAGTTCTCAGACCTGTTTGGGGGGGCCCGACGGCAACCACGTAGATGATGGGAATCTCTCCGTTTTTCGACGCATCGCGGACGGCTAAGTCGTCATCTCAGTAGGGGTAGGGCCGGATACCCGCTTTGGTAACCTCCCGGGCTCGAATCCGTCTCATAACGACACGGTTTGGCGTGCTATACTGCGCAAATTGTGCGGTATACGGGGCCTTGTGTGCCTCAAATTCTAAGGAAACTGAAGATGGCTGGTAGTTCTCGTCGCTCTCTCTTCTTCGTCGTCGTAATCCTGGTAACCTGTGGCTGTCTCGGCATGCTCTTCGCGCAGAGGAGTCCGTACACGCCGCGTGGCGACGACTCCGATGTCAAGGACAGCCTGAAGCAGTTTACCCAGGTCTACCAGGTCGTCGAGGACAACTACGCCGAACCGGTCAACGCGGACAAAGCCATCTATAACGGCGCGATTCCCGGCATGCTGCACGCGCTCGATCCGCACTCCAATTTCTTCGATCCCAAGTCGTACTCGCTGCTGCGCGAAGAACAGCGCGGCAAGTACTACGGCGTGGGCATGACGGTCGGCCCGCGCAATAACAAAGTCATCGTCATCTTCCCGTTCGTCGGAACGCCCGCTTACAAGGCGGGCATCCACCCGGGCGACGTGATCATCGCGGTTGACGGCAAGTCGACCGACAACATGAGCACGTCCGATGTGGCCGACCTGTTGAAGGGGCCCAAGGGGACGACGGTTCACATCACCATCCTGCGCGAAGGCGTGGACAAGCCGATGGAGTTCAGCCTAGTGCGCGACGAGATTCCGCGGAACAGCGTGGACCTGGCGTTCCTGATCAAGCCGGGCGTGGGCTATCTCCACATCACGGGCTTCCAGGAAACCACCGAGCATGAAGTGGCCGACGCGCTCGACAAGTTCGGCGATCTGAAAGGACTGGTTCTCGACCTGCGCCAGAATCCGGGCGGGCTTCTGAGTGAAGGCGTGGGCGTGGCCGACAAGTTCCTGAAGAAGGGCCAGTTGATCGTTTCGCATCATGGGCGCTCTTCCCCGGAGAAGCGCTATACGGCAAGTCACGGCAACGGCGGCAAGGAATATCCGATGGTGGTGCTGGTGAACAAGGGCACAGCATCGGCCGCCGAGATCGTGGCCGGAGCGATCCAGGATCACGATCGCGGCTTGATCGTGGGAGAGACCACTTTCGGCAAGGGATTGGTGCAGACTGTCTATCCGCTGGCGGAGAACACCGGCCTGGCCCTCACGACGGCGCGCTACTACACGCCGAGTGGACGGCTGATCCAGCGCGATTATTCGAACGTGTCGCTCTACGACTACTACTACAACCGTGATAGCGATGCGAACAGCGCCAACCACGAAGTGAAGTTGACCGATGGCGGCCGCACCGTATACGGAGGCGGCGGCATCACCCCCGACGTGAACGTGCCTCCGGTGAAGAGCAACCACTTCCAGGACACGCTGCTGCAGCACTATGCGTTCTTCAACTTTGCCAAGCGCTACGTGGTGAAGAACAACGTCACGAAGAACTTCACAGCTGACGACAACATCATGCAGGAATTCCACAAGTTCCTGGACGAGGAGAAGATTCCTTACACCGAGTCGGACCTGGTGGAAAACAACGACTGGTTACGCTACAGCATCAAGAGCGAAATCTTCGTCGACCAGTTCGGCCAGGATGAGGGGCTCAAGATCCGGGCGGAAAACGATCCGCAGATCATTAAGGCTCTGGACCTGTTGCCCCAGGCGCGGGCCCTGGAAGACCACGCCAAGCAGGTGATCGCGGAGCATAACTCTGCCCACGTGCTGAACCAGTAACTGCGAGTGGCGATTGCCGAATCGCGAATGGCGATTTTGAGGCCCGGGAGAACTTGCCGGGCCTTTGCTTTTTCTTGCATTTGCGGGTGGAATTCCCTCTAACAGACGCCGTGGGTTGGGGCAATCGCCATTTGGCATTCGGCAATCGAAACTGGCCCTCCCCCTGTCCTTTCTCTTCATTGACTTGCCTATCTAAACGTGTGAAAATCCGCGCATTAGCGGGCTTCTTGAGCGAATACCGCTGGCTGGTTTTTGCGCCTCTTATGGCAACCGGGAACCGCTGGTCATGATGCTTCCGTGGAAGGGTCGCCAGAGGCGGGTTCCGGCAGGCGAGCGGACATGCTGAAAGACAGCGTCTGGCTGTTGGCGGCGTTTTTGGCGCTGTGGGCGGGCGGGATGGACTGGCGCTACCGGCGCATCCCGAACTGGCTGACGGTGCCCGGGCTGGTGGTCGGAATCGTGGTAAACACGATACTGAGCGGATGGCCGGGAGCGAAGGCTTCCCTGCTGGGTGCGGGTTTGGGGTTGTTGGTTCTGCTGCCGTTCGTGCTGATACGAGCTTTAGGCGGCGGGGATTTCAAGCTGGCCGGCGCTCTGGGCGCGTTTCTGGGACCGGGGCGGCTGGTGGATGTGCTGATTGTCTCGATGCTGGTGGCGGGTGTGATGGCAGCGGTTCTGATCGTATACAAGGGCCGGGTGCGGCAGAGTTTGAGGAACATGGGCCACATGCTGGGAGCATTTTTGAGGCTGCGGCTGCCGGGAGCGGAAGTGTCGCTCGACAATCCGGAGTCGGCGAAGATTCCGTTTGGAGTGGCGGTGGCGGTGACGGTCATTCTGTTTGGAGTGCGGCAGGTGGCGAGTGGGATTTGAGGGGAAGATGCGGGGAGTGAAGGCAGTTTTGCTCGACACGAGCGGGGCTGAGATCGCCGAAGCCGCGGCGGTGCTGCCGGTCCTGTTCACGGTGATGCTGGCGATATTTTTCTTCGGGCGCGCTTACAACGTGAACGGCACGATCGCGCAGGCGGCGATGCAGGGGGCACGCGCGGCGGTGGCCCCCGCGTGTGCGACCTGCGGCAATGCGCCGCTGACCGCGGATCTGATTGCGATCAACTACGTGGGGCCGGCGCTGCAGGCATCGCACCTGAACCCTGGGAACGTGCAACCTCTGAGCCCCGTGGCATGCCTGTGCGGCACGGTGGGCTGCGGAACCCCGGTGGCTTGCGATCCTGCGGGCACGGGGGCAACGCCGTCGATTTGCGTGCAGCAGAATGTGATTCTCACTAACACGGCGGGGGCAACGCAGGCTTGCGGGACGTCGGTGTCGTTTCAGTATCCCTACAATTTCAACCTTCCGTTCCAGGCCTTCACTCTTAATCTGAAGGCGACGGCGCAGATGCAGGCCGAGAACAACCAGTGAATTCCATCCAGCGAAGGCGTGGGGTTGTGGAAGCTCTGAGAGGGCTTACGACGGACACGCGCGCTTCGCAGATCGTGGAATTTGCGGTGGCGCTGCCGCTGCTGCTGGTGCTGGCGGTCGGCATTTTCGATTTTGGCAGCGCGTTCAACATGAAACAGAAGCTGACGAATGCGGCGCGCGAGGCGGCGCGGCTGGGAGCCAGTTCGGCCACTAACGATCTGACCAATCCGGCGCCGACTTCGGTGCTGGCGATTCGCGATCTGGTGGTGAATTACCTGCAGACTGCCAGGATCAACGACTGCGGACTGGGGGCTGCGGCGGCCACGGCGGCGGGGGCGGCGACACCGTGGAAATGGACCTTCACGGCGACGTGTCCGGGCGGGGGCAGTTTCGTGCTGGCCCTCGACCGGGGATACGTGTTCACGAGCAGTGTGACGGCCAATGGGAATGCGGTAAAGATCTTGTCGACGAATGTGTCGATCGCCTATCCGTATAACTGGCAATTCAACCGCGTGATCGGGCTGCTGGTTTCGGGCGCGAGCTATCCGGCGACGACGCAGATCCAGGTGAATGCCACGCTGGAGAATCAGACCTAGGGGAAGTAGCATGCGTTACCGCGGCAATCCACGGGCAAGAAACGGCGAACGCGGCGTGACCATGATCATCGTGGTCATCGCCATGATGAGCATGCTGGCGATGGTGGCGCTCGCGGTCGACGTGATCACGCTGTATGCGGCACGCAGCGAGGCACAACGGGCGGCGGATGCGGCGGCACTGGCCGCGGCCAAGATGCTGGTGGATGCGGGTGTCACGGGGGATCCGACGCTGATCAACCCGACGGTGCAGAGTACGGCACAAACGCTGGCGACGCAGGCGGCGCAGAGCGTGGCGGGGCAGTCCGGGATTGCGGGGCGTCTGATTGCGGCGGCGGACGTGACGGTGACGTTTCCGAACGGGGGGAACGCGGCGAGCTTCGCGATCAACCCGACGGTGAACGTGACGGTGCAGAACACGAACCTGCCGACGTTCTTTGCGCGCATATGGAGCCGGGCGACGCTGACGGTGAGGGCGACGGCGACGGCGGAGGGATTTAATCCATCGAATTCACAGGCCCTGAATGGTGCGATCGGCGTGCCGGTCATTGCGCGGGGAGTGAAACCGTTCCTGCTGCCGAATTGCGATCCGGTGAATGCCAATAACATCGGGTCGAACTGCGTGGGTGGCGTTCCCAGATTTTTCGACGCCACGACAGGAGCACTCATCAACCCCGGACCGGCGCCGACTGGAATTATTGGGGAGACGTTTAATGTGAGTTCGAATTGCACCGCCCCCGGATGCAGCACACTTGGACCGGCCACGGCAGGACTTTACTACCCGGCACAAATGCCGCCCGCGACGGATGCGTGTCCGGCGACGTGCGGCGGCGGGGGCACGAACTTTGAGACTGATATTGAGTGCTCTAATCCGCGTCCGATATCGTGCAGCAACGGTGTCGTCACCCCGCCGGTCCAGTACCAACTTCCTGTGGACACGACCGTTTTCCCTGAAGGTGGCGGAGGGCCGGCGCAGAGCGGGGTGGAGTGCCTGATTCACCAGAGACCGGGAAACGGACAGGACACGCTGGCAACGCCGATCACCTATCCACTGCAGATTCAGGTTGGGAACAACCATCCGCTATCGAGAACACCGACGCTTTCGGCCAACGACTACATTACGACCAGCGATTCGCTGGTAACGGTGCCCGTGTATGAGCCGCCAGTTGGCTCTGCGGCGCCCGCGGGGCCGGTGAACATTGTCGGGTTCCTGCAGATATTCATTGCTCGGGCGTGGCCGGCGGGCGGGGGGCCTAAGGCGGGGTCGTTCGACGTGACGATTGTGAATGTGGCCGGGTGCGGCAGCCTGGCGACGGCAGCGCCAGTGTACACGGGGAATTCTTCTGCGGTTCCCGTGCGGCTAATACACCGGTAGCAATCCAAGATTCCCGAGCCGTCAACTTCCACAGATCTCGGTGTTAAATTCGCTGCTGCGAATTTCTTACGCGTAGCTCCATTTGAGAGAAGACATGAGACACAAGGTCCCTCAGACTACGTTCGGCTAGGGCCTCACTTCGCTCGGGATGACAACGGATAGCTTTCCTCGCTTGCCAGAAATCTCTAGTCCAGAAAATCTCTAGTTCGGAGCGGGCTGGGGATCGCCGGGCTGGGGTGTGGTTTCGGGCGGCATCGAGTCGCCTTGGGGTTGCTCCTCGGGAGGCGGTGGAGCGGCGGCCGGAGCGGAGGCGACACTGCGGTCGGGACCCTGCATCTGGGCCACGGGTACAGGTTCGGGCCGCGGCGGCCTGTCCTGGACCATAATCTCGCCCGCGCCTTTGGGGCTGAGAATGACGCGCTCGAGCTTGTTCGGGTCGTTGTCGGCACCGATGAGGATGAAGTTGTAGCGCGAGCCGTTCAAGAGCTGGGAAACGACGTCGCGTGGAGTGCCGGGACCGAGCGACGCGGCGACTTCTTCCTGCTCCGCTCCAGCGGGAATTGGGATATCGGCGCCGGTTTGCTTGCGGATTTCAGCCAGAACGTCCGCGAGCGAACCTTTGGTCGACATCACGCTTAACATTCCGTCCTGGAAGGAAACCTCAAAACTCTTTGCCGGCTCAACTGCGGGCGCTGGTGCGGAGTTCGGTGCAGCGCCTGGAGTGGGCGCCGCGGCGATGCCGACCGCGCCGCCGAGCTTCACGATTACGGACTTGCCCACCGGGAACAGCTGGTAGGCCTGGGGTGATTTCAGGTCAAGAACTACGCGTGTCACAGGGGGTTTGGTGCTCAGCAAGCCGACGCGGACGCCCTTAACTTCTCCCTGGTTCACCGCCACGGGGCGAAGCTGAGGGCCGGGAGTGGCCTTGGGAAAGTCGATAACGAGGCGATCCGGGCCGGTGACAACCTGCACTTCGGGCACAATGCGCACGGTGGCTTCGATCTCGATTTCAGTGGCTCCGCCAGATTTGAGCACGGCGACGCGGCGCACCTGGGGAGTCGCACCGGGCGCGAGAGTCGCGGGCGCGGGTGGCGCCTGGACCACGACCGAGGCCCGCGTGACGACCGGGCGAACGGGCTCGGCGGCGGGAACCACGGCCACTGCGACCGAATCCCGGGTCTTCACCTCGGGCATCTTTGGTTCTGCAAGCTTTGGTTCGGCGAGCTTTGGTTCGGCCGTCCTTACTTCGGCCTCCTTAAGTTCGGGCGATTTGGGTTCAGGCGGCTCCGGCGCCGTCGCACGCGCAACCTGGGGCGCGGTTTCTACTGGCGCCGTGGCGGTCGCGGGCTGCGCGGGAGTTACGGCTGCCGCGCTAGATGCCGTCCCGGCAAATTTAATGATGATTGAATTGCTGGAAGGGACAAGCTGAAAATCCTGCGCCGAATTCAGCTCCACCACCACGCGGGTCATGAGCGGGCTGGCGGAAAACAGGCTGGTCCGGACACTCTTCACATCACCCCGATTCACCGACAAGGCCCGCAGCGACGGACCTGGCCGGGCGTCGGGAAAATCGATGACCAGACGGTCGGGGTCGGTGAGCACCTGAGCCAGGGGCAACAGCCGCTTACTGGTCTCGATTTGAATCTGGGTGGAGGCACCCGACTTCAACACGGCGACATGTTGAATCTGGACACCTTGAGCGTGGGCAGGGGTGGAAAGCAACGGCGAAAGCGACGTCGCCGCAAGGATAGAAATCCAGGCGATCTTGGGGAGGGGCATCACGCGTAACCCTTTTGTTGCGACCGATTGTACCAGCCTTGGCAAGCTGTGAATTACTCAATGGTTCGTAGTGGGACATGGCCATTGGTGCTGGGTAGCGGGCGAGGCCGCATCGAGGGTTTGGGCGGAAAACGGCGCCGGATGGACTACCGGAGCGCGACCACAGCGGAGGATGGGTTCTGGGGTATTGCGGGAGGTTCGCTCAAAGGCTTGTAACCGCAAAGGTCGCAAAGAGGAGCCGCAAAGGTCGCTGAGAAAAACCGTTCCTGGTGGCACGACCTTAGTTTTTATTTTGCGGGCGGCCCGGTTCTTGGCTTCACGATGTCCGCGAGCCGGTCTGGCTTTGCTTCCACTCGCTCAAGGTGGGGGATCCTTTCTCCCTGGTAGTAAGGGATCGAGTAGGTCTTGAAGAACCCGCCGTTTTCTACGATCAGCTCGATCGGCTCTTGAGTTCCCCTTGCGGACTTCAGGGCTGCGCTGACGAGGGACGCAGACGCGCGACGGCCGTTCACGGCGATCAGTTTCATGCCCGGCCCGAGACCGGCGGTGTAGGCGGGCGATCCGGGAACTACGTCCACGATGTCGCCTTCCTTGCCGAGTTCGAAGCCAAGGGAATCCTGGAAATTCGCGAACTTGAATTGCGCCTGAAGAGCGGCAAGCATGGCGTTCGGCTTGTCGTTGTAGACCAGGCGCCAGCCGCCACCTTCGATGCCGCCGAGCGGCGCGTGAGTGGTAGTCGCTTTGACGTGCGCGTTCAGGAAGGCGGCCCAATCGTAGGGCGCGATCTCGCTCAGAGCCTTCACGACATCGTCGAACGTGTAAGGCACAACTTTCGGCGGGCCGCTCTCGCCACCAAGGAAACGGCGGCAGAAATCGTCGAGCGAGCGCCGGCCGTCGGTTTGCTGGCGGATGGTGGCGTCGACGTCGAGCCAGATGAGTCCACCTTCGGGGTAATAATCCAGGCCTCGGCGCCAGCTTTGCCAAGCTCCGCCGAGCATCCGCAGCGTCTGCACCGACACCGCCGTATCTTCGAGGGGCCGCCAGGTTCGCCCAGCGTGATGATCCATGTTGGCGGCGGTTGCGGCCAGGGCTTCACGGTACTGCTCAGGCGTCCAAAGACCGGAGCGGGCGGTCAGCATTTCGCCCAAGTACTCGGTGAGTCCCTCGTAGACCCAGAGCAGATCGGCGACCATGGGCTCCTGATAATTGCGCGTGGCAAGGCCTGCCGGACGACGGTACTTGCCGTTCCAGGAATGCGTGAACTCGTGGGGGAGCAGCGCCGCCAAGAGAAGATGCAGGTTCGGATCGGCGAGTGTGCGTTCTTCGGCGCTATTGTCGCTGGATTCGTGGTGCTCCACACCATGATGCCCAACGTGATCACTGAGGGTGTAGAGGAAGTGATACTGGCGGTAGTGATGCGCGCCGAACAGGGCGTCGGCCTCGGCGACCAGCTTGCGATAGGCAGCGATATCCTGCGGCGACATTTCGAGGTCGGCGTCGCTGTCGGCGACCATGTCGATCACGTGCATCGGCATCTCGCCGGCCGGCACCAGCTCGATCTGTCGGTAGTGGACGCCCGCGATCAGGGGGCAATCGACCAGTGTGGTCAGCGAGACCGGTTTGAATTCCACTTCGTTGGCTGCGACGTGTTGGGCAGTCAGGGCGGTGCCGAACTTCCAGCCTTCGGGCAAACGTACGGCAGCCACCACTTGTACTGCGTCGGAAGCCGCGCCGGCCGGGTACAGCACAACCTGGTTCCAGTTGAGATCCAGCAGGTTGCTAGAGCCCGCGACCCCGCCGGCGCCCGCGCTATCGGTGGAGATCAGGTCTAGGGTTGCTTCGATCTCTTTCGCGTCGCGAGGCACGGTGATGTGGAAGGAATACATTTCAACGGGATCACGCTTCCAGACAAGTTCCTGACCACCGGCGCGAAAGTGCAATCCGGTCACATTTCCGATGGGTCCGGACGGGCGATGGTTGCCGGGGATCCACTTGGGATAGGCGAGCGTCATCTCTCCCGGCGAGGCAGGGATGGCCAGCGTCGAGTGGAAGATGTTGCGCGGAGCGTCGGTCAAATCGACAACCAAACGGATCGGCTGGCTGTTGTTTTGGTTCGCAGCGAAACAGAACGAGGAGAACGCAAGCAAGCTAGGGAGGAAGAACCTTTGGCGCACGTGCAGGGCTCCAGAAAAGACAGGGCGAGAGCTTACTGGAGAAACGCTGTTGGGGCAAGCCGGGCGGAACGCGCGAGCCTAGGCGGCAGAGGAGTTCTTGCGGTAACGGACATACGCGCCGGCGAGTCCGGTCGAGAGAAGAAGCAACGTGCCCGGCTCGGGAACTTCTGCTGGCGGTGAGTTGCAGCCGCCACTGTTCTTCTTTTTCCCGGTGGTAGCGGCCGGGGCCGGGCCCGATCCGGCCTTGCCCTTCTTGCCGGGGCTGCAGGTCGGCAGGGGCGGCGGATATAAGGAAAGCAGGCTGCCGTTGTTCGCGATGTAGCCGTAGCCGGGCACCGCCGGGCCGAACGAGGTGAGATTCGGACGCGCAAGAGCGGAATCAAAATCGGCCGGGATGGGAATCGCGGTCGCGCTGCCGCCGTCATTCATCGGCTGGTCCATCCAGGCAACAGTCGGCTCTTTTGGTGACACTTCCTGGCGGACGATTTCGGAAACCTGGTTTCCGCAGCGGGTGCGCAGCGTCATCTTGCCGTCGGTGATGACTTTTTCGCCGCGGCGCAGGTGCACCAGCTTCGTGGTCCAATACACGTGGCCGGCAATGCGATAGGAGACGTAAACGGCCTTGTCCTGGTTCAGTTCGACCACGCGGGCGCGCTTAAAATCGAATCCGCGATAGTGGGCGGCGACCACCGGGTCGCGGTCAAATGCCTGTTCCAATTCCTTGGGGTCATGCACTCCGCCGGGAATGATTGAGTACGGATACACCGGGTGGGCTTGGCGGGAAGGTTGCGAAGCGTCGGAATCGCCCGCGGCGGACAAGGCCAGATCGCGGTGAACGTCGCTGTTGCTCCATTCCTGTGCCGGATGCGAAGAAAACGAAGATACCAGATACGACCCGAAATCGAAGGGCAGGAGTGCGGCCCCGGTGAGTCCGCCCATGGCAAACACTGCTGCCAGGAAACTACGCCGGAGCAAACGATTGCGGCGGTGGCGGTCGGTTCGGCGGCGCACCCGGGCGCGGACGATGCTAGGGTCGCTCACAACTACTCCTATGCATAGGCTAGGGTCTCAGGGTTTGGGCCAGGGGAGTGGCAGTCATCTCTGTGCAGTTTCGATTCCACTCCCGCTAGTGCCCTCGCCATGAGAGCACAAGCGGATAGCGCAAAAAAGCGGACCACGATAACACAACAGTGAAGGGGTTTGCACACTCAAGTGGGCAAAGCCCGCGCACTGTTTCCCTTTTTGAATCGGGGCCTTAGCTTGCCCGTCCTCTCTGGCCTCCGATAGAATGGGGTCTTCTCATCCAACCATGAAAAATGAAGCTTCGTTGAAGTGTGAGCCCCGGATTCTTGTGACCGGCGCGGGCGGTTTTATCGGGCACCACCTGGTCCAGCGGCTGAAAAATGAAGGGTTCTGGGTGCGGGGGGCGGACATCAAAGCGCCCGAGTTTGAGCCCAGCCCGGCTGACGAGTTTGCCCTCCTGGACCTGCGGCTTTGGGAGAACTGCCTCAAAACCACGAAGGAGGTCGATCAGGTCTACAACCTGGCGGCCGATATGGGGGGGATTGGGTACATCACGGCCAACCACGCGGACATCACGCGGAATAACATTCTGATCAATACCCATATGATCGACGCGGCCCGGCTGAACGGGGCGCAACGTTTCCTGTTTTCTTCGTCGGCCTGCGTGTACCCGCAGTACAAGCAGAAAGATGCGGATGTGACTCCGCTGAAGGAGTCTGACGCGATTCCCGCTGACCCGGAGCCGGGCTATGGCTGGGAAAAACTGTTCGCCGAGGAACTCTGCCGGTATTACAGAAAGGATTACGGGCTGGAGACGCGCATTGTGCGCTTCCACAACGTGTACGGTCCACTGGGGACCTATGAGGGCGGGAAAGAGAAAGCGCCCGCGGCCATCTCGCGCAAGGTGGCTCTGGCGGAGGATGGCGGCGAGATTGAAGTGTGGGGTGATGGGGAGCAGACGCGATCTTTCATGTACGTCGATGACTGCGTGGAAGGACTGGTGCGGTTGATGGCCAGCGATCATGTGGACGCCTTGAACCTGGGTACGGACCGGCTGATCTCGATCAACGAGCTGATCGACCTGGTCAGCCGGCTGGCTGGGAAAAAGCTAAATAAGCGTCATGATCTTTCGAAGCCACAGGGCGTACGCGGGCGTAACAGCGACAACACGCTGCTGAACCAGGTGCTGGGGTGGGAGCCTTCGATCGGGCTCGATGACGGATTGAAGATCACGTACAAGTGGATTGAAGGCGAGTTGCGCAAGGCGGGACGGCTCGCGGCGGCGGAAGCGGGGCAGGCGGCGAGATAAATCTACAAAGAGCAGGAGACCTTGGTGGTTGGCCCCGTCGCTGGCGCTGCGCATAGAGCGCCGAAACCAGCAATTTTTTCTGATAGCTTATGCCCGGAGACGTGGGGCATCCGACTGCCTGCTTGGATGCGGGCAGGAAGCGATACACGTTAGAAGATCTTGGATATGTCAGATTTTTCGCAAATCACGGTCGAGCAGGTACGCAGCTACTGGGACCGGCGTCCGTGCAACATCCGGCATTCACCGAAGCCGGTGGGGACGCGCGAGTACTTCGATGAGGTTGAGGCGCGGAAGTATTTCGTCGAGCCGCATATTCCCCGTTTCGCGGAGTTCGAGCGCTGGAAGGGGAAGAGAGTGCTCGAAATCGGGTGCGGGATCGGGACCGATACGGTCAGCTTCGCGCGGCACGGGGCTTCCGTCACGGCGGTCGATTTATCACCGCAGTCGCTCGAGCTGGCGCGCCAGCGGGTGAAGGTGTATGGGTTCGAGGATCGGGTGCACTTCTACTCGGGCAGCGCCGAGGAACTGACGGCGTTTCTGCCGGTGGAGAGCTACGATCTCATCTACTCCTTTGGAGTGATTCATCACACACCGCATCCGGAGCAGGTGGTTGAGCAGATGCGCAACTATGCGAAGCCGGGGACTACGATCAAACTGATGGTGTACTACCGGCATTCCTGGAAGGTCTTCTGGATTCTCATGGGATACGGAAAGGGACAGTTCTGGCGGCTGAAAGAACTGGTCGCCGAACACTCGGAAGCACAGACCGGATGCCCGGTGACCTACACCTACAGTCGCGAAGAGGGGCGCGGGTTGATCGAGTCGTCGGGCTTCCACATGACGGACGTTTTTGTTGATCACATTTTTCCCTATCGGATCCCGGAGTACGTGAAGTACGAGTACGTCAAGGACTGGCCGTGGTCGTGGACACCCTCGCCGGTGTTCCGCGCGCTGGAACGGCGATTGGGCTGGCACCTGTGTCTGACCGCTGAGGCCGGCGCATGAGCGCTAGAGTTTGTGTCATTGGCCTGGGAAAACTGGGATCGCCGCTGGCCGCTTGCCTGGCCTCTAAAGGGTTGACCGTCGTCGGCGTAGACCACGATCCGCGCAAGGTCGAAGTCATTAACCAAGGGACGGCTCCCGTCCACGAACCCGGGCTGGGCGAGTTAATCGGACAGACGCAGGGACGCTTGACGGCTGTTTCCGATGTTGAGGCGGCGGTCGGACAGACTGACATTACATTCATCGTGGTCTCGACGCCGAGTGATCCTGCGGGAGGATTCTCGCTTCGCTACGTTGATCCGGTGTG
This sequence comes from uncultured Acidobacteriaceae bacterium, assembly GCA_964641665.1. GTDB lineage: Bacteria > Acidobacteriota > Terriglobia > Terriglobales > Acidobacteriaceae > Gp1-AA133. The sequence continues at coordinate 19,132 of CAZXKO010000009.1, forward strand.
CCAGTCGATCGGGCGCGCCTTGGCCCGGAAGAACGAATACCACCTGGTGTGCCTGACGAGCACGGTGATGCCGGGAACGACGGGCGGGCCGGTCCGCGAGATGATCGAGAAGGCCAGCGGCAAACGCGCGGGCGCGGATTTCGGACTCTGCTACAGCCCTGAGTTCATTGCATTGGGCAGCGTGATCCGCGACTTCCTGAACCCCGACATGCTGCTGATTGGGGAATCCGACAAACGCGCCGGCGATCTGCTGCAGTCGCTCTACGCGGAGGTTTGCGAGAACAAGCCGTCGGTGGCGCGTATGGCGTTCGTGAACGCGGAAATCACCAAGCTGGCCGTGAATACGTACGTCACGACGAAGATCAGCTACGCCAACATGCTGGCGCGCATCTGCGAGCGGCTGGCGGGCGCGAACGTGGACGTGATCACGGCGGCGCTGGGCCTCGATACCCGCATCGGCGCGAAATACCTGAAGGGTGCGCTCAGCTACGGCGGGCCATGCTTCCCGCGCGACAATCTCGCGCTGGCCCAGCTGGCGCAGCAACTAGGCGTTCCACCCGATCTCGCTCAGACGGTCGACCGCTTCAATCGCTCGCAGGTTCCGTGGCTCGCCGACCTGGTGCAGCGTCGAACCAAGGGCACCGCGGGGATCCTGGGACTGACCTACAAGGCAGGCACCGACGTGGTGGAGGAAGCGGCGGGGTTTCTTCTGGCGAAGGAACTCGCGGGGCGGGGAGTGAAGGTGCTGGCGTTCGATCCCGCGTTTGGGAAACAATCGCCAATCGCCGTGCCAGAGGGCATTTGCTTTGCGGCCAGCGCGGATGAGTGCATCGCCAAGTCGGATGTGGTTGTGCTGGCCACGGCCTGGCCCGAGTTCAACAAAATCCCGCGACTGCAGTGGGCCCGCGACAGCCAGCAGGGTCCGCGCACCGTGATCGATTGCTGGCGCACGCTCACCTCTCTGCACGACGAGCCCGGCGTGCATTATCTTGGACTCGGGTTGGGCGAGGGGTTCGTATGAGTCTTGCCTCTGCCCGGCAACCAGATGTGAAGTCACTCACAATCTTTGCTACTCCCAAAAGGTTCGAAGGGCACATCGGAGTGATCCAGCGAAATGCGGTTGCGAGTTGGACGCGCATGAATCCGAAGCCGGAAGTGATTCTGTTCGGGACGGAGCAGGGCACGGCCGAGGTTGCCGCGGAATTCGGCTTGCGACACGTTGCCTCAGTAAAGTGCAACGAGTGGGGGACGCCTCTGGTCAGCGACCTGTTCGCGCAAGCGGAGGCGCTGGGATCGGGTGCGGTCGTGTGTTACGTGAACGCGGACATTCTTCTTTTCGATGACTTCGCGCACGCCGTATTGCGGGTGATGGCCTGGAGCGGATCGTTTCTGATGGTGGGGCGGCGGACCGATCTCGACGTGAAAGGTGCGATCGAGTTTCAGGGCGACGACTGGGCCACACAAGTCCGCGGACGAGCCGGGCGCGAGGGCAAGCTGCAGATCGCGCGCAGCATCGATTACTTTGCGTTTTCGCGTGGACTGTACCCGGCGATGCCGCCGCTGGCCATTGGACGCTTCTGGTGGGATAACTGGCTGCTGTGGAAGGCGCGCTCGGTGGGCGCAAAGGTGGTCGATGCCTCAAGATCTGTTCTCGTCGTGCATCAGAACCACGACTACTCCCACACCAGCTATGGCCCCAGCAAGGAAGAAATGATGGCGAGCGAGGAGTGCATCCGCAACGCCCGCCTCACGTGCGAGCAGAACCCGGGAGATTACGACGCCGGTTTCTTCTGGCGCTACGCCTACACCATCGACGACGCTACCTACAAGCTGTCGCCTGAGGGCGTGCAGAGCAACCCCCGTCACCTGTGGAAACAGTTCAAGCGTTACAGTTCGCGGCCGTTTGGGGCCGCGAAGCTGGCACAGCGGATGCTGTTCCCGCCCGCGCAGAAATCCCCTTCGAAGAGCACGATTCCGGGGAGCACTCCCAAGTGAAGGTACCGCGCCTTCTCGACCAACTGGGGCTAAAGAAGAAGACGCAACCACCGGCCCCGCTGCCCGACGCCTTGCCCTACCCGGCACTGGTTCGCAGGCGCACGTTTCGCGCTGAGCGGGTTCGCAAATGCGGCGGCGTCGATGTGTTCGATACGCCCGAGGCGCTGGCGCTGAACGAGGCCCGCATGTCACACCTCGAATCGCTGGGGTTGAACCTCGCCGGCAAGCGCGTGCTCGATGTGGGCGCCGGGGTGGGCCATTTGGCTGCGCGCCTGCAGAGGATGGGCGGCTCGGTGGTCTGCCTGGAAGGCCGTCCCGAGAACGTGGAGGCGATGCGTTCGCGCTACCCGCAGATCGAAGGCCACGTGGCCGACGTGGAGAACGAACCCCTGTCGCGCTTTGGCCGCTTCGATGTCGTCTTCTCCTACGGCCTGCTCTACCACCTGGAAAATCCGCTGCACGCGATCCGCAACCTGGAATCAGTTTGTGGAGAGCTGCTACTGCTGGAATCGATGGTCTGCGATCACGAGCGGCCGCTGGTGCTGGTGGAAGACGAAAGCTCGGACGTGAACCAGGCGCTCGCCGGTCTCGGCTGCCGTCCCAGTCCGCACTACGTTGCGCTTGCCTTGAATCGCGCAGGATTCGCTCACGTTTACGCGCCTGTGCAACCGCCTGCGCATGCCGATTTCCGGTTCGAGTGGCGCAACGGCCTCGACTGCGTCCGGGATGGCCACCCGCTGCGCTGCGTTTTCGTGGCCTCACGCAGCGAACTACGAAACAACCTCGTGCCACTGCTCGTGGACTAAATGCCGCGCACGGCTCATCGCGGCTTGGGCGCCCGGCTCGCGGCCCGACCGGTGCTCGAACCGGTTCCGGGCTGGTACCTGGGCTTCGGACAATCTGCGAATATTGCCACGCGATTTCGCAAGAAAATCTGGCGGTTGTTCCGAGATCCTTTTCAGGTTCCGTGGCTCGAAGGTCTGCAACTCACATTGATCCCCGGCAACGAAACCAGCCGCTCGGTCTTTGTCACTGGCCGCTACGAGCCGAACGAATTCTGCCTGCTGTCAAGAATCGTGAAGGCCGGGATGATCTTTATCGACATCGGCGCCAACATGGGCCTCCATACGCTGTTTGCCGCGCGCTGGGTAGGCGAATCGGGTCGCGTCCTGGCTATCGAGCCGAGCACGCGTGAGATGCAGATCCTGAAGGACAACGTCGAGCAGAACGCGCTTGGAAGCATTAGGTTGCATGCGGTGGCTCTCTCGGATCGGGCATCGGAGGTCGAGTTGCTCGTCGCCAGCGTGCAGAATTCCGGGCACAACACGCTGGGCGCGTTTGGCTACAATACGGCTCTCGATCACAGGGAGAGGGTTCGGACCATGCTCCTGGATGAGCTGGTGCAATCCGAGAAGCTGAGTCGTGTGGACGTGATCAAGATGGACATTGAGGGGGCGGAGCTGGCAGCCTTGCGCGGCGCGGGGGAGACCCTGGAACGATTTCGACCGGTCGTGCTACTCGAGCTTTCGGACCGTGCCCTGCAGCATCAGAGTTCGACGAGCGCGGATGTACTCGCCCTGCTCACACAGCACGGCTACCGCTTCTTCGGTTTCGCGGTCGATACGGGCTTGCCTACTCCACTCGAGCCCAGAAAACATTTCGACTCCGAAAACATAATCGCGGTCTCGGGAGATTCCCTGCCCTGGTGAGCCAACCTCCTGCCATCCCGCTCGCAAATGCTGGCCAAGGCACCACCGCTCCAGGTGGATGGCCGAAGATCTCCCTGGTCACCCCGGTATTCAACTCGGCGCGTTATCTGGAAGCGACGATTCGGTCGGTGCTCAGCCAGCAGTATCCGAACCTGGAATACGTGATCGTCGACGGCGGCTCGACGGACGGGAGCGTCGAGATCATCCGGAAATACGAGCCCCAATTGCATGCCTGGGTGAGCGAATCCGACCGGGGCATGTACGACGCCATCAACAAAGGATTCGCGCGTTCGTCGGGAGAGCTGATGGGCTGGATCAGCGCTACCGACCTGTTGCACGCCGGGTCGCTGTTTGTAGTCGGCAGCGTATTCCGCCAGTTCCCCGAGGTCGAGTGGATCACCGGGCGCCCCACTGGGTTCAACGATGACGGGATGGCGGTCGAAGTTTTGAAGCTGCGGCAGTGGTCGCGAATGCCCTTCCTGGCGGGCGCCAATCGCTACATTCAGCAGGAATCCACCTTCTGGCGGCGGAGCTTGTGGCAACGTGCGGGGGGCCGCGTCGACGACTCCCGGCGCAGCGCGAGCGACTTTGAGTTGTGGGTACGTTTCTTTCGCTACGCGAAACTTTATCCTGTGGACGCGCTGATTGGCGGTTTCCGTTCGCATCCGGATTCGCTGGGGCTGCAGAATCTCGAAGAGTGCCACCGGATTCAGGAAGAAATCATCGCGAGCGAACTGGCATCGATGCCGGGCGCTGAGGTCTTGAAGTTTTTCCGCACGCTTAGCACGCGCGCATTGAAGAACCCTGTGCTGGCGAAACCCTGGTCCAAGCTCGTCATCGGCGCGCTCATGAAGTGGCCGGGCAGTGGACGCGCCCCGGTCATTCGTCATCGCAAAAAGGGCTGGGTGATGGAGCGGTAGCGGCGACGAGTTTGACCTGCTAGTCCTTCCCTCCCGGCGTATAATTCGTGCGCTTCTGCTGTCTCACCATGCCTGTCAATCGTCGAGAATTCGGTCGCGCTGTGGCCGGAACCATTGCAGGCTCTGCGGTGGCGGGAGTCACGCCGCCCACTTACGCGCTAGCCTCGACGCCGCCGTTTCCGCTCTCAGTCATGTTGTGGACGGTATTCCGCGATTTGCCCTTCGAGCAGCGGCTGGAGAAAGTAGCCGAGGCCGGCTATCGCGCGGTCGAACTGGTGGGCGAGTTCAAGAAGTGGTCGGAGGCCGACTTTCGCAACGCTAACCGGAAGAAGCGCGAACTGGGCATGGTGTTCGACGCAACGTCGGGGATCAATCACAGCCTCTGCGACCCGGCCGAGCGAGATGCGTTCGTGGCGGAAGTGCGGGCCATGCTTCCGGTGATGGAGCGACTCGAGTGCAGCCGGTTGATTATTTTAAGCGGGAACAAGGTCCCCGCGTTCTCACTCAGCGATCAACACAACAGTTGCGTTGAAGGGCTCAGGGTCACAGCGGAATTAGCGGCAGCTAAGAATATCGAATTGCTGCTGGAAAACATCGATCCCGAGGAAAATCCGCATTACTTCCTAACGTCGGTGACGGAGGGTTTTGACATCGTCCGCGAGACGCGTGCGCCGAACGTGAAATTTCTATACGACTTTTTCCACGAGCAGATTTCCGGAGGGAACCTGATCGAGAAGCTGGAGAAGAACATCGATCAGGTGGGACTGGTTCACATCGCCGACGTGCCGGGGCGGCACGAGCCGGGCACGGGCGAGATTTACTACCCGAATATCTACCGCAAGCTGGCGCACCTTAAGTACACGCGATACGCCGCCATGGAGTTCCTGCCCACAGGCGATCCAGTGACCAAGCTGCGGGAGGCGCGCGAGCAGGTGCTGAAAGCGGTCGCGTAGATTCGAGAGCTGAGCGACGGTTTCACACTCGGAAGTAGTCCGGCCGCCAGTTCTTGATCGCTTTCTTGATGTCCGACCTGGAGAGTTTCTTGTTCAAGGTCTCCTGAACGAGGGCGGGGATCTCGGCGTCGGAGGCGAAGCGCAGGCCGATCAGCTGCGATTCCGTCAGCTCCGCAATTCGTGAGCGCAACGGGTCGGAAACGAGACCAGCGATGCGTTCCCGCTCCTCCAACCTGATTAGCCGGTCTTGCACCTTGAGGGCGTTCATCCGGGCCCGCACCGTCACAATTACCATCGCGATCACAAAGACCACCAGCCAGGCGGAGAAAAAGTTTCGCCGGTGCACAAAGTGAACGATGGCGACGATTACGGTGAGGAAGACCACGGGCAGGGCAAAGAAGTGAAACAGCGGGTCGAAGCGGGCGTGATTGGCAAGGTTCTGCGGCACCTTCTCGGCCATGGATACGGTCTCCTTGACGATTCGAGTCGCTCAAGCTTGTAACATAAGTGTCGGGTCACGAACAGGGAGACGACAGCTCTCCACCCATTCGGAAGATTGAGCGATTCTGGCGGAGTTTCCTGGGAGCACCTGCGTGGCCCGCGGGGGAAGAGCGAGCTCAACGGCCCTGCGAGTTGGCAGGACTTTCACCTGCTAGACCATCAATTAGCTTCACTGCACTATCCCGGCGCACTAATATCGCCATTTCATCAACTACACCGGGGGCAGGCCCGCGCGGCAGGGTCAATGCATTATGAAAGAACGCCCCGCTTCAGAAAATTGAAGCTGAGTGTGGCGCTGCCGGCGCTCCAGACTCAGGATGGTTAATGTCGGCTTGTAAACGACGGGCCTGAACAATGGCACTTTAACCTTGGGGGAA
>CAZXKO010000010.1:0-61043 GCA_964641665.1 uncultured Acidobacteriaceae bacterium
CGCTTCGCTCTGGAGCGTTATCAGAAGGGCGAGGTCAAAGTGAATGCGGTGCACCAGATGCTGGAGCACATGAGCCGGCAAATGGACACGCTGCGCCAGATCCTGCGCGTGCAGGAAGACAAGATGAACAAAGCCGGAATGCTGGTGGAGTCGCACGCCGACATTCTGGACCGCATGTTCTGGGCTGAGGTGCCGGAGGCTGGAAAGAAAAGTGTTCTTCTCTCCAACGAAGCGCCCTGTGTGCCGCCGCGAAACGTTCGCCAGTTTGTGGAATTGCTGCTGGAGCGGGACGACAAGGAAGCGGCGAATGAAATTCTGAAGAATTACTTCAACTGCCTCGACGCGAAGGATGCAGAAGCTCGCCGCAAAATTGCGACCGGCCTGGCCCAGTTGGCGGACTTGTTCCCCGGTCCGGGCGGCGACCTCTTGGCCGCAACCATCCGTAAGGTTGGAGAACAGATCTGCAAGGAACAGGACGCTGAACTGCAGAGCATGCTGAGCGCTGCCTTTGTGCGCCTGAGCCAGGAAGCCAGCACTCGCAAGAGCTATGCTGCGGTCGGAGAGGTGTGCGCCAGCATGGACTTGGTCGCCAAGTCGCGCCCCGTCCTCGCAAACGACCTGCGTCCGCGGATCGGCGTGGAAAACCGCCTGCCCGAATTCATCGAGGAAGCTTTGCGCGCCGAACAGGTACCGCAGGATCTGCTCGAGGTACTGCGCCGAACGAGTCAGGCCGCGGTCGAGCACCTCGCCGACCGTTTCTTCCGCTGCATGCGACGTGACGAGTGCGACCGCATGGTCGAGTTGGTCCGGGAACTGGACAAGCCCGGACTGGCTCAGCTGCGCGACATGATCCGCACAGGGCAACCCCGTCAGGCTGCGTCGGTGGTCGGCCTGCTGAGCCGGCTTGACGTCCTGACCCTTCTGGAATTGCTGCCCGTGCGTCTGCCGGAGTTCAACCGCTTTTATCACGACGTGGTCGTCCGCCAGATCGCCTATGGCGCCGCCAACGACCGTGGTCGAACGCTGCTGGAACTGCTGGAGATTCTGGATCCTCTGGTGATCCCGCAAGCGGTGGACGAGATTGGCATGAGTGGCGACCGGACAGCGGTGCCGGCTTTGACCGTGATGGCACGCGCGGGCGACGCCGAAGAGCGATCGGCATTTCTCCAACTGAAGGCGATCGAGTCCTTGGGACGCCTGCGCGATACGGAAGCGACCAACGTTCTGCGCGAACTTCTGGTAACCAAGAAAATGTGGAAGTGGTTGAACCACCGCGAAATCCGTATCGCGGCGGCACAAGCGCTGGCCAAGATCGATCCACGGTACGGCAGCCAAATCCTCTCCGACAGCGGCCTGGAGCAGGGTGAGCTGGCCATCGCAGCGCTGGATGCGGCGCCTGCTTGTCCATGGGTTCGCCAGCGGCGCTATGAGCGCATCGTTCTCCCGAAGTCGTTCTCGGCGACGATCAGCAGTTCCTGGGGCAAGTCGAGTATCTCGATCCGCGAGATGAGCCTAGGCGGCGGCATGGGCACGAAAGAAGATAACCTCCGTATCGGTTCGGAAGCCAATCTCGACATTTCGCTCGGCGTGCGCCACGTGCGCGCCCAAGTCCTGTTGCGCCGCGCCCGGGTGAACGAAGTCGGGTTTGAGATCGTGAATATCGATCTGGAGAGTCGCTTCCGCCTGCGCCGAATTCTAGTGGAGGCAGTCGAGCGCGCGCCGGAAGGCAGAAGCCAGGAGTGGGACGGAGAACGTAAAGGCTGAAGCTCACTCTTCCTTGAAACGATTTCAGAAGAACTAAAGCCTCTGCACTTGGGCAGAGGCTTTTGATCTTTTGCAGACTTCGCTTACTTCACCTTGGCAAAGATAATGACCAGCGTGTACAGGGCCAGTGACTCGATCAGGGCAAGGCCCAGGATCAGAGCCAGCTGAATTCCTGGGCGAGCCGCTGGATTGCGGGCCAGTCCTTCGGCTGCTGCGGCCGTGGCCTTAGCCTGTGCCAAACCGCAAACCGCCGAAGCGATCGCCATCGAGAAGCCAGCTGTAATCGCGACCCAATTCACGCCTGAAGCTTCGCCGCCCTGCGCGAATGCCGGAACTGCCAGGCAGAAGGCCGAGAGTGTCATGAACAAATAACTGAGTTTACGCATTGGGAGTTTCTCCTCGCATCAAATGGCCGTCAGTGGGTGGTTGACGTCATCCCGTGCAGACGCCCTCACGCTGATGGCTGAAAACCGGTTTCGGGTTTCAAGTTTCGAGTTTCGAAGGCGACACGTCCGCCGCGTTCTAGGAACGCCCCTCAAAACCGGAGACTTGAAACTCGAAACTGCCGCCTAGTGTTCCTCCGCGACCGCTCCCGCCAGATAAACCGTGGTCAACAAGACAAAAATGTAGGTCTGCAGAAACGACACTCCAAGGTGTAACCCGAGGAACACAATTGGAACGCCCAGAGGCACGAGCGAAAAGAACACGAGGGTCACCATGTCGCCCGCAAACATGTTTGCGTAAAGACGGATCGTCAAAGAAAGCACGCGAGCCAAGTGGCTAATGATCTCGATCGGGATCATGAGCGGCGCCAATAGCGGCATGGGGCCCGCAAAGTGAAGCAGGTATTTCACCCCCGCGTGCTTGAACCCCTGCGCCTGGTAATAGCAAAACGCGACAATCGCGCATCCCAGGGGGACGACAGGAAGTGCGGTGGGAGACTCAAATCCGGGAATGAGTCCAAGTAGATTGCAGAACAGGATGAACAAACCCAGTGTCACCAAGAAGCTTGTATGACCCTCGCTGTGCGGACCGATGATTTCTCGGCTTTGGCCTTCAACAAATCCAACTGCCCCTTCAAAGATGTGCTGTAACGCTCCCGGTTTGTCGACGGACAAGCGCGCGCGAACCAGAAAGAACAACGCCATCAGAAAAAGGCAAACCAGGACCTCCATGGCAACCGAGTTCGGGATCGGAGCCTGTGGGTGCCTGGGGTGCACTCCCACTGTCTCCAGCAACCTCGTGACAACCGGGCCGAAGGTGCGATTCAGGATCTCGGTAAACCAAAGCTGCTCAGGCATAGGGCAGTTCTTGTGTTCTTGCTTTCCACTCAAAATCTGGAATTATGGCCGATTTTTCACTTAAAGACCACGCGCCAAGGCTACGTAAGCTTCGTAGGCGGCTTCGCACGCGATCGCGGCTACGGGCAGAAACAGACCGCCAAGAAGCCCGTAGAGGCTCGCGGGGGAAACAGTTAAGATACCATACGCCGCAAGCCCCATCAAAACGTAGCGCAGCAAGAAGCGCAGGACGATCCCTTTGCTCGATTGTGACTTCCCCGCCTCGACAATTCGGTCCGCCAGTCCTTCCACCCCGCGCTTCAGCCAGTGGAAGTTCAGGTAGGCAACGATGCACCCGCAAGCGAGTCCCAGAGCCGTTCGCCACCCGAAACGCCACCACGCGACAAGGGGGAACAAAATTGCCAGAAGGAGCATCGACCTCCGAATGCGGTCGATCGCACCGGCATAAAGCTCGTCCGCCGCCGCGGTAGCTTCAGCTTCTGGTCGTCCCTCAGTTCTGAATTGTTGAGGTTGGTCGGTCACAAGCTTGAGAAAGACGGCTAGTTCTTCGATTCTGACGAAATCACAGTCCGGATCAGTTCGACAAATCCCGCCATGATTCCGAGAATGAGCCCTGCGAGGTAAAGCCACGTCGTGTGCAGCCAGCGATCAAGGGCAGCGCCGACAAGCCATCCCACCACGGTCGCTGCGGGCAAGGTGAATGCCAACTGGCTGTAGCGCGCCAACTGCAGTACGAAGTTTCGCTTTTGTTCCGGAGTCTCGGGGTCTTGGGGCACGGTGCGTTCCCCTGGGCGTGGACACTGGCACGTCCCCACGCCAGATCGATCAGCGTACCAGATGCGCGACCGGTGCGACCTGCGTCAGGCCGAGGACTTCGTTGGTCGTCCGGATCATCAAATCAGGAAAAATCCCGATAGCGAGAGTGGCGAAGGCAGTAACAAACAGTGCAAGTCCCATGGCGGGGCTCAACGGCAGCTTTTCTTTCTCCAGCGACTGCCGCATGAACATCGCGTTGGCGATGCGCAGGTAGTAGTACAGTCCAAACACCGAGTACAGAACGGCCAGCGAGGCTAACGCGTAGTGGCCACTTTCCACCAGGCTCAGGAAGATAAAGTACTTCCCCCAAAAACCCGCCAGAGGCGGAATGCCCGCCAGTGACAGTAGAAACACCAACATCAGGACGGCTTCGATTGGGGCTCGCGAGTAGAGACCTGCGATGTCATCGATCTCATCTCCAATGACGTCGCGGTGGCGTAGCGAAGTGATGACCGCGAACGCGCCCAGGTTCATAAATGTGTAGACGAGTAAGTAGACAAGGATGCCCTTGACACCGTCGGCGGTGAGGCTGGTTGCATCTCCCGCAATCAGGCCAAGCAACATGTAGCCCACGTGCGCGATGGAGGAGTACGCCAGCAGGCGTTTCAGGTTATTCTGCGTGAGCGCGGCAAAGTTCGCGCCGGTCATGGTCGCGATGGAAACAAACACCAGTAACGGGACATACACCATTCGCAACGGAGACAAGCCCCAAATGAAAATGCGCAGCAGCATCGCCCATGCGGCGGCCTTCACCGACACGGACATGAAGCCGGTCACGGCTGTAGGTGCACCTTCGTAGGCGTCCGGCGCCCACTGGTGAAAGGGTACCGCAGCAATCTTGAAGAACAGTCCCGTAGCCGTGGCCAGCAAGGCGACGACGACAATCGGGTCGGCGTGACCGCCGTTCCGGGCGATCCGGTCTGCCAGTTGCCGGCTGATCTCTCCCAGGTTCGTGCTCCCCGTCACGCCGTAGAAAAGAGAAAGGCCGTAAGCAAAGATCCCTGAAGAGAACGCGCCCAACAGCATGTACTTCAACGCCGCTTCGTTCGAGCGCTTGTCGCGGCGCAGGAACCCCACCAGCACGTAGGTGGAAATCGCCATTAACTCTAGGCCGATGAAGATCAATACGATGTCATAACCTGCCGCCATGCACATCATGCCCACGACCGAGAACAGCAGCAGGGCGTAATACTCGCCGTGATTCTCGCGCTCAATCTCCAGATAGCGAATCGACATCAGGATGGCGACCGCCGTTCCAGCCAGGAACAGATAGAAGAAGTAGATGGCGTATCGGTTCACCATCAGCGTCCCCATGAAGCCAATCAGGCCCAAGGCCGGTCTCTGCGAGTTGTACCAGGTCTGTATGACCCGGACTCCGCGAGCCGCAAACGCCAGACCGACCAGAGCGGTCACGGCATTAGACCACTTCCACTCCGCCGGCAGCATAAGGTCAATCAGCAGGATGCCCACCGCGAACAGGGTCAGCAGGAGAATGGGGAGAGCAAGCAGGTAGTCCCCGAGGCCGAAATTTTGTGCCAGGCTGCCGACCACTTAGTCCTTCCCTTTCGCCGAATCCACCGCGGGCGTGACAGCCGCGGTCTGTGAGGTCCCGGCAGGCACGGCGGCGACGATATTCTTGGCATTCTCGTGAACATCATGCGCAATCTGATTGACGGGCTGTTCGAGAATCTGGAAAAAGGGCTTGGGGTACAGGCCAATCCATAACGCCATAGCGATCAGCGGAACGAAGGTCGCGATCTCGCGCGGCGTGAGATCATGCAGTTTTTCATTCTTCGGATTGGTGACTGTACCGAAGAACACCCGCTGGTAGAGCCAGAGCAGGTAAGCGGCGGCCAAGATTACTCCGGGTGCAGCCCAGGCCGCCCACCGCCAGTTTTCCATGAACGTGCCCCAAAGAATGGTGACCTCGCCCACGAAGCCATTTAGCAAAGGCAATCCCATCGAGGACAGGAACATGATCAACGTGATCGTGGCGTACACGGGCATTACATTCGAAATGCCTCCGTACTCAGCGATCTCGCGCGTGTGCCTGCGCTCGTACAGCACGCCAACGATCAAGAACAACGCCCCGGTGGAAATGCCGTGGTTAATCTGCTGCAGCACCGATCCGCTGAGCCCCATCGGCGTCAAAACGAAGATGCCGAGCGTACAAAAGCCCAAGTGGCTGACGGAAGAGTAGGCCACCAGCTTCTTCATATCCTTCTGCATCAGCGAGACCAATGCGCCATAAAGGATCCCAACGATCGAGAGACCGATCATCCACGCTCGCACCTTGTGATTCGTCACGACCGAGGGGAAGAACGGCAACGAGAAGCGGATGAAGCCGTATGTACCCATCTTCAACAGGACCCCAGCTAGAATCACCGACCCGGCTGTGGGCGCCTCCACGTGGGCATCCGGCAACCACGTGTGGAAGGGGAACATTGGCACTTTAATCGCGAACGCGAAGAAGAACGAGAGAAACAACAGGGTCGCGTAGGTAGCGCCGTATTGTGCGTAGATCTGGGGTGCGGTCTTGTAGAGCTCAGGAATGGCAAAAGTGTAGACGCCTGTGAGGTTGTGGTGATTGAAGTACAGGAACAGGATGCCCAGCAGCATCAGCACCGACCCGGCCAGGGTGTAGAGAAAGAACTTGATCGCGGCATAAAGCTTGCGCGGGCCGCCCCAGATGCCGATCAGCAGGTACATCGGGACCAGCATGGCTTCCCAGAAGACAAAAAAGAGGAAGAAATCGAGCGCCATAAAAACGCCCAACATGCCGGTTTGGAGCACGAGAAACCAGATGTAGTACTCCTTCACACGGTTCTCGATGGCAGTCCACGAGGAGAGGATCGAGATCCAGCCCAGCAGCGTGGTGAGCATGATGAGGAGAAATGAGATGCCGTCAATACCCAGGTAGTAGCCGGCGCCAATGGTGGGGATCCAGGTATTGGGCGCGCCTTCGATGAACTTGAAGTGCTGGGTTTGGTCGAAGCGCTGAGCCCAGAACATCGGGACCAGTGGCAACGAAATCAGGAGGCCGCCGAGGGCGAAAATGTTCGCGATCCAACGGATGGCGTCCTTGTTATCCTTGGGCACAAATAGGAGGACAAGCGCGCCCAGAAGCGGTGTGAACAGGATGATCGACAGAATGTGATTCTGCATATAAGGCAGTTCTCGGTTGCAATCAGCCACGAGCCACGAGCTGTGAGCTACGAGCTGCGACCTGCGGACGATGTACCCGCTCGGAGCTCATAGCTCGAAGCTCGCCGCTATCTCCACGCGTAATAGAACACGAAACCCAGCAAACCTGCGACCATCACGAGCGCGTACCACTGCACTAGTCCCCATTCGAATAGCCGGAACGGATATGACAAAATGCGCGCCAAAATAGCGGGACCATTCACTCCAATACCGTCGATGATCCAGGTATCCCACCACTTGGAAACCGTGGCCACGGTGCGTGTGGTCCAGCCGGTGCCGTTCACCAGGCCATCGACCACGTGGACGTCGAACCAAGCAGACGCATCGCCCAAACCGAGGACGCCCAGTCGCACCTTGCCGAGTTTGCGTCGCCCCGTGAAGACGTAGTCGTACCCCTCGTCGACGTACCATTTGTTGTAGAGCACGGTGTACAGGGGCTTCGCACTGGCCTCGATCGGCTCAGCATAGCCTTTATCGGCGCGAGCGTACGATCGAAAAGCTAACCCACCACCGACTACCGCCGCCGCTACGGACAGAAACATCAAACCGTATTCCATCGAACTGGTGTGCTCTTTTTCCTTCGCGCCGGCCGCTAACAGCGCACTCTTGCCTTCTTCCTGGAAAGCGTGAGCTTCGTTTGTGAATACAGGCTCGACAAACTTCATCAAGCGGTCACTTCCGCCCAGGCTCTGCGGCCAACTCATCCATCCAGAAAAAATCGAGAAAAAGGCCAGGATAATGAGGGGGACAGTCATCGACTTCGGAGACTCGTGAATATGATGTTCCACCTCGTGACTCATGCGCGGCTGGCCATAAAACGTCAGAAACATGAGCCGGAACATGTAGAAGGCTGTCATGAGCGCGGTCCCAAACCCGATCAGCCATAAGTATGGAAAACTACCTTCGGCCGAGTGCCATGCCTGCCATAGAATCTCATCCTTGGAAAAGAAGCCCGCGAACAGGGGTATCCCGGCGATCGCCAAGGTAGCGATCAGCATCGTTACGTAGGTAGTTGGCGTCCGGCGGGCCAAATCCCCCATATTGCGCATGTCCTGCTCGCCGCTCATGGCGTGAATCACCGATCCAGCTCCCAGGAACAGCAGCGCCTTGAAAAATGCATGCGTAAACACGTGGAACACGCCGGCTGCAAACGCGCCCACCCCCAACGCCAAGAACATGTATCCCAGTTGCGACACTGTGGAATACGCCAAGACCCGTTTTATATCGTTCTGCACCAGCCCGATCGAAGCTGCGAAAATCGCCGTCAGAGCGCCTACGACCGCGACAGTCTTCATAGCAGTCGGAGCCAGCACAAAGATCGCGTTCGATCGAGCCACCATGTACACACCCGCGGTGACCATGGTTGCAGCGTGAATCAAGGCGGAAACGGGGGTGGGGCCCTCCATCGCGTCGGGCAACCAGATATAAAGCGGGAGTTGTGCGGACTTACCGCAGGCACCAACGAACAATAGCAGGGCTGAAGCCGTCAGGACCGGGTCGCCCACTGGGAAATGGCCGCTGCGGGCCATTGTCGTCACGTCGGTGAAACGCACCGAGCCGAGATGCCAAGCGATCGTGAACATCCCCAGCAGAAAACCCGCGTCCCCGATACGGTTAACGATGAATGCCTTGTTGGCCGCATCGCTGGCCGATTTGCGGTGGAAATAGAAACCGATGAGCAGATACGAACAGAGTCCCACGCCCTCCCACCCAACGAAGAGCTGCGCGTAATTGTTACCCAGAATCAGCGTCAACATGGAAAACATGAAGAGGTTGAGGTACCCGAAGAATCGGTAGTATCCGCCCTCATGCGCCATGTAGCCGGTCGAGTAGATATGGATCAGCATGCCGACGCCGGTCACGAACAGCAGCCAGATGCTGGAAAGCGGGTCGAGCAGGAATCCAACTTGTGCCTTGAACTCGGCCGGGAAGCCATCCTGCGTCGTGTAAGTAAGGTGGCCGGTATCGCTGCCCAGCCATGTGTACATGACTTTCTCGAACGGCTGGCTTCCTGGAAAGTTGTGGACGTATTGCCAGACCGCGCCGCATGACAGAACAAATGCCAGCGCGACGGTTCCAACACAGACGGCGCTCACAGTCTGCTTCTGTAGTTTCCTGCCGAAAAAGAACATGAGGGTCGCGCCGAAGGCCGGCAGCAGCGGGATGAGCCAGATATGGTCGAGAAAGAACATGATTCGAACGTTGGCCCGTAGCGGTTAGCTTGTCGCCCCAAATGCCAAACACGAAGGACTAAGGGCTAAGAGCTAAAGGCTAAGGGCTATTTTCACCACTTCAACAAATCCACTTCGTCGACGTTGACCGTCTCCTTATTACGGAAGAAGGCGATCAGGATGCCCAGGCCGACTGCGGCTTCCGCAGCAGCATCGGTGATTACGAAGATTGCGAATACTTGACCGTGAAGTCCCCAGATCCGGGAAAAAGCGACCAGATTCAGGTTCACCGCGTTCAAGATCAGTTCGACCGACATCAGCACGATCACAACATTGCGACGAGTGAGCACACCAATCACGCCCAGAACGAACAGGGCTGCGGCCACGACCAGATAATGTAACGTCGTTACAGGCGTCATTTCAGTCCGTCTCGACTTCGTTTTGCGCACGCGCATCGCGTGCCGGTCCGCCAAATGCTAAGTGCTAAAGAGCTGCCCTTAAATCCTCTTCTTCGCCATCACGACTGCACCGATGATCGCGACCAGCAACAACAGAGACGCGATCTCGAAGGGGAACATGTAGTTGCCATACAGCATTTGGCCGACTTGCTGCGTGTTCTCAGCCTCGGGAAACAGGAGTTCTGGTCTCACGAACAAGCGGCTCCCTTTGGCGTAGATCGCAACGAGCAACCCACCCAAAGCTACCGCTGCAAGTATGCCCGCCGCCCATTGCTGGTTAAACTGTTTTTCCTTCTGAGAACGTTCCAGATTCACCAGCATGATCACAAACAGAAACAGCACCATGATGCCGCCAGCGTAGAGAATGATCTGAACACCGGCCACGAAGGGTGCGTAAAGCATGAGGTATAGGCCAGCAAGGCATAGTAATGTCAGGATCAACGCGAGCGCCGAATGCACCGGGTTCTTGCGAGTGATCACCAGCACTCCGCTCAAGATCGCTAACCCAGACAGCAGATAAAAGAAGAATGTTGTCGCGACCGGTTCCATATCAGACGTGCCCCAATCGACGTACGGCCTCGTGCACGAAATCCCACAGTTCGGAACGCAGGGCGACAACGCCGGTCAGCATCAACACTCCGATTCCCATGGGCAGCAGAATCTTCCATCCCACTTTCATGAGCTGGTCAAAACGGTAGCGCGGGAATGTGCCCCGATACCAGATATACAGGTACATGAAGATGGCAATCTTGAAAATGAACCAGTAAATATCCTGGATTCGGACGCTTACCTGAGGCACGAGGAGAACCAACCCGATGAGCGCAAACACAGCACCGAACGCTCCCAGCCCGATGGTCTGAAAGCGGAAGAACGAGTACTTGGGCATGCGCAGGGTGCTGTAGAACGTCAAGCCCGCCAGACCAAAGAAGGTAAGCGCCGGGAAAAACGAGAAGGCCATATCCCACGTGGGACCGCTCAACAGGTTGGGAAACGGCCGCATCCATCCACCCAGCCAAAGCGTGATTGCAATCGAGGAGACAGCGATCATGGCGGCGTACTCGCCCAGCATGAATAGCGACCAGCGCAAGCCGCTGTATTCGGTGTGGAAACCGGCGGTCAGCTCGGATTCCGCTTCCGGCAGGTCAAACGGGGCACGATTCGTTTCCGCAACCATCGCCACGGCGAAGATAAAAAATGCGATCAAGCCCAGCGGGAAGAACTTGAAAACGAACCACACGTGCTGTTCGGATTGAGCCTTGACGATGCCAATCATGCTGAGGGTGCCGGTCCCGTCGGCATTGAGGCTGGTCATGAGAATCGCGGAGATTACCGCCAGTCCCATGGCAACTTCGTACGAAACCATTTGGGCGCTGGAGCGCAAGGCTCCGATCAAAGGGTAGTGCGAGTTTGAAGCCCAGCCGGCCATAACGATCCCCAGTACGCCGAGCGACGAAACGCCAAGCATGAAGAGAATCCCAATGTTCATGTCTGTGATCGCATGTGTTGGTCCGAAGGGGATGACCGTGTACACGCTGAACACGGCCAGCAGAATGATCATCGGCGCAAGCCAAAAAACAAACTTGTCGGCGCCCTCGGGGATGATGTCCTCTTTCAGGATCAACTTGATCGCGTCGGCAATCGGTTGCAGTAGTCCGTGCGGCCCGACGCGCATGGGTCCCAGGCGGACTTGCATGTGGGCGAGAATCTTGCGCTCCAGCCAGTTCATGCAAACGACTGCCAGGGAGACTCCGCCGAAGACCACCAGGATATAAACGAGAGCCCAGAACGGACTGCCGTATTGGCCCGGCGTCACGTGGACGTTCTTGTCGAGGTAGTTCGTGATGAAATGCGGCATCAGCGATCCACCTCGCCGAGGACGATGTCCAGCGTTCCGATCACCGCGATCACGTCGGCTACCAGCTGCCCGCGGCACATCAGGTCGAGCGCCTGCAGGTTCACAAACGACGGCGGACGCACGCGCACGCGATACGGTTGGGTAGAACCATCACTCACGATGAAGTATCCCAGTTCCCCTTTTGGAGCTTCAATGGAGTGATAGATCTCGCCCACAGGCGGCTTCATGACCTTCGAGACCTTGGCCATGATCGGGCCCTCGGGAATACCGTCTACCGCCTGCTGGATGATGCGCAGAGACTGGCGCATCTCGGCCATGCGGACCAGGTACCGGTCGTAGGTATCGCCGTTTTGCCCGGTCGGGACTTCGAAATCGAATTTGCTGTACGCGGCGTAGGGCTGCGCCTTGCGGATGTCCCACTTGACACCGCTAGCTCGCAGGACGGGGCCGGTGACACCGTAAGCAATGCAGTCTTTCGCAGAAATCGTCCCCACATTTTTCGTTCGTTCCACCCATATCCGGTTGGTGGTCAGCAGTTCTTCATATTCGTCGATCTTCGGAGCGACAAACGCAATGAACTTCTTAACGTCTTTCTCGAAGCCTTCATAAGTTTCGTACTGGCAGCCGCCGATGCGGAAGGCATGGGTCGTGAGCCGGGCGCCGCAATATTTCTCGAAAATCTTGAGGATTTCTTCCCGATCGCGAAACGTGTAGAAAAGCGGCGTCATGGCGCCGATGTCTAACGCATGGGTGCCCAGCCAGAGCTGGTGGCTCGCGAGCCGATTCAACTCCGTGAGAATGACTCGAATGTAGTTGGCGCGCGGCGGAGCCTCGATGTTGAGGAGCTTCTCGACGGCTTCACAATAACCCAACCCGTTGGACACCGCCGCTACATAATCCATGCGATCCACATAAGGATTGAACATGGTGTAGGTACGATGTTCCGCGATCTTTTCCACACCGCGATGGAGATATCCGATTACGCACTCGAGCCCCAGAACCTTCTCACCATCCAGCCGCAAGATGACGCGCAACACGCCGTGCGTCGCCGGATGCTGCGGCCCCATGTTGAGGATGAGTTCGTTCGCATCGAGGAAAGTCTTCTTGCTTTCGTCGAGGTCGAGATGAGAGACGGTGCTGGTGGGCTCGGTCATTGGCCGCTTTCGATCCCAAGGTTGATCTGGACCCACTCTGAGTCCTGCTCGATGATGCCGTAGTCCTTGCGCAGCGGATGCCCCTTCCAGCCATCGGGAAGCAGAATGCGCTTCAATTCCGGGTGGCCGTCGAACTGAATCCCGAACATGTCATAAGCCTCGCGCTCCAGCCAGTTCGCGGCTGCCCAAATCGATACGGCGGAAGGAATATGATCTCCCTCGGCGATCTGTGTCTTCACGCGAATTCGTTCATTGCGTGCGAACGAATACAGTATCCAGACGATATCGAACTGGCGTTCGCGCTTAGGATAGTGGACTGCAGTGATGTCCACACAGTAGTCGAACTGTTCTTCATCGCGCAAGATCTGGAGAATGTCCGGGATTAGCGACCGGTCCACCTGTATGTAGTTTTGCCCCAAATAGGTTAGGGCTTCGACACCCGAACCAAACTGGCTTTTTAGCTTGGTGATCATCGCCGATTCCCATGGAACGGGGACGGGACCGGCCGGCTTTGCCGGGGCAGCTGCCCTGTGAGGTGTTGCGGGCGCAGCGAGTTTCTCCGCAGAGGGCGCAGTCTGTCCGGCCGGGGCCTGGGCCGGACTGGTATTGACGCTCGGCGGAGCGGCGTTTCCCGCTTCGGGTTTGCGATCGCCTTCCGGCGGCGGTGCTGCCGATTTGGTCTCTTCAGCCATCGTGAAAATATGATTTCCGGCGTCGCGGACCTGGAAAAAGAACCCTAGTTTCTACCAGTACCCAAATTCTTGTGTCAAT
This sequence comes from uncultured Acidobacteriaceae bacterium, assembly GCA_964641665.1. Taxonomy (GTDB): domain Bacteria; phylum Acidobacteriota; class Terriglobia; order Terriglobales; family Acidobacteriaceae; genus Gp1-AA133. Next base: position 13,495 of record CAZXKO010000010.1, read on the forward strand.
GAGTGCGAACTACCTCAGCGTAGTCCTCACCGGCGCGCACTCCTGACCGAAGGCATAATAAAACAGGAGACGGAGCAAGTTGTCACACCCACTCCAGCGCGCCCTTCTGCCAGATCCAGATGTAACCGACGATCAGAATACCGAGGAAGATCAGCATCTCCAGCAATCCGAACAGCCCAAAGAACTTGAACTTTACCGCCCAAGGAAAGAGAAAGATGGTCTCCACGTCGAAGACAACGAACAGGATGGCGACAATGTAGTAGCGAACGGTGTAGCGTCCGCGGGCGCGGTCGACTGGATCAATGCCGCATTCGTAAGGAAGCAGTTTCTCGCGCTGCGGGTTGTCAGGCCGAACCAACTTCGTCAGCAGAAGTGTAATTGGAATGAGGGTTCCGACGACCGCAATGAAAATAAAGACGGGGACGTAGTTCTGAGGCAATGGCTTCCCTCGCGCCACCCTTCTTTCCCGGAGCGAAAATCGGGAAGGGGAATAGTAGCGCTGATGCGGCGCGGCTTCAAGGGTTAAGCGCAAACCGGGATTGTCGAATCTGACTAACAAGCTCGTCGGGGCGTGGGTTTTTGCCCCTTGTTTATAATCACTGTTCATCATTCCTGGCACGGGATGTGCTTGAACCGCGTAACCCGCGCCGCTATCAATAAAAAAGGATCGATTTGGCCCTCGACGAAAACATCTACGAACTACGGCGGAAAAAACTGAAGCAGATTGAAGCCCTCGGTCAGGAGACCTATCCGAGCCGCTACGATTTCACTCACACCATCCCGCAGGTGCTGGCGGACTACTCCGACAAGACCGCCGAGCAACTGGAGAATCCCCGCGTCACGGTGAGGGTGGCCGGGCGCATCATGGCGCTGCGTTTGATGGGCAAGGCTGCCTTCGCGCATCTCCAGCAGGGCGGACAACGTCTCCAGATCTACGTAAAGAAAGACGCGGTCGGAGACAAGGGATTTGAGCTCTACAAACTCCTCGACCTGGGCGACCACATCGGCGCCAGCGGCTACCTCTTCCGTACCCGTACTGGGGAGCTTACCGTCCACGTGGAGGAGATTACGTTCCTTTCCAAGGATCTGCTTCCCTTGCCTGAAAAGTGGCATGGGCTGACCGACGTCGAACTGCGCTATCGCCAGCGGTATGTAGACCTGGTGATGAATCCCGAGGTGCGCGAGGTTTTTCTGAAACGGAGCAAGCTCGTGCAGTCCTTGAGGCATTCCATGGACTCGCAGGGGTTTATCGAAGTCGAGACCCCCATGATGCACGCCATCGCCGGTGGCGCCGTGGCCAAGCCCTTCAAGACGCATCACAACGCGCTGGATACCGATTTGTTCCTGCGAATCGCTCCGGAGCTTTACCTGAAACGGCTCACGGTCGGGGGGTTCGACCGGGTGTATGAGATCAACCGAAACTTCCGCAATGAGGGACTAGGGTGGCGCTGGAATCCCGAGTTCACCATGCTCGAGTACTACCAGGCATATGCAGATTTCCACGACATGATGGACCTGACCCAGAACCTGCTCGAACAAGCCGCCAAGGACGTCAACGGCACTACCCAGGCGAAATGGGGAGACCAGGAAATCGACTGGGCCAGTTCCAACTGGCGGCGCATGACCATGCGCGAGGCGATCATCCAGTTCTGGCCAGAGAAGGCTGGAGCCAAACCGGAAATGTGCGACTTTGCTTCAAACGACTCGGTTCGAACCCTTGTGGCTCGTTATAACGCCGCCGGCAGTCACATGGCGTATGACCCTAGCGAGCCGACCGGCAAGACAATCGCAAATCTATTCGAAGCCGTGGCCGAGGAGCATCTGCTGCAGCCGACGATCGTCTACGAGTTCCCGGTAGCAGTGTCGCCTCTGTCGAAGAAGAAGCCCGACGAGCCCGACTGGGTGGAGCGCTTCGAGATTTTTGCCGGTCAAATGGAAATTTCCAACGGGTTCAGCGAACTCAATGATCCGGAGGACCAGCGCCAACGATTCGAGGAGCAACTCAAAGAACGAGTTCGCGGTGACGAGGAAGCTCACCAAATGGACGAGGACTATATCCGCGCGCTTTCCTACGGTATGCCGCCTACCGGAGGAGTCGGCGTTGGTGTCGACAGGCTGGCTATGCTGTTAACGAACTCGCAAACGATTCGTGACGTGATTCTGTTCCCGTTGTTGCGGCCGGAAAGGTCGACCGACACCGAAGGCGCGGACAACCTGGGAGAAAAATAGTACGGGCTTTCCCGCGGTTCTTACGGTTGCAAACTTCCCGTTGAATCTCACCACAGCTACAAACAGTCGGGTGTTTTGTCTCCTCGGGATTGGGATTTCACTGGGACGATCTGGTGTGGTCCAGATCCGGATAGATGATTCGCTTCTTTTCCCAGAAGCCGGAATCCAATCTCCATGAATTTCGACTTCGACTCACCGACTCGCCGCAAGCTCGGTTACCGCCTGATTGACCATGTCGACCAATACTTCGCTTCCCTTCCGAACCGGACAGTCCAGCTTCCCGCCGATCGACGGACTTTCGGCGTCTTGGACGATCCATTGCCCGAACTCGGGGAGGACCCCCTCGATGCTCTCGACAACGTCTTCCGCGAGATGGTGGACAACGGATTTCACGTTCCAGCCGCCAACTACTTCGGGTTGATGAATCCCACACCGACTTACATGGGGTTTCTCGCCGAAGCGCTGGTTGCAGCGCTCAACCCACAGCTCGCTACGTTGGCACGCTCACAACTGGCGTCGAAGATCGAACACGAAACGATCCGTTGGATCGCAGAACGCGTGGGGTGGAATACGGATTTCGGCGGCACTTTTACCAGTGGAGGCAATGAAGCCAACTTTAGTGCCCTCGCCCTGGCTATGGCGGCGAAGTTTCCAAGTGCGATCGAGGAAGGCGTCTCCTCGATCGGATCGCAGCCGGTCGTCTATGCCTCCGTCGAGTCGCATCACTCACTCGATAAATCCGCAGGGCTGCTCGGCATTGGGCGGAAGGGTCTAAGGCGGATTTCAGTCAACGAGTCGCTGCGATTAGACCCCGCAAGTCTGGAGGGAGCGATCGAGGAAGACAGCCGTGCAGGCCGAATGCCGTTTTGCGTAGTCGCCACCGCGGGCACGACCAGTTCCGGCACCGTCGACGACCTAGTGGCCGTTGCTCAGGTGTGTCGTCGGCACGAACTCTGGTTGCACGTAGATGGAGCCTACGGGGCTTCGGCAGTGTTCTCAGAAAAGCATCGCGATCTGGTTCGGGGCATCGAGCTTTCCGACTCCATCACGATCGACCCGCACAAGTGGCTGGCTGTTCCCTTCGCAGCGGGAGTGATTCTCACCCGCCATCCGAAAGCTCTGGAGCAAGCTTTTTCGGTCGCGTCCCCTTATATGCCGAGAGCTGCCGGCGCGCGGCTCCCCGATAACTCATGCATCAGCACCCAGTGGACTCGCCGTATGAACTCTCTAAAGCTTTGGCTTACGCTTCGGGTACACGGCCGCAAAGCCTACGAGGAACATATCGATCGGCAACTCCAGTTGGCGCGAGAGTTCGCAGCATGGGTCGAACGGTCCGAGCACTTTGTGCTGGCCGCGCCGACCATGCTCACCATCGTAAACTTTCGTGTGAAATCCACGGACCTAGATGCCCAGCAGGTGGCCGCACTTCATGCCGACATCGCGGAGGAAGTGACTCGTGACGGGCAGCGTTGGATCTCCGACACGAAGGTCAACGGCTCCAGCGTGCTGCGAGTGATGATCATCAGCTATTTAACACAGGGACGCCACCTGCGCGAATTGGAAAGCGCGCTCGAAGCGGCGGTTGGGTCCGTGACTGCCCGAATGCGTTGAAACCGGCAGTACCCGTGTATGCACTAGAAGTGCTGCATACGCCAGCACTACACTCAAGCTGGCACGAGAAATCAAAAAGTTAGCAGCGCCAACGTAGCGTCCTCTGCCCGCCAGTGTCGCTGGGTTGGCCGTTAAGCGGCGACGAACTATTTCTTGGTTTTTCTTGGATTGGCGCTGCCGGTCCTATCAGCAACGTATTCGGGTTTGTCGACACCGAAGTTCGTACTCAGGTAGTCGATGAGCGGATCGTGATCCTGTGGTTCAACCAGCGCTCCCCACTTGATCATCTTGTCGACTTCCTTCGCCCATGCGACCTTGTTCAAGCGCTGTTGCAGGATAATGCGCGCTTCGTGACATTCGGTGCACGCGGTGATGGCCTTGGCCTGTAGCGGTCCCTCCGGAAGATCGGAGCTGGAAACAGATTGCGGCCTCATGATGGGAACCGCAAGCAGCGCGGCCAACGCAACCACGGCACAGCTAAGCTTTGACATGAACCGTCACCTGATCGACCGCGTTGTTGAGGTAGCCGCTGGGGTTCCAGACTGGCGTCGCGGGTTGCGTGCGGCCAAGGCTGTCGATTGCACGCACAGCGATTACGTAATCCCCGGATTTGGCCCTCCACTGAAAATTCCAGAGTCGCCAGGCATAGCGCGCCTTTTCGTTGCCTAGCTCCGCAGGCTGCCAGGTGCTGCCGTTGTCCGTCGAGACTTCCACCCGGACTACGTTCTCCTCTCCCGCCCATGCCGTTCCCTGGACACGAACTACGCCTGCACGCACCGTGGAACCGTCACCCGGAGTTGCGATCAGTGATTTCACATTTAGGGCTGTCAGTGGATGGGTGTCTTCTGGTTTGACCGCTTCACCTGGTTTTCCCGGCTGGTTGGGCCAGCGGTAACCCGGACTCATGAAGTTTCCCTCGAACTCCTTGTCGAGCACTTTGATCTCAGTGAGCCACTTGCACGATGCGGCGCCAACCCAGCCCGGAGTGAGAGTCCTCGCCGGAAAGCCGTGATGCTTGGGCAGCGCGGTGCCGTTCATCTGTGTGGCAATGAGTGTGTCAGGGTCCATCGCCTTCTCGATCGGAATACTACGAATGAATGGAGGAACTCTGCCTGGGACTTCATCGAGTCCTCGAAACATCACATGCTTTCCCGTCGTTTTCACTCCCGCCCGTTCGAGCAGGTCGCGCATCCGCGGTCCCGTGAACCGTCCTGTACCGACTGCGCCCTTCTGCCACTGCACGCCCGGGACTTTTGGATTCTGGAAGGCGCGGCCGTTGCCCGCGCATTCCAGCGTGTTTACCACGGAATGGGTTTCCAGCTTGGATAGCTGCGCAAGATTCAGCGTGTACGGCTTCTCCACCTCTCCGCCGACGCTCAGGTTCCAATCCGACGGGTCGAGTGTGGCAGGTTCGTGCATGTGATTGCGCACGAAGAAATGCTCTGCAGGTGTGATCCAAGTGTTGAAGAATTCGACCGGCGTTTCAAGGTCTAGGAACCGATAGGACCGAACAATCAATCCTTCCTTTCCCGGAACCGCCAGTGCAGAATCTCCAACCGCCCAAGCCAGCATCGGCTGTGCAGCGGACGCGGCCAGCGCAGCCTTGGATGCGTGCTTCAGGAAGTCTCTTCTTGAAATCATCGACTTGCACCCCGGGAGATACCAACACACTAGGCATGTGTCAGGCGAAGGTCAAGTACGATGGCTTGCCCAGGTTTCAAAAAAAAAAGCTGAGCTCAAACTGCCACCCTCGCCAATTCGGCCTGCAGAGTTGGGAGCCAGCAGCTCATGGAGGAGGCTGTGGCGTTAGTCTGTGTTTCCTGGGCCGTTCACTACCATCGGCAAAACGCTTGCCGTTTGCTTTTGCTTTTTCTTTCGCTGATTCTTGCTGCGCTTGGCCGCATCACCCTGGGGAGAACTTACTATGTCGGCGAGAGTCGTGTTTTCAAGGATGTGCGCAGCGGCGTCCCGCACGTCCAGAAATACTTTGTACAGCGCGCGGTGAGGCTCATCTTTGTCGATGAGAACCCGAAGCTGCTCCGCGTCCCCAAAAGGCGCCAAGGGACCGTCGATCAAGCGAATGATGTCGCTCAAGTGAATCTCGGATGGGGCGCGGCGTAAAGCGTAGCCACCTTTGGCCCCGCGCACGCTCTCCACCATGCGGGCGTTCTTGAGTTCCAGCAGGATCAGTTCGAGAAATTTCTCCGGCAGGTTTTCTTCGTAAGCGATGTCGCGAATCTTGATGGCACCCTGGCTGTAACGTCGGGCCAGCATCATCATGGCTTGCAGGGCGTAGAGGCCTTTTTGAGAGATCTTCATGCCCCTATATTCCTATAAAAGTCGATATAATTACTAGGGTTTATTTGAATCACTGGCAAGGAGGCAGTGGGCCATTCACGAGGCTATACGACAGCGCGAACAACTGCTGCCCGTTCAAGATGTTAGGGATGGTTTGCTGCAGGAGTGACACCCGCAAAGCCGCCCAAGAGTGAGGAGACTAGTGGCGGGACGCCCCGTTGCTCGAAACCCGCAGGATCTGGACGGTGATGTTGTCAGGGCCGCCGCGCTCACGCGCCAGTTTCACCAGTTCCGTGCAGGCCGCTGAGGCAATCCGCCCCGAAACAATTTCGAGGATCTCCAGTTCATGCACCAGGCTCCATAGCCCGTCGGTGCAAAGCACCAACGCGTCTCCGGCTTCGAGCCGGAGCGGACTGGCGGGTGCCTCGGCCTCGACGTCCGAGCCGGCCCCCAGGGCCGCCGTCAGAATGTGCCGCTGCGGGTGACGCTCCGCCTCGTCGGAGCGCAGCACCCCGGACTCAACCAATTTCCCTACATAGGAGTGATCCCGGGTCAAGCGCAGGATCGTGTTTCCCCGTACCAGGTATAGCCGGCTATCACCGACGTGAGCGAAGTAAAGACTGAGATCATTCAGGGCCAGGGCCGTACAGGTCGTACCCATACCCTGGAACTCCGGATGTTCGTCAGCATACTTGCGAATACGTTCGTGGGCGGTCTTGAATCCCTTGAGTAAAGCACCTCGGGGGTCGCTCGCGGGTTCTTGATCGTAAACGTCCTGGATCGTTTCCACCGCGAGGCGACTGGCCTCCTGGCCGCCCTCGTAGCCGCCCATACCATCGGCGACAACTGCGAGTCTCCCCTTCTGGAGAAACTCCGTGTCGCTCTGAGGTTCCCAGTAGGAAAGCGAGTCCTCGTTGTTTTCGCGCTGGCAGCCAACGTCGGACAGGCTGGCCATCTCGATCCCAGGCCGAATCTGCATCACGCCTCGCAGGAGGAGACTTACAGCTTCTTCCTTGCCGCGCGCCGGCATCAAACTATCCTTGCAAAACCGAAGCCGCAGCGCAGACACTACGCCTCATCCGAGAACTCCGGCGGGCGAGCTTGATTATATAACCGGACTTATCGTTACGGCTTATCGGAAGTTTCGATTACACCACGGTCGACGGGATCGATTTGACGTCGAGAATACTTCTCGTCTTTGAGTCGCAGCAGCTGTGGACGCCTATTGTTGTTGTTGCTGCTGGGCGAGTTGAGGTGGCGCAGCAGGAGGCTTCGGTGCTTCTTGCGCCTTCTCGACCAGAACCGACCAATCCTCCGGTACCGGCAACCCTTGGTCCATCTCCGGAGCCGTATCTGAGGACGTGACCCGGACCGCCACAGACAGCTCGCTCGCGGTCTGCCCGCGAAAGATACCCTTTGTGGGAGGCACGTCAGCGTAGTCCCGCCCGATCGCGGTACGGATATGTCGATCACCGGCCACCAGATGATTCGTAGGATCGAAGCCTACCCAGCCGAACTGCGGCAGGAGCGCTTCCACCCAGGCATGGGTCGCATCTTCGGAGGAGCGGTCGTGATCCTGAACCCGACGGTGGAGGTAGCCGCTCACATAACGACACGGAATCCCCACGGTTCGCACCAGGGCGATCATGATGTGAGCAAAGTCCTGGCAAACGCCCTGTTTGCTCCGAATCGCCTCATCAATTGGCGAATCGACCTTTGTGCTCTTGGGAGCATAGTCGAACAAGTCGTACAGGGCCGCGTTCAGTTCCTGCAGAACGAGCAGAGGATCGTCACGGCGGCACACGTTCAATTGCCTCGCCAGTTCGAGGAGAGACGGTGTCGGGTGGGCGAACTCGCTGGGAAGCAGCATCTCCCAGTAGTCTCCGTTCATGACCAGCGCATCGAGTTCCGCCCAAGCGTCCGGTGTGAGCGAAGCCGGAACCGGAGTCGGATGCTGCAGATCGATGAGAGCCTCGGCAATTATTACCAACTGGGAATGCTGGCCAGGGATATCGAAGTGGTGCACATTATTCCCAAGATGGTCACGGTAAGAAAACGCGCGACAGCGAGGGCTAACCGACAGATGAAACGTGAGGCACCTCTGGCTCCCATCGCTGCGAGGGTGCATCCGCGTCTCCATGACGCTTTCGCTGACCGGGGACGCGTATCGGAACTTGGTGAGATGCCGGATCGAATAGAACATGGTGTGCGCTAGCCTGCCAAAGCTGTCTGGATGGAGTAGTTGATATACAGCTCGTAAATCATCTGGTGAATGTCCCTGCACTGATAAAGAATCCCTTGCAGGTAATCGCCAACGTCTTCCGAGAGAATTTCCGAGATCTGACCGAAACCCAGCGACGCCTGAAGGCGACCTGCCAATCGCGTCAGGGGCGCGGCCCGGCGCTTCCCTCCTTCCCCATGGATTGCGTCCAACGCGGACTGGAGGCAATCGATGGAGTATCGAACAGCGTGTGGAAACTCCGGATTCAGCAGAAGGAATTCGAGAATCTTGTCTGGATTCACATCCGCCGTGTAAGCCTTGCAGTAGGCTTCGAAAGCCGTGCAGGAACGTAGCAGGCCAACCCACTCCAGATATTCATTCCCTTCGGGCAAGTTCCCGCTCTGCCCCCAGAATTCCTTGCGGTACAGGTTCAGAAGACTGGCAGTCGCCGCGGCTCGCTCGATGTAGCGCCCCACCTGGATGAAATGCCATCCTTCTCCGTGACTCATGGTCGAGTCGGTGACACCCTGGAAAAGATGTACTCCCTCAATCACGTCGAAAAGGAATTCTGAGGGCAGCACGTCGAGACTCTCGGTGAGGTTATAGTGGGCCACCTGGTGAAACAACTGGTTCACACGTTGCCACTGTTCAGAACTGGTCTCCTCGCGTACCTGGCGCGCATTTTCGCGTGCAGCGTTGATACAGTGCGTAATCGAGCAGCGGTTGCTCGAGTCGAACGTCAAAACGTGCGCGATCTGGTACGCATCTCCGCTCCAAGCGAGATCCCGCGGATTGCCGAGCGCAGCCAGGACCCGCTGCCAGCGGCGATCCACTCCCGAAGCCGACTCATCGAGCATCAGGTTCAGGTTCACGTCGAGGATGCGCGCCGTATGCTCCGCACGTTCAAGGTAGCGGCTCATCCAGTACAGGTTGTCGGCGACTCTTGAAAGCATGCTATTGGTTAAGTACCCAGGTATCTTTGCTGCCCCCGCCTTGCGACGAGTTCACTACCAGCGATCCCCTCTTCAGAGCGACCCGCGTCAGCCCCCCAGGAACCACCGTGACTTTGTCGCCAAACAGCACGTAAGGGCGAAGGTCCACGTGGCGGGGCTCTAACGCATCGTCGATGAAGCAAGGCGCCCGCGAAAACGAGATGGTGGGCTGGGCTATGTAGTTGCGGGGATCGGCCAGGATGCGCTGCCGGAACTCTTCCCGCTGCTCCGCCGTGCTGTGCGGTCCGATCAGCATACCGTAGCCACCCGATTCGCCGACGGCCTTTAGCACCAGTTTGTCGAGATTCTGAAGAACGTAGTCTCTTTGAGAAGGATCGTTGAGCAGATAGGTTTCAACGTTGTTCAGGATTGGATCTTCTTCCAAGTAGTACTTCACAATCTTCGGCACGTAAGCGTACAAAGCCTTATCGTCGGCAACCCCGGTACCAAAAGCATTGGCAAGCGTTACGTTCCCGGCCCGGTAAGCATTGAACAAGCCAGCCACGCCGAGAACTGAGTCCGGTCGGAACGCGAGCGGATCAATGAAGTCGTCGTCGACACGCCGGTAGATCACGTCCACCCGGCGGAGGCCCGTGGTCGTGCGCATGTAGACAACGTTGTCATGCGTGACCAGATCCCTCCCCTCGACGAGTTCGATCCCCATCTGGCGGGCCAGATATGCGTGCTCGAAATAAGCAGAGTTGAAAACCCCCGGACTCAGCAGGACGATCGTGGGCTCGGCCCTGCCGTCAGGCGCCAGCGAGCGTAGGGTATTCAACAGTGCCTGCGCATAATGCTCGATCGGGCGCACGCCATACCGCTGAAACAGTTGCGGGAAGATCCGCTTCATCACTCGGCGATTGGTCAGCATGTACGACACGCCGCTGGGCACGCGCAGGTTGTCCTCGAGAACAACAAACTCGCCGCTCGGCAGGCGGATTAGATCGGACCCGACAACCGCGATGTAAACATTGCGGGGCACCTGCAATCCCCGCATCTGCCGCCGAAAGTGTTTGCAGCTGTATACGATCTCCCGAGGCACTACGCCGTCGGAGAGGATTCGGCCTTCGTTGTAGATATCACGGAGAAACAGGTTGAGTGCGGTGATCCGTTGGGTCAGGCCACGTTCGATATGTGTCCATTCCGTGCTGGTGACGATTCGCGGCAGAAGGTCGTATGGGAAGATTCGTTCCGTTCCCTCTTCCCTGCCGTAGACGGTGAACGTAATGCCCTGATTCAGAAACGATAGGTCGGCTGAATGCTTGCGGCGACGAATTTCGTCGCCGGGCAACGATGTCAGGGTTTCGAGGAGCGGAAGGTAATGGCTCCGGGGTTGATCTAGCGCCTCGAACATTTCGTCATAGGCGCCATCAATCCTGTAATTCGATAGCTTCGATGAGGCGAAGCGATCCAACGAGGCCGAACCCATGCGGAAGTATAAGTTGGGCGGCAGGGATAGGCAACATCAGGGCATCGTTTGGCAAAATCGAATTTTTTGCTGCTCGCCGACTGGATCCCTGGGACTTTTCACCATTCATCGTCGAGCAGGTGACGGCTGGCGTAGTCCTCCACTTGGTGCTCATAGACTTGTTCGATGTGCCCGGAGCAACTCGGTTCGCGGTCTACGAAACAAGTGGCCGGGTTCCCGCATACCGTACAAACGGACGACAACTCGCTTTTCACTTTATCGAGGTTCGGGACTCTTGAGTTCATCAGCAAATCCTTCTCCATTGCTACTTCCTTTGTCAGCAGCTGGGTCTGCCCACGATCCCCCACCAGCCACCGGCAAAACGCAGCACCGATTCTCTAGGTCTAATAAAGCATTGCAGGAACGGAAGCTGTGACGATCACGGCTGGTCAGGGTGGTGTTGGCCATCACGAGAGACGAGGGCAGCGGGTCAAAGCGGGAATGAGATTGTGGAAGAATTCAACACACCGTCGCCCAAGCAACTCAACCGCGCGATCAGTCTTTGGTGGTGGGTGTGAATCTGGCAATTACCTCCTGCGGGACGGCTCGGCCTTCAATTTTTCCTACGTCCGTCTGTGATCGAACGGCCCACACTCGAGTCTCGAAACATTCAACCGCGAGCGCATCCCCCTTGAACAGCTTGTGCCGCACATCGAAGCTGCTGTTGCGCCATTCCGCAATCGTGGATTCGATGATCACATCCTCTCCGAATCGCGAAGGCGCTAGAAACCGAGCGCGGGTGTCGACCATCGGGATGCCGACGATTCCATAGGCTTTTAACATTTCCTGTTTGGGCAATCCGGCTGCTTCAAATAGGGCGGCCGTGCAGTTGTCGAAGTAGGCAAAGTAGCGAGGGTAGTACACGATGCCGGCCGGGTCGCAATCGCCCCATTCCACACGTATCGATTTTCGATTTGTCAGCATGAGTTTCCACGCGTGCTTAGCGTTGACCGTCCATTTCCGCAAAGACAGCCTCAGCGGCATGAAAAGCGGCATTTGCCGCAGGCACGCCGCAATAGATTGCACTCTGCAACAGGACCTCCTTGATCTCGTCGCGGGTCACGCCGTTGTTTAAGGCGGCGCGAACGTGCATTCGGAGCTCATCTGCGCGGTTTAGGGCGACCAGCATGGCAAGCGTGATCAAGCTGCGCGAGTGTCGCGGCAGCCCTTGGCGCGCCCAGACTTCTCCCCAGGCATAGCGTGTGATGAGGTCCTGGAAATCTCGATTGAACTCGTTCGCGTTCTTGAGGGTCCGGCCCACGTGCTCATCCCCCAAAACTGCCCGGCGTACCGTCATCCCTTCTTTGTACCGCTCGCGATCATCCATGCAGGCTCCTCAGGCTTTCAGAAAGGCCGACAGTTCCATCGTAAATGCGTCGGAAGCTTCGATGTTCGACAAGTGCGCAGCCCGCAGTTCCACATACCGGGACCCGGCAATTCTTTCGGCAAGGAAATGCCCATCGGCGGGAGTGGTAGCAGGATCGTGAGCGCCGGCGACGATCAGGACCGGAAGGCGAATGCCGGCGATATCGTTTCGTAAGTCCGCATCGCGCAGGGCGGCGCAACAGCCCGCGTAGCCTTCCACCGGCGTGCTCAGAAGCGTGCGCCGAGTGGATTCGACGGCCTCGGGCGATGCTGAACGAAACGCCGCCGTGTACCAGCGCTCCAGAATTCCGGGCACGACGCTCTGCATGCCACCCTTACGAACCGCTTCGATCCGTGAATTCCAGATTTCGGGGGACCCGATTTTAGCCGCAGTGTTACACAGTACGACCTTACGCAGACGTTGTGCCGCGCGTAGCGCCAAAGCCATCCCCGTCATCCCGCCGATCGACAGACCGCAAAAATGAACACGCTCCAGTTCCAGCTGGTCGAGTAGGCCGATTAGGTCGTTCGCAAGCTGATCAAGAGTGTAAGGACCTGGGGGCAGGGACGAGCAACCGTGACCGCGCGTGTCATAGCGCAGGATGCGGAAATCCCGCGATAGCGCCGCCTGAGAATCCCACATCGCAAGATCCGTCCCTAGCGAATTCGAAAAAACCAGCACAGGGGCAGCCTCGGGCCCAGACCATTCGTAGCGGATGCGAACACGATTCACGTCCAGGAATGGCATGGGGTTACTCACCCTCTTCTGGGTCATTCTTGCTGGCTTTAATGGCACGATCGATAAAATGGCCAGCGGCGCCCGTGTATCCCAACGGGTCAAACAGTCGGTTGAGTTCGGCGGGGTCGAGGTGTCGAGTCACCTCCGGGTCGGCGGCGAGCACTTCGCGCAGATGCTTGCTGTCGGCGATCGCTTTGCGCGATGCCGCTTCGAGGACCTCGTGCCCCGCGCCTTTGCCGGTGTGAGCAGCGAGGGCTGCGGCCACAGCCTCCGAATAAATCAGGCCGCGAGTCAGTTCGAGATTCTGTTGCATCCTCTCGGGATCAACCTCAAGGTCCGCAACCGCATCCGCCAGACGGTGAAGGGCTCCCGCACACAATCGGACGATTTCGGGCAAGGTCTGCCACTCTGCATGCCACCCACCCAAGCCGCGTTCGTGTTCCTGGGGCATCGCGGCCAGCATGGCGCCTGCGAGCGCGGGAACCCGGTTCGCCGCGGCGAGGACAACCGCGCTCGTAACGGGGTTGCGTTTGTGAGGCATGGTCGAAGATCCGCCCATACCCTCTCCAGATGGTTCAAATACTTCGCCAACTTCGGTCTGCATCTGCAGAGAGAGGTCACGAGCGATCTTTCCCAGCGTTCCCGTCAGCAGGGCCAGTGTGGTCGCAACTTCCGCGACCCGGTCACGGTGTGCATGCCATGGAAGCGCGGGCAGTTCCAGGCGCAGTTCTTCGGCCAAGGCCTTCGCTACATCCAATCCGCGCGCGCCCAGAACTGCGAGCGTGCCTGCGGCGCCACCGAACTGCACAACCAAAACCCTCCGCTTTGTTTCACGGACCCTGGCTCTGTGACGCGTCAGGGCGTCTAACGCACCTGCGGCTTTCAGTCCGAATGTCGTCGGCACAGCGTGCTGCATCCAGGTACGCGCTGCCACTGGAGTTGCGCGATGGGCCTCCGCCAGATTCTCCAGCACATCGCGCAAGCGCCCGAGATCGGCGCGGATTAACGCCAACGCCACGCGCAACTGGAGGATCAGACCTGTGTCGATGGCATCCTGACTGGTCGCCCCCCAATGGACGTAACGCATGGCCTGCGCGTCGTCCTTGCCGACCAAGGCAGTCAAGTGCTTCACCATCGGGATGGCAAGGTTGCCGGCCTGCACAGACGCCTCGGCCAGCGCACTCAAGTCAAACAAGTCAGCCCGGCACTTGGCCGTAATCGGAGCAACAGCGGATTCCGGAATAACGCCAACTCGCCCTTCAGCCGCAGCGAGGGCCGCCTCGAAATCCAGCATCCCCTGCAAGCGAGAGCGATCGGAGAAGATCGAGTTGACTTCCACCGAACCAAAAAGTGGATCCAGCAAGTCCATGGTTTGTTCTTGAGTTGAAAAGAAATTGTGCGGTAACACAGCCAAGTCCCGTGCTAGAACTCAACAACCAAACGGAGAGTGTACTTTATCCCGGCAACGAGCGCAGTTCCGAAACTGCGCGATAGGCCTGATCGATCGCCGCGTCGGTGTAAGCGGAGGCGCCGGCGTCGGAATTGGCGATCGCGATGCGCCCGAACCGTTTGCGACCCAGCACCCACGGCTTCTCTTCTTCGGCCCAGTCCGGATCGAATAGCGAGTTGCCGCTGTAAGCATACCCATGAGCCCAGCGGTTCACGGTTATGCCGTCGATGTCGCGCGCGGGCTCAAACCCGGTTGGGCCAAGCATCCTGCCGAGTTGGTCGCGAATGTTCCGTTCGAATACGGAAAAGGGAGTACGCATCAGTTCGGTGCGGCCGGCACGGTGCTGATCGCGCTGCGAAAGTCCCGGTTTGCAAGGCGTCCGGAGCATGAACAGGACCATCGGCTCTTCGGGCTTGCTCGGAAACCGATACTGTCCGAGACTCACGGGAAAATCGAGGGCGACGTAAGGGTGATAGCTGCCCGGCGCCTCGATCTGATGGATCCCCAGTTTCTGAAACGCTGACCAGTTCTTGATCGCGACATGGGTGTACACCAAAGGCGCCTTCACCAGATAGAAGAGCGCCTCTTTCTGCTTGTCGGGCAGTTCGGGGCAAAGGTAAGGGATCATGCCGTTGTAACAAGCGAGCACACAATCCTTGGCTCGAACACTCGCCAACTGCTTCCCGCGCATATAAGCAATTTCCACGTCCTTCTGCTTCGACGTTTCGTTCCCCACATGTCCAACGTGGACCACGGTGCTATTTAATCGAACGCGAACCAGTTCCCCCTCGCGGTCGAGGCGACTGTAGTCGGCTCGCGCGGTGACCACATCTTCCATCGAGTGTCCCGGGATCGCGTCCGGCAACAACGATCGCACCAGCAACCGTGCAATCGACGCGTTCCCGTCCGGAAAATGGAATATGTACGGCTCTTCTTTGCCTGGGTCCTCGCCTATACCCATTCCTGCAAAACCGGCGTAGGTAAACCCACCGTAATCATCTCCCGCTTCATAACAAGCGAGGGCCGATACGGCGTCGATCCCTACCGCGAACAAGTCATTCGGGTAGCTCTGAAAGAACCTGAGGGCGTCGGGGTGAACTTTGCAGATCTTTGTGAGGAAGTCGGCGTAGCTGATCTTGCTGAGCCTGGCCCTCTTCTGGTCAGGAGAAAGGCCGGGCAAGTAATCCACCTTCTCCGTATAGACGCGTGCAATGTCGTGACGCACCTCGCCGCTAAGCGGAGCCTTGGCCATGAATTCCTGCCATGGTGTCGATCCCAGACCCGGAACCAGGCGATCTTCCCCGAACGTCTCGCGATCGAAAAAGACACCCGTGCCCAGCTTCTCATAAAGCTTTTGATCGTAGGCTTTATAGAAACGCTCGGTATCGATACCAAGGTCGGTCAGGACACCTTGCGCAATTTTGCTGTATCGGCCGGGACTCTCGATGGACTGGGTACCGCCATAGCTGAGCAGCCTGCGACTACCGGAACTGAACTCGTTACGCTTGGCGTGGCCGCCAAAATCATCGTGGTTGTCGAGCACGAGGATACGAGCCTTCTCTCCCGCGCTCTTACGGTAAAAGTACGCAGCCGCCAGCCCGCTGATTCCGCCTCCCACGACCACCAAGTCGTAGGTTTCCCCGGTCTTAGTGGGCGCTCCTTCGGAGTCCCACTGCTCTCCGTCGCGGAGGCCATGAGCGTAGGTGAAAGTCCCGTCATGATTCCCCCGCATCCCGATCAATGCGGGAGGGTAGTAGTCGGCGGCCTTCTCGGGCGCGAATTCTCCAGGGAGGAATGAGGCAAACAACGGTTGCGCCGCAAGAGACCCCCCGATAGTGATCGCTATTCCGTTCAGAAAATCCCGCCGGGAGATCTTTCGATGCATCCCGAGTTCGCGATCCTTGTGGTCCGTACCGCTCATGCTGATCCCAGACGAGTGATTGGAACGAGGCACCGATTATAGCTTGCGCCAGAGCCGGGCAGAGAGGAACGAAGAGCGGACTTGTGGAACCTTTAGCGGGCGGTTACAGGGCGGCGTGAGCCACGCCATCCGCGCCGGACGCGGGCTCGTTGCGGGCTGCCGTGCTGGCCAAATGGTTGGCCTCGGCATTGTGTTCCCGACGAACGTGCGATATGGAAAACGCAAGAGATCGGGTCAATTTCCGGCAGATCCAATGCAAGGAATAGAGTCGTGGGCTGCGGCAACTATATTGGCCCGTCATCTGGCGGACTACCACTTCTGAATCGGAATACACGTGAATTGCTCTGGCGTTCAAGGCTACTGCACACTGAAGCGCTTCCAGAAGGGCGAGGTACTCGGCGACGTTGTTGTCCTGACGCCCAATCCACTTGGCAATTCTGATCCTGCCGCCTCGCGGATCGTCAATGACAACCCCAATACCAGAGGGCCCCGGGTTACCCAGAGACCCGCCATCGACATAGGCCACCAAATCCGACATCTGTATGTCTCCAAAATGAGGAAGAAACACGTTTCCGTCAAGCCCCAAGCTTGATTCCATCAAGAAAAGTGCTTTGGGCGATTTGTTGTACGGTTGTGAATCGCGTGTGGAAAAGCCGGATGAATTCGTCCGTCAGACGTATAAACGCCAATTGATCAAGTGCTTGCGACATATTGAATTCACCACAGAATATTCACACCATGCACCGAAAAGCGGCATTGACATTTTTTAACCTAGCGTTTACTTTCGCGTGCGTCGACGGCTGAAAGGGTTGGCCCAAATTAAACCTTGGCCAGTCCAAACTAAGCTGGGTGATCAGCCAGCCGGGGTAACTCGGAGGGCGACCAGACCTGAAAAAACCGACGGCTCTGCGAGGGGCAGTTGGGGTTTGGGACCGCGAAAGCGGTGATCGCATCAAGGGCTGTGACGGTACATGCCTCCACGCTGTTGCGCTCCCTCGCAGGAGCAGGCAGCTAGAGCATAACCAATGTCACAGCCTTTAAAATTTCTACCGCTTTTTTTCCGCGCTCTCCTGACAGGCGATGCAGTAGCGAGTCCAGGGAAGCGCCTCCAATCGCTTAGGTCCGATTTCTTCGTCGCACACCATGCACTGACCAAAGGTGCCATCTCCCATACGGGCGAGAGCGGCATCGATCGCTCCTAACAAACCCCGCGCATGGGTGGTTTGGTGGAATAGCAGTTCCTTGTCCAAAGAACTGTTGGCCCGGTCGCCCTCGTCCGGTCCGTAGGACTGCTGCATGGTTCGGCCCTCTTCCTGCGTTTGGGCAATACTGCGCAACAGTTCTTCGCGCCGCGCCAAGAGCAGTTTCTTGAATCGATCTACACGCTTTTTATCCATCGGATGATCCGTTAGGCTGCTGCCCGCGTTAACTTCACCGGCTTGCGCGGTGCTGAGCAAGTGGGAAATCTGCAAAACGAAACGTCCCAGACTCAATAGAGTCGTGGGACGCTCGCCTGAACAGCCCTCCCCCAAGTGCTGCTCGGTGTTAAGGCTACGACTGGGCAGACAACTTGGGAATGGCACGGACGGGCTACTGGTTACCTTACTCAGCACACACTATCGGCACTGCCCTCTGACATACTCCCAGGACCTCTCCTCACTGGTAACCCGCAATATGCTACTTTGATTGTGGCGCCCAACCTACCTCGGTCCGAGCGGTTCACCTTCCTCAGGAGGTCCCATGCCACCCTCACAACGTCCTTTCATGGGAGCGACGCCTTACTCCGATGCGAACGATTCGGGGGTAACGTTCCGGGTTTGGGCTCCGTTTGCGAGCGCCGTGGCCGTCGCGGGCGAATTCAACGCGTGGTCGGACTCGGCCGATCCTTTGTTCCCGGAGGGCAACGACTTCTGGTCGGTGGATCTGGCATCCGCGCGAGTCGGCCAGCAATACAAATTTGTAGTATCCACGGCCAGACCACCCTGGCGCATGGACCCCTACGCCCGGTCCATCATTCACGACGCCAGCGGTAACTTGAACGGTCTGATCGCAACATCGGACGAAGCCTACACCACACCCGGTTATTCCACTCCACCGTGGAATGAGTTGGTCATCTACGAGATGCATGTCCGCACGTTCCTATACGGCGGCGGTTATGACGGCACCGGATCGTTTTCGTCTGTGATCACGAAGCTCGACTATCTGCGCGATCTCGGCATTAACGCCATCGAAGTAATGCCCCTGGGTGAATTCTTGGGCGACATATCCGGCGGTTACAACCCGGCCTACATTTTCGCGGTGGAAGATGAATTCGGTGGACCGGATGGGTTTCGCCAGTTTGTGAACGAAGCTCACCAGCGCGGAATTGGCGTCATCGTCGACGTGGTCTACAACCACCTGGGCGTTCCAGCTGCCGACATGTGGGAGTTCGACGGTTGGTCTCAGAACAGCAAGGGCGGAATTTATTTCTATAACGATTGGCGGAGTACGACGGCATGGGGCGAGACTCGCTTCGACTACGGCCGGGGAGAGGTGCGCCAGTATCTCCGTGACAATGCCCTGCGCTGGCTGGAGCAGCGTTTTGCTGATGGTCTGCGCTGGGACTCGGTCGGCTCCATCCGCAACGTCAAAGACCAGAACAATGACCCCGCGGACGATATCCCGGACGGCTGGAGTATCTTGCAGTGGATCAACTCGCTTCTTGCACAGCGACAACCCTGGAAGATCTCGATCGCGGAGGATCTCAAAGACAACGAGTGGATTACCAAAGATGTGGGCGCAGGCGGCGCAGGCTTTGACGCGCAGTGGGGCTCGGACTTCCTGTGGAGGATACGTGACGCCATCATCGCCGCTGATGATAATGCGCGTGACATGATAGCGCTGCAGAACGTGATTGCCCAGAAGTATAACGGTCGTGCATTCGAACGGGTGATTTTCACCGAATCTCATGACGCGGATTCCAATGGGCAACAGCGTGTACCCGAGATGATCTGGCCTGCCCATGCGGACAGCTGGTATTCGAAAAAACGTTCAACCCTCGGAGCGGCCGTCGTTTTCACAGCGCCCGGGATCCCGATGATTTTCATGGGGCAGGAATTCCTGTCATGGGGCTATTTCGACGACGACAAGGAACTGGACTGGTCGAACGCTGCGAAGTTTCCCGGCATCACCCAGCTCTATCGCGACCTGATTCACCTGCGCCGGAACTGGTTCAACAATTCCCGCGGCCTGCGGGGAGAAAATGTGAACGTGTTTCACGTCAACAACGCAGACAAGGTGATCGCATTTCATCGCTGGGATCAGGGTGGCAACGGCGATGACGTCGTGATCGTGCTCAACTTCGCCAACCGAGGCTACGCGAGTTATCGCATCGGCTTCCCCCGAGGGGGCTTGTGGCGGGTGCGATTCAATAGCGATTGGTCCGGTTACGACGCGGCGTTCGGAAACTGGCCGAGTTTCGATACCAACACCGATGGCGGTCCGCAGGACTCGATGCCGGTGAGCGATAGTGTAGGCTTAGGACCCTATAGCGCCGTGATCCTTTCCCAGGACTGACGCCTCTCTCGCACTCACCCCGTACGCGGAGAACAATTTGTGCCGATCATCTCGAGGGTATTCTCATTCCCGGCGCTCGCGTGGTTGCTATGCCTTCCACCTTGCGCTCCCGCCCAATCATTGCTGGTTCTAAACCACGTGAACGTCATCGACATAACTGGCAGGCCAGGCCAGTCCGATATGGCCGTCGCCATCCGCTCAGGGCGCATCCAGAGCATCGCGAAAAGCGGCTCTTCTCCAATCCCAAAAGGCGCGCAAGTCGTCGACGGCGGCGGGCGATACCTGATCCCGGGCCTGTGGGACATGCACGTCCACATGGTCTTTGGCGACTGGATTCCCAAGGATGAGCGCGTAATTCTCCCGCTGTTTGTGGCGAACGGAATCACCGGTGTGCGGGATATGGGTGGCGACCTCGAGACTCTGCGCTCCTGGCGTTCGCTGATCGCGGCCGGAAAGCTGTTAGGCCCTCGACTGGTCATCGCCGGGCCCATGCTGGACGGTCCGGTGCCCCGCTTTCCCAGTTCTGCGCCGGTCAAGGATGCCGCGGACGCCAGAAAGATCGTCGACGAGCTCAAGCGTGATGGCGCCGATTTCATCAAGATCCAGTCTCTAATTCCGAGAGACGGCTACTTCGCCGCAGCCGACGAAGCGAAAAAACTTGGCATTCCATTTGTGGGACACGTGCCCGATACTGTGCGCGCAAGCGAAGCTTCGAATGCCGGCCAACACAGCATCGAGCACTTGACCGGAATCTTCGAGGGATGCTCCTCCGTAGAAGATGCCCTGATGAAAGGACCCAAAGGGCCGGGGCGGTTTGTCGCAACCTACGACAAGTCGCGAGCGAGTTCCCTAATCGCGCTCCTCGCCAAGAATCAGACGTGGCAAGTGCCCACGCTAGTCTGGGAACACGGGCAGTGGCTGATCGATGAAAGCAATTTCACTCACGACCCAATCGCGAAATACGCACCAGCCGCCTGGAAGGATCGCACCTGGCCGATGTTTACCAAGGACATCTTGAAGGATATGGACACGGACCCCGCCCCGATACGAGAAAGGTTCGTACAGATGGAACTGGAAATCGTCGACCAGATGCATCGTGCCGGGGTGCCATTCCTCGCCGGGACAGACACGGCCGCAGGAGTTCACGTATTTCCTGGCTTCAGCCTGCACGAGGAACTGGCATTCTTCGTGAAGGCAGGCTTCACGCCGATGGAGGCGCTACAAACCGCCACCCGAAATCCCGCACAGTTCCTCGGGCGACTTGAAGATTTCGGCACTGTGGAAGCAGGCAAGATTGCCGATCTCGTGCTTCTCGATGCGAATCCGCTGGACGACATCCACAACACCCAGAAGATCGATGGTGTTGTCTTGGCAGGCCGGTTCTTCTCCCGCAAAGAACTGGAAGAAATGTTGCAGCGAATCCAGGCCGCTGCCGCTGCCTCCAGGTAGCAGCGGCCCCGCGCAATCGAAGTCTGCGCTCGTGGCATAATTCCTGCGCCGTAGTTACTGCCCCTGAGGAGGGCACGCCACATGGAGGTTCATCTGGACCACGTCGCAACCACCTTGCCGGCGAAGTACTACACTAATTCGGAGATCTTTCGCGAAGAAGTCGAGCGTTTCTTTTGCCGAACGTGGGTTTGCATGGGACGGTCCGACCAAATCCCCAACCCGGGCGACTACTTCCTGCGGGAACTGGCGGCGGAAAGCATCATTGTCACGCGCGACGAAAAGTGCGCGGTCCGAGCCTTCTTCAATGTGTGTCGCCATCGCGGCACCCGGATCTGCACGACCGCGGAGGGACGCTTTGCCGGACGCATCCAGTGTGGCTATCACGGATGGACATATGGTCTCGATGGCCGCCTTATCGGCGCTCCCCACATGCACGAAGGCTTCTGCCGCGAGGATTATCCTCTGAACCGAGTGCACGTCGGCGAGTGGGATGGGCATATTTTCGCAAACCTCAGTGAACACCCTGAATCCCTGCGGGCGCAATTAGACGATTTGCCTGAGAAGTTCGCGCATTGGGGCATGGGGGACCTGCGCCTCTACAAGCGCATCGAGTACACCGTGAAGGCCAACTGGAAGTTGATCATCCTGAACTATAACGAGTGTCTGCACTGCCCGGTTCTGCATCCCGCGCTCAGTGCCATAACGGACTACTTGTCGGGCGAAAACGATCAGCCCCACCGCTCGTATATCGGAGGGTCAATGGATTTCCAAGGGGGCGCCGAGACCATGAGCTTGGATGGCAAACATCGGCGTGAGTACCTGCCCGGACTCACCGAGGCAGAGAGGAAGCGAGTGTACTACTACGCGATTTATCCAAACCTTCTCCTGAGCTTGCATCCTGACTACGTGATGACGCACACGCTTTGGCCGCGTGCGGTCAATCGCACCGACATCGTGTGCGAGTGGCGCTTCCACCCCAATGAGATGGCGAAGGCAGACTTCGAAGCAGCCGATGTGGTCAAGTTCTGGGACCTCACGAACCGTGAGGATTGGGGCATCTCCGAACTCTCCCAGGCAGGGATCAGCTCGAGAGCATACAAGCCGGGGCCATACTCCAAATGCGAGTCGCTGCCCCAGGCGTTTGACCAGATGATCCTGGAACGAGAACGAGACGAGAGAACGCACCGCAGATAACCGAGCCGCGGAAGCGATACTCCATCATGCGAACGCAAGTCGGGATCGTTGGAGCCGGGCCGGCAGGGCTGGTCTTGTCGCACCTGCTGCACTTACAGGGCATCGAGTCGGTGATCCTCGAAGCCCACAGCCGGCAATACATCGAGGAGCGGGTGCGGGCGGGTGTCCTCGAGCAAGGTACAGTCGATCTGCTCACTCAAACCGGCGTCGGCGAACGGCTGCAGCGACAGGGCCTTGTGCACTATGGGATTGAGCTACGGTTCGGTGGCCACGGCCATCGCATTAACTTCAAGGATCTCACGGGCGGCCGCGGGATTACGATCTACGCCCAACATGAGCTGATCAAAGATTTGGTGAGCTCGCGGGTCGCCGCCGGAGGGTCGATCCTCTTCGAAGTTGAAGACGTAAGTGTCCACGATTTCACAACATCCCACCCGAAGATCCGATTCGCGCACATCGGCCGGGCTCATGAACTGGCCTGCGACTTTATCGCCGGCTGCGACGGATATCACGGCATCTCGCGACCTTCCATTCCCGCCGGAGTTCTCACCACGTACGAGCGCGACTACCCATTCGGGTGGCTCGGAATTGTTGCCCAAGCGCCGCCCTCTTCCACGGAGTTGATCTACGCCCTCCACGATCGTGGGTTTGCGCTGCTGAGCATGCGCTCCCCGGAAATCAGCCGTCTCTACGTGCAATGCTCCGCGGACGACGACATCGACAATTGGTCTGACGAGAGAATCTGGCAGGAACTTCATACCCGTCTGGCATTCGACGACTGGAAGCTCACCGAGGGTCCGATCATCCAAAAAGGGATCACCGGAATGCGCAGCTTTGTGGTCGAACCGATGCAGTGCGGCAGACTATTTCTGGCTGGAGATGCGGCGCACATCGTGCCCCCTACGGGAGCAAAAGGGCTGAATCTGGCCGTGGCGGACGTCCGCGTTCTCGCCAACGCCGTGGCGCATTTCTACTCTTCGGGACAGGAGAATCTGCTCGATCAATACTCGCAAACGTGTCTGAGGCGCGTCTGGAAGGTGCAGCGCTTCTCCTGGTGGATGACCTACATGTTGCATCGCTTCGAGAGCGATAGCGAGTTTGACCGGCGCCGGCAGCTGGCCGAACTCGATTATGTGACCTCCTCGCGAGCCGCCTCGACGGCGCTCGCCGAAAACTATGTTGGACTCCCGCTGGACTGATGACGGAGCTGATCCCGGCCAGACCCTCTTGCGAACCCTGCTGCCGTGTCTCGCCTGACGCGGTGTGTACGATTCCACATACTCGGACCGGGCATCACCCTTTACTAAACCCAATCCCACGTTCAGAAGAAAGTCTGGACCGTATCTTGCTTTTTATTTTCAGCAGTACGTTGGCAGTTTATAGTTCACTTTCCCGAGAAGGCAGTCATGGTTCGTTTGTCACTCGTCTCGGCTCGCAAGGTGGTGGCAGCTGCTTTCGTGCTTGTCCTTGCGCTTGCCGGGTTTGTCGTCTGGCGAGCTTCGCGGGTCTTACGATCGGCTGGCGAAGAGGTTCAAGCCGAGCGCCAGATCCGCTTCGTGGTGCGGCCCCTTCCCCCGGCGACCAGTACGAATTCGATTCCGCTGGCACGTTCCTCCGCGTGTTGCCGCCGGGCTCGGGCTCCCTGGATCGCCGCTGATCGCGCTAGCGCTGCGGTCCTGGCTGATTCCCACACGCCGGAACTTGTCCTCGCCACGAGTGAAGCCGGAATACTTGCCTATGACGGCCAATCTTTCCGTCAGATCTTCCCGTACGATGCGAACGCCCGCGCGATCACTGCGATCTTGCCCGACGCCTCAGGACATCTTCTGATTGGCACTCGGAAGCGAGGCGTTCTGGTCTACGCCGCGATTTCGATTTCTGCGACACCACACACTGTCAGTTCCTGCGCGAGCTTCCGGCCCCTGAACGTCCGCCTGCCAAGGCCACCTCCGACACCCGTGGAATGGTCATGACCTACAACTCTCACCCTTTCCCCGCTATGTACACCCGTAGTTGCCGTGGTCAGACACGCACGCCCGCAGAGGTCGGACTCCCGGCCGCCTCCTATCCGTACTATTCCGTCGACCGCAAGTTTTGCCGGGAGCACCCCACCCATTGGCAGAGTCGGATCTCTGCGGAAGCGCTTCCGCACTGCTACGCTCTAACGAGAATGCGCGTTTAGATCTATCTCGTCGCGTGGGCTGGGACGTAATTCAAAGGAACAATTTCACCATCAAACAGGAGGGCGACCACGTTACCTTGGCGGGAACTGGCCAGGGACACGGCATTGGGCTCTGCCAGGCCGGAGCGAAAGCGATGGCGCTTGACGGAGCCTCGTTCCTTCAGATCCTCAGCCACTACTATCCGAATACGACCGTTGTCAGCTTTGCACCCAACGTGGCTGCGGCCCGCTGGTCGAATCAGGCTGCGGAACAACCGCGCTTCTATCCCGGATACCAGACCCGACGCGGATCGTCTTCGCTCCGCTGATACGTCCAAGCCTCTTCAATCAGTCGGTGCAAGTCGAAGCGAGGCCGCCAGCCCAGCAGGAATTTGGCTTTACTGTTGTCGAGCCAGGTCGAGCGATACGGAGTCTTGATTTCCACCGAGGCGATCTCGCGCGTCTGTCGCAGATAATCCGCCACCCGCTGGTAGTCGACTGGCTCGTCCATGCAGATGTTGAACGTCTGCTGGTGCGCCTTGGGATGATCCAACGCGATGAGGATGCTTTCAACCAGATCGGTGACGTGCACAAAATTCCGTTTCACCGGTACGCCCTCCGGATCGAGCATCAGCGGAACCGAGCCGCTCCTAATGTATCCGTCCGCGCGCTCTGTCCCCACCAAGTCCCGCCAGTGTGGACCACCAAAAACATCGTCTCCAAAAGAGAGCGAGTATCGGAAATCGTCTTTCTCCATGATCCACGGCGCACGCAGGCAACAACCAGAGAGTCCGTACTGGATAAAGTATTGCTCCAGCATGACCTCTTCGAGAACCTTCGACAGTGCGTAGCAGCCGGGATACGCACTGTGTTTCTGTTGTTCTGTGACCGGCACCGAGTGCGGATAAAAGAAGTGTCCGAGGGCGGCATCGCCGCCGATCAAAATCATTCGCTGGAACGACGAACTACCGCGGCACTCCTCCAGGAGCCAGAACAGGCCCTTGACGGTGACATCGATTACATCCTCCGGAGTCTCTTTGCAGGTGGCGCAGTGCACAACATGCGTGACTCCCTTCACAGCCCTGCGCACCACGTCATGGTGGGCCATGTTTCCGTGCACGGTTTCCAGCCTCTCGCGCGCGTGCAGGGATCTGTGATGACACAGCGCGCGAATACTCACATCGCCGCAATCACTGGAATCGAGAACGCGATGGATAAACTGCGCGCCGACCTTGCCCGTCGCTCCGGTGACCAGGATGCGTTTCATACTTTCAGGAACTTTCCCTCCTGAAGTTCGGCGAACGCCTGCTGCAGTTGTTCCTGCGTGTTCATGACGATCGGGCCGTACCATGCGACGGGCTCTTCGAGCGGCTTCCCCGACACCAGGAGAAACCGAATCCCATCGTCTCCCGCCTGCACCGTAACCTCGTCGCCGCGATCAAAGAGGATCAGCGAGCGGTTATCTGCTTCCACGGGAGGCGTGGTGTCGGCCCACCTCACCGCCTCGGTTGGTACCGCGAGCGGCCTGGAGGCGTTGCAAAACTTTCCGGCCCCGCCGAACACATACGCAAATGCGTGACGAGTCGTCTCTACCGGCAACGTCTTTCTTTTGCCCGCAGAAACCGAAACATCCAGATAGATTGGCTCGGCCGCAATACCGTCCACCGGCCCAGTCTTTCCCCAAAAACTTCCGCAGACGATTCGCACGTGAGCGCCGTCATCGTCCGTAATTTCGGGAATATCCAACGCTTTCACTTCTTGGTAGCGCGGCGCGGTCATTTTGAGGGCTGCAGGAAGATTCGCCCACAACTGAAACCCATGCATCCGCCCCGCCGGATCACCCTTGGGCATCTCCTGGTGAATGATGCCGCTCCCGGCAGTCATCCACTGCACGTCGCCCGCCGCGATCGCCCCTCGATTCCCCATGCTGTCCCCGTGCTCGACCGTTCCGGCAAGCACATACGTGATCGTTTCGATTCCCCGGTGCGGATGCCAGGGAAAACCTGCCAGATAATCCTCGGGAACGTCGTTTCGGAAATCGTCCAGGAGGAGAAACGGATCGAAATCTTTCGTATTGCCGAATCCAAACGCACGTCGCAGGTGCACACCCGCGCCCTCGAGCGTCGGCTTCGATTGTATGAGGCGCTTCACGGGTCGAATGGACATATTCGCTCCACTGGCAAAAACGTCTGATCGCTGAGCGAAGCTGAGGGTGTCAATTTTGTCGGCCCCGCCGCGAGTTGTACGGTCGTTTCTAGGACGCTGAATCGCCCAGCCCCGCTTTGTACCTGCAGGACCGGGCTCTCCAGCCGTTACGCTGCCGCGCGTTCGCTGCGCTCGATAAACGCCAGCAGATCCGCGTTGATCTGGTCCGCTTGGGTCGTAGGCATTCCGTGCGGGAAACCTGGATACACCTTAAGCGCTGCACCCTTCACAAGCTTCGAGGATTGCAGAGCCGACGCGCCGATCGGCACGATCTGGTCATCGTCGCCATGAAGAATGAGAGTTGGCACGTCGATCTTCTTGAGATCTTCGGTGAAGTCCGTCTCGGAGAAAGCCTTGATGCAGTCGTAGCCCGCTTTCATCCCGCCCATCATCCCTTGTAGCCACCACTTCTCCCGAATGCCCTCCGATATCTTGGCGCCCGGCCGGTTGTAGCCGTAGAACGGAAGGGTAATGTCCTTGTAAAACTGTGGGCGATTTTTCGTATATTGGGCTCGCAGGTCGTCGAAAACCTCGATCGGCAGACCCCCGGGATTTTTGTCCGTCTTCACCATAAGCGGCGGTACGGCGCTGATGAGCACAGCCATCGCGACACGCGTGCTACCATGCCGGCCGATGTAACGAGCAACTTCTCCGCCGCCAGTGGAGTGGCCTACGTGAATTGCGTCCTTCAGGTCGAGCTTTTCCGTTAGAGTTGCGAGATCGTCGGAATAAGTGTCCATATCGTTGCCGTCCCACGTCTGGGCAGAGCGGCCGTGCCCGCGGCGGTCATGCGCGATCACTCGGTAGCCACGTTGACCGAAAAACAACATCTGTGCGTCCCAGTCGTCTGCGGTTAGCGGCCAGCCATGACTGAACACGATGGGCTGGCCCTTTCCCCAGTCCTTGTAGTAAAGCTGCGTCCCGTCTTTTGTCGTGATTGTGGGCATGGTTTTCCCCTTTCTTCTTAAAGTTGGCCTCGCACAAATGTTACCCGAAATTGAGCGTGATCGGTTCCTGGCCAAGACGCGCACGAAATTCGTTCAGCATGGCGGCCGTGCGCGTTGCTCCACAGCGGGTCACTCCCATTTCCTTGATCTTGAGCAGCGTGTCGAGATCTCGCACCCCGCCGGCTGCTTTCACCTGAACCTGCGGCCCCACGTTCCGCAGCATGAGTTCGAGGTCCTCGACGGTTGCTCCTCCGGTTCCGTATCCAGTCGATGTTTTCACCCAATCGACGCCAGCGTCATTGCATAGTTTGCAGAGGGCAACTTTCTGCTCAGTGCTCAAATAGCAATTCTCGAAGATGACTTTGAGCTTGCCTCCGCCGGCATGGGCAACGCCGACGAGCCGGGCAACTTCAGCTCCAACGTAAGCGTAGTCGCTGCTGAGCACTTTGCTGATGTTGACCACCATATCGAGTTCGATCGCACCGTCGGCAAGCGCGCCCTCGGCCTCCGCCGCCTTGACTGCGGTAGTATGGCCGCCGTGCGGAAACCCGATGGTTGTGCTGGCCACGACGGATGTCCCACGCAGCATCTCTGCACATCGCCGCACATAGTAGGGGAGGATGCAGACGCTCGCGACGTCAAACCGCGACGCCAATTCGCACCCCCGTTCCAGATCCGACACCGTCAGAGTGGGGCTGAGTAAAGAGTGATC
The DNA here is from genome assembly GCA_964641665.1 of uncultured Acidobacteriaceae bacterium. GTDB lineage: Bacteria > Acidobacteriota > Terriglobia > Terriglobales > Acidobacteriaceae > Gp1-AA133. The sequence continues at coordinate 42,012 of CAZXKO010000010.1, forward strand.
GATCGTCTTGGCCACATCTTGATAGGTAAAATTCATGGTTGCATTCCGGTTGTGATCTCACGCTCGTGATCCAACATTTTTCGGAGAGCGAAACCTTACCACGAGAGCTCACTTGGGGTTCACGCGAATCGTGCTAGGAATTTGAAGAGTGGCAGCCACCGATCCTATTTACCATCGCTCTTGTGCGATCGACACACAAGGGCAGTAGATTACGTCAGCTTTTCAGCTGCAGGGGTTTGATGCGGGTTAACCTCCGCGGGTGGACAAAACGTGGGAACAATTCCAGTCTAGCGAGCCGAGCCTTCCGCAATCTGCAGATCCAGACCGACCCGCTCGCCGTTGATCAGCACCGTACCCGCGTCGATCAGTTGCTGTCCGGTGCAATCGTAGGTCTCATAGCAGCGCAGGGCTGACAAAGGAAAGAAAAACTCGACGGCTTCCGAACCTGACGCAGCCTGTGCCTTCCCGGTTACATGGATGGTCGTGCTGAATCCGAGCCCATCGAATTTCGGATCCTCTTTGGCATCCTGCTTGAAATAACCCAACACCGGCCGCACCAGGTGCGCGATGTGGTCATCGAACGCCTCGGCCGCCAACTTGTACCGCGACCCGGCCGCCGTATCGGTGAGGTTGGTGTTGAGAGAGAGTTCGAGAAAGATCTGCTGCCGGAATGCGATAAAACTCGGCGCCGCGTACGAGACGAAGTGGACCTGCGGATCCAGCTCCTTCACCATGGTCTCCAGCATTTGCTTGTTGGCCGCCTGCAACGATGCCAGCGCTTCGGGAGAAGTGTCGCGGGTTGGTGGCTGTGGCTTCGGCAAATCTTCCGCCGGCTTCAGACGTTTGGGAAAGGTCAGCGGGACATTGACGGGCGGCACATGCCCGTCCGTGGCGCTCTCAACCTCGGCCCCCACCTGGCTCGGCGTTTCTGGGTCTGTGCCAGGATCCGGAACCGGCGCCTTGGCACTCAGTTGCGGCCCCACTCCGTTTGCCCAGATTGTCACCGGTTCCGCGTTCACAAAGTATTGCCCTTCCAGCAATGCAGCCTGTTGCGCCTCTTCGTTCTTGGCCGCAAGCCACTTCAACGCGGTGTTCCGGGGCAGGAAGACCATCAGGTTCTCGGGCCGCTCCATCGACACCCCGATCACTTTCCCTACAACATGGTGCGACACTTCAAATGCATATCCCTGGACGCTGGCGTTCGTTTGAAATTTGGGCGCTGTGACTTTCAGTATCGGATCCACAACCGCGAAAAATGTCTTTTGCGCGCGCTGCTCCTTGCTCAGTTGGATTGTGCTGTAAGCAGCGTAGTAGTTGCCCGTGATGGCCAGGACAGTCTTGCCAGCGTACCGGTCAAACCGGATGGATCGCTGATCTGCGCCCTTCTGCTGCTGCTCATCGAGATCGAGCTTCCTACTGAGATAGAAAGGATATTCGAACGAAAGATGGGTGATCTCTTCCCCGGTTGCCTTGAGATCGTCCATGTATTGCGTCTGCAGAGAACGCAATTCCGGATCTTTGATTTCAACCGGCGCCACCACCTGCCCGGCGGCAGCCATGCAGGCAAACAGGCTCATGGCAAGAATTGCGATCAGCCATTGCCTACTTCTGCGCATAAGTCATTCCGGGAGCCTGATAAGGAGGATCGGAGATCACGCGGATATACGCGATCAGCGCCTGGATCTCCGTCTTGCTGAGTGTATATCCGTATGGCGGCATCAGCGGCGATTTATTCAAGGCCGGGCCTCCGTGACTGATGATGGCCACTAGGTCGGCGTCGCTCATCTTGTTGAGCGTGTCGCCCTCCGTAAACGCGTGGGGCTTGACTTCGAGGTTGTCAAAGTTCGAGACCCGCTCCGGCGTCGACTCCGGATTGTGGCAGCGGGAACAATACTTGTCGTCAAGGAGCTGGCCGAACCGCCGTTGGTAATCGAGCGCGATCTCTTCGACCTTAACGGTCACCTGTTTCTGGGTCTTGGTCGTCGTACTGGCGCTGAGCTGGTAACGCCCCACCATCCCACCCAGAACGACGATGGTAGGGATTTGACCGCTCGAGTCAGTGATGCCGCTTGGCGGATCGAAGCTCACGCCGACTGGACCGCTAAACGACACAGCCGCGCCCGTGACCGCGTTATTCTGATCGTCGTTCACCTGCACGACCAAAGGCTGGGGCAGGGCTGCGCCCGTGGCTCCAATCTGCTTTCCACCACTGGATTCCACAATCGCTGTACCGAACGCCGTTGGTGCCGGCCCGCCTGCAGCCGCAGACTTGCGCGCACATCCAGTCCCCAACAACGCGGCACCCAGAACGAGAAGGCAAAGAGCCATGACTGCGGAAGAATATTGTTTCGTCGTCATTACTTCGTTGCCTCCTTGTGGCCAGAGCCTTTCTGCATCATCAGAAATGCCGTCAGCGATTTCGCGTCTTCGTCGCTCATATTGCGATTGGGTTCGACGGTACCCTGACGCAGGGCCTGCGGATTTTTCAGCCAGTGATATACCCACGCGGCGGTCAGACGCGATCCCACACTGGTCAGCGTTGGACCGATGTAGCCTTTGTCGGCCTTCACGTCGACGATGTGGCATCCTTGGCAGGCGTATTTCGAATAAAAGAGCTGACGCCCCTGCTCCACTTGAGTAGCCGAGTAGCCCGACTCCGGCATGGAGTCATCTTCGAACTCTGGAGTCTGGTAGACGGTCATGATGTAATCGCTGAGCGCAGCGATCTCTTCGTTCGTAAGGTTGAACTTCGGCATGCGCCGGATCAGGGCCGGGCGCAGCGTCCCTGGATTTCGGAAGAAATCCTCCAACCACTTTCGTTGCACCGAGCTCCCTTCCCAGGTGAGGTCAGGAGCCATGTCACCGCCACGGCCATTAATCGCGTGGCAACTGAAGCACGCCAGGTCTGCCATAATCTGTCCGGCTTTCCCGGCAGGCCGGTAGTTCGAAGCCGCGGGCCCAGGCACGCTGAGCGCAGGCGGCATAGTCTGCGCACGATCGTTTTGCGCCAATAGCGCCGTCGTAAGCTCATCGATCTGCGCCGGAGTGAAGCTGTATTGTGGCATCTTCAGCCCAGGCGAGAACGCGCGCGGATTTCGGATCTTTCCCGCAATGTAGTCCGGCAAGGTGTGCTGCATCCCCGAGAGAAAGATCAGCTGCGAAACCGGCTTGCTCCCGATTCGCGACAGCTCCGGGGCGAAGTTTTCCGCCTTCTTGATTCCGGCGATCTCATGACAAGAGGCGCAGCCGTACTCCATGACCAGGCTCTTGCCGTGTTCCACCTGCTCGGGCGTCGCCGCGTCCAAGTGGACGCTCGCCAGAAGGTCCGAATCGGTCTTCGCCAACAGAAAGCCTTCCATGGTCGCGACCTGCTGGTCGTTGAAGCGGTAGTGTGGCATCTCAGTCTTCGGATCGTAGATCCGCGGATTGCGCACCCATGCCCGCAACCATTCCGGCTTCGCCTTCGTGCCGATACGAGTCAGTTCCGGACCCACGTTGCCGCCCACCAGATTCCCCGCGGCGTTCTGCACCGCGTGGCATGACGCACAGAACGACTCGCCGTAGAGGCTTCCGCCCGCAGCCGGGTCCGCCGAAGTCTTCTGCGCGGTGGCCGGCGCAGTATCCCCTGGAATCGGTGTGCTGTTGGCGACCAGGAAGGCCGAAATATCGCGGAGGTCCTCATCCTTCAGCTTGAAATTGGGCATGGTGGCCGACACCGCGTAGGCCTGTGGATCTTTCAACCATGCGAAGATCCACTCCCGCGTGGTCTTGTCCGCAATGTGACTCAGCGATGGAGCGTCCTGCGTAGACTGCATCACATCGCCGCCGGGCAGCTTGATCGTGTGACAATGTACGCACCCGTACCGCCCTAGCAGCGCTCGGCCCTGGTTCAGTTCGGGCGTGCTCTCCAGCCCCGCACGATGACACTGGCCACATCCCGACTCGATGTAGCGCGCCGGAAGAATCGGCTGCTCCCAGGCGAGCGTGCTGCTGTGCGCTTCCTCCACGGTGGTCGCCGCTCCCTGTCCGCGATGACACATGACGCACCCGAACTGGTCGGTAGCGTGGGGAATGACCGGATGCTTGCGATAAGGCTGCACGCTGACGTCGGTCAGGCTCGCTTCCTTCAGTCCTACGTGACAAGTCGCGCATCGGTCGGTCACACCCAATTCCGGGTGCCAGATCTGCTGTATACCCGGTTGAAAATGGCGCTGCAGCGTGACCGCATCACCCCGCGTCCGGATCATTCGCAGATACCCGTTCTGGTAGTGACGCCATTCGCTGAAGTAGTTCTTCGCCGGCGCGATCGCCAGCAGCACAAGCAACAGTGCGCTAACCACGCCGAACGCGCGAATCGGATCGCCGAATAGTCTCTGCCACAACGACGGCGCTGGGTTCGACGGTTCCACTTAACTCCTCCAGGGCCAGACCCAGGACCAACCCGGGCCTCGGAAGAAGGTGCCGATGGTCGTAAGCACCACCAGTTCGAATAAGAACCAAGTCATAATCCAGTAAGAAAGCGGTTTCGATGCCAGGTAGCGGCGAAATGCCGATGCCGATTGCGGCGAACTCTGTGCTGTCACAATCATCAAAGCTGCGACGATCAGGCTCGGCATCAATGCGACATAAACGTGAAACACCAGCAGGAAGAGCACCAGCGCGCCAGCCAGAACATAGAAAACCCGCAGGCGCCGTTCTCGATCCTTCAGGAACAGTCCATCGGCTTCGATATTGATGTTGAAGTACGGAATCACGACCAGCGCCATCACCACCAGCCCAGGCACCAGCACGCCCGCCACCACCGGTGGGAAGTAGTGCAACATCTCCTGTAAGCCGAGGAAGTACCACGGCGCCTTGGCGGGATTCGGCGTGTGCGACGGGTCCGCGATTCCTTCCAGCGGCGCGTTGAAAAGCAGCGCCATCGTCACCAGGCCGATCGCCATTGCCTCGATCGCAACCACCGCGCGGAACAAGACTTCCGGAAAAGTCTGCACCGTTTCTTCATCCGCCACCTTGACCTGGGCGGACGTGCGTCGGGTGATGAATGCCACTCGGCGCGGCGCCTTCCGCGCGTTCGAGTCCATGCCGGTCACAAAGTCTTTGCCACTCATCGCGCCTCCTTGGCCAGTTCGGCTCGATTCACGGTCGAGGGTTCGCTCTGGTGCGCGTACAAACCTCCATCCTTGCGGATTCGCCAGAAATGGATGGCGATGAAAAAGATGGCCGTGAGCGGCAGGATCATGCAGTGCAGTACGTAGAACCGCAGCAGCGCGTTAGCGTTGACCAGGTTGCCGCCCAGCAGCATGAAGTGAATCTTGTCGCCGAAGACCGGCACGGCCGAAGCAATATTCGAGCCCACCGTGATCGCCCAGTACGCCAGTTGATCCCAGGGCAGCAGGTACCCGGTGTAGCTCAGCAGCAGCGTGATCAGCAACAGGACGATCCCGATCACCCAGTTGAACTCACGCGGCGGCCGATACGCCCCCCGGTAGAACACCTTGAACATGTGCGCAAAGACTAGGAAAACCATGGCGTGCGCCGACCAGCGATGCAGGTTTCGCAGAAAAAGGCCGGAAGACACCACAAACTGCAGGTCCTTGGTGTCCGCGTACGCCTGCGGCACCGACGGGTGGTAGTACAGCATCAGAAGAATGCCCGTGATCACCAGGATCAGAAATGTTCCTAGCGTGAGCGTGCCCAGGTACCAGGTCGCGCTGAAGCTCAGCATGCGCCGGCGCACCTTGGTCGAGAATAAGTGCAGGAAGACGTTCTGCTGGATGGCCAGCGACCGCTTCAGCGTGCTTGATCCCGTCCCGCTGCGAAAGATCGACCGCCAGACCCGCGTATCGCGCAGTTCATCGAAATATTGATCGACTGTTTTTGCCATGGTCAGACCCTGAGAAACTCATTCGAGCGGATTGTGGTGCCCCGGTCCACCATCAGATCACCGTCATCACTGAGCCAGGTGCGGAGCCAGGGTAGCGGCTTCGGAGCCGGGCCTTCGATCTTCTCCCCGTCCCGCTTGAACTTGCTACCGTGGCACGGGCAGGCGATGATTCCCCGTTCCTGGTTCCACGCGGTCAGGCAGCCCAGATGCGTGCAGACCGCGCCCAGCGCGAAGAACCCCTCTTTGGCATGAATCAGATAAATTCCCGAATTTACGTCTAGTGTCACCGAATCCACCGGGTAGCCTTCTGGCTTTCCCGCGTTGATCACCGGCGACGGCTCGTACAGCACGTTCGGCGAAAGGAACTGGTAAGCAAACACTGCCGTACCGGCAGCCGCAATGCTCAAAGAGCCCAGGCCCACCTTGACGAAGAAATGACGACGGTCGAACCTGCCGCCCGCTTCCGATTCGATCTCATGTTTTTCGTTTGGCATGGCTACTTGCTTGCTCCCGCAACGGGCGGCTTCGCTCGCGCCCCCGCGTCGATGGCTTCCACTGAAATCAGTCCCGTCGGTTCGGCCGGAAGAAGGTTGTAGGACTCCATAGTGATGGTGCCGACCGGGCACCGCATCGCGCAGAGTCCGCAACGAATACAGCGCGTCTCATCCTTCAGCATCGCCGATCCGGTGACGAGTCCGAGTTCATCGGCCGCCACCTCGTTCAACTCCACCCCAAAACATTCCTGTTCGGCACGGATCGACGCCACCGTCTCAGGCATAAACTCGATCCGGTCGAGCGAAACCAGTTCCAGACAGTTCTCCGGGCACACGTCCACGCAACCGCCGCAAAGAATGCAGGAGGTCCCGTCTTCCTCGCAGCCTTCGAAAATCGTATTGACCCAGCAATGCAGGCAACGCTGCGCCTCTTCCATCGCCGACCGGGCGTCGTAACCGACCTCTACTTCCGTCACGCCGGTGCGCCGCTCCAGAGGCAACATAGGAACGGGCTGGCGGTTGATGTCGAGATAGTCCAGCGGCATCGCGTGCCGTCTCATGATCTCGACCTCGATAATCGGCTCCGGATGCTTCCGCCCGCGCAAGTGTTCGTCGATGCCGATGGCGGCGCGCTTTCCGTCGGCCACGCTGTCGATGATGAGCCGCGGCCCGAACACGCAGTCCCCGCCCGCGAAGATGCCGGGCGCGGAGGTCATCAGCGTCTGCGGGTTCACCGCGATCAATCCCCGCGGCGATATCTCAACTTTGTCTTCGGGCTTCAAGAAGTCCAGACGCGGGGCCTGGCCGATGGCCATAATGATGGTGTCGCATTCGAGCACGCTCTCGCTGCCGTCATAAAACGCTGGATTGAAGCGCCGGTTCTCGTCGAACACCCATTTCGTCTTCAGAGTCTCCAGTCCAACCACACGCCCGTCTTTGCCCACCACGCGTTTCGGCCCGAGCCCCGGGAAGAGAATGATCCCTTCGGCCTCGGCTTCCTCGATCTCCTCCAGCGCCGCCGGCATCTCGTTACGCCGCTCCAGGCACACGATGTCGACTTCGCGCGCCCCCAAGCGTAACGCCGAGAGCGAGACATCCACCATCTCGCGAGTGGCCACAGCGCTCACGCTTTCCGCCGAGGGCTCTGCGTCTTCCACTCCAGCTGCGTGCTGCTTAACCACTTCGCGCGCCGCCGAGCGCGCCACATCCATCGCCACATTGCCACCGCCGATCACGACCACTTTCTTGCCGATGGTGAACTTGTAGCCCAGATTGACGTTCAGCAGGAAATCGATGCCCTTGTGCACTCCATCCAGATCGACGCCCGGAATGCTCAGATCGCGGCTGCGGTGCGCCCCCACCGCTATCAGCACCGCGTCGAAACCCTGTCGGCGCAGATCCGACACCATGAAATCCCGTCCCGCCGCATGGTTCAGCCTCAGCGTGATGTCGCCAGTCTCCAGAATCTCGCGTACCTGCGCTTCCACCACGTCGCGCGGCAACCGATACTCCGGAATTCCCAAGTACAACATTCCGCCCGCTACCGGCGCGGCCTCGAAGATGGTCACCGAGTAGCCCATCAGCGCGAGATCGTGCGCCGCCGAAAGTCCAACTGGACCACCGCCGACCACCGCCACTTTGTAAGGAAGTTTCTCTTGCTGCCGCCCCCGGTTGACGTCCACCGGATGCTTGGACTCGGGGCCATAGCTCTCGGTGAGGAACCGCTTCAGCGCGCGAATCGAGATGGGCTTATCGATCTCCCCGCGGCGGCAGGCCGTCTCGCAGGGGTGCGCACAGACCCGGCCGCAAATCGAAGCCAGCGGATTGGGGGCGCGCGCGAAACGGTACGCCTCTTCAAAGCGTCCTTCCGCAATCAGCCCAACGTAGCGGCCGGCGTTGGTGTGGGCTGGGCAAGCCATCATGCAGGGAAAATTGGTGTTGAGCCAATCCCCGTCGACCTTTTTATTTTTGAATCGCTTCAGCATGAAGGACGCCACCCTGCCCCAATCAGCTTATAACTGACCTGCAACACCAGAAAAGTGCGAGGAACGGCGCAGGAGATCGAACGGCCGTTCCCCGCCACTCCTTACTTACTCAGGGTGAAATCTGCTTTTGTGTCGCCCGCCACGGTCACCGGCTTCGACTGATTCTTGGCGCCTTCATGCCAAGCTGCCACGGTGTAGCTGCCGTCAGGAACGTTCTCGATCTTGTACGCTCCCGACTTGTCGGTGACCGCGAAGTACGGCGTGGCCGAGACCACGATGTAGCCGGCCATCTCGGGATGCACATTGCACAGCAGAGGAACCGCTCCCGGATTGTCGAACTTGAAAGAGCGCTTCTCGCCCTTGGGCCACGTGCCCAGGTTGTGTGTCAACTTCTTGTTACCCCCGACCGACGTCCAGAATACGTTGTGCGCCACGGAGTCGCTGTTCAGGAACTCCACCGTGGTGCCCACCTGCACCGCGGTAATGTGGGGCGTAAACATTAACCCCTTCTGATCGATCACCGGATGCTCCGCAGGCGCTGGGAACGTCTTGCCTTGAATCGTGTCCACGTACACTACCGACTCACCCGAAACTCCCGACACCTTCCCGCTGATCGTGCCTGCACTGGCCGCCAGGCACATCGCTACCACCACAAATACCGTTACGAAATAAGTACGTGACATGAACTTTCTCTCCTTTTTTGAGCTGCTCAGTTTTCTTAGGAGCGCGGGCAACCGCGCCCTGATTTGTCAATACACAAACTCTAGTCCCGCAACCGCCGAATTCGTCCGGAAGGGGTCCGTGATCGGTGCACCCGTGGTCGGAGAATACACGATCTGTTTCGGCCGTACTTGATACTCAAACGAAGTCTTGATGTTGGCGTGAATCAGGAACTGAATCCCGGGGCTGAACCGGTTGCGCACCGTGGAGACCGGCGAGAAAAACGGAGTGGGTGGCGGATTGTTCTGGTCTGCTCCGATGCCATTCAGGTAATCGGCAGTGGAGTTGACCCGATCCCAACGCAGGATGGTCATCATCCACGGGTAAACCAGGTAGTCGGCCTCGAGAAACCCTCCACTGAAGTGGGCCGGGCTGCCCGGAGCTTGCAGGGGCGTTAGGTTCTGGTCTCTTCCGTACAGAAATTGCCCGAACAAGTTGAAGGTATGATAGTTGAAGCTGAAGTCGCCACCCACACGATAGAAGGGTTCCCGCGCAGTCAGCACCTGCGACGAACCGCCTGGTCCCTGGAAGCGTTGCACCGATCGTCCATAGAAATACAACGTGCCCAAATTCAGATAGGTATGATCCCGCGGTCCGGTTGCTCCGGCCGCTTGAATCTCGTTGCGGCTTGCCGGATCGCGCTCGAGATTGACGCGGTAGGCAAAACGCGCATATAGGTCCTTGAAGTTCGAGTCCGATGTATACGCTACCACGGGCGAGACGTTGTTTCCGGCGCTGGGAGTACCCCCGGTGTTCTGGTTCACGATCGCCAGGGAGTAGTGATAGCCGCGGTAAGTATGTCCGCCGCTGAGTTCCACACCTTGTGCCGCGTTTGATAGAGCAAAAGCGTTGTTGACGTTCTGGCCCAGAGCGCCGACGTTTGACTGGTCGTAAATGTCCCAGCCGCTCAGGTTCCAGGAACGCGCCTGGCTGAAGGGCAGATCCAGTTCGAATTGTCCGACCCGTAAGCTAAGCGCATCAGTGGGTAACTTGAACAAACGGCCGATATTGACAAACTTCAGGTAACCGTCACCGAGACCTCCGGCTGCATTGGCCCCGCCCACACTGAAATCGTCGTCCACCCAGAAGGCGATGTCGCTGCCAAAATTCCCGGCTGTGAAAATGCTGAACAGGCCGGATTGGAAATCGGTCCGCGGGATGAACTGCTGGTTGGCTGGGTTACCGGTCGTGTCCTGCAGGTTGAAATTGTTCCGGTTCGCGCTGACCACCTGAAAGAACTGGTTGTAACGCAGCCCAATCGGCGGCACTCCCGGGATGGTGCCCGGCCAGATTGAGTGCGGGAACAGTTCCTTGTTGGCGGGTGCTCCCAGCAGTACCGGCGGCGCCTTCACGAAGCTCTCATCGTCCTTGGGGAACTTGAATCCGGCGTCTTTGAACGCCTTCCCGAAGTCGTTCAACTTTGGAAAATCCACATGGCACGTGCTGCACGACGTGCCGTACTGGCGCGAGAACGCCGGAATCGCCATGCTGTTGCCGCACAACAAGATAACGACGAAAAAGCTGGATACGACTGCGAACATGCGACGGTGCCTCAGCATCTCATCGCCTCCTTAACGTATGAATTTGAATGCGAGCCAACCTCAATTGCGTGGAGGGATTCTCGGTGATGGGCGGCCGGTGTGGCTGTGGTACCCGTCACAGAAGCATGTGACGCAAATCACATGGGCCTCAAGAGAGGAAATACCGTTTGGTCTGGCGCGGCAAAGCAACCGGCAAGCCACCGGAGTGGAGGTTGAACTATTTCAGGTAGGCGCGCACCAGACCGATCAGATCCTCTGCCAGTTCCACGGAGGGCATTGCGCTCTTTTCGTGACCCATCATGTGCAAGCGGATGTGGTCTTCGAGAATTTCCCCCATCAGGCTATTGACGCCCCCTCGCACATTCGCCAGAAGCATCAGCACGTCTGCGCAGTCATCCCCGGTGGTCAACGAACGCTCGATGGCATCAACCTGGCCGCGAATGCGTTTTATGCGTGCTACAAGCTTTTGTTTTTCTTTATCGATATGTAACATTTTTCGCTGCCTATATCCTAGGGGGATATGGTATAACACTCGGGCCGAAATTCCCAGTGGGACTCAGCCTCGGATTATAGAAGCATCACGGACATCGGGTGTGCACCAGATCCTCAGAGGGTTCGACGCACCGCATTCACGAACTGGCCCGCCGCTTCAAGAAACGTGTACAGGATGCGCGCGAGCGGATCGAATCCTAAACTAGCCGGGTTGTGCAGGAATTCACGGACGCCGAGAAGTGTGAGAAGCAAGCTAGGTGCGCCTTAACGGATCGTAACACCGTGACCCTGCCGCTTCCCTACATGGCTTAGCGGACGAAGACGAAATACAAGATCCCCGCCAGCAAGCTCGCCGGTCCTCCGCCAATCTCTATTCGGCTCTCGTAGAGGCAAAACGCACATCCGCTCTTAGGGGAGGAAAGGTGGGCAGGTGAAAATGATAGAAGAGAACCCACACGACTGGACACCTCCAAATGGATGAGTCGATTGAACCGCATCTCGGAAGCAGCCCCTGGTGGTCGACACACAAACCGAGAATTTGCAGATGAGAGCGCAGTAATTCTGTACTCTTTCCCAGGAGATGCATCGGGACAAAATCCCTGTTTCATTCCCCTCCCCCCGGTGGAACCCACGACCGCTGCGCTCGTGAATGGACGAACGAGGGAGGGCTCGCGCCGGAAAGACCCTGAACGAAGGACTACAATTTTCGCGTAAGGAGAGCCCCATGTCTCTGCGCAAACTGTACTCGTTCGTATTGGCTGCCACAGTTGCCGGGTTCGCAACGGTGGGAATTCTGACTGTGCAGATCAAAGAGTATGAGGTGCCGACGCCGCGGTCGCGGCCTCATGATCCGGCGTTGGCGCCCGACGGCTCGCTTTGGTACACGGGCCAGGGAGCTAATAAGCTGGGCAGGCTTGATCCGAAGACGGGAGCGTTCAAGGAATACCCGCTCAAGACACGCGATTCCGGGCCCCACGGCTTGGTCGCTGACCAAGAAGGCAACATTTGGTTCACCGCCATCTCCGGCGGTTACATCGGCAAGCTCGACCCCAAGACGGGTGAGATCACGGAGTATCACCCGCCGCAGGGAACCGAGATCGACCCGCACACGCCCGTATTCGACCACAACGGCATTCTGTGGTTCACCAACGAAGAGACCAACTATATCGGCCGCCTCGATCCCAAAACCGGCAAGATGATCCTTACCAAATCACCCACAGCACATGCTGTCCCCTACGGCATTGTGGTTACTCAGAACGATCTGCCCTTCTTTTGCGAATTCGGTACGAACAAGCTGGCTAGCGTTGACCCGAACACAATGAGAATTCGCGAGTACACGTTGCCGGCGGCAAACGCGCGTCCGCGGCGGATCGCACTAGCGCCTGATGGCACCATCTATTACACCGACTTTGCGCGGGGGTATTTGGGGCACTTTGATCCGGTAGACGGAAAGCTGATGAAGGAATGGGCATCGCCGGGAGGGACCGGGTCGGAACCGTATGGGATCGCGATCACAAAGGACGGTGAAGTCTGGTACAGCGAGTCGGGTGTCAGTCCTAACACACTGGTGAGGTTCGATCCAAAATCGGAGACATTCAGCATGAAGCCAATCCCATCCGGCGGCGGAGTGGTTCGGAACATGGTCGCCACTCCCGATGGACGACTTTACCTGGCGTGCAGTGGAGTGAACAAGGTCGCTGTCGTGGATCTACACAGGTAACCGCGAAAAACACCCTTCTCAATCTGCTCGCATCGAACGTAATCCCACCCATAACCAGCGTTCCCGTAGTCTCTCACTGACCTAATGGTCATTCATGACCGCAGGCCTGGTCCACTGGCGAGTGCAAGGTCCGGAGATAGGAGTTCCTCTAGACACGAAGCGCCCCAGACATGCGCGGTACTCTGGGACGCATCGTAGAACGGTCTCTCCCCCAGCGACCGTTCTGTCCCCGGCGTTACATCGACGACATCCCAGACCAGGAAACGGTGTAGCGCCGTGCTTTCGTTATCAGGCGCTGCGAATATAGACCTGCAATTATTTTTTCGGGGCCTGCTCAGCGCTCACTCACGTTATGGCCTGCACGCTCGCCGAGTCGCCATGCGACCCTCTACACCGAAGGCTCCGACCGCTTCATTGCCTCTGCTGTCGCTTCGGTTACTACCGGGTGGAGCGAACCAGTTCCCGGGTGAGAGTTACACCACTGAAGTCCAGCGCCTTTCACGGCGCACTGTTACACCAATAATCCATGGGGTTCAGGCTGGACCCTCACTCCCTGCTTCGCTACCCGGCAAACCGGAACCTATCCCAGTGTCTTTCCCCTACCTGCTTTCCAGCACAACCCGGTCGTACAACGGCTGCGTCGGCCGTGCGTCGTGCCGGTACAGTTTCGAGAACTGCTCGATCTCTGCGGCCGAAACGGTCACCGGATGTTTAAGCACGAACCACGTCACATTCTCACTGCAAGGCGGCGTGGTGAGGGACCCAGGAAAGGTGTAGTAACCGCGATCGGGGGGGAGTAGTCCGGCTACATCGATCCGGACATTGTCCAAGGATTCTTCTTTTTCTTTTTCCTTGGGCAAGTCGTTCCATAATTCGTGCACCAGAGGGTTATCTTCCCCCTTCTGGAGTAGAACTGCGACTACTACCAGCTTGCCTTCCTGGTCTGCGTGTACCAGATGCGCCTCCATCTCATAGCCCTTGCCGTTGATCTTTTCCTCACTGGGCCTATGAAAGTGAAATTGCTTGAGTGCGTACTTCTTCCCGCCCACTGACAGGAAGCTTCCTGGGCCGTAATTGATCATGACAGTGTGGCCGTTATCGATGATGTGTAGCGGGGAAGGCTTGTAATCGAACTCGATTGGCGGCAAATCGGCCTTTTGAGGATTGCGGACGTCGATGGGCGATTGACGATGCCCATTCTTGCACGGAGCAAACTCCGGTTTGAGCTCACCCCAATGGCTGGGCCCTTGCGATTCGCCGTAGTCCCAGGCGTGCTCAGGGTGATGCTCCTGGGTCGCACTGGCGGCTGCTAAAACAAACGTGCAGCAGATGATTGCAGCGAGAGAATGGCTCCGAATCTGCATATGAACTCCACCAAACGATGCTTGTCGCCTATAACCTAGATCGGATCGATTCTTTCTATTGGTTAGCTGGACCGCTTGATCGCCCTCGTCGCCATCCAAGGTAGAGATTTGCTATCGAGTACGTCGCACCCACGAACGCGTGCCGATGCGCCCGCCAGAACTGAGTCCCAGCTCAAACCCCGATGTCGTTTGGTTGAGTCGGGTCCCACCATAGAATTCCCCTGCGAACTGGAGGCCACCGCGGAGGGCGTGTGAAAACGCAAGGTTCACCTGCTGGTTCTTGTCAAGGCCGGATGCAGTCGGCCGTCCGATAAGGAATTGGGTGAAACTGAAATCGAAATTGAAATGCGCGATACTCTCGCTAGCCACGAAGGAGAATGAGTGATCCACACGCCCTGTGCCCAATCCATTTTCTGTACTGGCCGAAGGTATTTTTGAATGCATAAATGAAGGCCATCGTTGGCAATCGTCTTGTCTGCCGGTGAACTCGGATCTCCGTAACAAGGCAGTTGTCTCCGAAGGTTCGGTATGTACCTCTTGCGTCAATCTGAGAAAGGAGTGAAGTTCTGTTCCAACGCAACTCAACGTCACAAAGCATCCCAAATTTCAGCAGACCGCCGATAGAACTCTGGTGGATGCCCTGTTCGGGCCACAGGCGATCCCAGCCATACTCAAGCTCCAGTACGCCATACTGGGTGACAGGGGCAGGATTAGTGACCGTCGGCCGGTTCGGATTGGCGGCGATCGCATCCGCGTAGCAACCTGTCTGTTTCCCATCCATTGTCCAAAGGCCCAATTGCTTGCCGCAGAGACACTACCAAGGTCACGACCGTGAATCGCGCCATGTCTCCACGCAGGATATTCAGTCGTTTGGCGTTTCCCACATAGCGTCCGGATCAGGCTTCCATTCTCGGATTGTTTTACGCATCCAAACTTCTCTAAAAGGCAGCCTGCGAGGAGAGAAAGGCAAGAGACCTCCCAGGCGGCAGAGCGGCCAGGAGATGTGACAAAACATAACTTGCAGTCCTCTAATCGCCAGTACTGGAACCCGCCACACTGCTGCGGAGTGTCCCTAGTTACCGGCGATGCCCTTGTTGACCAGGACTTTGACCTCAACCCGACGGTTCTCGGCCCGCCCGGCCTGCGTCTCGTTCGGTGCCGCTGCTCCGTATTCGCCCATCGCGCCTGGCGCCACGATATGCCGCACCGGCACCTCACCTTTTTGCATGAGATAAGTGACGACGGCTTTGGCTCGGTCCTCGCTCAGTTTCGTGTTCATCGCAGCGTCCCCGGTCGAGTCGGCATAGCCCGTCACCTCGATGATGTATCCCTTAAGGCGAGTGGCGGTGTTCGCCAGCTCCTTCAGTTCTATCTGGTCTTTCGCTGAGATCTTGGTGCTACCAACTTCGAAGTTCACGGTTGCTTGGCCCTTGACATCAAAATCGGTCAACGCGGCAAAACGTTGTTCGTGCTCTTCGATATCCTTAATGTTGCTTTCGATCTGCTGCTTGTTGCCCGCGATATTCTGCTGGTTCGTTTCAATGCTTTCCTTCTGGGCTGCGAGTTGCACATCGTGGCCCGCGAGCTGCCCTTGGTGAGCCTCGAGCGTACGCACGTTGGCCGCGACCTGCTCTGCGGTGGGATGCAAACCGGCCTCAATCATCTCGGCCGATTCCAGGTCGTCGCCATCGACGGTGATGGTTCTCGCCACAACCCGCCCCTGGTCGTCGGACATTCCGTCAACGTCCACCTTGAGTCCGGGTATAAGCACTACATCGGACATGTTCTGCTTGTCGAGGCCAAAGAGCCCCTTGTCGTCTTTCGTTGTCGTATCACCGGTGAGGACCACGGTAGTGGTTGCCTCCCCGGACTTTACTATCAATGTTTCTCCAGTCCGGGCAATTATCATTCCTTTAACTTCGGATTTGTCGCCACTCGCGGCAAAAGCGGATGTTGATGCCAGAACAAACAACATAAATAGACTCGCCAAAATCGCTTTTCGTTCCATACTTGCTTCTCTTTTCTCAGTTCTTGAATTCAGACGGAAACCTCCGCCCGGTTACCTCGCGTCTACACGCCAGCAGTTCTTCAAGCCTGGCGAATGTGTTGGGTGTGCCAGCGCACACAATGGGGGCAAAGGATGCCTAGTGCCACTGTGAAAACTGCCAGTAGGCGAGACCCCGAGTTCTGGCATCGGTCAGGAATGGGCATGACCTTTGAATCAGCACGAGGGGCGCGACTTGCGTTAGAGCTTCGACGGCACCAACAGGTAAGAGCCATTCGCGACCGCGCGGTAGTTTCCTCTTTTCGTCGTGCGAGACGACATTGCGCAGGAGATGTTCCTAAAAGGGGACCGAAATCTGGCTTTGAGCTGAGGAGTGAAGGCACGGTCGGTCAAAGAGCTAATCGCAAGCTGCCAAATATAGAGGCAGCGGAAATCGAGATGGCCAATTCCAAAAAAGGTCCAAGAAGAGATGTGGTTCAAGACAATTGCCGCTACGGCGCTCCCGCGTTGTCATCCAGACGCTGGCAAGCTACTCCTTCCTGCGCTAAACAGCATGATCGACACTACTCCAATCACGCAACATGGCGCTGCACCCCGCCCGAACATGATCTCCACGACGCGACAACTCCCGAATTGTCGCTAGCCTTGATCGGAAACGCCTCGGGCACAGTTTTGGGGCGGAGCAGAATCTCGATCCGAGGCGTTTTCGATGAGACTAGGAGGAAGCCGCTGGTGTTTGCGGCGGACGCGGTGCGCTATGGGATTGGAACGGCAGTTTGGGGTGTAGCAGGTTTAGGAGTAGGCCGCGGAGAAGCGGGTTGAGATGGTGTGTCGTGGTGCAGGGACATGAAAGAGGGTCGGGGGTAGGTCGTAAAAGAGGCCATGGGGCTGGGCTGGATAGAGGAATGCAGGGGCGTGCTCTCGCACAGCCAAGCTCCGTGATCGATGGATGCGTTAGGAAGAATCGAAGTACATGCATAGGGCTAATTCCGCAGCGGTAAATCTCTGAATCACGACCATGCTTGCGCCGCAGCGCGGGCAGTGCCAGAGAGAAGAACTCTCGGACTGCACTTGCTGCGACTGAACTTCCAGCCTCGATGGGATGGGGCCGTCGCTGAATTCCGCTTAGCCCGATCCGGGCACAAGCCCGAGTATTAACTGACCCAGCACCCAACGCTCATGAACTTTGACTCAGCAAAGGCTGCTTGGTAACGTGATCAAGTGGGGGTTCTCCTAGTAGACTGAGGCTGAACCACTTGGAGCGAGTCCCGAGAGCGCTATTCGACACTCATGGCCGAACCCCAAATCGACGGGCCCCCCATCTCCCTATCCGACTCCTCCTCCGCTCCTCTGCTGACGCAAGGCACGCAGCAATCCACCACGGTCAGCGACAGTCACAGGTGGATGATGGGGGCGGCATTGAACATCCTGCTGTTCCTGGGAGCGCTGGCCATGGCGCATCATTACTACGCTCCCGTGGGCGCCCAAGGAGCACTGCCCAGCGATCTTCAGAAGCAGGTGCACGAACTGATGGCCCAGGTGGAGCAACTCAAGCAAGAGCAGGGGATGCCAGCGACGGTGTTGAACCGGTATCGCAATTCCATTGGCTATATCTACGGCGTGTACCAGATCGGTTTTGCCAACCAGCGTCCGGCGGTGCGGGCGCAGGTTTCGGGTACAGGGTTCGTGGTTGGCGACGGTCTGGTGGCCACCAACCGCCACCTAGCCGAGCCTTGGTACGGAGACTCGGAGGCGGCAGCGCTGATTCATCGCGGAGCATGCAGCAGACTGGAACGCCTGGTAATCTTCTTTCCCGGCTCACCCAAGCCCGTGAATCTATCCTCCGCTTCGGTTTCGACGACTTCCGATCTGGCTATTCTGCGCGCTGAGAAATCGAATATAGTTCCCAGCCTCCCGGTGTTACCTTTGGCAAGGGCGGCCGGTTCTCTGGGACAACCGGTCACGGTGATCGGCTATCCCTTGGGGATTGACGGGATGGTGGCAAAGTCGCCGACTGGCGTGTACGAGCGGCTAGCCTACCGTCACAAAGGCATCAGCGCCGCCAGCAAACTGGCGGCGTTCTCGCTGATTCGCCCCTCGGTCACTTACGGACATCTTGGCGACGTAGTCGGCGACAAACTGATCTACGACGCGCCCACCGCCCACGGCGGCAGCGGCGGTCCGGTGTTCAACGCCAAGGGTGAAGTGATTGGCGTCAATTTCGCCTACATGGATGGATTCTCCGGCGCTACACTCGGCGTTTCGGTCGAGTCGCTGCGTCCACTGCTGGAAGAGGCACAGAAGGCACACTAAGAACGCCTAGCAAAGGATGTCCCTCATAACCGCATCCTCAACGCCACACGGTCCAGCCCTCTGCTTGGCGTGATCCAGCAGAAACGCATCCCCATTTGCCCTCATCTTGTTCGGCCTCTGCGCCTGCCTCGCACTCGTCCAGATACTCAGCAATCGTTCACTCCTCGAGCGCGCACACCTTTCGGCCTAAATAAAGGCAGCCTGATTGTTGGCGAAAAATCGCCAACAATCGGCACCCCCGGTCCGCGGGACTCCATATCCCCTGTAAAGACTGACAGATTACAGTTCTTGTAAACAAGCTAAGGTAACTGCCGAGTGGACTGCGGGGGATGGCCGCTCAGACTTACGTCCCACAAGGGTGGACGAAAATCAGCCGAAAAGGAGAATCCAAGATGAGGAAGATTTTCCGGGTTTCTTTATGTCTGCTCTTAATCTGCCCGGTATTCGGGTCGCTCGCACGCGCTCAGCAAACTGCCGCTGAAGACAAGGCTGCGGCCGACAAGGCTACGAA
>CAZXKO010000011.1:0-7803 GCA_964641665.1 uncultured Acidobacteriaceae bacterium
TTTCCTTTCTCTGCAAAGTGTGCCCATTGCGAGTGTCTCATCTTTGGGGTTCAGTCCAGTTTCATAATCGAACGGTTCTGCGTGTAATCGAATGCGGCGAGGTACTGCTGTCGAGCCCGACGACGATGACTATTCCGGTTCGCACTTGTAACTCTGGACATCCTACCAACGGCCGCCAAGGCTTCGTCAGTGCGTTCTGTGGCTTTGATTCCGTGCACCCATCAGGTATTGTTTTCGCATAAGAGGGCCTCATGCGGGTTGCCGAATTAGTTGCTCCCTTTACATTCCGGCTGGCAGAGATGCCGATTGAAGATCCCGGAGCCGGAGAAGTCCAAGTGCGGGTTGAGGCAGTAGGCGTCTGTGGGTCGGACTTGCATGCCTACTCCGAAGGTTCGGTTGGCGACACTCCCAACGTCTATCCGATGGTCCTCGGACATGAGCCTGCAGGAACGATCGTGAGAACGGGTCCCGGTGTTACCGGGCTGACGCCGGGTGACCACGGGGCCCTCGAGCCCGCGCTCTACTGCCACCACTGCGAGTTCTGCCTGCGCGGGCAGCACAACGTGTGCGCGAAAATCCGGTTTCTCAGCAGTCCGCCGCATCCGGGATTCTTCCGCGAACTGATCAACCTGCCTGCCAGCAACTTCCTTCCCATCCCCGCAGGAATGTCGTTGGATCACGCATCCCTGGTCGAGCCTCTCGGGGTCGCGGTGCATTCACTTAAGCTGGCGTCTGTTCGGGCGGGCGAGACGGTAGCGGTATTCGGCGCGGGACCGATCGGACTGCTGACCATCGCTGCGCTGAAGGCCGCCGGAGCAGGGCAAATCTGGGCTGTGGAACCACTAGCGCACCGCCGTGAGTTGGCGAAGAATATCGGCGCCGACGTGGTGCTCCAACCCGCTGGGGCAACAGGCGAGATACTCTCCGGGACCGGACAGCGCGGCGTGGACTGCGCCATTGACTGCGCCGCCAAAGAACACACCACCAACCAAGCCATTCGAGTGGTTCGAAATGCGGGACGTGTGGCGCTCACGGGTATTCATTCGGCGCGCCTGGTGCCGTTGGAGGGATCGCCTATGCGGCGTAAGGAGTTGGCGATTTTCAACGTGAGGCGATCGAACCACGAGTCGCACGCGGCGTTGGAACTGCTCGCCGCACATCCGGACTGGTTTGCGCCGATGCTTACACATGCCTGGGAAATGGACCATGTCGGCGAAGCATTCGTCATCGCCAACGAGTACAGGGACGGAGTGGGCAAGATGATCATCCGGCCCTGGCGCTCCCTGTGAATCGGCCGCTCTCAGTCATGACAGGTTGTCCGCGCTGAGGAAGCTTTTGCCCCCACCGGTCCCAGCAGGATGCCGACTCCCGCAGTCGCACGGAGAAGTTGTGCGACATCTCGCAAAATTGGTGCCTTGGTACTAGCTCGCGAGCAAACGCAGCAAAGCGCTTAACTGCCCGAGCGGAAACGCTGGAGCCCGGGGAGTGACGGAAGTAGCGATTGACAATTGAACGCGTCATTTGCCATATTGTCAAAGCGGTTAGCAAGATTCCACCGCAACTCCCGGCGCGTCCCTGAGGACTGTCCCCGCCCCGTAGCGGAGAACGACAATGAGCGAACGCGACTTCCTGATTCATTCCCGCCCTTTGCCTCCGGACCAAGCCGGGGAACTTCTTCATCTGCCACGACAAGAAGCGATGTGGGAGTGGATGAGTTTCTTCGTCCGCCGCTTGCTTCCGGGCGATACTTACCAGGCGAGCACCGATGGAGAAGAAGCTGCCTTCGTTTTGTTGGGTGGTACGTGTGTGGCTAACTGGGGGCAGGGCGAACAGAAGTTCGGGAAGCGCAAGCACGTCTTTGACGGATTTCCCTACACGCTCTACCTGCCCACGGGCAATAAAGTCACGTTCCGGGCGGAGACTGCGTGCGAAATTGCAGAGTGCCGGGTGCCTTCAGAAGCGCGACTCGAGCCCAAATTGATTCGTCCGTCTGAGGTCGCCAGCAATTTACGGGGAGGAGGCAACGTCTCGCGCCAGATCGTCGACATCGTCTCCCCCGCCTTCCCGGCCGATAAGCTTGTCGTGATCGAGGTGTACACGCCGGGAGGCAACTGGTCGAGCTATCCGCCGCACAAGCATGACGTGCACGATCCTCCGCGGGAAGTGGACCTGGACGAGATTTACTATTACCGCATGAATCAGCCGAACGCTTTCGCGTTCCAACATCTCTATACGGGCCAACACGCGGGGGAGCGAACCCTGAAAGCTCGGGACGGGGATGTGGTCCTGGTGCATAGCGGTTTTCATCCAGTGGTGGCCGGGCCGGGCTACGACGTGTATTACCTGAATTTTCTCGCGGGAACATCCCGTGTGTTGGCGATCACGGAAGACCCCGACCACGTGTGGATTCGTTCCACGTGGAAGGAGACCGACCCTCGCCTGCCCCTCGTGAGAGGATGAGTCGTGGCATACCGAACGCAAGAGCGGGGTAGGATTCCGCAGGAGGGGCTCTCATGACTCGTCGCCTGACCATGGCGCAAGCCATCATCGCATTTCTCAAGAACCAATACAGCGAGCGCGATAGAAAAGAGCAGCGCTTTTTCGAGGGCTGCCTGGGAATTTTCGGGCATGGGAACGTCGCCGGTATCGGGCAGGCCCTGGAGCAAGACCCGGGAATGCGTTATTACCTGGTCAGGAATGAGCAAGCGATGGTACACACGGCATCGGCGTTTGCCAAGACGAGCAACCGGTTGAGGACGCTGGTGTGTACGACGTCGATCGGTCCGGGCGCGACCAATATGGTGACAGGAGCGGCACTCGCGACCATCAACCGCTTGCCCGTTCTGCTGCTTCCGGGGGACATTTTCGCGCGCCGAGACGTGGCGCCCGTGCTTCAGCAACTGGAGTCACCCGGCAGCCAGGATATCTCGGTCAACGATTGCTTCAAGCCAGTGTCTCGTTACTGGGACCGCATTCAACGGCCGGAACAGATCCTGACCGCGCTCCCGGCGGCGATGCGCGTGCTGACCTCGCCTGCGGAGACGGGCGCCGTGGTGCTGGCACTGCCACAGGACGTGCAGGCTGAGGCTTTCGATTACCCGGAGAACTTCTTCCGAAAACGGACGTGGGCGATCGCGAGGCCGCGCTGCGACAGCAAACTCCTGGCGGCGGCTGCTGAATGGGTCCGTTCGGCCCACCGTCCTCTGTTGGTGGCTGGCGGGGGCGTGATTTATTCCGAGGCGAGCGCCGCGCTCGCGGACTTTGCTGCGCAAACGGGTATTCCGGTGGTCGAGACGCAGGCGGGCAAAGGCTCGCTGCGGTACGATCATCCTCAGGCGCTTGGCGCCATGGGTGTAACCGGCACGCCGGGCGCCAACAAGTTGGCCCGGGAGGCCGATCAAATCATTGGAGTGGGCACGCGATACAGCGACTTCACGACCGCATCACAAAGCGCATTTCAAGACCCTTCAGTAAGATTCGTGAACATAAATGTCAGCGAATTCGATGCCGGCAAACAGGCGGCCTTGCCGCTAGTCGGCGACGCCCGGGTAACGCTAGAAGAATTGGGCAAAGCGGTGGCGGGCTTCCGAGTGCAACCGTCCTATGCCGCTCAGTTGGACAGCTACCGCGCCGCCTGGGAAAAAGAAGTCGACCGAATCTACAACCTGAATATCGGAGTGCCGGTTAGCCAGGGAGAAGTGATCGGAGTGGTCAATGAAGTGTCGGGCGAGCGGGACGTGTTGGTGTGTGCGGCGGGCAGCCTGCCGGGTGACTTGCACAAACTCTGGCGAGCCCGCGACCCGAACGGATATCACATGGAGTACGGCTACTCCTGCATGGGATACGAGATCTCTGGCGGTATGGGCGTGAAGATGGCCGCTCCGGACCGAGAGGTGTACATCATGGTGGGCGACGGCTCTTACCTGATGATGGCCCAGGAGATCGTGACGGCCGCGCAGGAGGGATACAAGCTCATCATCGTGGTGCTCGATAATCACGGGTTTTCGAGCATCGGAGGACTCAGCCGCGCATGCGGCAATCATGGGATGGGGACGGAGTATCGCTATCGAAGAAATGGAAAGCTTGAGGGGGATCGGGTGCCGGTGGACTTCGTTGCCAATGCGCAGAGTTTAGGGGCTCATGCGGTTCGTGCTGAATCGCGAGAAGATCTCCGAAAAGCGCTGCGCGAAGCCCACCAGCGTCCCGAGACATCCGTGATTGTCATTGAGACGTCGTATGATCAGCGCGTGCCGGGTTACGAGTCCTGGTGGGACGTCCCGATCGCGGAGGTCTCCGAGGTGGAGTCTGTCAGAGCGGCTCGTGCGAAGTACGTGAAAGCTCGCGAGAAGCAACGAGTCTTTTAGATTCAAGCTCGGCCGAGTGACGTACGCCACGGGTAGGAGATTCAGACACCACCCCATTCTGAGGATGGGCAGGGGGCATTCCAGTGCAATCAACCACCGCCGAGGCGGTAGCGGCTCAACCGAAACTCAAGCGGGTGCTCGGCCTTTGGGACCTGGTGTACTACGGGGTCATTCTGACCTCACCCATCGCGGTGGTCCCCATGTTCGGCGAGGCTCAGGTGCTTTCGCAAGGACATGCGGTCATCACTCTGCTGGCCGCCATGGTGGCCATGACTGCTACGGCTGTAAGCTTTGGCCGGATGGCAACCGTTTATCCCTCAGCTGGATCGGTTTACACCTACGTGAGCCGCGGATTCAATTCACAGATAGGGTTCGTGGTGGGTTGGGCCATGTTCCTGGAGTATCTGTTTCAGCCCCTGCAAAACAGTCTGTACGCGGCGCTCACCGTTCAGCGACTGCTTCCGCACGTCCCCTTCGCGTTGTTGTCGGCGGTGGCGGTAGGCTTCATGACTTTGCTGTGCTGGTTTGGAATTCGCACGACGGCGCGAGCAAATCAGATCCTGCTTGCCCTCATGTCGATCGTAATGGTGGCTTTCCTGGGCGAGGCGCTGTGGTACATCTTCGCGCACCAGCAATGGCACGGATTAGTCTCAGCACAACCTTTCTACGATCCCAAAACTTTCAGCGTTCGTGCGATCGCAGCGGGCACAGCGCTGGCCGCGACCACCTACATCGGCTTCGACGGGGTCAGCATTCTGGCGGAAGAAGTCGAGAATCCGCGGCGCAACGTCTTGCTGGCGTCGGTACTGGTTTGTGTCTTTACCGGACTGTTTGCCGCTTTCCAGGTCTACCTGGCGCAGCGGATATGGCCTGACTATCGCACCCTGGCGAACCCCGAGACGGCGTTCATGGACGTAGCGAGAGTTGTGGGAGGCAAGCACTTGTTCGTCGGGTTTGCCATTGTTCTGCTGATCTCAAGCCTGGCCTGCGGACTGGCGGGACTGCTGGGAGCGGTGCGGCTGCTGTACGGCATGGGTCGCGACAATGTTCTGCCGCGAAAAATTTTTGGCCACCTGAATGCTGAGCGCGGGAATCCTTCCTACAACGTCATTATCGCGGGTGTCATGGCCTACGTTGGCACGCTCGCCATGGGGTGGGAGCGATCGGTCGAGATTTTGAATTTCGGGGCCTTGATGGCGTTCATGGCGGTGAACCTGGCGGCGGCGCGCTACTTTGGGTTCAGTCCGGAAATGAAAGACAAGCGAGAGGTGTTTCTCGATGTCGTAGTCCCCGCTGCAGGATTTTTGTTTTGCCTGGTGATTTTTCTGGGACTGCAAAGTTCGACCCTGGTGGCCGGCGGAATCTGGGTGATCGTGGGAGCAGCCTACGTGATCTTGAAAACGAAGGCACTGGGGCAGCCCGTCGCGATCGACTTCAGCGAATCCTGATCCCGATCTGTGCGACAACGAACGATCATAGAGCGACTATGGAAGACGGCTGGTATCGTCCCGACATTCCGCGCAAGGAACTGAAGGTGCTGATGGCTCGCGGCAACCTTGAGGGCCTTCTCAGCTTTGGAATGTGGGGAGTGTGTCTTGGCCTTAGTGGCTATGCGGCCTACCGATCCGTCGGCAGTTACTGGGTGATTCCGGCCTTCTTTCTTTATGGCATCATCTACAGCTCGTGCGATGCGCGCTGGCACGAATGTGCGCATGGCACACCTTTCCGGACGCGCTGGCTGAACGAAATGTTCTACGTGATTTGTTCCCTCATGAACATGAAGGAGGGCACGTACACGCGGTGGAGTCATACCCGGCATCACACCGCGACCATCATGGTCGGCCTCGATCAGGAGATCCAGGTCATGCGACCAGCCGATCTAAAGCGAGTGCTGCTAGATTTTCTCTGGATCCCGGATGCCATCCAGATGTTCAGAGTGATGTTCATTCATGCCTTAGGAGCGCCGAGCAGGGAGGCGAGAGACTTCGTGCCGCGAAGCGAGTGGCGCAAGATGTTCTGGTGGTCGCGGGTCTATCTGGTGACTTACGGAGCAATGATTGCCTGGTCGGTGTTGGTGCACAGTTGGCTCCCGGTGCTTTTCTTTCCGCTGGCGCGGCTCTACGGAGCATGGCTCCACCAGATTTTTTCGCTCACGCAGCACGCGGGCCTGGCGGAAAACGTCCGCGACCACCGGTTGAACACGCGCACGGTGGAACT
Source organism: uncultured Acidobacteriaceae bacterium (assembly GCA_964641665.1). GTDB lineage: Bacteria > Acidobacteriota > Terriglobia > Terriglobales > Acidobacteriaceae > Gp1-AA133. Next base: position 6,582 of record CAZXKO010000011.1, read on the forward strand.
CAATCCCATTTTTCGTTTTCTCTACTTCAACATGAACTACCACATCGAACATCACATGTTTCCGATGGTCCCTTTCCACGCGCTGCCCAAGCTTCATGAGCAAGTAGAAGCCTGCCTGCCCCGTACCTACCGGGGTCTGACGGATGCGTTCAAGGAAATCATCCCGGCCCTGATCCGGCAATCGAAGGATGCGAACTACTTCGTGCTACGCGAGCTCCCGGGCGGGGCTCAGACGAAGGTTTTGGCCATCGACAACCAGGCGGGCGTCACGCGCCAGGGTGCGGGTTATGCCTGAGGAGGTTCTTTCCTGGATTCCGGTTCGCCGCGTGGACGACATCGACGAAGAAGATGTTGCGCCATTTGAATACGAAGGCAAGCAATATGCGGTGTACCACACGCCCACTGGGTTTTATGCAACGGATGGGCTGTGCTCGCACGAAGAAGAAGTACTGGCGGACGGACTTGTTCTAGGGGAAATTATCGAGTGTCCCAGGCATCAAGGGCGGTTTCACATTCCCTCAGGAAAAGCCAAGGGAGCTCCGGTGTGCATTGATCTGCAGACGTATCCCACCAAGATCGAAGGGGGCCAGGTTTACATCGGTCTCCGCCGGCCGGGCTGAAAGGATTTAGCCGGCCGAGCATCGCCCGCGGGAACTACCGCTCGGCGATCACTTCTACGACCGGCGGGGGCTGTTTTCCGGTGCGCAGCATGAAACCGCAGGATTCGCGCACGCGCAGTTGCGGCGCGAGGCTGACGGTGACCGGGGTCGTGCGCTCGCCCTTGACGCGTTCGAGGAGCAAGCGTATCGCCGTGTCGCCCAGTTCAAACTTGGGTAGTTCGATGGTGGTCAGGCGCGGGCGGAAGCAGCCGAGCCACGGGTAGTCGTCGAAGCTCACCAGCGCAAAGTCTTCCGGACAGCGCATTCCGATTTCGTCGGCGGCGGTCATGAATCCGATCGTCATCAGGTAATTGGTGACGAGCACGGCATCAGGCCGGTGGGGCAAGAGGGCGTGACCGGCGCGCAAGCCAGACTCAATGCGGTAGTCCCCTTCGAAAGTGAGTTCGGGAACGTAGTCGAGGCCCCACTGCTCGAGCGCCTTGGCGTATCCCTGGCGGCGGGCGCGGGCATTGCTCACGTCCAGGGGGCCGCTCACGAAAGCAATTTTTTTGTGACCGATGCGGGCGAGGTGCGAGATTGCCTCGATGGCGCCCTGCCGGTCG
>CAZXKO010000012.1:0-50976 GCA_964641665.1 uncultured Acidobacteriaceae bacterium
CCGCGCGACGAGCTCCCGGACTTGATCTAGGGTGACCCTCTGGACACTTAAACGCCCCACATATCGCTCGTCAATGCGGTCCACTCCGGACGCTTACTGCGCAGGAACAATTGGAGTCACAGAAAATTACTGTAAAAAAGAGGTTAACAACGGTGTCGTAATCCTCGCCGTTCAAGAGGGCAAGGGCAAGAATTCCTTTGACCTTGCGGTGCAACAAGAATGTTTCGGGCTGCACGATCCTGGAACCGGGAGAGTACAAGATGGTCTGGCTTCCCAAAAACCGTGGGCTTTACGACTGTGCCAATGCAGAGTCTATCGAAAATCGACCAATTCCGAAGTTGGAGACAAGCTTGGTCAATACTGCTTGGTGGAAGCAAGGTGACCTAAGCCAATGGAGGCTTGCCTCCCACCCGAGATGGAGTCAAAGCTATGTTTCACAGCCTGGATGAACAAATCGAGAGTACTGTGGGCGGCCGTCCGAAAATGACGGAGCAGTTCGCGCGTCGCGGGTATTGTTGCTCTCGCGGTGGTCTTGCTTGGGGGTCTGTGTCTCCTGATTGTGACCCTCGAATGAGGCATGGTCACGGGGCAGTTGAGCTCTGAAGTGACCGAGAGGAGAACTTTTTGTGGTTTGTTTTCGCCCTTGTTTGAGATGGCGGCTTCTCACGCGCTCCGCTTGTGCTCCGTGCGTGCTCGCTCGACGTACCGACCGGTCTTCACCTCAACGCGCACGATTTCTTCAGGAGCAATGAACAGAGGAACCCGAATGGCGAAACCATTCTCGAGCGTGGCTTCTTTCCAGGCGGCGTCTTGTTGAGAGTGCGATCGCGGAGCCGTAGTGGCTACGCGGACCTCCATTACGTCCGGGAAAACAACACTTATGGGTTCAGTTTCGAAGAACTCCACCGGTATTTCCAGCCCAGGTTGCAGGAACTGTTTTGCTGCTCCCAGGGTTGCACCGGGAATCTCCACCTGCTCGAAGGTATCAGGTCGCATAAAAGTGCAAGTGTCGCCTTCGGCGTACAGGAACTCCATCTTTCGACGTTCGAGATTGAGATCCTCGAGTCTTTCTTGCGGACGGAAGTGCGGCTCCCACATCCGGCCACTTCTTGCGTTTATGAGCTTGGTTTTGACCACTCCGCCCATCTTGGCGGCTCCAGCCTTGGATTCCACTTCGAGAACTTTGTAGATCTGCTTATCGATGCGAATCGCCATTCCCTCGTGCAAGTCCGATGCGACGACCATCGTGGCAACCTTTCTCTATGCAGCGTTGTCGCCGGCAAGTTCCATGGCCAGTCTCGCAACCGTCGGTTCGACGAGTCTTTCGAAATCTTGCCATGAAAGGCGGAACAGTTCGCGGTGAGACCCTGCATTGAAAGCAATCTCCGGGTCATGCGAGAGGCTTTCATCCGCATAAACAGCCATCCCGTAGAGATTTCCGAAGGGCGGCATGGCGCCCGTCTCACAATCCGGGAACCGGCTTTTGAATTCAGCCTCATAAGCGACGGACACAGTTTTTGCGTGTGCGGCCGCTCTTAAGAGTGCAAGGTCAAGCTGGCGAGATGCGGGAACAACCGCCATCGCGTACGTGCCATCGATCTGCACAATCACGGTTTTCGCAAGTTCCTTCCCGGGGATGTGTGCGAGGGCGGCAATCCCTTGCGCGGTGTAGGCCACTGAGTGCGAAATCACCACGTATTTGATTCCTTCAACATCGAGAAATTGCTTGAGTCGATTGATCGGCATAGAGCCTCCTCTTTAGCGCAACGGGCCCGACTATTTCCTGGACCAGTGCAACTTTACCGGCCACATTTGGACAAAAACTGAGCTGGAAAATCAGCCATGCACAGTCAACACTGGACACTTCGCGTAGCGAACGATCTCGTGCGCAACTGCCCAAGGCATATGCGCAGAAGCCCGAACAAATGCCGCCCGATTGACTCCCATCACGATCAAGTCTGCTTCCCGCTCCTCTGCAACGTTCAGAATCCCCCAAGGTAGAGTGTCGAACGGCGCCACAAACTCGGCTGCGAATGACAGATGCTCGTCTTTCCGAATCAGCTGAGCCAAGCGGTCGAGAATCCGCTGACGCGCTGGTTCCTGCTGCTCGATCAGTTCCGCGCGGGAATACCAAGGCGGACTGGCATTGAGCGTTGGAATAGGAGCGAGCACGTGGAGCATTACTAGCTGCGCAGCGTCTTCTTTTGCGAGTGAAATCGCATAGGGCAAAGCAGCCAGAGAAGCGGATCCAAAATCAGTTGCGAAAAGGATCTGCCGAACATGCCCGGCATCCTTTGGTTCGGTTGCAACCGCAGGCCCGACCGTCAGCACTGGGCAAGAAACCAGCCGAAAGACTTCCTCGGCAACTGATCCCAGGAGCAATGCGCTAATCCCGCCTCTCCCGTGGGTGCCCAGGACAAGCAGGTCAATCTGGTGGTGCCGTATCAACTCCGGCAAAACAGCTCGGATCGGTCCTCGCTCCAACAGAAGCTCATGCTCGATGTGTTCGAGATAACCGCTGGCCAGGAAGGCCTTCATATCACGATCGGCCTGCGTGCGATCCATGTCCAGTTCGGGAGGCACCGCTTCGATCGGAATGAAGCTTCGCGGTACGGGAGGAATCACATGAGTGATGTAGACCTTGGAGCCGTGACGCGCTGCAAACCCTGCCGCGTACTTCAATGCGACTTTCGAAGCGGCAGAGCAATCAGTGGCGACCAAGATCCTCTTAAGGGATATTGCCTGTTTGATTTCTAAAGTTTCCATCGGATCTCCTTCCCGCAACTCGGCCGATCAGGATCCCTTCCTGGCCCTTCCTTAACTTGCCCTATGCCTTGTCGGAGGATGCCCCGCCGAGCGGCGTTACAAACCGATCACTAGGTCGGGTTCTCGTCCAGTTCTGCAACAACAATGATGACCTCATCCAAGTCAGGCTTCATGCCTCTTCCAGAGCCTCCGTCGTGAACCGATACTCGAGGAACTCGCAACCTTCTCGAGTGAGTGTGACCTCCTGTCCGGTCCAGACAACGAACTGGGCGTCTTCGAGAAACTGGAGCCATTGCCCAAACCCAAAGCCGTCGTAAATCTCGGGGAAACGAGCTGCCGCCTCATTGAAAGTGGACCGTAACCGGGAAACGGGAATGCCGCGCGTGCCGCCAGACCGGATCAGTTCCAGCGCATGAATGGGGGCGACCCACAGAACAGCAAATACTGGTTCGAATGCCTGAGTGATGGGAAGAACGGCGAAGGATGGCCCCACGTGGATTTCTGATTTTCGACAAGTCTTGCGTGCGTCGAGGGTGTTAGCGACCCACAGCAGGAGCACAATGCTGACGAAAGCAAGGAACGAGGCAACGGCCAGAAGTAGAACCCACATGGCCCACCTCAGCGCCAGTATTGACTCGATCGATCCTGCAAGCCGTGATGTTGATCACAACTCATCGTGACAGACTTGGTCGCAGAAGCGATGAGAGACGGATCGCGCAAGCACATGGTGAGGGTCGTCACTGACAGAACGGTACCCGGCGCGGTATCGTCAGATTGGATAGGCCCGGTTCAGTCCCGAACTTTCGTGTGACAGATACAATCCCCCTTCCGCGTGTGGTCCCGAGGCCAAGACAAAGAGGAGGTACCCCATGCCCCTCGATTCTGTGGAGCCCTTCAGCCCTTCCTCGCGCAATTGACCGTGCCCGAATAGGAGAACGTCTGCTCACGTCCAACATCTGGTCAAACGGGCTTAGGCGACTCTGACCCAAAAACAAAACGCCCAAAACTCTTTCGAGTCGTGGAACGTCTCTTTGGAACTGCTTCAACGTCAGTCATCGTCCCCCCTCAGTCCGTGACCGACTACCCTGTTCCGAAAAATGACGCTAGAAGACTACTCCCGAACGAGGGTTGCGTGTGCGATTAAATTCTTGGAATGGAGATTTGTTGTCGCGAATCTAGCGTCCGGTGAACCCCACAGCGGACGGGTTGGCTGGCTAGCGACGCTCATTTCTGATCTGTGGGACGGTAAGGGTCGCACTCTTCCGGCTTTGCGAGGATGATTGCTTCCGCTCAATGGAAGGAAGCCAAGACCGAGGTAAAACAACCATGAACATGAAAACAAAGTTGGCTCTCGGGATACTCACGGCACTAGCAATGTTGGTGCTTACGTTGGCGCTTCCCCGAGGGGGCGCACTACGGGACGCTCAGTTGGTTCAGTTTCCAGTAACCGTCGGAGTATGGGCGATCTTCGTTTTGCTGTTCGTGAAGTTGAAATAGGCAGAAGCATCGAAACGAAGGGCAACACCTGTGACAGCGGTCACTGAAGGTTTCCTCGACGGCGTCCTACGCTTCTTCTAGTCTCGTAAAGGAGATGGTTATGATTTCGCTCCTCCTCCGACTCTGGTCGAATGACGACGGTCAAGACATCGCTGAGTATGCGGTAATGCTGGCTGTGATCCTCGTCATCGTTGTTGGCACAATCCGATTGATTGGCTCCAACGCCAACAATGTCTTTTCGCAGGCGGCTAGTTCAATTCAGTAGCTCCTTCTTAACTCGCGTTTGAGACAAGTGTTCGTCCTCGAGGACAAAGCAGAGGGCGTCTGAGGCTAAAGCGACTCAATATCCGGTCGGAACATTGCGGAGGTGATCGCGAAGATCGACGACGGCGGCTACGACGTGTTGCTAGCCCTCAATGCCACCCGCGTCTTGCCACATCCGCTTACTGCATGACCATGGCTTAGCCATGAAGAGCGGCAAGAATTGGCCCGCTGCGAGCTGACGTATATGTTGGATCCATCCGTCATCGAAGCCGGGTTCCGCAAGTTGGGTAAAGATCAGTGGCGCAGTACACTTGCAGACTTCCTGCCCAAAGGCACCTCAACTGTCGAGCGAATCCATGCCATTGAAACTGGACTGCGCAGCCCGGCTGGCCAAGCGCTGCGGGACGCGATGGCGAGATGGATCGTCGACGAGATTGTTCCAGTGGAACGCTTGGTCCCGGAAACATACTTGAAGTGGCGTCCCCCGGTCCGGGACGCCATGATGTTTGTCGTGGCCCGGCTGTCGCCGGCGCGCCTTGCACCTAAGCTGCTCGAGCAAATTGAGCTTCCCGAGAAAACGCTGCCAGAAGAACGCTTGCTGCGGCTGATTGCAAAAGTGCCGGGCTTGCAGAAACTGGGACAAGTCATTGCCCGAAACCGGCACCTGCGCCCGGCTCTTCGCCATGCACTCGCTCGGCTGGAAAATGGAATTCGTGACGTGGAACCTGAGGACATACGCACCATCATTCAGGAGAGTTTGGGAAGGCGACTCGAAACCTATGCCGTTGAGATCGCGCCGGCCATACTCTCCGAGGCCAGTGTTAGCGCAGTCGTGCGCTTCACCTGGCGGAACCCCGACAGCGGACAGCGTGAACGGGGCGTTTTCAAGGTTTTAAAGCCTCACATCCCGGAGTACTTTTCCGAAGACATGGACTACTTGCAGGGGCTGGCTCAGTACTTCGGAGACCGGCACCGCACCTATGGATTTCCAGCGCACCTTATTCCCGATACTTTCAAGAAGGTCGAGCGGTTGCTGAGGCACGAGGTGAACTTTGTCCGGGAGCAGAAGACGTTGGTTGAAGCACGGGCCCTCTATCAGCGCATGTCGGGCGTGCGCATACCGCAGGTGATTCAGCCATTGTGTACACCCAGAATCACAGCGCTCACCGAGGAGCGTGGGATCAAAGTGACGAATGCAGCCGCCCGGTTGCCAGCGGCGCTGAGACGGAGAGTTGCGGAACAAATCATCGAAGCCCTGCTTGCCGTCCCGCTTCTGGCGGCGCAGGAGAATGCGACTTTTCATGGCGATCCCCATGCCGGCAATCTGCTCTATAACAACCGCACTGGCGAGCTGATCATCCTGGATTGGGCGCTGAGGGAACGCCTGAGCCGCGAGCAGCGTCGGCATCTCGTCCTCTTGATCCTGATGGTGAGCCTGCGCGACCCGGTGAATACCAGCGACGAAATCCTGGCGCTCAGCCAACATCGGATACGAAGCACTTCGCCGCGGGGTCATATGATTCGTGATGCGGTCACGCACTTTCTAGACGAACCGCCGCTGCGGAGTCTGCCCAGCGGTGTGGATGCGATGCGCCTCCTGGAACTCATTGCGCTGAAGGGCGTGACATTTCCCGGGCCGCTGATCATGTTGTCGAAGGTGATCCTTACGCTGGATGGGATCCTGCGCGACATCGGCGGCTCCGGCACAGGGATGAGCCTCAGCATCGCGCGCCAGGTCGCCCAGCACTGGGTCCGCAATCGCGACGCGTTCCGTTCGCCGTTGACGACCGGGGACTGGATCCGGCTGCAGTGCAGCGCGTTGCTCTATACGAGCCGCTTGTGGCTGCGGGCCGAGGAGGCAATGTTGGACCGCTTGCTTACTCCAGGCTTGCCGCCCCCCCTCGCACCGGCATGAACGAGGTAAGGGCAAGCGGACTTGGATCCACCAGCATCCGCTTCTGCGAATCGGTTATCCCTCGCATCCTGCTTCCCATAGACTCGGTGTTCCGGGCTTCTCTTTAGAATCCCCTCCCCTTTCTTGTTTCTCCCGCCTGATCATGGACAGTCCGTGCCGCTCGTTGTGCCTTTTCCGCGGTGATGAGGATCACCTAAACCGATTGATGAGACACGTAGACTATTGGAAATGATCGAGCAAACTAGAATCAGCTTTGGTGGGACGGCAGCAATCGCGACAAGCATGGCTCTGATGGCCGGGCTTGACGCTGCGAACGCCGGAAGAGCCGTTATGGTGAGCGCCCTCCTGATTGCGGCACTTGCCGACAACCTCACGGATTCCTTGAGCATTCACATGTACCAGGAATCAGAATGTCTCGAGCAGAGGGAGGCATTTGTTGGAACGGTGACCAACTTCGCAACGCGGTTCAGCGTGTGTCTCAGTTTTGTGCTGATCGTTGCGCTGTTCAGAGGGCACGCTGCGACCATAGGGGGAATCGTCTGGGGAATGTTCCTGCTTACAGTGCTGACCTACATTCTCGCTCGGCACCGGAGGGTCAACGCAATATCCGAAGTGGCAAAACGTCTCTCAGTTGCATTGGTAATTATCCTGGTCAGTAAAAGCATCGGACACTGGATCAGCGCGCGGGTGATTTGACTTCGGAGCGGACCGGGTTGGGTCGAGTAATCGTGTGGAATGGAGACCTGCGCGCAGAGAGGAAATCCCATACTGGGAATTTCTCGGATGCGTGGTTCGACCGGCGGAGCAGCATAGGTCCTGCACCGCCGGAGCGCGCGAATAACCCTTATCTCCCTGCTTCGCACGACGCCGTCACTGCAGCCACTCCAGAGGAGGCATAGAATATTGGCACAAGTCGGAAGCGCAGAGGTGGGCTTATGCCGAATACTCCGAACGCCTGCCACGCCCTGTACTCCTCGCCGCAGGGCTTTCATCAAGAGCGTGAGTCGATGGATCGGGTTTCCGAGTTGGGATTCTCCATCCCATTATCGGCGCTCGCCACACCGTCCACGGATCGCAGAACATTCTTGAAGATAGCGACTCTTCCTTGCCTGGCGGCCTGCGCGGCGGCCTGCCTGCACAGCAGCCCGGCGGTTGCTTTCGCAGTGCCCTCCCTGGCACAAGACGATGCACATTTTCGCGTGGAGGCCAGATTCTACGAAAAGCTGCCGGGCAAGAACGTCCAATGCAAACTGTGTCCACGCGGCTGTGTGGTTGGAGATCGGCAGCGCGGGCACTGTCGTGTCCGCGAAAACCGGGGAGGGACGTACTATTCGCTGGTCCACTCGCGGGTGTGCGCAGCGCATATCGACCCGATCGAAAAGAAGCCCTTTTTCCACTTCAATCCAGGCATTCTGGCGTTCTCGCTGGCCACCGCCGGATGCAACGTGAACTGCAAGTTCTGCCAGAACTGGGAAATCTCACAGGCCCAGCCCGAGGATTTGCCGGCCCGGTACATGCCACCCGCAGACGTGGCGGCGCTGGCCAAACAGAACCAGTGTCCGGCGGTAGCATTCACCTACAGTGAACCGACCGTGTTCAATGAGTTTGTGACCGACGCCGCGGATGCGGCACGGGAGCAAGGGACGAAAGCCGTGGTGGTTTCGAACGGCTTTATTCAGCAAGAGCCGCTGAAACGACTCTGCAAGCACGTCGATGCCATCAAGATCGATCTGAAGGCATTTTCCGCGAAGTACTACCGCGAGGTGGTGAATGCCGAGCTTCGGCCCGTGCTGGATACGCTGGTCACGACCAGGAAGGAAGCCAAGTGGATGGAGATCGTGCACCTCGTCGTTCCGACGCTGAATGACGGCGATGCCGAATTTCGCGATCTCGCGCGGTGGATCAAGGCCAATCTGGGAAGTGACGTTCCAATTCACTTCACGCGCTTTCAACCACTGTACTTGCTGAAAAACCTGCCTCCTACACCAGTCGAAACCCTGGAACGGGCCAAGGCGATCGCTGACGCCGAAGGATTGCAATACGCGTATATCGGAAACGTGCCCGGGCATCCCGCGGAGAACACTCGTTGCCCGAAGTGCCGCCATCTGCTCATCGAACGCGCCGGGTTCACGATCACGCAGAACCATATTCGCAAAGGAAAATGCGAGTATTGCCAGCATGTGATTCCGGGGGTTTGGAGTAGTTGAGGCGGCGGGAGGATCGGAGTTCATATGACTGCCAGAATCAGAATCGCGCCGCTGATCGCAATCTCCTTATTGGTGGTATGCGCGGTGAACGCGAAGATCCCGGCCGCGGGATCGGGGGAGCAGGTCCGGCGCGCCGCTGTGGCGGGGAGTTTTTATCCTGGCGACCCCAAGGAACTGGCAGCGACCGTGGACGGTTTCCTGGCCCATGCCAGTGTGCCCGCGCATAAAGGGCAGATCATTGCGTTGATCGCGCCTCACGCGGGCTACCCGTTTTCGGGCGCGGTGGCGGCGTATAGCTATGCTTTGTTAAAAGGGCGGCCGACGCATCGAGTCGTCGTGATCGCGCCCTCCCACTATGAGGCGTTTTCGTTTACCTCGGTTTACGAGGGAGACGCCTATGCCACTCCTCTTGGTACGATCGCCGTGGACAGGGAGTTCGCCCGGAAGCTGGCACGCTCGAACCCCGAGATCAAACTCTCCAGCCGCGGGCACGCTCCTTCTCAAGATGGGGCGGAACATTCTCTCGAAGTACAACTGCCGTTCCTGCAGCGGACGCTCTCGGATTTCCAACTGGTACCCGTCGTCATGGGCGACCAGAGCTATGAAGCGAGCCGCGCCCTGGGGATCGCGCTCGCCGAATTGGTTCGAGGGACGGATACGCTGATCGTAGCCAGTTCCGACCTTTCGCATTACCATCCCTACGAGCAGGCGGTCGCTCTGGATGGAAAAACCCTGAACGCGATTGGGGAGTGGGACTACCTCACGCTCTCCGACAACTTCCGGAGTCGGACGTGGGAAGCCTGCGGGGGAGGCCCCATCGTTGCCGCGATGATTGCTGCCGAGCGACTAGGGGCCACGCGCTCCCAGGTGATCAAGTATGCGAACTCAGGCGACGTTACGGGCGACCGTAGCCGCGTCGTCGGGTACGGTGCGGTCGCCCTGTTTCAGGAGGAGCGAAGTGGTGCAGAGACGCCCAAGTTTTCTTTGACCCTGGCCGAGAAGCGGCAACTGCTGGAGATCGCCAGGAAATCCGTCGAGTCCGCGGTGAAGGACGGGAAGGTCTATGAGCTTCCCTCGAACCTGCCCCCGAGCTTGATGCAAGATCGCGGAGCGTTCGTCACGATTAAGGAAAATGGAGACCTTCGTGGTTGTATCGGGTACACAGCCGCCATTCAGCCTTTGGCGCTGACCGTTCGCGATGTGTCCGGGTTTGCCGCGTTGCAGGACACGCGCTTCCGGCCGGTGACGGCCGCCGAATTACCAGGGCTGAAGTACGAGATTTCAGTACTGTCGCCGATGCGGCGAGTTTCGGACCTGAATCAGATCAAGGTCGGAGAGCACGGTCTCATGATCAAGAAGGGCCGCCACAGCGGGCTGTTGCTTCCTCAGGTCGCGCCCGAGCAACATTGGGATCGAAATACGTTTCTGGACGAGACGGCGATGAAGGCAGGGTTACCCGCCAAAACCTGGCGGGACAAAGACGCGGACCTTTTCATGTTTACAGCTCTAGTGTTCGGGGAATCCGAAACCTCGCGCGCTTTCACGCCTGAGATGCCAGTTTGGACTGGCCCACCCAAACAGCCAGGAGAGCGGGCACCAGGTTCACCGCCGCAATAAAAACAGCTGCCTTGAGAAAACCAAGTAACGGGAGGAGGAACGCACTCAACGCCAGCGTGCCCAGGCACGCTCCCAGCAGGTCGACGCCGTACAACATTCCCATACTCGCCTGCGGCATTAGTGCGCCGGCAAAGAAGACTCCTGTGGCAAGCGCGAACTCATATCCGCCGAGCACGCCCGCCAGTAACGCCACGGCTGGGAAGATAATCTGACTCACGAAGACGAGAACGCCAGAGTTTCTGATTCCCGCGAGAGAGCTGAAGAACAGATAAAGCAGAACTGGAGACATCGCAGCCAGAATTTGAAGACCTGCTAACCGCATCAGACCCGCACGAGGAGCCAGCGAGCGGGCGACCCGCAAACGCCACCAACTGCCGAGGGCCATGCCCGTCATGAACAGCGCAATCAGGATCGCGAGCTCGTGATAAACGTATCCATAGATGGCTTGAAAGCCCAACAAGAGCAGCACCTCCAGGCTGATTGTGGTGAGTCCTGCAAGAGCGATGCAGAACCCCACACTCGCGCGCACGCGGGCAACAGGCCGCCGCAAGCAGCAAATGACCGCGGCGAGACCGAAGAGCAGCGCACCGGTCAGTGCTGCCAGCCACCCAAACCGCACTTGGGCTATGGAGTCGAAGATGGATTGATACTCGCGATTGAACTGTTTACTCCACAGGGCGACGTCGAAGTAGTAAGCAATCGGAGCCAAGTCGCGGTTGACGGGCGTGTCGGACCTAGGCTGGATTTTCTGCTCGAGATCGGCGACGCGGTCGGGCGTCATGCGAAACGGGATGTAGTATTCGCGGACGTAACGTGTTTGCAAACGCCGCGATCGCAACCGAGACAGCAACTCGAGGGAGTCAGCCGCCAGGACGCCCTCCCGCTTTGTTGCAAAGAAATGTACGGTGTCGCCGGGGATCATTCGCACCACGGGAAATGCTTCCTGTAGAGATTTGACGACGCAACGCAGGAAGGCGCTCAAGTCGGGACTCAGGTACTCTTCCGCCGCGTGTAACTGAAACGAGAAAACTCCCTGGTCGGAAAGCTTCTCCGCCGCCTCGCGAAAGAAATCCGAGGTATAGAAACGGTTTAGCTGCGCGGTCTGTGGAGCGGGTAGATTGACGATGATTACATCAAACAACTGGTCGTTGGTTCTCAGGAATAACCGTCCATCCGCGTGGTGCACATGTACGCGCGGGTCGGCGCGTGCAGTGACCCACTGTTGCGGGAAATACTGCTGAGCAAGCTCGAGCACGGTGGGATCGAGCTCAACGTAATCCACCCGCTCAAGACTGGAATGCTGCAGGGCTTGCTGCAGGCTTCCGCCGGCGCCGCCTCCGATGAGAAGAAGGCTCCGGGGAGCCGGGTGCTCAAGCAGGGCATAGTGCACGCTCTCTTCCGCAGCGGCGGGATCCGGCGCATTAAACATCACCAGACCGTTCTCAAAAAGACTGCGAATTCCGCCTGCCTCCAGGACCATCAAATTGCCGTACACGGAGTTGCGCGTGTCCACCAGGCGAAAGCCCGGCCACAAACGAGCCAGAGAGGCGATCTCCATGCGGCCGCCTTCCGGCAGACCGACAAGTACCCACCCGATCAACAACCCTGAGACCGCGACGAACCGACGTGTTCGTTTCCGCAGGCTGAGAATCGCGGCGGCCATGAAGTTCAGTGCGCTCACCAGGAATGCAATCTGAAGGGAGTTCAGGAAACGGAGAAAGATCAGACTGGCTAGAATGCCCCCCAATGCCGATCCAGCCGCCTCGAGCAGATACACCGAATTGACCGCGACTGGGGCCGAGGAGCCGGACTCGTGCGCATGGAACCGGCTTCCAGCGACAAAAGCCCAGCCTGAGACGATGCAGAAGCAAACCAATGCAACCAGGCAGGTCAGAAAGATCGGAGTGGGCCCGAGGAGTTCTCCCGGAAGCGCGCGAAACGCGCTGCGGCTAGCACGCACGGCCAGGATTGTCGCCGGGAAGAACAGGGCCAGCAGCATTTGCAGGGTCGCCATCAACTTGGCAGGATTCGAAGCCCAAGTCGTGACTCGGCCGAGTAAGCTGCTGCCCAATGCGGTCCACAGAAGCCAACAGGCGAGCATGACCCCCAGCGAAATCTCGTTGCCGTAAAAGACGATCAACAATTCGCGCAGCAGCACAATTTGGGCGACTGTCGCCGTGAAACCGATGAGAACAAGGATGGCCCGAAGTCTCAGGGTTGGAAAGCTTGCCGGGGGTGTCGGGGCCGCGCTCACACCACGATCATTAGAATTCAAGCCCGGCCAAAAACAAAGGTGCACAGCGCTTTGAACCGCATTCTCTCTCGCGCACGGATCTTGAAAGGCGGCAAACTACGGCAGGCACTCAACTCTACCTACCGTGAAGGGCACTGCATGACGGTCACACCTTCTAGTGATCTTCGTCACCATGACAGGCCTTTCTTGAGATTACGCTGCTAGTAGTTTCCCGAAGGAGAGCACACATGGGAAAAGCCAGCAGCGGCACAATTATCGGCGATGCTCTTGCCGGGGCTGCGGTCATCGCGATTGCGATCTTGACGATGGCCTTCTTCTATAAGTTAGTTGGTCTGTGAGCGCGCTCACCGAGGGTCCGAACCACAGGCGTACGAGAGTTCAGCCAAGACCGCGATGAAGAGATGCATCGCCGCTGGAGACGACGGCCGGTGTCGTGCCATCTGGTCCTGAAGGTCATCACGTCGGCCAGAAAGAAGGTGTAACTATGCAGAGGCATTTTTCAAATCGGGGCGAGGCGTTACCAGAGGCGACTGCTGCGAGAATGCTGGCTAGCGGAAAACGGTCGGCAAAGCCGGGTTTGGGTCCCCGAACCGGTCGGCGGGCGGCTCCCGAGCAATGGTTCTCACGGCCTGCGGAAATAATCCCTGGATTGAAGAGAACGCATGCCAAAGACCTTGCGACGCTTCTGTAATCCGTTCCCGGGGAAGCCTCGTGCGATCAACGACGAAGAAGCGCCCCCAAGGCCATCCCGCAGTGGTCTCCTTTCCCGTGAGTGAGCTTTGTCACTGCGCCAGGTGAGGAGCGCGAATAGCATTGGAGTAGATTCTCTGTGCTGAGGTACAGGCCGGTGAGTCACGGGGGATTGAAATGTCATACCCCGCGTTGCCTCGTGGACGTGAGCACAGCGCGCAGGTGGCTGCAACGGAGCCGGCAGTGTTGCCCACCCTGTTTGGCGAAGGGTACGAGGCTTACCGGTCGCAAAGTCGCATTTTTATACTGTCCTACCTGGGCCACATTGCGGCCGTAACTTTGCTGTTAGCCAGCGGTCAGTTTGTGGCAGCCCATCGCCACGAGATTCGCCAGCAGGTGATTAGCATCGCCACGGATGTCAGTCCTTATGTTCTGCCTCCAGCGGCCGACAAAAGCGGCGGCGGTGGGGGTGGCGGTGACCGTGACAAGCTGGCGGCCTCCAAAGGAGGGCTCCCCCGCTTTTCTCGGGGGCAACTCGCTCCGCCGGCCGCCGTGATCCGCAACGCGAACCCCAAGCTTCCAGTGGAGCCAACCGTGGTCGTACCTCCCGAAATTCACCTGCAACTGCCACCGACGGGTTCTCTCGGCGATCCTCTCTCCTCAGTTTTGGGCCCACCTTCGAACGGGACCGGCTCGGGCGGTGGCATTGGTTCCGGTAGTGGCGGCGGTATCGGCTCAGGGCGTGGACCGGGAGTGGGCCCGGGTTGGAGCGGCGGAATAGGAGGCGGAGCGTATCGCGTGGGCGGAGGTGTGACCATCCCCCGAGCCATCTACGCGCCCGACCCGGAGTTTTCTGAAGAGGCCCGGAAAGCCAAATTTCAAGGCACGGTGGTGCTGTGGCTCGTCGTAGGGCCGGATGGACGCACGCACGAGGTCCGAGTTTTCCGCTCGCTGGGTATGGGGCTAGACGAAAAGGCAATCGAAGCCATTCGGCAATGGAGGTTCGAACCGGGGCGCAAAGACGGAATTCCGGTTGCAGTCCAAGTAAGAGTCGAGGTCAATTTTCGGCTCTACTAGCTTCATCGTAGAACTGCGAGCCGCGGATCTTGATGATCCGCTTTGTTCACAATCGAACAACCTCTGTGGGTAGACGGCAATATGGTGGTTCCGAAGGGCGCAGACGTTTGTGGCCGGCTGGATGAGTCCAAAGAGACCGGAACTTTCGCGGGCAGGTCGCAACTTAAACTCCAGCTGACGGGAATCGTCGTCAATCGCCAAACGTTGCCGTTAGTCACCGGAGAGTACGAAATCTCAGGCGAGTCCAAGGGGGAGAGCACCGCGAAAAGAACTGTTGGGGGAGCCGCCATTGGAAGCATCATTGGTGCACTTGCAGGTGGCGGGAAAGGGGCGGCCATCGGGGCGGGAACAGGGGCAGGAGTGGGGGCTGGCTCGGAAATTATCACCAAGGGTGACCAGGTGAAGATACCGAGCGAGACCTTACTGGATTTCACTCTGCAACAGAGCGTGACGATTCCGAAACACGCAGCCTGATCACTCTGCTCAGAAGGCAGGCCTATGAAATTGGATATCGAGTGCATGACATCCAGCGGGTCACTGAAATTCGGCCAGCGGCCTGTACCCGACCAATGCATGTCGCGGGCCCCAACTCGTCACCTACCAATCACATTGCCGTTCTTTCCATTCTAGGAGCTCGCCTTCTGCCTCGCATTCCACGCTTCCAGTTACGAAACTGGCCTCAACCCGAGTTTCATGGTCCACGAATCAGTGCCAACCGTTACTTAGTACGCTCTTGGGAACCACCCGCGTCGCGTATTTTCAATCAGTTACCCGTTGACCCGGTTCTTTCACTGCGAGAACTCACACCCTGCGGTTCCGCGAGAAGCGATTTCGGCAACGACACTTCTCCGCTACGACTGAAACCGGTAAGAGCGGTGTTCTGACTTCAAGCGAGACTTCTTCGATCAGGGGAATTCCGGTTGCACATCACGAGTCAGTTCTGCTCTAGGATTTCCTAGTAAAAGGTCTGCCGAAATCGCCCCAGATCACCGGTAATCGTCCGAAGGTACTTTTTGTCCAGCGAATGAAGACAGCATGGAAACCTGCGTCAGAAACCTGCGTCAATATTGCACTTTTCCTATATTACTGGTATTTTTCTTCAGCCCTTGGAAACGGAGGGAATAGATTCCCCCTCCCGGCACCACTAAGATCGCCAGCGTAGAGAGTTTTTTCTTACAGCAAATCGACACCTACAGGGCATCCTCTAAGTCACAGAAAATTCGGCGAGCAAATGTTGAAGAGGTCTTAACAGCACAAACCGCGATGCACGCAAGCTGACAATTGTTTCTTTGAAGCGGACTAGGGAAGAATCGTGGGTGGGCGGGCGTCGCAGTCAACCAAAAGTGCTTTGAATTTGCGAAAGGCTAACAAAGAAGGGAAACCACCTCAAAACATCGCGTTCTCCATTGCCTGCACTCTTGACGGTCCTGACGAGCGCTTGAGGAGGTGTGTCTACTCCTTGTCCAGATACTCGCTGGGCACGTCATCCTCCGGTATCTCCCGCGTGCGAACTTCTTTTTCGTCGTGGCTATCGGCTTCTTCTACGCCGAGCACTGCACCGGCTTCGAAGGTATTGCCTTCTTCGAGCAGTTCTTCGACGCTCTCCGAGTCTGCATCCTCGAGGCGGGGTACGTCCTGTAAATCTCCGGACTGTTTGCTCGATCGCGATCCCAGAACATCCGGTGAGAATGGCTGAGTACTCAAATACTCCCGTTTCGCCCGAGTCTGTTTCTTACGGGAATCCTGCTTCTTCGCCTGCTTCGGGGCAGCTTTTGTCTTCGTCAACCGCTTGGGACGTTTCTTTGCCTTCATCGTCGCGGCCTTGTGAAAAACAGTTTTCTTCGATGTCGTCTTCTTTTTCATTTTCTTTTTGGGTGCCATGGGCGCAGTCTAGCACTGACACTGGTGCCCGGCAAAATCCAGGGTCTTCCAGTTCGCGGTCGGGGTGCTGCACCCACGTGTCACGGAATTGCTCTCCGCAGAGTCGTCACGAAGAAGTTTGTCTTTCCAGTGCCGCACGATCCCAGTTGCCGAGTCTTGCCCCGGCCTCATAGGTACTTTGGCAAAACTCGAGTAGTGAAGTGGTGGGCGATTCGGCTTTGCGGACTTCCTCGAACATCAGCAAGAACTCACCGAGTTGCTTGTCATAATGAGCGGCATTTGGCCGAACCGGAGCGTCTTTGAATCCCTGTGGCTCGGGAGCCATGTAGGAATAAAAAGCTGCATCTTTGACGTCACCCCCGCCCGGCCAGAAGCCAACACTGCTGACCTCGTGGGAATATGCTTCTCGCGTCATGCTGTCGGCCCCGGGCCGTTCTGGGGCTCGGCGGCCTGAAAAACGAGTGCCCGCAAGATCGAAGCTCCCCCAAAAGAAATGCACCGGGCTACACTTGCCGATGAACCTCGATCGGAACTGATTGAACACAGAATCTACCGACAACAAAATCCGCCAGAACTTCTCCACTGATTTGGCATCGTACGAGTGATGCACACGATCCTGGTCGAAGGGAATCGGGTTAGGGATTTCAACTGGCATTCGCCAGATTTTGACGTAGATTCCGGCCGAATGAAGCATTTCCAAGAATTCTTCATAGAACTCGGCCACGGAGCGAGGCGCCAGCGGGAGCTCCTTCAGTATTCCATCGCTCGTCGCGAGCACAAGCTGGTGCCGAATGAAATCAAACCAGAGCTCGAATGCTCTTTGCTCATACGGGATTCGGGATGTGGTGAGGCCCCTCGCAGTTACGTACAACGGGACATTCCACCAGTGGTTCACAAGCGGCGTGAGGCGCAGCCGAACCTTGCCGACCATCTGGGTCCACATATGGAGTGTGGCGTAGGTGTCCTTCCACGAATCAAGGTGCAGCGCGGGCCAGCATTCTGGTTGATCGGCAGCGGTGCGCATAGTCCGGCTCCCCTGAGAGAGACCTGCAAAGGGGCAGCGGCGCCCTCAGGTTGGTCCTCTACGGTACAGGTCAACCAAGATACACTTGCCGCAGACTGCCTGCACGGTTGGCTTCGACTATTGCGGAAGCGCGAATGCGATGATGCTGCCGCCCGAGGGCGCCTTTGACTTGCCGCCTCCTGCCGCGATGACTACATACTGCCGGCCGTCAAGTTCATAAGTGGACGGCGTGGCGTTACCGGCAGCGGGAAGAGTTGCTTCCCACAGAAGCTTGCCGGTGGCTTTATCGAACGCGCGGAATTTCTTATCGAAGCTCGTCGCCGCAATAAACACTAGGCCGCCTGCGGTAACCACCGGGCCGCCATAGTTCTCGCTTCCGGTTACCGCGACGCCTTGGCTGGCCAGTTCGGGATACTCGCCGAGGGGGATTTTCCATACGATTTGCCCGCGATTCAGATCGATAGCGTTGAGCGTGCCCCAGGGTGGTTGGATGGCGGGGTATCCGTCCGAATCGAGGAAGCGGTTGTAGCCATCGCTGAGGTATTTCATGTCGAACGGCGACGCGCCTTGCCTCTTCACCGGCGAATCATGGCCGTGCGCCACAAAATCGATGACGGCGCGGAGTCCTTCCGTCCCGAGCCGATTGAACGATGGCATTCGCCCTGAGCCTTGTGCCAGGAAGAGCAGAAGGTCGGTGTCTTCGTATCGCTGCGCGATTCCTTTGAGGGACGGAAATTCGGGAGGACTCCCTTTCATATCCAAACCGTGGCAAGTAGCGCACTCTTTGCGGTAAACACTTCGCCCGGTCGGCTGGTCCGTCCCCAGTTTCTGTTCCACCATCCTGAGGATCCATGCCATCTCGTTGGCGTTTACATACAGCTGTCCGCTTTCTGGGTCGAAAGCCGGCCCGCCCCATTCGGCGCCGCCGTCGAAGCCTGGGAAAATGACGGTGCCTTCCCGGCTGGCGGGGATAAATTGTCCGGCACTGCGAACAGTTTTGAAACGTTCGAACGCCGCCTGGTGTGCCTCCGGAGTTCGCTCGGTGAGCATCTGTGCCGTCAGTTCCTGGCGCGCGAATGGTAGGGGTTTTAGGGGGAGAGGCTGTGTCGGGGCGGTTACCTCGCCTTCTAGGTCGGACCGCGGGAACTTTCGTTCTTCAATCGGGAAAAGAGGGGTACCGGTGACACGATCAAACAAGAAGACGTATCCGGACTTGGTGGTTTGGGCCACGGCATCGACATCATGATCGTCACGCCTTACCGTCACAAGGGCCGGAGGAGCGGGCAGATCGCGATCCCAGATGTCGTGGTGCACGGTCTGGAAGTGCCAAACCCGCTCCCCCGTGTCCGCGTTCAAGGCCAGCAGAGAACTGGCAAACAGGTTGTCGCCTGCACGGTTGGCACCGTAAAAGTCATATGCGGCGGAACCGGTGGGTACGAAGACCAGGCCTCGCTTGACGTCGAGCGACATGCCAGCCCAGTTGTTGGCCGCGCCACTGTACTTCCAGGCATCCTTCGGCCAAGTTTCATATCCGGACTCGCCAGGATGCGGGATGGTATGAAACGACCAGCGCAATTTTCCGGTGCGAGCGTCGTAGGCGCGAATGTCCCCCGGCGCTGCCGGCAGAGTTTCTCCCATAGCGCTGCCGATGATGACCAGATCCTTGTAAACGATGGCGGGACTCGTCATCGTGACTGCGCTTTTCGACTCTCGCCCAAGGTCATCGCGCAAGTCGATGCGACCTTGACTCCCGAAGATCGCGACCGGGCGCCCGGTGTCGGCGTCAAGTGCGTAGAAGAAGGTACGAGCCGCCGCGAAAATCCGCCGGTCCTTTCCATCGGCCCAGTAGGCGACGCCACGATTCCGCATCTTGCCCACGATTTTCTGGCCGGCGTTCGGATCGAAGCGCCAGAGCAGTTTCCCGGTGGCAGCGTTCAACGCCACCACGTTGCTCTTGGGGGAGGTCGCGTACAAGACACCTCCGACGATGATCGGGTTACATTCCATTTCCGAGGCAGGGTAGCTGTCCTCGGTGTCGAAGGACCAAGCCACCTGCAACCGGCTTACGTTTTCGCGGTTGATCTGGGCAAGAGGAGAGTAGTGGGTGTTCTCCGGTCCGCCACCATAGGCCGGCCAGTCGGTGGAGTGTTGATTGCCGGGAGCCTCACCACCAAGGGCGGACAGAACGATGAGGGCAATGCCAAGAAGGATGAGCAAGCAGGTTGGGTTTCTTGCAACGAGTGCGCCCATCGAAGGCGGATGGCTCATCTTCAACTCTTCCTCGACCTCAATTCGCGCAAGCACTGTTTCCGTCGCGGTCGCACGGAGCGACCATCATAGCCATTTGGTCGAATTGAGCAAGTGTGGAACAATGGCGCGCGATCCAGAACAGCAAAGCTGACAAGGCTTTGTGAGCAAGAAAATCGAAGAGTTTCATCGTAGCCTGAAGGAGGTTGACATCATATGAGCAAGTCAGTGAGTCGGCGAAACTTCATGCGCCTAGGTGCTGGCCTTGTCGCCGCAGGCGCCGCGACGAAGGTCACCTTGTTGGAGCCCCAATGGCTGCTGGCGTCGGGAACGGTTCCACCGAGCGACACGGTACGGTTCGCGTCCATCGGCACCGGTGTGCGTGGATGCGAGTTGTTGAAGGCGTCGTTGCGTGTCCCTGGGGTTGAGTGCGTGGCTGTGTGCGACCTCTACGATGGGCGGCATACGGCGGCCCGCGAGTCCGTACAGAAACAAGTCCCGGCCACGCGCAACTACAAAGAGATTCTCGACCGGAAAGATGTGGATGCCGTCATCGTAGCCGTCACCGATCACCAGCATCGCCGGGTGCTCGAAGATGCCTGCGCCGCAGGCAAAGACGTCTACTGCGAGAAACCGATGTCGCATACCGTGGACGACGGCTTCGCCATGGTTGAGGCGGCTCGCAAGGGAAGCCGCATCGTGCAGGTCGGCAGCCAGCGCGTCAGCTCTATCCTCTACGCAAAGGCAAAGGAGATCTACGACTCTGGCAAACTGGGAGACGTGTTTTTCATTGATGCCTACTGGGACCGCAATACCGCAAGCGGCGCATGGGTCTACCCGATCCCTCCCGATGCGAGCGAGCAGACGATTGACTGGAATGCCTTTCTCAATGGCGGGTCCAAGCGGGCGTTCGATCCGGTCCGCTTCTTCCGCTGGCGTTGCTTTACCGACTACGGCGAGGGACTGGCCGGCGATCTCTTCGTCCACCTGATTTCCGGGATCCATTTCATTACGGGGACCAACGCCATCGCCCAGCGTGCGCAATCGACCGGCGGGATCTTCCGCTGGAAGGATGGCCGCGAGTTTCCGGACCTGATCGACACGTTTTACGACTATCCGAACTTCCGAGTCGCCGTGCGCTGCAATTTGAACAACGAGGGCGGGGAATTCATCGGCTTCTACGGGACCAGGGGCACGATGATCATCAAGGACGCGACCCTGACTTACCGCCCGCAGGACACCAAACCGCAGGCGGAGAGTTATTCGATTTATGGCTGGCCGAAGCAGTTGCGCGAGGAATACCTGGCGGATTGGCACGCGAAGTACCCGCCGCCGGCGGCGTTAGGGGCTGCCGTGGAGGAAGAAGTGGAGACTTTCGTCCCGCCCGAAGGCTATAGCGATCTGGTAGACCATCAGGCGAACTTCTTCAACGCAGTCCGGACGCGGAAACGTGTGGTGGAGAACGAAGAGTTCGGAAATAACGCCGCAATCGGTTGCCACCTGGCGAATTACTCGTACTTCAACAAAACAGCGGCCACCTGGGAAGCGGGAGCAAAGAAGATCAAGGGCTAGCCGCGGCCCGCGCCGAGTCAGCGATTGAGTGTTGGGAGTTCTTCCTTCAGCAAGCATCCGCTGCTGCGCGTCTTCATCATGACGGCGGCGAGATTGAGAATTCGGAGCGCGGCTTGCTCGGGGCTGACGCTCCGAGCGTGAATGTTCGCAACGAGGTTTCGATTCGCGTCGGTATGTGAGCTGCGCGGCTGATACGCCATGTAAGCGGACAGACTCTCGGAGGTGGCCAGGCCAGGACGCTCACCGATCAGCAGGACCGCAACCCTCGGTTCGAGGAGTTCGCCAATCTCATTGAGAATCCCCACCCGGCAGTACCGGACCACAAATACGGAGCCGACATTCCACTGGCGATCTCTGGCGCCTTCGATCAGCAAGGAGAGCAGCGAAGGGACTTGCTTCGAAACCGCGGTCACCGAAAGTCCATCGCCGATGAGGATTTGCAAATCGTGACCGCGTGAACAGCGATCTGAGACCTGCGCCCTGGACTCCCCACTCAAGAAGCGGCCAAGGTCGGGCCGTAGCAAATATTCGTCTTTGTTGCGCGCGCGTGTGCGCGCTTCAAAAAGGTTCCACTTTTGGACGAACGCCAGTCCGAGGTCTCGCTCCAGATCGAGCTCGTCGCGAACTGCGTCGCGGGCCGACGCGTGAGCCTCGCGCAATTCCATCTGCGTAGCGGTCCGATATGCCGCGCCACTCCGGCCAGCGAGCAGGCGTGCCGGTGTCCGTGCGCGCACCCTTCTCACGATTTCGGGCCAGTCGGAGGAAGCAAGGAAATCGTCTCGGTGATCAGCCATTCAGAATGCTGTCTCCAGTGACGACTCCAGTCCTCGCATAAGCTGGCGCCGGGCTGAGGTGTCGAGCGAAGCCGGCTCGACGTCGCGGTAGATTCCCATGTTTTGCAGCCATGCCAGAAACTCGGGTGCCGGGCGGAGGTGAAACAAGCGGCGGGCCGCGAGCGCATCGTGGTAACTCGTGGATTGATAGTTCAGCATCACATCGTCGGAGCAGGGCACGCCCATGAAATAGTTGCAGCCCGCCGCCGCGAGCAGCAACAAAAGATTGTCGGCGGAGTTCTGGTCTGCGGCAGCGTGGTTGGTGTAACAAACATCGCATCCCATGGGCAGGCCAAGGAGCTTGCCCATGAAATGATCTTCAAGACCGGCGCGGATGATCTGGCGCTCATCGTACAAATACTCCGGCCCGATGAAGCCGACAACGCTGTTTACCAGGAAGGGGCTGAAAGCACGGGCTACTCCGTACGCCCGCGCTTCGAGGGTCAGCTGATCCACGCCGTGATGAGCTTCCGCCGACAAAGCGCTCCCCTGGCCGGTCTCGAAGTACATCACGTCATTTCCAATCCAGGGGACGTCGCGCTGGCGATGATGCGCCAGAACCCGCTCGCGGCCTTCGCCCAAGGTCGCGAGCGTGATTCCGAAGCTGCGGTTGGCGGCTTCGGTGCCGGCTACGGATTGGAAGAGCAGGTCGACCGGCGCACCGCGCTCCAACGCGGCCAGTTGGGTGGTTATGTGCGCGAGGCAACAGGTCTGAGTAGGAATTCGATAAGCATCGACCAGCCGGGTCAGTGCGGAAAGAATCGAACCCACCGTTTCGACGGAGTCCGTGGCTGGATTTACGCCGAGGACGGCATCTCCACATCCGTACAACAGGCCTTCGAACGCAGCCAGAAGAATTCCGCCAATATCGTCGCTCGGATGATTCGGCTGCACGCGGATTCCGAGCACCCCACGCTCCCCCATCGTATTGCGGCATCGCGTCACGTTCCGGATCTTGGCTGCGGCCAGCACCAGGTCCTTGTTGCTCATCAACTTTGTCACGGCAGCGGCAACTTCAGGAATGATTGCCCAGCGAAGGTGCTCAAGTTCCTGCTGGCCAGTGGAATCGTCGAGAACGAACTCGCGGAACTCGCCCACCGTCATGCTTCTTATTGGCTGAAACGCCTTTTCATCGAAGCTTTCCAGGATGAGCTGGGTGACCTCGTCGTCGGATGGGTCAATCAAGGGTTGCCGGACAATCTCATCGAGCCTGACGTCAGCAAGGCGGCGTTTTGCGGCGACTCGTTCCTTCTCTGAACTCGCGGCCAAGCCCGCCAGTTGATCGCCAGATTTTTCTTCATTGGCCTTGGCAAACAACTCGCGGAAATCGGAGAAGCTGAATTGCTCAGGCATGAAAACTCCCACCGTGAATGGCGAGTCCCGCAAAAGCTCCATGTTACAGAAAAAGCTCATGCCGCGACGTGCTAGAGTTTTCGGGATGGAGTCGAATTCGATCTTGAGCCTATGACCGAGATCCGCTGTGGTGCACTTCTATTTGACATGGACGGCGTGCTGATCGACTCGACTCCAGCCGTTGCTCGAGTCTGGCGAAACTGGGCGCTGGCTCACCACTTCAATCCGGGAGAAGTCGTCTCGCGCGCTCACGGGCGGCCGAGCATCACCACTGTTCGCGAATATCTGCCGAACGTGGATCACGAGGCCGAAAATCGAATGGTGGAGCAAATGGAGATGGAGGACCTGGAGGGCGTTGCGCCCCTCCCCGGCGCACGCGAGTTGCTCAGCAGCCTGCCTGCGGGGCGCTGGACCATCGTGACGTCATCGACCCGTCCACTTGCCGAGGTTCGCTTGCGGGCGGCCCGCCTGGCGATCCCGAAGAATCTTGTCACCTCCAGCGACGTGGTGAACGGCAAACCGCACCCCGAGCCTTACCTTAAGGCTGCAGCAGTCCTCCAAGTCCCGCCCGAGGATTGCGTGGTCGTGGAAGACGTTCCAGCAGGAATTCGTGCCGGCAAAGCAGCGAGCGCCAGGGTCATCGCATTTCGAACCACTTGCAAGGAGACCGATCTACGAGCGGCCGGCGCCGACTGGGTGCTGAAGAACTGCAGTGAGATCGTGCTCCTGAACCACGGCCCGGACCTGGTGTTGCGCCTTCTGGACGCCTAAGGCTGCAACGACCGACCTACGATCCGGTATAGAGCTGAAACGGTGCCCAGTAAAACGGATTGCGGAACCGGCCCTGCAGCAAAGAAAGCTTCGCGGTTCGCAGGGCCGCGTCTAGGGGTGCTCCTTTGTCCAGTTCGTCATACAACGTGGCCATGAGCTGCTCGGTGGATGTATCCGTTGCCTCCCACAAGGCGGCGATCACGTTGTGGGCCCCCGACTCGAGAAAAGCCCAAGAGAGTCCCACGAGTCCTTCGCCCGCGTAGGAGCGCTCGCCGCTGCCATAACATGCCGAAATCGTAACCAAGTCGGCCTTGAGCGGATGTTGCATGATGTCGCGGGCATATAGTTTGAACGAATCGTCTGCCCCGCTGGTCTTTGAGAGCACAATCGCGGAATCAAGTGGGCTCAACCGGCTCGCGATTCCATGCGCGACAAAATGGATGAAGGAATACTGCTCTGGGCTGCTGCCTAGGTATGCGGCTGGAGTCGCCTGTTCGCCCGCGAGTATCTTTTGCCGACCCAGAGAGAAGTGTTTGGCCACGCTCTCCATCTGGGCGCCGGCTCTCGGCAGGGCAGGATATTTCGCGCTCGGAGGAACGCTGTTGCCGATGAGCAGCACGTTGTGAAGTTGCTTTTTTTCGCCCCGGTGTGCGGCGGCCAGCATCCGCAGCGAGCTGGCGTTCGAGACGGTAACGTCCTGTATCCAATAGTGCGGCGTCGGTTCCGGAACGAGTAGCGTCTCGAAGTTCAGGTTGTTCAGGGGCCCGTCGGGAATGATGAAGACTCTACCGTCTTTCGGCAACAAGTCCTGGGCGGGTGCGACCAGCGAACGATACAGGAAACTGCCATCGATATTGGCGGATTCGAGCACGTCTTGCGGTCCAGTTAGGGCCAAACGATAGCGCTCGACCGCGGCACCGATTTCGGCACCGGCCGGCAGAGGAAACAGAGCGATCTTCCGCGGGGTGATTGCCCAAAGATACGATTGCTTTTCCCCGAGCCAGTAAAACAGCAGCGTGCCCTTCACACGCTCGGCGACTGCATGGACATCAAGCGGCATCGGTCCCGCCGCTCCGTTTGGCAGCAATCGGAGTCCCTCGGCCAAGCTTCGCGCGCGACTGTGTTCGGCCCAGCGCAAAGCATCGTCCGTTCTTCCTCGCGCGACCAAGAAATGAATGTAGTCGTCGTAGATGCCTAAGGCGTTCGTGGAAAAAGGCAAGATCGCTTCTTTGAAGTGCAAGGAGCGGCGTGCCCCTTCGAAGGTGGCTAGCGCGATTTTGTACTCGCGGTCGGCGTCGTCCAGTCGGCTCTCTCCTTCAAAGAGCCGCGCCAGGCTATGTTCTGCTCGCCAGCGTAGCGAGGCGCTGCTAGCTGGGTCACCCTCAACCTCGCGGAATACGCGTTCCGCCTCCGCCTCCGCCTGAGAGCGGGCAGCGATCATTCCCCTGACCAGCAGCGGGTAGAGTTCGTTCAGCCGGTTCTTGTCCGCCTGTGCAATGGCGATGGCTTCATCGGAAGCCTTGCGTGCTGTCCCTAGGTCGCCACTCTCGACCGACGCCAGCGCGAGGGCCCGCAAGGTGTTGTAAATGTGCTGCTTGCTCCCGATTTGCAGCGCCAATGCGTTGGCGTCGGCATAGGATTGCTTCGCGCGGGGGAAATCGTGCAGGTCCGCGTACACGTATCCAAGGTTGTTCAGATAGGACAGCTCATCGATTACGTTGGCAAGTTCAACCGCCCGTTTCTCGGCTTGCTCGGACAGTCTCAAGGACCTTTCCCAGTCGCCGAGGTTGTAATAGGCCCAGCCCAGGTTCCCCAGAGCCTTGGTGGCGATCGCGCCGGCATCGATCGTGGAGGCGCTCTCTAGTGCCGCTTCGGTCCACCGAACCGCTTCGTCAAAGTGTTCCTCGTTCAGCGAAGACACGCCCAGGTTGAGCAGAGCGGACGCTTCTAGAAACTGGTCACGGCGTGCGCGCGCAAACGACAGGCTCGTTTCAAAGAACTCTCGCGCGAGAGCCAGTTGGCCGTGTTCAATGGCAACAACTCCCCGCGCCCGAATCAATTCGCCACAAATCGAATAGGACGTTCCCGAGCAGAGTTGCTCGGCCTGTTGAAGACTTTGGTCTGCCGCCACGAAGGTGTGCAGACGCCCATACGCAATGCCCTCGATCACGAGTATTTCGATGACCGACTCCGGCGTGCTGGGCGGCGGCGAAACCGACTTCAGCAGCGCGAGAGACTCTCGGCTCATACCTCGTAGCAGCAGAGACTTCGCTTCCAGGATCCTGAACTTCCAGCTCCACTCTGGACTGGAGTCGCGGAACCTCTGGCACTCTTGATGAGCTTCGTCCTGACTTCGCTTGGGATCGCCGTGCAGAAAGGTCTTGTAAGCGTGCTCAAAAACGAACTGCGGGTCGGTGCGATGTGCGCATCCCAACCCGCAGGTCAAAACGAGAAACGCTATGCTGAGAACTACGGATAGGTGTTGCCGTTGGACTTGACCGTGTTCGCGCTGATGGAACCATGGCCGAGGCAGCCCAATTCCATGTTGAGCATTTTCAACTGGAAGTAATTGCTCAGGCGGGAGTTTCCATTGTTCGACAAACCCTTGGACTCGGTCGCGTGGCGCTTGAATCCATTGTTCGGCATGGCCCTTTCCACGCCTATCTCGATCTCCGCCAGCGCGACGGCACCGAAGTTCGGAATCACGAGGAGGTTCCCCACCGTCTCCAGTCCGGGAATCGGGATGCCCTTGATGTCGATGCTTTCGATCAACGAGCATGTGAACTTGGCCGGCTTACCGTTGCGCGGCTCGATGTTGCCTGCGAGGATATCGTCGACTTCACGAAGTCTCTCATCGTACTGCGTCCGCAGTGTTTCGGGAAGAAAGCTCGCCTTGGCGATGCTTGCGGTTCGCTTCTCGACGTCCTTCAGAAGCGCCGTATTGGTCAGGTACGATCTGTCCTTATCCGGCTTCTTCCCGCACGCGTTGAGATTCAGAATCGCCTTGAGTGGATAGCCACCCACCTGCAGGTTCTCGAACTTCGTCCCCAGAAACGAGACGTGCGGCACATGACCGAACTCATAGGGATGGTCGGTCGAAACCTGCGCCACCACGCGATCAGCGGTGATAATTTCGAAGACGTTCAAGCCTTGAAGGATCGAGGTCGACAACGTGACCCAGCCGTGGTGCTTCAGGCTCTTGCTTCCCGATACTCGAGTGTGGCCGGATTCGAAGGTGATGAGGCCCTCGATGCTGACGTCCTCGGTAAAACGCGTGAGATGCCCGCCGCGCTCGTCCTTCAGCGCAACCGGAACGTGGGGCTCGATTTTTTGCTGGATGGGACGCTGCAGTTCTCCGCTGAGCACGTGGGCTTCGGCGTGGAACTCGTGCGCCCTGCGTATTCCCGTCGCCGACGGGGATTCCGTCATAGTCGCCATAGTTGTGTACTCCGCTCGATTGAACTCAATTTTGGATCTGCAACTGAAATGGGGTACGGCCGACGTCCCTGGATTCGCCCGTGGCAGTCACTCCGTGGACCGCCAGTGTGTAGGTTCCCGCTGCGCGATCGGCCGCCGGTACTTCCACCGGCCACTGGTCCCGCGAGGAAGCAGCAGGAATCGTGAGCGACCATTCTAGCTTTCCCGCTGGGTTATACAAGTCCGCGCTATATCTCGAATAAGCGGGGTCCGGTGGGATTCTTACAAACAGGACAAAGCCCTTTCCTCGAGATACCGGAATGACCGGTCCTTCACCAGCGTAAGTGCCTACGTTCAGAGAGGCTAACGGCAGCACTTGCGGCTGACCCGCAGCGTGCTTGAGACGCGGCAAAGAAATCAGATTTTGATAACCGACCACCAACAGCAGCAAGGCCAGTGCTGGCGCGGCAAAGGCCGGACGCAGCCAGGCGAACCATCGGGCGGGCGCAGGAGTTGGCACCGGCACCGGCGCCCAGCCGGGGGTCTCGGACAAAACATTCTTGCTTTGCTCCACGAACATGGCTGCCGCACGCACATCGAGAGCGCAGTCCGGGCAATCGAAAAGATGTTCTTCAAATTGATCGAGTTGGTCGGGGTCCAACTCGTTCAATAGATACTTTTCCGTCGCTTTCAGACGCACTGCGTCCTTATGATCCATGGCCACTACCCCCCCTCTGTTATGTGTAGTGAACCCAGACTGCAAATCGTTTCAACAGTTTCAGGCCACCCTGATACCCGGTGGACGCTTCTCTATATTCTTTAGATAGAGCGACTTAAACGACTGCTTCGCGCGGTGCAGCAACACCCGCAGATAGTCTCGATCGACGCCGAACTCGCGGCAGACTTCGTCTTTGTCGCGCTCTTCCAGAAAAACCGCACGGATCAGCCGGCGGTCGCGATCCGGCATTTCCGCCAGAATCTGCCGGACCTTCTCCTCCATTTGCCTGGCGGCGACCGCTCCCAGCACATCGATGACCGGATCCGGAAAGTCCTGCTCCGGCTCATCTTCAATGGAACTATCGCGTGAGGAGGCGCGATAGTGCTCGAGCAACACGTTGTTGCAAATGGAGTTTACGAATGCGCCGAGCCGTTCCGGCTGGCGGATGCCGTCGGGAGTTCGCAGGGCGGCGAACACACGAGCGAACGTCTCCTGCCTCACGTCCTCAATCGCTTGCGGGGTGCGCAACCGGGCCCGCAGTTTGAGCTGGATCAACTCTCCAAAATAGGCAACGAAATGCTCCTGGGTTCGAAAGTCTCCGGAACGAAGACGCTCCACGTAGGGTGCATCAAAGGCCTGAAATTGCAAGAGCTTGCCTCGCGGACTGCAGAAAGTGGCGTTTATCTTACACCCAAATAGGGGAATCCCCGAGTGTGCAATTGGCCAGGGGGCTGGTAGACAGAAGGACAAGCCAACCGAAGGGGAACCGGGCGAATCACCCTACTGGTAAGCCTTCCGGCTGAAATTCTTTTCGAAACGGTGAAACGGAGTCTCCCCTGTCTGCACGATATCTTCGAACCGGATGAGAGACATGATAATTCGTGGTCGGGAGATGAGAAAACGTGGTTCGGGCGATGATTCCTGTGTCATACCAGGCCAGGATTCGAGCCGATCGTTCCAGTTGACGATGCTCCGGGCTTTCCTGCTTCCGCCAGCCTGCCGGGATGTGTTCGTCCTGATGGAGATTCAGGGATTTTCGCTCTCCGAGGTCGCGGCGGTACTGGAAATGAGTGAGACTGATGTGAGTAAGCACTTGCGGCGGGCCCATCGCGAAATGCAAACCAGCTAAAGCACGCTGGCCCGCCTCTTTTCAGGTTTTTCCGATAGGACCCTAGCACTTGGGGGAGGGCAGGGGTACTTCGGCGCGCCGGAGCCCATTTTCGTGGCTCCGGCGTTTCTCATTACAGGGTCCAAAGCGCAAGACCCGAACTCCATGCCCGTTTCTCAGCCTCTTCCGGATCCCTGACCCAGCCTATCCTCCCTGTTTCAAAGGCCTTTGCAACCTCTAAACATTTGCTTCCTGGGTGGTTCGCACCGCATCAAACTTGTATTCGAACCGGGTGGCGGTTCGCCCGGTTTGGTATCGTAACGAATCCGAGGGTTGTGTCTGGACTCCTGCGGCCCTGGTCGCTGTCCACCCTGTCAGCACGACCCGCCCGAAGTAGGCCCACGTTCGACATAAGAGACCACAATGTGGATTGTTAAATTAGCCTTACGGCGTCCTTATACGTTTACCGTTCTTGCTCTGCTCATACTGATCCTCGGTCCGATCGTCATTCTGCGCACCCCGACCGACGTGTTTCCCGATATCGACATTCCCGTGGTCAGCATCGTGTGGAACTACGGCGGGCTGCCGGCGGAAGATATGGGCAACCGCATCACCTCGGTCACCGAGCGTGCACTTACCACGCTGGTCGACGATATCGAACACATCGAGTCGCAGTCGCTCAACGGCATCGCCGTGGTGAAGGTGTTCTTCCAACCTCACGCCAATGTAAATAAAGCGATCGCCCAGGTCACGGCCATTTCTCAGACGCAGTTAAGGCAGCTGCCACCGGGAACAACGCCTCCCCTGGTCATCACCTACAACGCCTCGACGGTCCCCATTCTGCAGTTGGCCCTGTCAGGTCAACAGTTGTCGGAACAGCAGCTTTTCGACTACGGCGTGAACTTCATTCGTACGCGATTGATCACCGTGCCGGGCGCCGCGATCCCATATCCTTACGGCGGCAAACAGCGCCAGATTCAGGTGGACCTGAACACCACGGCCCTGCAGTCGAAGGGGCTCTCCCCCTTGGACGTTGTGAACGCCGTGAGTGTGCAGAACCTGATTCTGCCATCGGGCACGACCAAGATCGGCCCCTTGGAATACGACGTCGACATGAACGCCAGTCCGCAGACGGTCGCAGAATTGAACGATCTGCCGATCAAGACAGTGGGCAGCAGCACCATCTACATCCGCGACGTAGCCAACGTCCGCGATGGATATCCTCCTCAGACCAACATCGCGCGCGTCGATGGACAGCGTGCTGTGTTGCTGACGGTTCAGAAGGCGGGCAGTAATTCGACCCTCGACATCGTTTCCGGCATAAAGGATATGCTGCCGCAGATCCAGAGGACGCTGCCGGGTGACCTGCGCATTCGCCAGTTGGCCGACCAATCTATCTTCGTCCGAGCGTCCATTCAGGGAGTGGTGCGCGAAGCTCTCATTGCCGCGTGTCTTACCGGCCTGATGATTCTGATCTTCCTGGGAAGCTGGCGCAGCACGGTGATCATCGCGGTGTCGATCCCGCTTTCGATTCTCACCTCGATCATCTGCCTCAGTGCGCTCGGCGAGACCATCAACATCATGACCCTCGGTGGCCTGGCCCTGGCGGTCGGCATCCTGGTGGATGACGCAACCGTCGAGATCGAGAACATCAATCGCAACATTGCTCTGGGCAAGGAAGCGGAGCACGCCATCCTGGATGGCGCCCAGCAGATTGCGGTTCCGGCCTTTGTTTCCACCCTGGCCATCTGCATCGTGTTTGTGCCGATGTTTTTCCTGACGGGGGTGGCTCGGTACCTGTTCGTACCGCTGGCGGAAGCGGTTTCGTTCGCGATGCTGGCGTCGTATCTCCTCTCGCGAACGGTTGTGCCCACCATGGCGAAATACCTGCTTCGAGGCCATGAAGCCGAAGCCGGCCATGTGGAAGCCGAGAGTCGCAACCCGCTGGTTCGCCTGCAGGCCCGATTCGAAGAGGGCTTCGAACGTTTTCGAGAGCGTTACCACCGGCTGCTCGAGCGCTGTCTCCATCATCAGCGAGTCTTTCTGATCGGTTTCTTCGTGGCTTGCCTCGCCTCGGTAGTCTTTCTTGTTCCGTGGCTTGGGCAGGACTTCTTCCCTGCGGTTGACAGTGGCCAGTTCAAGCTTCACCTTCGGGCGCGCACCGGTACGCGCATTGAGGAGACAGCACGTCTATGCGACCTGGTGGAGCAATCGATTCGAGAGCAGATCCCGCCGGATCAGGTTTCCAGTATCATTGACAACATCGGGTTGCCCTATAGCGGTATCAACCTCTCCTATAGCACCTCCGCTCCTGTCGGACCTGCGGATGCCGACATTCTCGTGAGTCTTTCGGAAAAGCACGAACCGACCGAAAGGATTGTCCACGACTTGCGGATCAAGCTGGCGAATGAATTCCCAGGAACAACGTTCGCGTTTCTCCCGGCCGACATTGTGAGCCAGATTCTGAATTTCGGCCTACCGGCTCCGATTGATATTCAGGTGGTCGGCTACAACCTCGACGCCAACCGGCAATTCGCTGATAACCTGCTGCAGAGAATCCGCTACATCCCCGGCACCGTGGACCTGCGTATTCAGCAGCCCTTCGATCAGCCCAAGCTACACATCTATGTTGATCGAACCAAGGCCGGCCAGACCGGGTACACAGAGCGCGATGTTGCCAGCAACTTGTTGATCTCGCTGAGCGGCAGTTTTCAGACGTCCCCAACTTTCTGGCTGAATCCGAAAAACGGTGTGAGCTATCCCATCGCGACTCAAACTCCGCAGTACCGCCTGGACTCTTTGCAAGGGCTCGAAAATATTCCAGTGACGGGAACGAGCGGGGCGCCTCCGCAAATCCTGGCGAGCCTGGCTTCCATTCGGCGTGGGGTCGGCCTGGGCCTGGTGTCCCACTACGATATCCAGCCCGTCATCGACATTTACGGTTCAGTGCAAGGGCGGGATCTGGGTGCGGTGGCGCGCGATCTGAACCAAATGATCGAAGAGAGCAAGAAGGACTTGCCGCCCGGAGCGCGCGTCACTGTTCGCGGCCAGATCCAGACCATGCGCTCCTCGTACGTGGGCCTGATCGGCGGACTGGTGTTCTCGATCCTGCTGGTGTATCTGCTGATCGTGGTCAACTTCCAGTCGTGGCTCGATCCCTTCATCATCATCTCGGCGCTGCCCGCTGCTTTAGCGGGAATCACCTGGTTCCTGTTCATTACCAGTACAACGCTCAGCGTGCCCGCTCTAACGGGATCGATCATGTGCATGGGGGTGGCAACCGCCAACAGCATTCTGGTGGTGAGTTTCGCGAAGGAACAGCTGGAAGAAGGCAAGGATTCGGTCGCGGCCGCCCTGCAAGCAGGCTTCACGCGCTTCCGTCCGGTCCTGATGACGGCCCTGGCGATGATGATCGGCATGGTGCCGATGGCTTTGGGACTCGGAGAGGGCGGAGAGCAGAACGCCCCCCTGGGCCGCGCCGTGATCGGTGGGTTGTTGCTGGCCACGGTGTCGACGCTTTTCTTCGTTCCAGTGTTCTTCAGCGTGCTGCACGGACGGCGCGTAAAATCGGCCGAAGCAGAATTCGACCGGCAATCCTAAATGTTCTTTATATAAGGCGGGAGAGCTAGAATGCAGGTGGAAGAGCAAGACAACGTGGAAAAACCGCTGACCATGCGAGATCTCCAAGTGGCGCCCGAGAGCGCCTCACAGCAACATCCAGGCCGTCCCTGGCTGGTTGCGCTGGTGGTGTTCTTGATCGTGGCTGCGGTGGTGATCTCCGGTATCCTGCCCCGCGTCAAGGCGCGGGCGACGGTCCGCTCCGAAACCAACCAGTTGGCAGTGCCGACGGTGATGGTGGTGCCGCCGAAGCGCGCCAGCGCTGGCCAGGATCTTGTGTTGCCCGCGAACGTCCAGGCTTTTAAGGACGCACCGATTTACGCCCGGACCAGCGGTTATCTCAAACGCTGGTACGTCGACATTGGCGCGCGCGTGAAGGCGGGCCAGTTGCTCGCCGAGATCGACACTCCCGAAGTCGACCAGCAACTTCATCAGGCACTGGCCGACCTCGCCACGGCTGAAGCCAACATGCATCTTTCCGAGATCACCGCGAATCGCTACCAGGGCTTGCTCAAGAGCGATTCCGTGTCCCAGCAGGATGCCGATAACGCCCTTGGTGACTACGCGGCGAAGAAGGCGATCGTTCAGTCATTCCAGGCCAATGTGCGCCGTCTCGAGGATCTGCAATCCTTCCAGAAGATATATGCTCCCTTCGACGGCATTATTACCGCGCGCAATACCGACATCGGTCAACTGATCGACCCCGGCAGCAGCGGCGGAGCCAAGAGTGAGTTGTTCCATATTGCCGCGCCGGGAAAGTTGCGCGTCTACGTCAACGTCCCGCAGATTTACTCGCAGGTGGCGAAGCCGGGCTTGAAGGCAGATCTGACGCTCGCTGAGTTTCCGGGGCGCCACTTTGAGGGCACGTTGGTGCGCTCGGCCGATGCGATCGACGCAACCAGTCGTACGTTGCTGGTCGAGGTTGAAGTCAACAACCCCACCGGTGAGTTGCTGGCCGGCGCTTACGCGGAACTGCACTTGAAGCTGCCCGGTGATGTCTCGACCTTCACCATTCCGGTCAATGCCCTGTTGTTCCGATCCGAGGGGCTGCGGGTAGCGTCGGTGAGCGACGGCAAGGCCGCGCTAATCCCGGTCACGCTAGGCCGGGACTTCGGCAGTGAGGTTGAGGTGCTCACCGGTCTGACTGGGAACGAGAAACTGATCGTCAACCCGGCGGATTCCATCGTGTCGGGCCAGGCTGTTCGGATCGCCCAGAACGGCGCGCCGGGAGGAACGCGGTGAAGGTGGGCGGGACTAGTTTACGGGTGAAGAGAAAGAAGTCGCTCGCTGGGACTGTTTTGCTAGGGCTGGGATTGTTGGCCTTCTTTGGTTGTGCTGTTGGACCGCGCTACTCGAGGCCCGCGACCTTTGCTCCCCCGGAATACAAAGAGTTGCCGCCGAATTGGAAAACAGCGCAGCCCAATGACCAGATCGCCAAAGGAACCTGGTGGGAGGTATTTCAGGATCCGCAACTGAACGCTCTGGAACAACAGATCAACGTCTCCAACCAAACACTGAAGTCCGCCCAGGCGCAGTTTGAACAGGCTCGTGCCCTTGTTCGCATCAATCGTTCTGCTCAATACCCCTACGTGACCGCGGGCATGAGCGTAACCCGGAATCACCAATCGATCAACCGCCCGAACGGGCGGCTCGCGCCGACGAACTCGTATACCGACCTGCTGCTTCCCGTGGATGCTTCCTACGAGGCTGACGTCTGGGGCAGAGTCCGGCGCACGGTGGAGGCTGCTCGTGCCAATGCCCAGGCGAGTGCGGCCGACCTGGAATCAGTGAGCCTGAGCCTCCACGCGGAACTTGCGACCGACTATTTCGAGTTGCGCGCTCTAGACGCGGAAGAACAACTGTTGAACTCCACCGTGTCAGCGTACGAAAAGGCGCTGGAATTGACCCAGAACCGCTATAGCGGGGGTGTGGCCTCGCAAGTGGATGTGGCACAGGCGCAGACTCAACTGGAAACCACGCGCGCCCAGGCGATCGATCTAGGTGTACAACGCGCTCAACTCGAGCACGCGATCGCAGTCCTGGTCGGCCAACCAGCGCCCACTTTCAGTCTGTCGGGATCCGCGCTCGACAACACTCCCCCAGTGATTCCAGCAGGATTGCCCTCCGATCTGCTGGAGCGGCGTCCCGACATCGCCGGCAACGAACGCAGAATGGCGGTCGCGAATGAGCAGATCGGAATCGCGAAGGCGGCGTATTACCCGACGATCACGCTTAGTGCCACAGGCGGCTTTGAGGGCAGTTCGATCACGAACTGGTTCAACGGCCCCAGCGGATTTATAGCGGCGGGCGCCTCCGCTCTGGGAACGGTGTTTGACGCGGGGCGCCGCCGAGCCCAGGTCGACGTGGCTCGCGCGTCCTACGATCAGGCGGTCGCGAACTATCGCGAAACTGTCCTGGGTTCCTTCCAGGAGGTCGAAGACAATCTGGCCGCCCTGCGTGTGCTCGAAGACGAAGCTAAGACACAAGATGTAGCGGTCACTTCCGCGGAGCACTCTCTGACGCTTTCCACCAATCGCTACAAGGGCGGTGTGGCTACCTATCTCGAGGTCATCACGGCGCAGAGTACGGCTCTAGCCGACCAGCGCACTGCCGTTGAGATTGCCGGCCGTCGCATGACCGCAAGCGTAGCGCTCATCAAGGCACTGGGCGGGGGATGGAACGCTGCGACTTTGCCGGTCGTTCATGGCGAGAGCCATTCGCAGTCCGCAGCAGCGACCGGCCAATAGGACCGGCCGAAATTGCTAGCGCTCCCGTCGGCAGCCATCGTAGAACATCCAAACTCGACGCCCCACCGAACTTCCAAGTAATCTACACGCACATGAAGAGCCGGACGGAAGCGCTCCGCGAGATCGCAACGCGCACATTCGATGTTTGCGTGATTGGAGCCGGGGCCACAGGAGCCGGATGCGCGCTGGACGCGCAATTGCGCGGGTTGGAAACAGTGCTGCTCGATGCCGGGGATTTCGCTTCTGCCACTTCCAGTGCTTCCACCAAGCTCGCGCACGGCGGCATTCGCTATCTGCAAGAAGCGGTCACGAACCTTGATCTAGGACAACTGAAAGTTGTCCGTCAGGCCCTTCGCGAGCGCACGCTAATGCTGCGGAACGCGCCTCATCTGGTTCATCCTCTCGAGTTTGTGGTGCCCTGCTTCAGCTGGTTTGAACTCTGGTACTACGGACTAGGGATGAAGGTGTATGACTGGATCGCCGGCAAGGGCAAGCTGGCCGATAGCCGTGTTCTTTCTCCGGCGGAAGCACTCCTCCACATCCCATCCTTGAAAGCAGATCATCTCGTGGGTGCGGCCGCGTATCAGGATGGGCAATTCGACGATGCCCGCTACGGAATAATGCTGGTGAAGACCTTCGCCAACGCAGGAGGCGAGGCCGCGAACTATCTGCGAGTGGTCGGTTTTGAAAGAGGTCCGGACGGCAATCTTGTCGCGGCGATCGCGGAAGACACACTTTCCCCCCGGCAAATTCACGTGCGCGCCCGGGTGTTCGTAAATGCGACTGGCCCATTTTCCGACACCGTACGGTCGCTGGTAAATCCCAGCGCGTTGCCGCGACTTGTTCTAAGTCGAGGAGTTCACATACTCTTGCCCTTGGACGAAGGAATCAACAGTGCCTTGCTGATTCCGAAAACTGAGGACGGCCGAGTGATTTTCGCGATTCCATGGCTTGGCCGTTTGCTGGTGGGCACGACCGACCAGGAAACTACGCTGGCGGATGAGCTGGTGGTCAGCCGCGCAGAAGCTGAGTACCTTCTTCGCCATGTCAATGGCTACTCCGCCAGACAACGCACCATCGCAGACATCGTCGGTGGATTTGCCGGCATTCGCCCGCTCGTGCGTCCGCACCACACGCAGGAGACAAAGAAACTCATTCGCGAGCACGAAGTTGAAGTGGATAAGAGCAGCGGCTTGATCAGCATCCTTGGTGGCAAGTGGACGACTTATCGCGCCATGGCCGAGGACACTATTAATGTTGTTCAGAGCAAAACGGGTGGCCCATCGCGCCCGAGCACCACCTCGCAGCATCCGCTTGTAGGCGCCGAGGGTTACGCTTCCGACTACTGGAAGCAACTGGCCCGCGAACATCCGATCGATGAATCTACTGCGCGGCGCCTCGCCCAGAAGTTCGGGACTGAAGCGCCGGCCGTGCTTGATGTCGCGAAACAACGGCCGAACCTCTATGCACCTATCACCGAAGGCGCGCTCCTGATTCAGGCAGAAGTTCTCTACTGTATTCGGCACGAGATGGCAGTAGCGATCGAAGACGTACTGTGCCGGCGCCTGGGCATGCAACAGTACGACTGGAAGCTGGCAATGCAGGCGGCGCCTGTTGTAGCCTCGCACCTCGCCAGCGTATTGGGTTGGTCTAGTCTCCACAAGAACGATGAGATCCGGCGCTATTTGATCAAGATCGATCGTTTTCTGGTAGCGATCGGAGCAGGCACCAGTTAGAGTCGAGTGCGCAAAAGGCGGCTGACGACTCTGTCGCACGGCGCATGGGGAAAGGGGTAACGTGGCTAGCTACGTGGGTGCAATCGACCAAGGGACCACCAGCACGCGCTTTATCGTGTTTGATCCTTCTGGGCGCATCGTCGCCAGCGACCAGCGCGAGCACCAGCAGATTTATCCCAAGCCCGGCAGGGTCGAGCATGACCCCGAGGAAATCTGGCACCGCACCCAGGAAGTGATCGCCGGCGCCCTGCAGCAGAAGGCCTTGCTGCCCACCGACCTTGCGGCCATCGGAATCACCAACCAGCGCGAGACGACGGTGCTGTGGGATCGCAAGACTGGCAAGCCGGTCTACAACGCCATCGTATGGCAGGACACGCGCGTGGCGGACTCGGTTACGGAATTCGCACAGCAGGGGGGCCAGGACCGCTTCCGTCCTCAGACCGGCCTTCCCCTGACTACCTATTTCAGTGGCCTGAAGATTCGTTGGATGCTCGACAACATTCCCGGCGTTCGTGCGCAAGCCGAAGCCGGCGAACTACTCTTCGGCAACATCGATACGTTCCTCGTCTGGCATCTTACGGGTGGCTTGAAAGGCGGTATTCACGTCACTGACGTGACCAACGCCAGTCGCACCCAGTTGATGAACCTGCATACCCTCGATTGGGATCCTGAGATGCTGTCGGTGTTCGAAATCCCGGCCGCGATCCTCCCTCGCATCTGTTCGAGCAGTGAGATTTATGGAACGGCTAGCGAAAGCGTCCTGCAGGGTGTCGCGGTCGCGGGAATCCTCGGCGATCAGCAGGCAGCACTTGTCGGGCAGACGTGCTTCAAGCCTGGCGAGGCCAAGAATACCTACGGAACCGGCTGCTTCTTGCTCATGAACGTCGGAAATAAGCCGGTGTCTTCACGCCACGGGCTCCTGACAACTTTGGCCTACAAGATCGGGGATCAACCTGCGATGTATGCACTGGAAGGAAGCATCGCGATCACCGGTGCGCTCGTCCAGTGGGTGCGCGACAACCTCGGCCTCATCGCCAAGAGTTCAGACATCGAGGCGTTGGCGCTCTCGGTCCCCGATAACGGCGGCGTCTATTTCGTTCCAGCGTTCTCTGGTCTTTACGCGCCCTACTGGAAGGACGACGCGCGTGGGGTGATTGCGGGGCTCACCCGATATGCAACCAAGGCCCACATCGCGCGGGCCGCGCTCGAGGCCACGGCCTTCCAGACACGGGAAGTACTCGAGGCCATGGAAAAGGACTCGGGCATTGCCCTCGACTCGCTCCGCACCGACGGGGGCATGGTAGAAAACAATCTCCTGATGCAGTTTCAGGCGGACATCCTGAACAAGCCCGTGGTTCGGCCCATTATCAAAGAGACCACTGCGCTGGGTGCGGCTTACGCTGCAGGGCTGGCGGTGGGCTTCTACAAAAGTGTCAACGATTTGCGCTCGAATTGGGCCGTGGACCACACCTGGCAACCCAATCTTGAAGACAAAAAGCGCCAGGAGATGTATCGGTTGTGGAAAAAAGCGGTAACGCGATCTTTTGACTGGTTGGACTAGACCGACCTCAGGCAACCATCACAGAGCGGGAAGAGGGAGCGTGCGAAACGATGACGTCACCATTCTTTGGCGAGTTCATGGGCACCGCGGTTCTGATTCTGTTGGGGAACGGCGTGGTGGCTAATGTCCTGCTCAAAAAATCAAAGGGCGAGGGCAGCGGATGGATTGTCATTACCAGCGGCTGGGCCTTCGCCGTCCTGTGTGGAGTGTTGACGGCTATCGCATGCGGCAGTCGCGACGCGCATCTCAACCCGGCGGTGACTTTGGGTTTTGCGGTGGTCTCTGGCAATTTTTCGAAACTGGTGCCCTACATCCTGGCTCAGTTGTTGGGTGCGACTACCGGTGCCACCCTCGTCTGGTTGCACTACCTTCCACACTGGAGAGAAACATCTGACCCATCTCTCAAACTGGCGTGCTATTCCACCGGACCCGCGATTCGCAGCGTCGCGACCAATGTAATGAGTGAGATCATCGGAACTTTTGTTCTGGTCTTCGTGGTAGGGGCGATCTTCTCAAAGGCTGTGGCAGCCAGCGGTTTTGCTCCGGGCTTTGGACCCTATCTGGTGGCCTGCCTGGTCTGGGGTATCGGGCTCTCGCTGGGCGGCCCCACAGGCTACGCGATCAACCCCGCGCGCGATTTGGGCCCGCGCATCGCGCACGCGATCCTGCCCATCGCGGGCAAAGGGCCATCGGATTGGGGCTACGCCATCGTCCCGGCGCTCAGTCCGCTGGTCGGCGGGGGCATCGCTGGGATCGCGATGAAAGCCATCGGCTTTTGATCCGCACTCAATTGCTACCCGGGGAACCCTAGTGGGCGAAGCTGATGTTCAGGCCGGTGGTGAAAATGACGTCGTTCTTCTTCTGAAACGCAACCATGCGGACGGCAGAATCGCAGAAGCCAGCGGTTGGGATGAAACCGGACGATACGTCAGAGTGAGCGTGCAGCGGGTGACGCATTCAGCGTTCGATTTGCGTTGAACACGCATGGAGTCGCTAAGGAAAGCTGATCCATCGAGGCTTGGTCGCTTTGAAGCTCCGGGAACCTGCAGACGAAGCGGGCGTCTTTAGCTCTGGTTCTTGACGTCGGGGTTGGGAGTCTTTGCGGCCTCGCTCGGCTGATCCTTCATGCCGTCTTTGAGCGCGCGGATCCCTTCTCCGATCCCCTTGCCCAACTCGGGCAGCTTCTTTGGACCAAACACCAGGAGAGCGATAAAAAAGATCACCAGCAAATGCATTGGTTGGAACAAGCCTTCAAACATAAAACCCTCCGGAAGCCGTCGCAGACCACCTCTAACGTTACCGGAGGCGGGCCATCTACGTCAATTGTCGATCGCCTGCTCGTGACACCTATATCACTGATGGACTGGACTTTAGATTACATCTGGCCCGGCTTGCCGGGGCCGTCCAGACACAGAGGGCCAGAGTTACCTCCGTGACCTACCGAGGATTACCGACTCAGTCTAAGGTTTTGAAAGCCGCGCAGAACCTCCCGCTGCGCTCAAGG
The DNA here is from genome assembly GCA_964641665.1 of uncultured Acidobacteriaceae bacterium. Lineage (GTDB taxonomy): Bacteria > Acidobacteriota > Terriglobia > Terriglobales > Acidobacteriaceae > Gp1-AA133. The sequence goes on from CAZXKO010000012.1 coordinate 40,378, forward strand.
AGTGGTCGTGAAACGTGCGTCCGTGGCCCTTTGGGTTTTCGTGCTCCTCCCCGCCATCGCAAGCTTCGGAGAAGCGCCGAATGGTCGTCCCATCGACCGCACCCAGCTCACGGCGTGGCTGGCGGGAGAGATTTCGAACCCCCGCATTTGCCGCTTGGTAACCGAACGCGGGATCGCGTTTTCTCTCACTCTTCGGGATGAGAAGCAGTTGCGCGAGGCCGGGGCAGATTCGACCCTTATCAAGACCCTTCGAACCATGCGAACCTCCGTCTCGGCAAGCACAGCAGCTCCGCTGCCTGCCGTTTTGGCGAAGGCTGCCCAGTTGGCGCATGAAAAACAATATGACGCGGCCGAGGAACAGTTATCCGCCTTGATCCGTTCTGATTCCGATAACCCCAGCCTGCACTTTGCCCTGGGCGAGGTTTTACGCCGCGAAGACAAGTGGGATAAGGCGCTGGACGAATTCACCGAAGCAGTTCGGCTGATGCCGGGCTTCCCCGAGGCGCACAACCGCCTGGCCTATGTTTTCTACCGGACCGATGACGTCGACGCGGCCATCGCCGAAGCGCGCACCGCGCTCAGCATGGATCCCGGGAACGCTGAGGCTTATCGGTATCTTGGCTTGGGACTTTACGCCACCGGCAAGTACGACGCAGCCCTGCACGCCTACGAAGAGTCTCTGCTGCGCGAATCCGAGAATGCAGATGTCTACTACGACATGGGCATCGTGCTGCATGACCGTGGCGACATGCGCGGCGCTGTCACTGCCTACCGGCACGCTCTCCGTTTGAGGCCGGACTTCTGGGAGGCCCACAGCAATCTTGGCATCGTCATGCACGACCTCGGCAGGCTTGACGATGCCGTGTCCGAGTATCGCGAAGCCAAGCGCCTGGCGCCGGATGAGGTGTCGGTCCGCAACAACCTGGGCAACAGCTATTGCGACAAAGGGGAGTTTGACGCCGCGATTGCCGAATTCCGAGACTTGTATCGTGTTGACGCCGGATGGGACGGTGGCCACGACTGCATGGCGCGCGCCTTCATGGCCAAGAAAGACTATCCCGACGCGATCTCCGAATTGCGCCTTGCGGTCCGTCAGAATCCGACGGGGGCGACCGAGCACCGCGTTCTTGGACAAGCTCTGCTGCTGGCGGGGAATCCCGGAGAAGCACTCCAGGAACTCCAGGCTGCTGTCTACCTGAGCCCGGACTCTGCCCTTGCCCACCACTACCTGGGAACTGCGATGTTTGAGACGCTAGCCTTCGACGAAGCCGAGAAGCAGTTCCGCGAGGCGGTTCGACTCGAACCCACGGCGCAGAATCACTACTCTTTGGCTGCTTGCCTGATGGCCATGGGTCGCAACGACGACGCCCTCGGAGAACTGGAAAACGCGGCTCATCTTGACCCCACGCAGACCTTGTACCGTGCCCGCAAAGAAGAACTGCTGAAGTTAATGACTCCGGGCAGCAGGCGGTAGCCGCCGATCGATTCTATCTCGGCTGCACAGTGGTTCAACGAGGGGCGCTCGCTGCGCGCCCGTTCCTTACCCTGTACCACCGGACGCACCTTGGGATGCACTCACGTGCCTCGGCAATTGCGGCCTGCACACTTAGAATGACGCCAAGAGGCATTCCACACGCCTGTTCTCATCGCAGGCCAAAGGGGGACCCGAATGGAGTCCGGCAACCTGGTTCATTCCACCAGCGGCGGCGGCGCAGCAGCAGTTCGCGCCCCAATGAAGCCCGCCAACGAGACTCGCCGCACAATTCCTTCCGTACGAACGCCAGAGAAGGTCGCGATACCAGGTCTCAAGGCTGTCGGCTACGGGTTGCCCTGTGCGAAGTGCAAGACGTACTATCTCGCCAACCTGGCCACATGCCCGATATGCAAGTCTGCCGAGCGGGTATCGGCCACCTTCGCCGTACCCACTACTAGCCCGGTAGAAGAGGCCCATCCCGACGGAACGCTCGACGAAGAGCGCGAGCGTTTTCTGCGCGAGTTCAAGGCCAAGCTATACGCGGCCCACATGCAAATCAACCCCTCGGCCTATCTTCGATGCAGCCGCACGGATGAGGACGAGGGCGCCCACGAATCGGCCACCGTATGCAAGACCTGTTACGACAACTTGCAGACCCGTGTCGACCGCTTCGAGGCGGCTCTGCACATGGATGTGAACGAAGCCGCGCAGGTCATCTACGACGCGGTTTGGGCCGACACTTCCGATTCCAACCGGACGTATCAGAATGCCGCGCAGGCTCTGCTGGCAGAGATGCGGAATCGGGCGGGAATGAAGCTGATTCTGGGTCCCCCGCAGCCATTACCCCACTAGGAGGCTGCCGCCGTCAACTTCCGCCGGGAGGGTTCCTGGCCTTCCACTTTTTCGCTGCGGCGAATCGCATCCGTCCAAACGCGCTCGGCACGTGGAAATTTGGTTGCGGCGTATGGGTAGGCTGCCAGGCGTAGTATCCGCGCGGTTCTTCCTTGCCTTCGACGCGGTAGAAGTTCACTCGCCAGATCGCACTCGGATCGAATTTGTCCGTCAGGGCCTTCATTGGAATCGCCAACTCAGCGCTCCAGGTGTGAGCCTTTTCGTCAAGCACGACCGACCGCTGCAACCCGCTCTTCAAATCGGGCTTGGCCCCCTGCAAAATGTCCAGATCGATCCACATGCCGTTGGGGCTAATCTCGAATTCCTTGTAGGCGTGCGGTTGCGATGGATCGGGCTGCAGGAAGGCCTCAGCCACGTCGCGGTCCCAGAGTTGATCGCGCCGGCCATTGGGATCGGAATCCGTGAACACGTGCAATTCGCGATAGCGGCACTCGAAGCGAAGATACAGCGTGCCGGGTGACCACAGCGCACGCACCCGGGTTTGCCGTTCCAGGTCGAGATTCTTTCCCTGCCAATCGGAACAGAACGTCACCGGCGTCGCCGTATCCCACACGGTCGCAGGGTGGGCAGCGTCTACCAGAAGCTCGTGAGGCGCTCGAGTCGCCACGACTTCGTTGGACAGCGCGTCGCACGAGGGATGTGTGATTGTCTGGCTCATCACGGGGATACAGGAAAGCAACGATACTACCCAAAGATGGAATGCGCGATTCACGGGGTCCACTGCGCCCCCACATCTTGCCGGAAGAATTGGTTTGACCGCAAGGTCTGGATAGCTCTCGCGCCGATCATACCCTAAGCTTTCGAATCATGACCACGAATGCGATACTCAATTCGGAAAGCCAAGCAGCCATGCCAAGCGTGCCTGAAACTAAGTGGTGGAACGCTGTGCTAGCCAGAGACGCCAGTCTGGACGGAGATTTCTTTTTTGGAGTCTCGAGCACCGGGGTTTATTGCCGCCCGTCATGCCCCGCGAAACGTCCTCGCCGCGAGAACGTGACATTCTTTCGTCGCCCGGAAGATGCCGAAAAAGCCGGCTACCGGGCCTGCTTGCGTTGCCGCCCTAAATCGGCGATCCGTAACCCTCAGACCGACGCGGTGAAACGCATTTGCCGCTACATCGAACAACATCTCGACGAGGCCGTTACGCTAGAACGCCTGGGTGCGGCTTTCAACCTGAGTCCGTTCTATCTGCAGAGAACCTTCAAGAAAGCCCTGGGGATTACACCGCGGGCCTACGCGGATTCCTGCCGTATGCGGCTTCTCAAGCGCAACCTGCAGGCTGGGCAGAGTGTGACCCATGCGCTCTATGACGCCGGTTACAGTTCGAGCAGTCGCCTGTACGAGCGCACGGCGTCGCAGCTGGGGATGACGCCTGACAAATACCGTAGAGGCGCGGTGGCGGCCGCAATCCGCTACACCTGCACGGATTCTCCCCTGGGCCGGATGCTGGTTGCCGCCACCGACAAGGGAATCTGCGCAATCCAGTTCGCCGACACCGACGACGAATTGATCGAGGGGCTGAAACGTGAGTTCCCCTTCGCCAACCGTCGACGGGAAGACGAATCGATGCGCCCCTGGACGAAGACACTTCTTGCGCATATGGCTGGACACCGGCTGAGCCGCGCGTTACCCCTCGACATCCAGGCGACAGCCTTTCAGCGCCGGGTTTGGACGCATTTGCAGTCGTTGCCCTTTGGGGTTACCGAGTCCTACGGTCAGGTCGCTAAGGCCATCGGACGCCCCACTGCGGCACGGGCCGTGGCCCGTGCCTGTGCCACCAATCCCGTAGCCGTGGCGATCCCGTGCCATCGTGTAGTTCGCGAAGATGGCAACATGGGCGGCTATCGCTGGGGGATCGAGCGCAAGCGGGCCTTGCTGCAACTGGAGCAACAGGGCGCGGAACGCCGCTCGCGGGCTAGTGCCGGACAGTAGCCGGAGCGGTTGGGTCGAGTCGTGCCGCGTCTATTTTTGCAGGTCCTCGTAGACCTTCCGTGCGCGCGACAGCTGGTCAAGAACGGCAACCTTCTCCGGTTCACTGTTCCAGTCCCTGTTGACCTGTGCGGCGGCAACCAGACGGTCGATCCACGCGATGAAGTAAATGGCGTCCGCTTTTGCGGAGATTTTGGAACCATCGACCGTGATGTAGATGGGACTGGTGGTAGCGTAGGGATACAGATCAAGTATTGGATACGCTGCCTTTTCGTTCCATGCGCGCAACAGGCACCAGCCGCTCGCAGAGAGCGGTAGCGGGCCCTCTTCGTCCGCAGCATCGCGATTTCCGGCAAGCTTCACGTCATGGACGACCTGTCCGTTGCAGATTACTTCCAAGTGATCCATAGGGACGATCGATCGCATCCAGACCTTAAACTTCACCTCATGCGCGTCGGCTGGGAGTCTTACTTCATCTCCAATCTGCTGACCGCCGAGTGAAAACCCCAGCAACGGGCCATTCGTGGCAAACGTTCGCCCTTGTTTCAAGTTCGCAAGCCAGGGGTCGACGTCAAGCGGGCCATTCGGCACATTCACGTAGACCCGATTCAGTCCCACCGGCCCGCGCAGTGAAGCGAAGTCAGCCATCGCGTCCGTTCCAGCCGCAGTCGGCAGGTGGAAGCCACAATTCAGCAGCTGGTACCAGACGCGAGCTGTCGACTTGTGATCGCTGAAGCCGAGCACTTCGATGTAATCGACCTTGCCCAGCGCCACATCCACCGGCAATTCGTCGGTAAGGGCTTCTTTCGCGGGGTCGGGATACGTGTCGAACGGATGAACATAACCGACCACGCCCTGCTGTTCGCGCGCCCTGTCGGCCACGTCGGCGTTTGTCGGAGACAGGCTGGCTGCGGCGGTATTCGGATACGCGGCATAATCCGGTATCAGGAAGTTCCGGGTCAGGTGCAGCAGGCCCAGATGTCCCCAGTAGCTGGTGTGGAACTCCTGGCCATGCAATAGAAGATTGTCCGCGGTCGATGCCGGGTCCGGTGTCGTCCGGAAATACGGCATGTCCGGGATCCGCTGCTCCTTGTTCACTACAAGGTTCTCGACAATCGGCAGATTCTCCGCTGCGGCCTGAAATACAAGATTGGCTGGAGTATTGCGGTAAGCACCTGCGTAGTTCATGTGCACGTGCACATCGCCGCTTACCCAACGCGAGCCGCTGTTCTTCGGTACATCGAGGGTTTGCAAGCGAATCGTGACCGGAGTCGTCTGCCCGGCTTTTACGTCGACCGTCCGCCGCTCGAACCGGTATTCAAGTCCTTTCATGACTTCCACAGTTGCGTGACCCGCCGGCACTTCCGCTTCTGCCTTGCCCGCGGAATGGAAGTAGTGCGCTTCGAAGGGGCGCTCCGTACGATCGAAACCGTCGTCCGCGTGCATCCATGCGGCCTCGGGAGCGTACGCACGCCCGTCTTCACCCGTGATCGAAACGCGGGCTGCCACTTCGTGTCCGGCAGAATCCAGGACTGTAACCGCGATCCGGCCCATGTCGGCCAGGTAGTGTCTCTCCTTCGCCACGACTTGCCGTTGCAGGCCATCAGGAACGGTTTCGATCCACAGCGAAGTGTTCCCGTCGCGATTCGAGATAAATGCGATGGCGTGCCCATCCGGCGACCAGCGGGGATTGATGTTGTCATAGTCTCCGTAGGTAAGTGGGAATGCATCGCCCCCGTCGGAGGGCATCACCCACAACTGGTGCCACGCCCGGCCTAAGTAAGACGCGTACACAATGCGCTTGCCATCGGGAGAAAACTCCGGCCGGGCCTTCCAGGAGGTCTCTTCGTAGTGAATTTCCCAGGCTTCAGCCCCCGGAGCAGCCTTCATACGCCAGAAACCACCTGTTCCGTAAATGTGCCGACGATTGGAAACAAACAGCAACTCCGAACTGTCCGGGGACCACGCCGGGCTGGTCTCCTGGTCGAATTCGCTGTAGTAGTAGCGCGGCAGGGAGCTGCGGCTTTCGCTGGTCATTTGCTCCACATCTTGCACCGCGCCACCCGCGAACGATGCTGCAAAAATGTGGAAGCGTCCGTTGTAGGAAGTCGACACGAACGCAATACGCCGGCAGTTTGGCGAGAAACGAGGCTCAACGTTGACCGCGCCACCCTGGGTCAGAGAGTGAGCCTGCTTGTGAGCCACGTCGAGCGCCCACAGTTCGACTGCGTCCTTGTCATACTTCGCGTAAACGATCCACCGCCCGTCCGAAGACCAGTCCGGCTGGTAGTCGTATCCCGGCCCTGCCGTCAGTTGCTCGGCCACGGATGAGTCGAGCTTCTGCAGCCAGAGGGTGCCTGCCATCGAGTACACCACCGCCTTCGAATCGGGGGACCACGTCACCGAACTCGGACCGGTTGTCAGCTGAGGCAGATACATCTCGCGGAAATAGTAGGGATGGGGTTCGTTGATCTGCTTCAGGACGGGCTCCCGTTGCGCCAGGGAGGAGACGGAAACAATCAGGGTGAAGATGGAGACAAAAACCGACTTTCTGACCGACAAAGGGTCTCCTCCAGCTCTCGCGCAGGGGTAGGGCAGATGGCGCGAATTATACCGGAAGCACCCGGCCGGCCGAATGCGCTGCATCAGGGCGAGGCTTCACAGCGACCTCAACTGGGAGGCGTGGCTTGCCCAATCCAAATGGGACGCTCATGCGTATTGACAATCGAGATAGGATCGACACGCGCCATGAACCCCGTCACTCGCTGCAGGCGCTGCTCGGCGCCGTCGAGAATCCCTGCACTGGCGTCCGTGTTCTGGGCGTTCCAGAGATTCGTGATGGTACTTTCGATATAACGTCTCCGCGGTAACCGCCTGAACCCCGCGCCAGATGGCCCTTTTCGTACGTGGTAACGCAGAATTACCAAAGCTCATGCCCGTGGGGCATCTATTCGCTGGGTTTTGCCGATGAGATGTTGAGGCTGTATTTACACGGGCCCCGAGCATGGATAAGAACGACTACCTCGAAGAAGTTCATCTCCGGATCCTGCGTGTTACCGACGATCTCCGCGTCATCCAACGGGAACTCAACTGCGCCGCCATGCAGGCTCCCGGCAACCCCGAACTGATGGAAGCCCTCAGCGAGGTTCCCGAACTGGAGTCTCTGCAGGTGTTGAAGTCCGCGCTTGACCAGATGCGGCACTTCCTCTGGTTCTATTTGCAGGTCATGACCAACGAGTCGGAGTTTGGGGAGAAGCTTCGCGAGACCATACGCCAGAAGCCCTCGAACGACGCCCTGCTGCAGCCGCCCAATCCGCTGAACGACCGCATCCGCAACGCGGCTGAAGCTCTCATGCTTCAGTACCTGGCCGATGGAAAGACCCGGAAGCCAAACTAGCAGCTACGCGGTACCCGAGCACCAGATCCCCTACTCCAACGTGACCGACTTCACCAGATTTCGCGGCCGGTCGACATCCAGGCCGCGCTTCACCGCCATGTAATACGCGAACAGTTGCAGCGGCACAATCTCCAGAATCGGCAGCAGCAGCTCGGGAGCGTCTGGAATGAAGATCGTGTGGTCTGCGAGTTTGGGCACTTCGGCGTCCCCTTCGGAAGCCAGCGCGATCACCAGGCTTGACTGCTTCTTGAATCCCTTGATGTTCCCCAGGCTTTTTTCGTAACGAAGCACGGAGCCTGCATCCTCGGGGTCCCGCGTGGCGATAATCACAACCGGAAGGTTCTCGTCGATCAAGGCGTTAGGACCGTGTTTGGTTTCCCCTGTCGGGTAGCCCTCGGCGTGTACATAAGAAACTTCCTTCAGCTTGAGGGCTCCATCCATCGCCACCGGATAGTGGATTGCGCGTCCCAGGAAAAGGAAGTCATCGAATTTGTGAAACTCCGTCGCGATCTGCTCACAATGTGCAGCGCAGGCCAGCAACGTCTTCAGTCTGCCAGGAAGGTCGAGTAGCTCTCGGATGTAATGAGCAAGACGATCCTTCGGCAGCGTTTCGCGCGCCTGCGCCAGGTGCAGCGCGAACAGGAAGAGCGCCGCCATTTGAGCAGTGAAAGCCTTCGTCGACGCAATACTGATCTCGGGACCAGCCAGCGTATAGATGACGCCATCGGCCTCGCGCGCGATCGTCGTGCCGGCGACGTTCGAGATGGCAACGGTGCGAGACCCTCTGGCCTTTGCCTCCCGCTGCGCCGCTCCAGTGTCGGCCGTTTCCCCCGACTGCGTAATCACGACGGTCAGTTCGCTCTGCCCGATCATCGGGTTGCGGTACTCGAATTCGCTGGCATAGTCGACGTCGACCGGAATTCCGGCCAGTTCCTGGATCATGTACTGACCCACCATGCCCGCATGCCGGCTGGTCCCGGAGGCAACAATGTTGATGCGCTGCAGTGCGCGCAATTCGTCGCGCCGGATCGGCACTTCATTGAGCTGCACCACCCCTTCGGGCAACGAGATCCGCGGGGCAATGGTGTCGTGCAACCCCTGCGGCTGCTCGAAGATCTCCTTGATCATGTGATGGGGGAATTCCCGTTTTTCTGCCATCCTCAACTTCTCCTCACCTTGCCAGAATGCTTACGCGACTTGACCCCTCACGATGGTCGTTCGTACTTCGCCGCTCGGACTCAAAGCCACCATGTCTGCGGCCCCCCCTGCGACAATACTTCCCAGACTTGACGGCAGTCCCGCGGTGCGTGCCGGGTTCAGGGTGGCCAGACGGACTGCTTGCTGCAAGTTCCAGTTGGCAAACTTCATGACGTTCTGCACTGCTTTATCCAAGGTGAGTACGCTACCCGCAAGTTTGCCACTCGCCATGCACCTGCCATCTTTCACGTCGACCTCAAGAGATCCCAGGTAATAACGCCCGTTCGGCATTCCGGTTGCTGCCGTGGCATCCGTCACTAACACCGCTGCTTCAGCCCCTTTTGCACGCAGGAACAGGCGAACGATCAGCGGGTCAACGTGAATTCCGTCGGCGATGATCTCCGCCGTGAGCCGCCCATCTGTAAGAACCTCGCCTAAGATTCCAGGCTCCCGATGGTCAAGGGGCCGCATCGCGTTAAAGCAATGGGTAGCATGCCGGGCGCCCGCTGCCACGCCGGCTTGAGTCTCTTGCAGGTTCGCATCGGAATGTCCCAGGCTCACACAAACCCCGCGTCGCGTTGCTTCGGCAATCACTGCTCGAGCACCTTCCAGTTCAGGAGCGATCGTAATGATCTTGACGTGGCCGCGCGAGGCTTCCCAGAATCTCTCAAACATATCCAGGGTGGGCGGCAGCAGATCCGCGGGCGGATGAACGCCCCGTCGCGCGTGGCTGATAAAAGGTCCCTCCAGGTGGATCCCCACCGGCTTTGCCCTCAGTTCGCCGTCTTCGGACTTTCCCCCAGCTTCAATGGCATCCGCCAGTCGTTCGAGGGCTGCAAGGGTCAGGTCGACGGGAGCTGTCACCGTCGTGGGAACATAACTTGTGACCCCGTGGAGCCGCAGCAGTCGTTCCACGGCCGGCAGAGCTGTCGGATCCGCCTTCATAACGTCATGCCCAGCGCCGCCATGAATGTGAATGTCGATGAAGCCCGGGGCCAGGATGACGTCCCCCAGGTCGGTCACAGGCGAGGCGGCGGGAATCTCGCGGGAAGTCTGGGACCTGACTTCTGTGATCATCCCATCCTCAACAAAAATCAGTGGGCGCTCGATTTCTTCGAGTGGCGTGTAAAGACGGGTCGCTGTAATCACCGTTTGCATTGAATCGTTTTAATACCGAACATATTGTAACGAACCCGTCCCAATTCCCCTAGGCCTCGCGATCTGTCCCCTTCGGGAAAGCAGATCCTGTGGGCTGTCGTTCGCGTTTCGTTGAAAATACTAGCAGCCGGAAACTCCCAAATCATCGGGATGCTATACTTTTGTTGCAATAGCAAGAGTGATGTTCAAGAGGTGGCTGCAAACCACAGCCGTCGCCAAGCGATGGCGCGCAGCCTTTGTCGGGGAGTGGCTCAGCCTGGTAGAGCACCTGGTTCGGGACCAGGGGGTCGGAGGTTCAAATCCTCTCTCCCCGACCAATTTTCTCCAAGCAGTTCATTGAATTAGCGACGATCCCGTTTCCGGGATTTCCTCAATTTGGGTCCGTTTGGGTCCAATTAGCAACGCTTCCAGTTTCTCCACTGCTTCCCTTGCCCCTGCTGGTAGCGAATGCAAGTACACCCCGCGCGTAATCTCGGCCGACGAGTGCCCGAGTAGCGCCTGCACTGTGCCCAGCGGCGTGCCCACCGAATCA
>CAZXKO010000013.1:0-192065 GCA_964641665.1 uncultured Acidobacteriaceae bacterium
CTCGATCCCGTTGATGCAGACCTCGCCGTCCCCCTGCGCCGCGTGCGCGTCGCCAGCCGAGAACAGCGCGCCCCGGTTCAACACCGGCAGATACAGCGTCGCTCCACTGCACAACTCGCGCACATCGATGTTGCCACCGAAAATTCCCGGCGGCCGGGTGCGAAACTCGCCGTCCTCTGCGGGCGCGACTCCCATTACTCCGCAGAAGGGCCGCAGTGGCACGACGGCGGGCGCGAGCGATCGGCTCACCCCACCTTCAAGTTGCCAGTGAAACAGGTACGGCCGCGAGAATCGCTCCTTCAAGAACCCCAGCCCCTCGACGACGCTCGACCAGCCCCACCCCTTGTGCGCGACCTCAACCACGTCGACCTGCAGAACATCTCCTGGCTCCGCGCCCTCAACAAAAATCGGCCCCGTCAGCGCGTGAATCCGTCCGCGGTCAATTCTCAAATATTCCTCGACACTCATCCCCGGCCGAACCTGTGCGCCGCTGGAATCAACGCACTCCATGTGCACCCGGTCGCCAGGCGCGACCCGCAACCGCGGCTCAAGCGCGCGATTCCACCGGGAATGTGTCGGGTTCGCCGAGAGACGGTGCTCCGCCATCCCTATACCTCGACCGCCATCTGCAGCTCAACCAGCGCATTTCGCGGCAAAGCCGAGACTCCGATCGCCGCGCGTACGTGCCTGCCGGCTTCGCCGAACACTTCGACGAACAGGTCGGAAGCTCCGTTGACGACCTTCGGGGTATCCGTAAATCCCGCGACCGCGTTGACGTACCCATTCACGCTGACGATGTTCTTGATCGCATCGAGCGAACTGAGATGCCGCTGCAGCACGGCCAACTGCGTCAGCGCGCATGCCCGCGCCGCGGCATAGCCTTCCTCGATCGTCCGGTCCAAACCCACCGTTCCGGTGATCACTCCCTCGGCTCCAGTCGAGATAACGCCCGCCAGGTACACCACGTGGCCCGCGGTTCTAGCCGCGAGATAGTTGCCGCCGGGCGCAGGCAAGTCCGGCAGCACGATACCGAGTTCTCGAAGCCGCGCTTCCCTTCCCGTCGTCATTCGACGCCCGTCGCCTCCGCTCTTACAAAATTGTGAGTCACTCTAGCATAGCGGGATGATCCGCGAGATTTCCTGCTTGCCGCCGCGCTTTCGCGCGCTACCATGTGCCATGCGGGGACCGGTCTCTATCGTCGTATTGGCTGCTAGCTTTCTCGCCGCTGGTGTCGTTTTTGATTGCGCCGCCGGAGCGAATGCGCAGGCCAAATCAGCGGCGCATCCTGACTCGGCCGCAGCATTGCACGATCATCGCCTGTCCCCTTCCGACCTCGAACTCGGTGGAGACCTCACCGGCCTGCCATCGGGCACCACGCGCTATGTCACCTACGACACTCTGCTCACGCTCCCGCAAGTCACCTACACCATTAAAGACGACAGCAACTTCACCGGTCCGACCGAGGTCAGCGGTGTGCCCCTCGAAAAACTTGGCCGTCTTCTGGGCGCCTCACCAGCCTCCGATCTCGTGGTCGCGATCTGTGATGACAAGTACCGCACGAACTATCCACCCGCCTATCTCACCGCGCATCATCCGCTGCTCGTGCTCAAAATCAACGGCCAGCCTCCAGAGCGCTGGCCCAAAGATGCCGAAGGCCACGGTCTGGACATGGGTCCGTACATGATTTCTCATCCCAGCTTCACGCCGAGCTTCAAAATCCTCGCCCACGAAGACGAACCCCAAATTCCGTGGGGAGTCGTGCGACTCGAGTTCCGCAACGAAAAGACCGTCTTCGGCGCCATCGCCCCGCCCGGGAAAACTGCTTCCAACCCCGCAGTCCAGAACGGATACCGCATTGCCCAACAGAACTGTTTCCGTTGTCACAACCAGAGCAGCGAAGGCGGCCAGAAAGCTGGCCGTCCCTGGCTGGTGCTCTCGGCGTGGGCCAGCGGCTCGCCTGACTATTTCTCCGCATACGTGCGCAATCCGCAGTCGAAGAATCCCCACGCGCAAATGCCCGGGAATCCCGGCTACGACGACGCCACCCTCCTGGCGCTCACCGCCTACTTCCGCACCTTCACTTCCCGGGAGAATCCATGACCCTCCGCCTCGCGAAGCTGCTGCTGGTTCTCGCCGTGGCCCTGTTCTACACGTTCGTCGTCTTCAACAACCTCACCGACTACGACTCCAACTACCAGTTCGTGCGCCACGTGCTGATGATGGATTCGACCTTCCCCGCGAACCAGGGCATGTGGCGCGCCCTGAATTCCTCGGCCTTGCACACCGCGTTCTACCTGTCCATCATTGCCTGGGAATCGCTGACCATGCTGCTTTCTTGGTGGGGCGGATGGAAGCTGGCGCGCGCTATTTCGGCGGCCCCGGCCGAGTTTCATCGAGCCAAGCGTTTCGCCATCGCGGCGCTCACCCTGGCTTTGCTGATGTGGCTGGTCGCGTTCTTGAGTGTCGGCGGCGAATGGTTCCTGATGTGGCAATCGAAAACCTGGAACGGCCAGGAAGCCGCCTTCCGCATGTTCACCGTGATCGGGATCGTGCTGCTTCTGCTCGTCCAGCCCGATAATGCGGAACAACCCTAGCGCGCAGATTACCCACCAAGTCTGTCATCCCGACCGGAGCGAAGCGGAGTGGAGGGACCTTGTGTTTTCGGCGGCCTCGAGCTGCGCCACGTGCTTCTCAGCGTCCTCAGCGGCCTTTCTCAGCGACCTCAGCGGTTAAAAGCTCTTTCTCCGCATCTCATCGACCGCCGCACCCCGCTCGAAATCCCAACCCCGACAATGGGATACTATTTCCTCACCCCGCCGGACTCACTCATCCGGCAGAGCGAGTCAGCTATGAAACTCGATCAACCTGTCCTGAAATCTCTGCCCAAGGTCCTGCTCCACGAGCACCTCGACGGCGTTCTGCGCCCGCAAACCGTCATCGATTTGGCGACTGAAGCCAAGTACTCCAGCCTCCCCACTCGGGATCCCGCCGCCCTCGCGCAATGGTTCCACCAGGGCGCCAACCAGGGCAGCCTCGCTAAGTATCTTGAGGGTTTCGCGCACACCATCGCCGTCATGCAAACCGCAGAAGCCCTCGAGCGTGTCGCCCATGAACAGGCCGAGGACCTCAGCAAAGACGGCAACGTCTACTTCGAAACCCGGTTCGCGCCCGTCTTCCACACCGAAAAAGGACTCACCCACCAGCAGGTCGTCGCTGCCGTTCTCAAAGGCCTGGCGCGCGGCCAGAAAGATTTCGGCATCCGCTCCGGACTGATCATCTGTGCCATGCGCAACATGAACGTCTCGCTCGAAATGGCCGAGCTCGCCGTCGACTTCCGTGAGCGCGGCGTAGTCGGATTCGACCTGGCCGGCGAAGAGGGCGGCTACCCCCCCAAGAAACACGTCGACGCCTTCCACTACATCCAGCGCGAGAATTTCAACATCACCGTTCACGCCGGCGAAGGCTACGGCAAGGAATCCATCTGGCAAGCCATCCAGTATTGCGGCGCGCACCGCATCGGCCACGGCACCCGCCTCATCGACGACATCGCCGTCGTCGACGGCAAAGTGGTCAAGCTCGGCGACCTCGCCCAGTACGTTCTCGACAAGCGCATCCCCCTCGAAATCTGCCTCATCAGCAACGTCCACACCGGAGCCGCGGCCAGCCTCGCCCAACACCCGTTCAAGCTTCTCTACCAGGAAAAATTTCGCGTTACCCTCAACACCGACAACCGCCTGATGAGCGACACCAGCATGACCCATGAATTCGAAGCCGCCGCCAATACTTTCGGCCTCACCCTCGAGGATTTCGAAAAGATCACCATCAACGCCATGAAGAGCGCATTCCTTCCCTACGACCAGCGCTGCGATTTCATCTACAAAGTCATCAAGCCCGGCTACGCGCGCGTGCGTGAATCGCTGGCCTCAAAGTCCTGAAGTAGCGCTCGCTCCCGCAACTCCGAAGCCCGGAAAACCGCCCCGAGGTCTGCTATATTGGCCACTCTTGGAGGTGCTTCCATGCCCCGAATCGTTCGCTGCGGACTGATCCAGGCAAGTAACGCGCTCGACAGCGGCCACGCCCTTTCCGCCATCAAGAAAGCCATGATCAACAAGCACCTCAAGCTGATCGAGCAGGCCGCCAAAAAGAAAGTGCAGATTCTCTGCCTGCAGGAACTTTTCTACGGTCCTTACTTCTGCGCCGAACAGAACATCCGCTGGTACGAACTCACCGAGCGCGTTCCCGACGGCCCCACCACCAAGCTCATGCAGAAGATCGCCGCCAAGCATCGCATGGTGATCGTCGTCCCCGTCTACGAAGAGCAGATGCCCGGCCTCTACTTCAACACCGCCGCCGTCATCGACGCCGACGGCAAATACCTCGGCAAATATCGCAAGCACCACATCCCGCACGTGCACCCCGGATTCTGGGAGAAGTTCTATTTCACCCCCGGCGACCTCGGCTACACCGTCTTCCAGACCAAGTACGCGCGCGTCGGCGTCTACATCTGCTACGACCGCCACTTCCCAGAGGGTGCGCGCATCCTCGGACTCAACGGCGCCGAGATCGTTTTCAATCCCTCCGCCACCGTCGCCGGACTTTCCGAATACCTGTGGGAACTGGAGCAGCCCGCGCACGCCGTCGCCAACGGCTACTTCGTCGGCGCCATCAATCGTGTGGGAAAAGAAAAGCCCTGGAGCATCGGCGAATTCTATGGCAAGAGCTACTTCTGCAATCCGCGCGGCAAAATCGTCGCCCAGGCCAGTCGCGACAAAGACGAGCTGGTGGTCGCCGAACTCGATCTCGACATGATCGAAGAAGTCCGCCGCACCTGGCAGTTCTTCCGCGACCGCCGCCCCGAAACCTACGCCCCGCTAACCGCCCAGACCGGCCAATCGGCAGCGGCGGATTGACTGGGATGAGGGCCAAACTCTTTATGCATTGTCATGCTGAGCGAAGCGAAGGACCTTTGCATTGTCTCTACAGCGCAAGCAATCGTCTCATCACGGACAAACCGCCGTTTCATTCGATCCCACGATGACGACACACCAACCATCCGCCCGTTCCCCTATCGAATCCAGCCCTCTCTACAACCCCGACCTCGCCCCCACCACCGCCGCCCAGCGCCACTGGGGCACCTACAACTACGCCGCGCTCTGGATATCGATGTCGGTCAATATCCTTACCTACATGCTCGCCGCCAGCCTCATCCAGGGAGGCATGAACTGGAAGCAAGCAGTCGCCACGGTATTTCTCGGCAACACGATCGTCTTGATCCCGATGCTTTTGAACTCGCATCCCGGCGCGCGTTACGGCATTCCTTTTCCGGTGCTGGCCCGTGCGTCTTTCGGTGTGCGTGGCGCCAACGTCGCCGCAGTCCTGCGCGCGCTGGTCGCCTGCGGATGGTTCGGCATCCAGACCTGGATCGGCGGCGAAGCCATCAGCACCTTAATCACAACTCTCGCTCCTGGATGGGCCAATTTCGCGCACAGTACCGCGATCTGCTTCCTCGCCTTCTGGTTCATCAACCTCGCCGTCATCCTCAAAGGCATCGAATACATCCGTTTCCTGCAAGGCATCAGCGCGCCCGTTCTGTTAGCGGTCGGACTGCTCCTCCTCGGATGGGCGTACCACGCCGCAGGCGGCTTCGGCCCCATGCTGTCGGCCCCGTCGCGCTTCGCTACCTTTGCCGATTTCCTCAAGTTCATGGTTCCTGCTCTCAACGCCACTGTTGGCTTCTGGGCCACCGTCTCGCTGAACATTCCCGACTTCACCCGCTTCGCGCGCAGCCAGCGCCAACAAGCCATCGGTCAGGCGCTCGGCCTGCCCACCACCATGACCCTCTACTCCCTGATCGGAATCCTCGTCACCTCTGCGACAGTCGTCATCTACGGCACCGCGATCTGGGACCCGGTACAATTGCTCAGCCGCTTTCACTCGCCCGTTGCCGTCGTCATCTCGCTGGTCGCCATTCTGCTCGCAACCCTGAACGTCAATATCGGTGCGAACGTAGTCTCTCCCGCCAACGATTTCTCGAACCTGTGGCCGCGCAAGATCAGCTTCCGCGTCGGCGGCGTGATCACCTGCTTCATGGGAATCGCCCTGATGCCCTGGAAACTCCTGGGCAGCTACAAGACCTTCATCCTGGGATGGCTCGGCGGCTACGCCGCATTCTTGGGCCCGGTCGCCGGCATCATGATCTGCGACTACTTCGTAGTCCGCCGCCGCACCCTCCTGCTCGACGACCTCTACCTGCGCAACGGCATCTACGAGTATTCCGCCGGATTGAACTGGAGCGCGCTGGCCGCGCTAGCCCTGGGAGCAGGCACGGCGCTGGTAGGACTGGTCGTCCCGACGCTTCGCCCTCTGTACGACTACTCATGGTTCGTGGGATTCGCGGTGTCGTTCATCGCCTACTACGCCTTGATGAAGACGCAGCCAGCCCCCGAACCAGGCTCCGTCTCATCCGAACTTTCATCCTGAGCGCATCCTCCGAATTCAGATAAAAACTGTCATCCCGAGCGAAGTGAGGCGCAAGCCGAACGCAGTCGAGGGACCCCGCGCTTGCTTACGGTTGTCCTCGCCCTTACTCTCCTGGCGTTGGTTTGCTACTACACGTTTCCGCTGATTCGCCGTCGGCCATCACCGGGCGCTTGCATAATGGGCTATCAGATCGTTCCAATGGAAGGCGTCACGTTGTCCCCAGGAACGGCGCTTGGAAGGAGACTCTTAGGGATTATCGCCGTTAGCGGCGCATATCTGGCACCGTTCGTCGCTCGCGACAAAAAGAACGGGCAGTTCTGGCTGGACAAGATCTTTCGGACGCGGGCAATGAGACTGACTTAGATCCTTGCCAAACAACTGTCATCCCGAGCGAAGTGAGGCGAAAGCCGAACGCAGTCGAGGGACCCCGTGTCTGCCTGCGGTACCAGCGGCCTTGGCACATTTTCTACCAACTGCCCCGAGCGGTCTCGACGATCTCTCTGCCACGATTCAGGTTGTCTTCACCCCTTGAAACGCCGGCAACACATCCCTCTTATACTTCTCCAGCGTCCCCTCCTCCTCCCCCGACATCAAGTACACATTGAACTGCGTCACCCCCACGCTAGCGAGCTTGCGCAGTTTCTCCCGATGTGCCTCCGCCGGCCCGATCAAACAAAATCGATCCACCACCTCATCTGACACGAATTTCGAGTTGCTGCTGTCCACTTCGCAATGCTGTTGGTAGTCATACCCGCCGCGATTCTGCACGTACGACGTCAACGCCGCCGGCAACTCCTCCGGCTTGTACTTCGAAATCAAATCCACCACGTGGTTCGACACCAGCGCCGGAAACCAGCGCACGTGCGAGCGCGCCTCTTTCAGATCATCCGACACCCACACCGCCGTCGCCGCCATCACTTCAATCTTCTTCGGATCCCGTCCCGCCGCCTCCGCGCCTTTGTTCACAAACCCGAGGCACCACTCGATCAGGTCCGGATCGGCGAACTGCAGAATCACTCCGTCCCCGATCCTCCCCGCCAGATCGAGCACCTTCGGCCCGTATCCAGCGATCCACACCCGCGGCGATCCCGGAGCCCACGAAATCCGCGTCGGCCGCCCTTCATACTCGATCTCGCGCCCCGCGGTCAGCTCGCGAAACACCTTCGCCGATTCCTCCAAGTGCGCCGAGGTCACCGGCTTCTTCCCCATCACACGCCGCGAGCTGTCTCCGCGGCCGATCCCCAGTTCCATCCGCCCGCCCGAAATCAGGTTCAGCGTGGCAAACAGGCTCGAAGTCACCGTGATGTCGCGCACCGCCGGATTCGTGACGCACGTTCCCAGCCGCATGTTCTTCGTATTCATCGCCATCAATGTCAGCAGCGGATACGGCTCCAGCCACAGAATGTGCGAATCGAAAATCCATCCGTAGTGGAATCCCGCGGCCTCGGCCTGCCGCGTCAGCGCCACAATCCGCTCCACCGTCATGTCAGGCTTGATTGTGATACCAAACTGCATCGCTTCTCCTACCGCACGATCTTCCTTCCTGCACTTCCAGTGATCGATTCTTCTTTGCGTCCTCTGCGGCCTTCCTCAGCGTCCTCTGCGGTTAAAAGCTTTCCCCCGTGCCCCCTCTGTGCACTCTGTGGTTGAACTTTCTCTTCGCAGCCAGTGATGAAGCATCGCTTCGAAGGTGGGGCAGTTTAGCATAAAATGCCAGTTCCGCCGCGAAAGGGAAGACACCCATGGGCTTCGACAGCATCATCACAAACGGCCGCGTGGTCACCGCAACTGATACCTACATCGCCGACGTCGCCATCACCAACGGCAAGGTCGCGGCCGTCGGACAAGCCCTGCCCCGCGACAATGCCAGCCGCATCATCGATGCTGCGGGAAAGTACGTTCTCCCCGGCGGCATCGACGTCCACACCCACCTCGACATGCCCTTCGGCGGCACAACCAGTGCCGATGATTTCGAAACCGGCACCCGCGCCGCCGCCTTTGGCGGAACCACAACGCTGATCGACTTCGCCATCCAGTACAAAGGCCAGACCCTCCGCACCGCCTTCGACACTTGGATGCAGAAAGCCTCGGGCAAGGCTGTCACCGACTACGCCTTCCACTGCATCATCACCGAACTAGCCGACGCCCAGCTCGAAGAAATGAACGCACTCGTGCGCGAGGGCGTGACCAGCTTCAAACTGTTCATGGCCTATCCCGGTGTCTTCATGCTCGACGACGCCAGCATCTTCAAAGCCTTCCGCGCCACCGCAAAGAATGGCGGCCTGGTCTGCATGCACGCCGAAAACGGAAATGCGATTGACGTCATCGTGCAGCAAGCTCTCGCCGAAGGAAAGAAGGCTCCCAAGTACCACGCCTTGACTCGCCCCACCACCGCCGAAGCTGAAGCGACTTCGCGTGCCATCGCGCTTTCCGAGATGGCCGGCGCCCCCGTCTACATCGTCCACCTCAGTTGCAACGACGCGCTCGAAAAAGTCCGCGAAGCCCGCGACCGCGGCCTCCCTGTCTACGCCGAGACCTGTCCGCAATACCTGTACCTCTCTCTCGAGAACTTCGACGTGCCCGGCTTCGAAGGCGCCAAGTACGTCTTCACCCCCCCGCTGCGCGAGAAGTGGCACCAGGAAAAACTCTGGAACGGCCTGAAGACCGACCACCTGCAAGTCGTCTCCACTGACCACTGCCCCTTCTGCTTCAAAGAGCAGAAAGAACTCGGCAAAGACGACTTCACCAAAATTCCCAACGGCGGCCCCGGCATCGAGCACCGCATGAGCCTGATCTATTCCGGCGGCGTCGCCAAAGGTCGCTTCACAGTCAACCGCTTCGTGGAACTCGTCTCGACCACGCCCGCAAAGCTCTTCGGCCTGTATCCCCGCAAAGGCACCATCGCCTCTGGCAGCGACGCCGACCTCGTCATCTTCGACCCCAACCGCAAACACACGATCAGCGCCAAGACTCACCACATGCGAGTCGACTATTCCATGTTCGAAGGGATCCAAGTCACCGGCATGCCCGACGTTGTGCTCGCGCGCGGCAAGGTAGTAGTCGAAGGCGACAAGTTCCTGGGGCGCGCCGGCGCCGGTGAGTTCGTGAGGAGGGCTACCTACACGCAACAGTGATCATTCAGAAGCGGCCTCGTTATTTAGAAGCTGACATCATTAGAAGCTGTCATCCCGAGCGAAGTGAGGCGCAAGCCGAACGCAGTCGAGGGACCTTGCGTTTCCCAGCGACATCAACACGTCCGAGAGAGCACACACCGAAACGCCTTTCTCAGCGTTCTCTGCGGTTAAAAGCTTTTCCACTTCGCTGAGGAACCTCTCCGCCGCCGCGCACTCCCTCAAGCCACATCCATCAACTCACCCCCGCGAACCGGCGCTCGCAGCACCTTCCCGTGCCAGGCCATCAACAAAACCGGCCCGATAATCATCAACCCCACGCACAACCCAATCCAGATCCCCAGCGCTCCCCACCCCAAGGGAAACGCCAGCACGTAGCCCAGCGGCAACCCAATCAGCCAGTACGCCACAAGATTCGCGAGCATCGGCGTCCGCGTGTCGCCCGCCCCGCGTAGTGCGCCCGTTGCCACCGTCTGCAATCCGTCGAACAACTGGAACGCCGCCGCCACCAGCAGCAGCGTCGCTCCCACCCGGATCACCGTCGGGTCCGGAGAGAACAGCCGCGCAATCAGCCTGGGCACCGAAACGAACAGCAGCCCTGCGCATGTCATGAACGCGGCTCCAATCACAATCGCGGACCACCCCGCCCGCCGCGCTCCTGCAGTATCCCCTCGGCCGATCTGTTGCCCCACCCGCACCGCCGCTGCCGAACTCACCCCCAGCGGCACCATGTAGGTGAACGCCGCGCAGTTCAACGCAATCTCGTGTCCGGACAACGGCACAGCCCCCAGTTTCGCGCACACCGCCGTTGCTGCCGAGAACGCTCCGATCTCCAGACAAATCTGTGTCGCAGCCGGCGCCCCCAGCCGCAACAACGCCCACAGCCTGTGCAGGTCGAGTCGCACCATGCCCGCCCAGCGCGACAATCCGCGCTTCGACTCCACCCACA
The DNA here is from genome assembly GCA_964641665.1 of uncultured Acidobacteriaceae bacterium. Lineage (GTDB taxonomy): Bacteria > Acidobacteriota > Terriglobia > Terriglobales > Acidobacteriaceae > Gp1-AA133. The sequence continues at coordinate 10,561 of CAZXKO010000013.1, forward strand.
ACAGCGTGACCGCAAGCACCAACGCCATGTACACGCGGGCGAAGCACGTGGACCAGCCCGAGCCCGTGATCCCCATCGCCGGAAATCCCAGGTGCCCGTAAATCAGCACCCAGTCGCCGAACGCGTTCACCAGGTTCGCCGAGATCAGCGCAAACATGATCGGATGCGCCACGTTTACCGCCTGCAGGTAACGCCGCAGCGCGAAGTAGGCGAGCAATGGCAGGCTGCCCCAATTGAGCGCCCGCAGAAACGGTCGCATGGGCTCCACCAGTTCCACGCTGATGCCGAACCGCTGCATGAGTCCTGGCCAGAACGAAACCGCGAACATTACAACCGGTGTCAGCGCCAGCGCGAGAAACAGCCCGTTCACCAGCGAATGCCGCGCATCATCCAGGTCCTCGCGCCCGAACGCCTGCGCCACAAACGTGTCCAGCCCCAGCAGCAACCCGCCGCAGAAAATGGCCACGCCGTGATAAAGACTCTGCCCCAGTCCCGTCGCTCCAATCGCCACCGCGCTGTTCGGCAGCCGTCCCACCATGATCGTGTCCACGATCCCCATGCTCATCCACCCGATCTCGGCGAACACCAGCGGCAAGGCCAGGCGCAAGGTCTGGCGCACGTCCGCATACAGCGCAGCGAAAAATGGGTTCTTCGATTTCATGCCATCCCTGCCTGTGACTATACTCACTGCGCGAGCACGTACGAACCGGCCAACAGGCAAACTCAGAATTTGGATGTCGAACATCCGAATTCTTCAACTCAACGGACTCGTCACGGGAGTACAAAAATAACTTGATCGCGCACCCGCAATCCCCAAGCATGCAGTCCTGCAATTTCCGTGTCCCCGAGTCCGCCATGATCATTCGCCGTCGCGCCTTACTCCGCCTCCTGCTTTTCGCCTCGCTCCTCCGCCCCCTCGCCGCGCAAACTGCGCCGCCCACGTCCCCAACGCAGCCAATCCCCGTCAAAGTCGTCGTCGTCGCCATGTTCGAACGCGGCGAAGACACGGGCGACACCCCCGGCGAATACCAGCTCTGGGTGGAACGCGAACATCTCGACCAGATTTTCCCGCTCCCCGCCGGCTACCACCACGTGCGCATGAACAAGGACGGCGTACTCGGCATGCTCACCGGCGTCGGCACCGCGAAAGCCGCCGCCTCGGTCATGGCCGTCGGCCTCGACCCGCGTTTCGATTTCTCGAAGGCCTACTGGATCATCGCCGGCATCGGCGGCGGCGATCCCGCCGACGTTTCCCTCGGTTCCGCCATCTGGTGCGACTACGTGGTCGACGGCGACCTCTCCTTCGAAATCGACGCCCGCCAGATCCCCGACACCTGGCCCACCGGCTACATCCCGCTCCGCCGTGGCACGCCCTACGAGCAGCCGCCCAACTCCGGCTACGGCGAGGCCTACGAGCTCAACCCCGGCCTGGTGTCGTGGGCCGTGCATCTCACGCAGGATGTCCCGCTCCCCGACTCCGACTCCCTGCGCAAATCTCGCGCTCGCTTCCCGGGCTTTCCCAACGCGTTGAAACCCCCGTTCGTGACCCGAGGCGCGACGCTCTCCGCGAGCACCTTCTGGCACGGCTCCAGGTTGAATGAGTGGGCGAATGCCTGGATCCGCTACTATACCGCCGGCAAAGGCAACTACATGGTCGCTGCGATGGAAGACTCCGGTACGATGCAGGCGCTCACGTTCCTGAGTCAGGCCGGACGCGTCGATCTCCAGCGCGTCCTCGTGCTTCGCACCGTAAGCAACTACGATCGCGAGCCGCCCGGCACCAGTGTCCCTGAGAGTTTGAAAGAAATGGTCTCCGGCAACTACTCCGCCTACATGCCCTCGCTCGAAGCCGCGGAGACAGTGGGCGACAGAGTAGTCCGCGACATCATCGCCCACTGGAAAGACCGCAAATCCACAATTCCCCAGGCGCCCTGACTAGGTCTCATCTCCCCAGGCACCGAAACTAGGTCTCATCGGCGTCCGCCTTATTCACCCTGTCATCCTGAGCAGAGTGAGGCGCCAGCCGAACGAAGTCGAAAAACCCGCGTTCCTAAGCGACGCCACGGACTTGTCGATTGTTCTGGCAGGGACTCGTCCTACGACGGCGGCTCGTCATGAAATGCGAGGTTGCACCCCGTCCTCGAGCTGAGCTCCCCCTCATCCCGCCAAACTCGCCAGCGTCTCCGCCAGCACCAGCGCCCCGCGCGCAATATCCTCCGGCGACGCGTACTCATCTGGCCGGTGACTGTACCCATTTCGGCAGGGAATAAATAACATCGCCACCGGTGCAACCCGAGAAACAAACAAGGAGTCGTGATACGCCCGGCTAGTCATCGGCATAGAACGAAACCCGCGCTTCTCGCACGCCCGCGACAGCGCCTCCACCACCGCCGGCCCCGAATCCGCCGGAGCATCCGCATTCAGCAGTTCGTGTTCGATCGCCACACCCCGCTTCGCCGTGATCGCCCGCCCCGCCTCCTCCATCACCCGCATCACCCCATCGCGCCGCGATAGATTCGTATCGCGGACATCCACGCTGATCCGCACTCGCGAAGGAATACTGTTGACCGCGCCCGGAAACACCTCGCAGATTCCCACGGTCGCCACCGTGTCCACTGCTCCGCTCGTGCGCGCCGCATTCTCGATTGCCAGGATCAGCTCCGCCGCCGCGCACAACGCGTCGTGCCGGTCCGGCATCAGCACGGCACCCGCGTGCCCGCTCTCTCCTTCAATCGTCACGCGAAAACTCGCCGGGGCCGCAATCCGCGTCACAACTCCCAGCGGCACTTTCTCCCGCTCCAGCAATGGGCCCTGCTCAATGTGCAGCTCAACGAACGCTTTGTAATATCCCACCGCAAGCCTCACGCCCTCGAGCTCACCCGAGAACCCCGCTTTCCTCCGCACTTCGTCCACCGCCGCGCCGTCGCCGTCCTTCAATTTCTTCGCGGCGTCCGCAGTCAACGTTCCCGCAAGCATCCGGCTTCCCAGGCACCCGATCCCAAACCGCGTCGGCTCCTCCGAAGTGAAGATCAGCAACTCGATCGAGTGGTTTGGACGAAACCCGCCCGCTCGCAGCGCCCGAATCGCTTCCAGTCCGCCGAGCACACCGACCACTCCATCGTATTTCCCCGCATTCGGAATCGCATCGATATGCGACCCCGTCCCCACCACCGGCGCCCCCGCATCCGCGCCCGTCCAGCGTGCGAAGGTGTTTCCAATCGCGTCCTCGCGTACTGCAAGCCCCGCTTCTTCACACCTCGCCTTCATCCAAGCGCGCGCCTTCAGATCGGCTGCGCTGAACACCACCCGCGTCACTACCGGAGGTTCCGCCTCCGAAATCGCCGCCAGCGCGTCGATCTCCTCCTGCAATCGCTTCTGGTCAATCGCGAGATTCATCGCTGTACACCGGCCAGGGGATGCCGGTTCCAGTCTTTGTAGATGAGATATTTCGCCGGCGCCTTCCCGATCGCACCAAACCACTGCGGGCACCACGGCCCCATCCAGATGAAGTCACCCGCCGTAACCGGGTACCACGCGTCGCCCAGTCGGTAAATCCCGCCCCCCTCCAGCATGATCAACCCATGTTCCATCACGTGCATCTCCACCATGCTTAAGGCTGCGCCCGGCTGGTACGTCATCGTGTTCACCGCAAAATCAAAGCTCATCTCGTCGGGCAGCAGGCACTTCACCTGCAAATCCGGATCATCGTTCAGCGCATGCGACGAAACCGAATCCTCGTGCGAAATAATCGCCCGGGGCGCTTCGACCGACGCCAGCGCTTGATACCGTTTCTCGATGACCGCGACCCGGCTCACCTTCGTCGCCGTCACCCGGTGCGCAGCGCTTTCCGGAAAATATGCGTATCCGCGTGCTCCCAACTCCGATCCCTTGCCCGCGACCTCCACGCTCACACTGCCTTCCATCACGAAGACAAAGCGCTGTGCGGGCGTTCCGCCCAGCTCGCCTCCGGCCTCGAATTCCGCCGTGTATTCCGTGAAAGCCGCGCCCAGTGCGGGTCCGGCATGCACGATCGCGGTGCAGTCCCTCATGCCCGGCAGCGGCGACCGCACAAACGTGTCGGCCGTCAGCAAGAGATGACTCGCCTGTTGGGAACTTCGCGTCTGCCCAAGATTATGCACGGCCCGTCCTTTTCAGAAATTCCGCAGAACCCGCCAGCTGATCGAGCAGGTGCAGACCGCACTCGATCGCCCTCGCCACGTCTTCCACCGCAACCGACTCCGCCGGGTCATGGCTGATCCCGCCCGGCGTGCGCAGAAAAATCATTGCTGCCGGAACCTTCTCCGCCAGGATCATCGCATCATGTCCGGCCCCGCTCACCATCCGCTGCGGCTCGCACCCGGATTTACCGACAGCCTGTTCGATCTGCCCCGCCAGCCAGGCATCCATCGCCACAGCAATCTGGCTCAGCCGCGTCTCCCAGCTCACCGACAAACCTCGCGCGCGCGCAATCCGCTCCGCCTCGCGCGTCAGATCTTCCACCGCCCGCGAACGTACCCCATCCTCTCGATGGCGCACATCGAGACTGGCCCGAGCCTCACCCGCAATCACATTCGTCGCGCCCGGCTTGGCTTCGATCGCGCCGACCGTGGCCACCAGGCCAGCAAGGCTCCGGGCCTCGCGCTCGACCACCGTGATCCACTCCGCCGCCGCCGCCACCGCATCGAAGCGCAGATCCATCGGCGTCGTGCCCGCGTGGTTCGTGCGGCCCACAAACGTGAATTCCATCCGGCTCTGCCCCGCAATCGCCTCCACCACACCCAGTGGCCGCCCCAACTTCTCCAGCACAGGTCCCTGCTCGATGTGGAATTCCAGATAGGCCAGCGTTCTGTCGTCCAAACTGGACTGTCGAATCTCCCCCGGATTCAACCCGAAATCCTGAATCGCCTGCCCCACCGAAATTCCGCGCACATCCTTGCGCTCCAGCAGTTCCTCATCCACCCGCCCCACCAGCGCCCGGCTCCCGATAAACGGCACGCCAAAGCGAACGCCTTCCTCCTCCGAGAAACCGACAACCTCGACCGCGAACGGCAACCGCTTGCCACCCAACCCCTCCAGCAGCGCCACCGCAAGCACGACTCCCAGGATCCCGTCGTACGCCCCTGCATTCGGTACCGTATCGAGATGAGAGCCCATCAGCAACCGCGGCGCTCCCGGCTCCGCACCTGGATACAAGCCGCGCAAGTTCCCGGCCGCATCCACGCGCACCGTCGCGCCCAGCGCTTCCATCCATGCCGTAACCTCCCGGTGACAATCCCGCATCGGCGCCGACAAGAACGTCCGCCGCGTCGCACCCGCGTCTTCGCTAAACGACGCCAGCTTCCGGCACCGGGTCATTACTTCTTCTGCGCGCTTGATCGTCCCACTCGCGGTGTGCACTGGATTGACTTGCTCACGTACCCGCTGCTCCAAAACTCACGCCCGCCGGATCACCAGCGCCGCCGCCCAGCCGGTCACCACCAGCGCCACCAGCACTCCCCAGCTGTGTGTGTTCCCGTAGGTCGCCACCGGAAAATGATTGCTGATCATCAGGAACACCACCGGCACCGCCATGAACGTGTTGTGCTTCGACCGCAGCTTGGCCTGCGCCCCCAGCGCCGCGTCGAACTTCGCGCCCGCAGCCGCCGCCGCAATCATCTTGCGCTGCGCAGGAAGAATCCGCTCCCACACATTCAACGTCATGATCGTCCCAAACATCGCTCCTACATGGATGTACGCCGCGCGCCCGCTGAACACGTGCAACAAACCCCACGCCAACGCCGCCGTCGCCACCAGCGCAAAGCCCGCGAACCCAGCCTCGGATTTCCCCAGCGCCGACCGCACCGCCAGGTCGTACACAATCCATCCGCCCAGGAGCGCGCCCAGCCCGATCGCGATTCCCGCCGTTTTCGAGATGTCCGCCACATCCGGATCGATCAGTCCGCTGCCCACGTAGTAGACCAGCACCAGCAGTACCATGCCCGCCAGCCAGGTCATAAACGCTTCCCAGCGAAACCAGTGCACGCCCTCCGGCCCCACCCCGAGCGCTTTCTGCTTTTCCACCGTGTAGAAGCCGCCGCTGTGCACCATCCACACCGCCGGCGCGGACCCGCCCGCCGCCTGCTTCTCCATCTTCCCGAACTGTCCGTCCAGCCAGGTGAAGTAGTACGTCTGCCCGACCCACATGATGGCCGCAAACACGTGGATCCACCGCACGCTCAGGTTCAGCCATTCTCGGATCGCAGAACTCACCCTAGCTCCCCCGGTAAGTGGTATACCCGTTCGGACTCAACAACAGCGGGATGTGAAACTGCCCTTCACCCTCCCGCACATGAAACGTCACCTCAACCACCGGATACAGCCCCTCAACCTGCTGCCCCGCAAAATAACTGCCGGTATCGAAAACGATGCGATACACACCTGCGTCCAAATGACCGTCGTCGTGCAGGAGCTGTCCACACCGTCCGTCCGCATCCGTTCGTGCTGACCTCACGAGATCCCACACGCCCGAAGCAGAGCGCCGCTCCAACCGCACCGGCACATCTCCCGCAGGCCTGCCGCGCGCAACATCCAGCACGTGCGTCGAAATCCGTTTCATTCCTGTAGCCATTTCGTCAACCGGATCGCCGTGATCTTCCTCTGCTCCTCCGCCGCCTCTTTCATTTCCGTTGCGTCGTCGTTCCGCAACCGCCGCCTCAAAACCTCGAGGATCTCCGAAGCCGACTTCCCCGTCGCGCACATCAGAAACACGCGCCCGAACCGCCGCTCGTACTCCGCGTTCCCAGCCGCCAGCGCCGCCTTCACCGCATCGTCCGCCGCGGCCGCATCTCGTTGCTCCTGTGCCGACCACGCCGCCGACTGTGCCGTAGCCGATTCCCGAGCCTTCCGCTCGCCAATTCGCGGATGGCTCGCGAACGCCTCCATCCAATCCTTCACCGCCAACTTACGCCAGACCTCATCCGCCGCCGCAAGGAAAGCCGCCTTGTCCCTTACCGGCCGCCGTCCCGTCATCCCTACCGCCCAGGCCCGAGACCCGCAACAAGACAAAATCTCCCGCGCCGCCTCCTCCTCCCGCAGCTGATTCCACCGCGCCAGCACCTTACTCATTTGTCATCGATTCCTCACCCCCATAAACGTGTCATCCCGAGCGAAGTGAGGCGAAGCCGAACGCAGTCGAAGGACCCCATGCACATATGCCGCACCTCCGGCCCAGAAAACTCTTCTTCCACGGACCATAGCAGTCAGGGTTCATCTTTGGCTCTCCTTCGCGACTTTCGCGGCCAAGAGTTCTTCTCCGCGGCCTCAGCGCCCCCTCTGCGTCCTCGGCGGTGAAAAGCTTTTTCGCTTGCGCAGTTCAAAGCCGTACTTCAACCCCTGACCCCAACCGCCCCAAAAACTCCGCCACCAGATTCCCCGTCACCGCCGCGCGATACCCCGCGTTCGACCGGATATCGTCAATCGGCCGAATCTCCCCCGCCGCCGTCTTCCTCGCCAACGCCATCAACTCCGAATCCACTCGTTGACCCCGCACCACCCGTTCCGTCTCCACCAATCGCAGCGGAACCGGAGCCACGCTCCCCGCCGCGATGCGCACATCCTCCACCACACCCCCCGCCGCCTTCCCCAGTGCCGCCACGCACACCTTCGAAATCGCCTGCGCATTCCGCGCCCCCACCTTGCGCGAGTAAGCAACATACCCCGCGTACCACCGGGGCAGACACACCGCCCGAATCAATTCATACGGCGCAAGCCCCATCTTCTTGTACCCGGTGTGAAATCCAAGATATGGCACCCGCCGCTCCCCGTGCGCCGAGACCAGCATCAACTCCGCCTCATACACCAGCAGCGCCGGCAGAGAATCCGCGGCCGGAGACGCGTTCACAATGTTCCCCCCCAGCGTCCCCCGGTTCTGGTTCGCGATCGAGCCCGTCCACCCGGCCGCCGCCGCGAGCAACGAAAACTCCCGCTCTACCACCTCATGCCCGCGAATCTCCGAGTATGTACATCCTGCCCCGATGCGCACTTCCTCCGCTGAAACCTCAATGCCCCCCAACTCCGCGAGATTCCAGATACTCACCAGCCGCCGTGCCGAAAGCGTGCCCGCGGCATACTGCACCATCACGTCCGTCCCTCCGGCAATCGGCAGCCACTCACCTGGCTCCCGCGCCAGCAGCGCCACCACATCCTGCAGACTTCCGGGTGCCAACAATTCATACTCCGCCGGATGCGATCTCATCGCCCGACCCCGCGCCGCGCCGCTTCCGCCACGGCCTCAATAATCTGGATATACCCCGTACATCGGCAAAGATTCCCCGCCAGCCCTTCGCGAATGTCTTCCAACGTCGGCGCCGCCTTCCGGCTCAGCAGATGACTCGCCGCCACAATCATCCCCGGCGTGCAGATACCGCACTGCGCTCCTCCACACTCGAGAAACGCCTGCTGCAGCGCATGCAACTGCTCCCCTTGCGCCAACCCCTCAATCGTCACCACGTTCGTGCCCTCGGCCTGCAGCACCGGCACCAGGCAACTGTTCACCAGCTTGCCATCCATCAGCACCGAGCACGACCCGCACTCCCCTTCTCCGCATCCTTCCTTCGTTCCGGTCAGCCCCAGATGGTGGCGCAACACGTCCAGCAACCGCTCCATGGGATAAGCGTCCACACTGCACGCGGCACCGTTCAGCGTCAGCTTGATCTCCACCGGCCCATGCCCTGCGCTCATCGACCCCTGCCCTCAACAGGAACGTCGCCAGCCGCCGTCATCGCCGCAAAAATGTCTTCCGGAAGCACCGGAATTGCATTGATCGGAATCCCCAGCGCGTCTTCAATCGCGTTCGCGATCGCCGGCGCTGGCCCGTCCATCGGCAACTCCCCGATCCCTTTTGCGCCATAAGCTCCGTGAACATTCCCCAGTTCCTCAAAGTACACGCGGATCTCCGGCACGTCCGCCGACGTCGGCATGATGTAGTTCGTCATCTGCCCGTTCTGCATGCGCCCGTTCTGCCAGACCACCTTCTCATACAGCGTGTATCCGATCCCTTGCGCGACTCCGCCCGCGATCTGCCCCCGCGCCAGCACCGGGTGCAGGACCCGCCCCACCTCCTGCAACGCAACGAAGTCCTCCACCGTCACCCCGTAGGTCGTCAGGTCCACTGCGACCTCCGCGATGTACACCGCCCAGGCATACGCCGCATATGCTTCCCCGCGATATTTCTCATCGTCCCAGTAGATGCCGCTCGGCGCCTCGAATCGCGCCCACGAGACAAACTCGCCTTTCTCGCTAACATACTTCCGGCAGGCCCCGCGAAACTCCTCCCGCGAATAGCTCTCCCCGACCCAGCTTTCCGCTACCAGCGTCTGCCGCACGCCCCGCGCCGCCGACTGCACCAGCTTCCCCACCACCATCACCGTGCGCGACGCCACCGTCGGCCCGCTGTTCGGAACTTCCTCCGTGTCCGGCTGCGCGATCTCCACGTCCTCGTAGGGCAGCCCCAGCGCCTCCGCCGCAATCTGGCAAAGCACGGTCTTCGTCCCCTGCCCGAACTCCGTGCTCGAAACCAGCACCCGCACCCGCCCGTCTGCCGTTGCCTCCACCCCCACCACCGAATTCAAATAGCGTTCCCCCGACCCCGTGAATCCCGCGCCATGCAGAAACGCCGCTATCCCGATCCCTTTTCGCTTCCCCGTCTCTCCGCTCGCTTCCGCATTCTCCCGCGCGAACCTTCCCTTCTTCGCAGCGTAATCCGCCAGCGCCAGCCCGCGGTCCAGCAATCCGCTCAAATCGATCTCCTCGCGCACCACCTGTTCCGTAGCCGTGGTCAGTCCCGGCTTAAGAAAATTCCGCTTCCGCATTTCCACCGGCGTCAGCCCCACCACCTGCGCGATGCGATCCATGTGCCGCTCCATCGCAAACAGGCTTTGCGGCGCTCCGAAGCCGCGAAACGCCCCGTGCGGCGGCGCATTCGTCGCCACCGCCTTCCCGCGAACCCGCACGCTCGGCCAGTTGTAAGGCCCGCCCGCGTGAATCGTCCCCCGCGAAAGCACCACCGGTGAAAGCGTCATGTACGCCCCACCATCCACCACGAATTCGATCTCCCCGCCGAGAATTTTTCCGTCCCGGCTCACCGCCGTGCGGTGCCGCGTTCGCGACGGATGCCGCTTGGTCGTGGCCACCATATCTTCCATGCGGTCATAAATGACCTTCACCGGCCGCCCCGCCTTCTTCGCCAGCAGCGCCGCATGCCCCGCAATCATCGACGGATACTCTTCCTTCCCCCCGAATGCTCCCCCCGTCTCCGTCTGCACCACGCGCACCTTGTCCTCGCCCAACCCGAACAGCCGCATCAGCGCTTTGTGCACGTAATACGGACACTGCAGCGACCCCCACACCGTCACCCCGTGTTCCGGGTCGTACACCGCAATCATCCCGTTGTTCTCGATATAAAGCTGTTCCTGTGCCCCGGTGAAATATTCACCCTCGACGATGTAATCCGCCTTCTCCCAGACCCTGTCGACCTCGCCCTTCTCGATCAGATATTTCTTGAAGGTGTTGTCTTCCCCCCAGATGACCGCCGCCTTCCGCTCGCTCTCCTCGATCGTGAACGCCGCGGGCAGCGGATCGTACTCCACCTCCACCGCCTTCACCGCCTTCGGCAGCAAGTGCCGGTCCGGGTGCGCCAGAAGCAGAATCGGCTCCTCCGGATGATTCACGACGCTATCCGCCAGACATGGCTGATCCTCCCCAATCAGCGCCACGCAATTCTTCCCCGGAATATCCTTCGCCGTGACGACGACAAACTCGTCCCACGCGATCCCCTCGCCGAACGTGATCTTTCGGATCCTGCCCCGCGGAATGCGGCTCCGCACCGTCGCCCCATACAGCATTCCGGGCAGCGCCATGTCATCGACGTATTGCGCTTGCCCCGTAACCTTGTCCCGCCCTTCCTTCCGCGGAACCGCCGTCCCGACAATCCGCTCAGTCTTCACGCGTTTCCCTTAGCGAACCTTGTCATTTCGACGCCGGGCGTAGCGGAGGCCGGAGGAATCTCGCTTTCCCGCCCACCTCGCCCTTACAGCTCTTCCTTTGCGCCCTTGGCGCTCGCTTTGCGGCCTTTTCGGCCGTTTGTGACCTCTGCGTCTCCCCTCTTCTTGTCATTCCGACGCCGAGCGCAGCGGAGGCGGAGGAATCTGCTTTCCGATCACCCCTTGTCATCTTTGCGCCCTTTGCGGTTAAAAGCTTTTCTCCGCGTCCTCCGCGAGCCCCTCTGCGACCTCTGCGGTTAAAGGCTTTTTCGCGTACTCGCCAGAATCCAAACTCAGCCCCGCATCTCCCGCCCGGCCGCCTCTCCCGCAAACCGCCCTTCCTCAAAAACAGCCGCGCCACGCAGATACGTCGCCTTCACCACGCCCCGCAGTTTCTCTCCCAGATACGGCGAAACCGCATGCCGATGATGCAATCGCTCCTCCGTGACCTCAAACTCACCCGCCGGATCGAACACCACCAGATCCGCATCGTATCCCGACGCAATCCGTCCCTTCCGCGCACCGCAGCCCGCCAGCTTCGCGGGCCCTTCCGCCATCCACCGCGCCACATCCTTCAATCCGAATCCCCGCCGCTCCGCTTCGGTCCAAACTACGGGTAGCGCCACCGACAGGCTGGCAATGCCGCCCCAAGCCGTCTGGAAGTTTCCCTCCTCCAGCCGTTTCATCTCCGGCGGACACGGAGAGTGATCCGTCACCACCATGTCGATCACGCCTTCCCGCAGCCCCTGCCAGAGCTTCTCGCGGTTCTCGCTTCTTCGAACCGGCGGCGCGCACTTGCACAGCGTCGCGCCATCAGGAATGTTCTCCGCTTCCAGATGCAAATAGTGCGGACAAGTCTCCACGCTCACCGCCAGCCCCTCGGCCCGCGCCGCGCGCAGCTCCTCCAGCGCCCGTGCGGTCGCCAGATGCACAATGTGCAAGCGGAACGAAAATTCCCGGCATAGCCCTAGCATCATCCGGATCGCCGTCAGCTCCGCTTCATCCGGTCGCGACTCGAGATACGTCCCGTACCGACGCCAGTCCGCACCCGCCAGTCTCTCCGTCGCCGCATCAATCGGTCCCGGAAGCTCCGCATGCACCAGCAGCGGCAGGCCCGTCCGCGCGACATGCGGCAACGCCGCCCGCAGCTGGTGCTCATTCACCATCGTGAAGCCATCGACCCCGGGATGCACCAGGAAGCACTTGAACCCCCGCACCCCCGCAGCCCCCAGCCCTTCGATGTCTCCCTGATTGTCGTGCACAACGCCGCCCCACGCCGCCCAGTCCACCCGGCACTGTCCCGCAGCCGCGCGCCGCTTCGCCTCGAGCGCCGCCACCGAATTCGTTCCCGGCAAGCAATTCAACGGCATATCGACGAGCGCGGTGTACCCGCCCGCCGCCGCCGCCCGAGTTCCCGTAGCGAATCCTTCCCACTCCGCCCGCCCCGGCTCGTTGATATGGACGTGCGAATCCACCAGCCCCGGCAGCAGCGCCGCCTCTCCGTAGTCGCGAATCTCGGCATCCCGCGGCACTTCACCCAACGAAACCACCGCGCGAATCCGCTCCCCATCCACCACGACCGCGCCCGGCCGAACCTCTTCCGGCGTCACCACCCGACGTGAGACAAAAGCCCGCACCATGAACTCGCTTCCGCGCCCCCACAACAAAGAAGTCCCCAAAGCCTATCCGGAAGCGTCCCTCTTATCAAATATCCGCTGGGATCGGTTTTGACTCAAGACTCGTAGGGACGAATTACAGCTGTCATCCCGAGCGCAGTGAGGCGCCAGCCGAACGAAGCCGAGGGACCTTGTGTTTCCCTGCGATGCCGCGGGTCTCGCGATAACATGACCCCGAGCTTGTTGAACGGCCGCCCTCGCCCAGCACCAAACGATCCTCAGCGCCCTCTGCGCCCTCAGCGGTTGAAAGCTTTTCCGCGCGTCCATCGCCCCAACAACCACCTCACGTATTTCCCCTTCCCGGCTTATACTCTCTTGAGCCCAGCGGCTGCGAAGAGTCCATGTCGACAGATTAGCCCGCGGAACCGCGCCCCGTTCCCCCTTATGCACCCATAGAGCAACGCGCATGGACAACCCTTTCATGGCTCGCGCCATTCAACTCTCCCTCGACAACGTCCGCTCCGGCCACGGCGGCCCCTTCGGCGCCGTCGTCGTCCAGAACAACGCCATCGTCTCCGAAGGCGTCAACCGCGTCACCACCACCAACGATCCCACCGCCCACGCCGAGGTCGTCGCCATCCGCGAAGCCTGCCGCAAGCTCGGCCTCTTCGAACTCAAAGACTGCGAGCTCTACACTTCCTGCGAGCCCTGTCCCATGTGTCTCGGCGCCATCTACTGGGCGCGCCTCGCCCGCGTGTACTACGGCAACCTCGCCGCCGACGCGGCCCACATCGGCTTCGACGACTCCGCCATCTATCAGGAATTCACGCAGCCCCACGCCGAACGCGCCATCCCTATGGTCCAGATGATGCGCGACCAAGCCCTCGCCGCCTTCCGTGCCTGGGAGCAGAAACCCAACAAGATCCCGTACTGACCGTCCGTCCGCCGTATCACTTTCCCATCGAGGCGAACGCTTGATCGACCGCTACTTCCGACTCTCCGAAAATCACACCACCGTGCGCCAGGAGTTGCTCGGCGGACTCACCACCTTCGTGACGATGGCCTACATCATCGTCGTCAACCCGCAAATCCTCTCCCAGGCCGGCATGCCTCCGGATGGCGTCCTCTTCGCCACCTGCCTCTCCGCCGCCGTCGCCACCCTGGTCATGGGACTCGCCGCCAACTATCCCATCGTGCTCGCGCCCGGCATGTCGCTCAATGCCTACTTCACTTATTCCGTCTGTCTCGGCATGCACGTCCCCTGGCGCACCGCGCTGGCCGTGGTCTTTTTCTCCGGCACCCTTTTCCTGATCCTTACCGTGACCCGCGTCCGCGAGCAGATCGTCAACAATATGCCGGACTGCCTCAAGCACTCCACCGCCACCGGCATCGGCATGTTTATCGCCTTCATCGGCATGCGCAACGCCAAGCTCGTCGTCGCTAACCCCGCCACCTACGTCGGCCTCGGCCGCCTCTCCGATCCCGCCGTTCAGACCGCCGCCTTCGGCCTCGTCCTCACCATCATCCTCATGGCCCGCCGCGTCAACGGCGCCATCCTCATCGGCATCCTGGGCACCACGCTGCTTGGAATCCTGCGCGGCATCGCGCACTGGCCCACCGGCATCCTCTCCATCCCGCACGCTTCCTCGACCTTCCTTCAACTCGACTTCCGCAGCGCTCTACGCCTCGGCCTGCTCGAAATCTTGTTCGCGTTTCTCTTCGTCGATCTCTTCGACAACGTTGGCACTCTCGTCGCCGTCTGCGAACAAGCCGGCTTCATCAAGAACGGCAAAATCCCCCGCGTCGGCCGCGCCCTCATCGCCGATGCCACCGGCACAATTTTCGGCTCCCTCACCGGCACCTCTACCGTCACCAGCTACGTCGAAAGCGCCGCCGGCGTCGCTGCCGGGGCCCGCACCGGCCTGAGCAATGTCTTCGTATCGGTTTTCTTTCTGGCGGCCATGTTCTGCTCCCCCTTGGCCACCGCCATCCCTGCCTACGCGACGGCTCCCGCCCTGATTCTGGTCGGTGCCCTCATGACCCAGTCCATCGCCCACATCGACTGGCACGACTTCAGCGAAGCCCTTCCCGCCTTCATCACCATTTTGGCCACGCCGCTCACCTTCAGCATCGCGACCGGCCTCAGCCTCGGCCTGATTTCCTACACCGTAGTCAAAATCGCCTCCGGTAAAATCCGCGACGTCAACACCCTAGTCTGGATCCTCACCATCCTCTTCCTACTGCGTTATGTCTACCTGGCCCTGGCCTAACTCGCCTTCACAACCTTTTTCATCTGTCATCCCGAGTGCAGTGAGGCGCCAGCCGAACGAAGTCGAGGGACCTTGCGTTTCCCTGCGATGCCGCGGGTCTCGCGATTACCTGACCTGAGCGTGTTGAACGGCCGCCCTTGCCCACTACCACACGATCCTCAGCGCCCTCCGCGCCCCCTCTGCGTCCTCAAGCGAGTTGCTATCCAACAAACTTGTCATCCCGAGCGCAGCGAGGCGCCGGCCGAACGAAGTCGAGGGACCTTGTGTTTCTGTACCGCCGGCATCCTGCCGGCTGTCGCGAGGGCGTCCTCGCCCTCGCCCCCAGACACTCCGCAACTCGCCCCGACTTGCCCCTCCCCTCTTTACATCTTTGTCATTCCGACACGTGCGCCCAGCGAGCCGGGAAAGCCGCCCTGAGCGAAGTCGAAGGGAATCCGCCGTTCGCGACATCCATCCCTGCACTCGTCCCCGACAGTAGCTCCGGTTTACCGAATACTTACAATTCTTTGACGTTTCGCTGACACAACGCGAGGCCATTTCGGCTAGTAATCGCCCACGGCCGGTATTCCCCACCTGCCCAGGTCCCCATCAGAAATCGAGCGCAAGGAGGCGTTATGCAAGTGCATAACGCAAAAGCGTTGTTGTGTGCAGCCGTGCTGGCAGTCGCCTTCTCTGGCGCTGCTACCCTGGCGCAGGCACAGCTCACCACGATCTGGTCGTTCACCGGCAACAATGGTGACGGAGAGTACCCATTTCCGGAGGGCCAGCTGCCCTTCGACAGCAATGGCGCAATCTACGGAACCACTGCGGGCGGTGGTACTGGATACAATGGGACCGTATTCCAACTCGTACCCCCAACCGTGCAGGGCGGCGCTTGGACCGAGAATGTGCTTTACCGATTCGCCGGAGGCGCCGACGGACGCCAACCCAGCATGGGGGTGGTGTTTGACCAGGCTGGCAACCTCTTCGGCACGACCCAATTCGGCGGCAACGCCCAAGCCTGCGGCGGCGGCTGCGGAACGATTTTCGAACTGTCACCCCCGTCGGAGCCGGGCGGCCCATGGACCCACACCGTGCTCTACACGTTTCAAGGCGGCTTCGACGGACAATATCCCGGAGAAGTGTTGTTCGGCTCGAACGGTTCGCTCTATGGCACAACGAATTCGGGCGGAACTCCGGGGGTTCTGTGCCACTCCAATTACAGAATCAAGTTCGGTTGTGGCACGGTGTTTCTGTTCTCGCCGCCAGCGCAGAAGGGTGGCACCTGGACCAAGACCGTCCTCTACACCTTTCCTGGATTCACGCACGATGGAACCGGTCCGAGTTCCGAGATCACAATTGACAGCCTCGGCAACATATACGGTGCCACCGGCGGTGGAACCTCCGGCTACGGGACGGTATTCAAGCTGACGCCCCCCAGCGGTGGCGGTGCCTGGAAGGAAACCGTGCTCCACAATTTCACCGGCGGCAGCGACGGCGGCTATCCCGGAGGTACCGTAACCGTCGGCCCGAGCGGCGTGCTGTATGGCGTCGGCTCGTACAGCGGAGTGGCGAATGCCTCGGGGGTCGTGTTCCAGTTGACGCCTCCGACGCAGTCCGGCGGGGCATGGACCGAAACCGTCCTGCACACTTTTCCCGCGTTCAACGGAGACGCAACCACCCCGCGACAACGCTGGCTATCGACCCAAGTGGCAACCTGTACGGCACATCCGTTTTCGGCGGTTCGAACGCTTGTTATCTCGGCTGCGGAACCATCTTCAAGCTGGCTCCTCCGTCCGGCCGCGGTGGGTGGTGGACCGAAACGGTGCTGCACGATCTCGGGGTCAGCGGACAAAACCCGAATAGCAGCTTGGTGGTGTTCCACAACGGCCTGCTATTCGGTACAACCACCTATCTCGGCGCTGCGGATGTAGGCTCGGTCTTCACCCTGCTCCCGTAGCGAATCCGCATGCCGAGTAGGCCCGGGGAATTGCACCCCGAGCCCCTCACAGATGCGGACGTGAGCCTCTCGACTCATCCGGCTCGTGCCACCCCAAAAGAAGGCTGCCGCCTTCCGCCAGGACCAGGAGTTCCTCCGGTCGCCCGTGGACTCCATCCAGACCTGGGTGACCTGCCCCCTTCACTCCACGGGCATTCCCCCGCTTCTTCGTCACTACGAGGCAGTGCGCCCCGAATTGGAAGCCTCCTCCTCCAAGGCGGCTCCGAAGGTCCTTCCTTCATCTTTCGTACCGCATGACGATTTCTCGTCTTCTTGACACAACCCCCGCGCGGACCCGGACGAGCGCTCGTTAGCGCATCCGGTTCTTATCGCAGATGCATGGCGGCGAAGCGAACTGCCGGGTAAGGATGGAGCACGCGCGGTTGATGCTGAAGGCGTTAGTCGAAGGGAAGGCGAGCCTGGCGGAGATGGCCGAGCTGGCCAAAGGCAAACTGCGCAATAAGATTCCACAACTGCAGTTGGCCCAGGAGGGAAAACTGGAAGAGCACCATCGCTTCCTTTTGCAGTTGCAGCAGGACCGACTCGATGCCGCCGAAAGGGACTTGGCGACTCTCGAACAACGCATCCAGCAGAAGCTGGAGCCCTACGCAGCCGAACGGGCACTGCTGCAAGAAATCCCTGGCGTGGACTGGACTTTGGCAACGGTCATCATCGCCGAACTGGGCATCGACATGACTGTGTTCCAGAGCGTTTCGCAGCTCGCTTCTTGGGCCGGAGTTTGTCCCGGCAACAACGAATCAGCGGGCAAGCGCCAGAGCACCCGGATCCCGAAAGGCAACGTCTACCTGAAGACCGCCTTAGTCGGGGCCGCCAACGCCGCGGCCCGTACCAAGGGAACTTATCTGCGAGACAAGTTCTACCGCCTCAAGGCCCGCCGCGGGTACAAACGGGCAGCCGTGGCCATAGCCCATAAGATCTTGGTCTCGATCTATCACATGCTTTCCCAGCAAGTCTCCTACAACGACCTGGGAGATCTTTACCTAGACACGCTCAACAAGAACCACCTCACGCGCAACTTGGTTCATCGACTGGAACGTTTGGGCTACTCAGTGACATTGGCACCTCAGCAAATCGCGCCATAGCTAGGAGACAATTTTCATGGCAGTTAGGCTTGAACGCATGTGGAGCTTATCGAAAGTGTTTGCCCTGCACAAGCGAAGGCGAAACAAGTCTGATGAGCGCCCATAGCAAAGGGACCAGCCAGCCAATCACCAGTACGAAATACACAAGAAAAACCACAACCGTCACAACGCCCCACGATTGATGCTCTAACCCCATGAGCCAGCCATGCGAGAGCCACATCCACAACAGCGCGATGCTGAACCAGATACCAGAGAACAGGAACAACGTTCTGGGACGTGCTTTGCCGGTCATTTCACCTCTCCCTGCCAGAGCGATCATGTTGCGAAGTATCTCGCGCCAGTACCAGCGGCGTGCCCCTGGAAGTCCGGTGGATTGTGCGCGCTCGTTGAACTCCTCCATCAGATCGCCAAGAATCTGCGGCAGGTGGGGGCTGCCAAAGCAGGAGAGAATTCGTGACGCTGCGCGGGGTGGCTGTAGATGCTCAGGCACGGGCGGCTCCTTTCTCGGTTCGGAGTCCGGCTGACAAATGACGGACGGCCCGCTCCATATCGGCGAGGGCACGGCGACCGGCTGAAGTAACGCGGTAGATGCGCTTACCGCGCCCGCCGCGCTTCGCCGTCGGCTCGCCCATCCACGACTCGACGAAGCCTTTTTCTTCGAGACGATCAAGGCCCGTGTAGATGGCGCCGACAGCCACGTCCTTATTAGCGCATTCGATCAGTTCGCGGCGAACCGTAGCTCCGTAAGCATTGTCTTCAAGCCGGAGGATGGCAAGGAGCAGGAGGTGTTCAAAGCCGCCGAGCAAGCGATCACACGCCATAACAACTGCAAAGTAGTACAAAATGCTTGGACTGTCAAATGCTTTCGAAGACAACTCAAATGGCGATAACAGCGTTAGGGCTCAAAACCCCGGTCAATGAGTATGGCGATCTTTCGCAAACGATCGGAAGTTAGACGAGGCGCTGCATTGCGCAGGTGTAGTTTCCAGTCTGCCGACCCCGAACAATCCTGCTTGTGGGCACTGGCGCGTTGGTCGGGACTAGATTTTCGTCGCCGTGATCATGCAGTAGGTCATGGGTCCCAGCGGTGCACTGACCAGGGGCAACAACACCGGCGCCAGTACGTTGTTCCACCTTGCTCGGGTCATCGCCCGCTTGCCGAACACCACATCCGTTACTAGAAACTTCAGAGTTACCCAGGGGATGTGCGCGACCGAAGGCGCCACACGCATCTGCAGATGCTCCACGACGATTTCCCTGAAACCGAGCTGCTCCAACCGTGCCGTGAACAGGTGAAGGTGCGCCAGCTCTTCGATGACCCAGCACTCACAAAGTTTTCTGTAGATGCGCTGTTGCAGCGCGCTGACGAAGCGACCGCTTGCAAGAAATCCGTCAGCGACCACGAGGCGTCCACCAGGTCGCAGCAGGCGGTGCGCCTCGTCCAGCAGCGCGCCCTTGTCAGCGCGGTGGGCGTGGCAGCTGCTCTCCAGCGCGTACACGCCCTCGTAGCTGGAGCTTGGCAGAATGATTTCTTCGTAGTCACCCTCGATGACGCATACGCGCTCACCGCAACCGGCTGCCTCGTTTAGAGCACGTGCATGCTTCACCTGCCACGGAACCCGCGTAACCCCCAACAGCTTCGCGCTCGGCAGGCGGCGCGCAAAGCTGCGCAGTGTGGCCCCAAGACCACAGCCTAAGTCGAGCAACTGCGGCTCAGCGATGCCATCCAACCGTAACCGCGCGAGCACCTCTACATTCATCTGCTCCACCATGGCTTCGCGATTCAGCGGATTCGCCCCGGCGCGGTAATAGCCGAAGTGCATATTGAAGTCGCGGCTCCATGCGGCATAGTCTGGGCCAGCCTCGCTGTAGTACTGCTCCAGCCCGATCTGCGGCGCAACCTGTGCAGCTACGACTGGCTGAGCTATGGCTTCTTCAATGACCTTTGCAGAAATCATTCTCTCGTCTCTTCTTTCATTATATACAGACATTACAGAATATACAGAAATATATGACCGACCCGCCCTTCCGGTGCAACCTCCATCTCTAAACAGCTTCAGAGAGCAGTGAAGCCAATCAGACCGATCGGGCAGACCAATCACTGCCGTCAAAAAGCAAATTTCAGGCAGAATTCCGGGCCAGCGCTTAGAACACTTTTACTTTGAAGGTCAAATACTTCTTGGGGTCTTCGCGGATGGATCTCACCAGTTGGCGGGTTTCCACCAGCATCTGGTTGGCGTTGTTGTAAAGGGCGGGGTCCTTGAAGAGCATACCGGCAGTGCCTTCGCCGGCTTCGAGGCGATCGGTAAGGGCGGAGAGCTTGCTGATCGTGTTATCGAGTTTCTGGGCCAGCACTTCGTCTTTGGTGAGCTTGCCGATGGCGCCCTTGCCGGCGTTGATGTCGTCGGTCAGCTTCTTTACGTTGGCGATGGTGTCGTTGGCGTTGTTATAGAAGCTGGGGTCCTTGAGGAATTTTCCGGCCGTGCCTTTGCCCTGCTGCAAATCGTCGATAACGGCATTCAGCTTATCGACGGCCGCGATCGCCTTGGTGTAGGCCTCGTCGCTGGCGACTAACTTCCCGAGGCTGCCCTGGCCGCTGCGCACCTGGTCGACGATGCCTTTGAACTCGCTGACCGTGTCGGAAAAGCGGTTGTAGAGGGTGGGATCGTAGACCAGTTTGCCGATCGAGCCCTGGCCGCTTTCGACGTAAGCAAGGATGCGGTCGGTACGCTTGAGCAGCGCGTCCAGGTTTTGCAGCGTGCCCTGGCTGGCGCGGACCACGTCCTGGATGTCGGGCGTGTCGCGGGTCGCCAGCGTATCGCCGTCGACCGCTTCGGGCCCCTTCGCCAGGGAACTGTCGATGTCGATGAAGGTCTCTCCTAGAACACCCGCGGTGCTCAGCGACGTCACCGAGTCTTTCCTGAGATTGAAACTATAGTGGGTGTTCACCCGCATGGTGATTTCCACCGGGGTACGGGGTTTGTTACGAACGACGCGGACTGCGCTGACGTTGCCGACATCGACCCCGGAGAGGCGCACAGGTGCGCCATTGTGCAGGCCCTGGGCATTGTCGAAATACGATTTGAGGGTGATCTTGGGCGTGAAGAGGCCGGTGGTTCCGCTCATCAGGAAGATGAGCACGGCCAGCGTGATGCTGGCGAACAGCACGGTGAGGCCCACGCGCAGTTGGGACCACCTTAGCTGCTTCTGGCTAGGCACGCATCCCCCATCCGGACCGACCCTGCGCCCGGCTGCGGGGCTTGGGCAACGCCATCATCACCTCTCTGCACGGCTGGCAGATTTTCGCTGATCATAGCAGACCAAAGGGCCGACTTCACGCGTCAGACGCGGCGAGGAGCCAAGGTAGGAAGCAGGGCCAGGGCCAGGGCGTAGGCCGCGCCACCGCAGGCCAGCGTGATGTTCAGGCCGAAATGAATGGCGATCACCATGGCCAGAACTGAGCCCAGCACGCTGGAGGCGGCGTTCATGGCCCAGGCCCACTCCACGGCGTTGTCTTCGGTGGTCGCGGGCTCGCCGAATTCGGTGGCAGGCAATTCGGGCGTCGAGGTTTGCGCGAAGCGGCGCAGTCCTGTAGGGAAAGGCATGCCCATGGCGAAGCCTAGAGGAACCAGAACGATCCCGCTGACGCCGAGCTTTGCCGGGAAAGGCAATCCGATCAGCGATGAAAGCAACGCAGGCAGAACGCCGGTGTAGAGAGCAATCGCGAGCAGCAGCAGGAGGAGGGGTATCCAGCAGCGCGCCGTGTCGGACAACCAGCGACGCGACACCAGGCTGCCCGCGCCGCTCGAGAGCAGCATCAGGAAGATGACCACCGTGAGCGCGTAGGTAGGATGTCCGAGGAAGAGCACGAAGCGCTGGATGAAGGCGATCTCCACCAGAATGTAGCCGAGGCCGACGGCGACGAAGTAGAGAAGGGGCAAGAAGCGCTGCCTGCGGCCTCCGCCGAGCGCCATGGGGACGAGCAGGAAGGCGAACACCGCGACGAGGGAGATCACGAACACCAGGCCGAGCACGACGACGCCGAGATTCACTTTCCAGTCGATGCCGTGGTGTTGCCGGTTCCGCAAAACCTGGTCGGTCTTCAGGGTGAAAAAAAAGAAAGGTGCGTTGTCGTTGACCGGAGCAACGTTGTAGGGGTAACTGCTGGCGAACGCGGCCGGGTCGTTGCGCGCGATCAGAGCGGAAAACGGGTTGTTGCCGGGATTGGACGGGGTGTAGAGAGCGACCAGGTCGTCGGCGTTGTTGAGATGGTCGCGAACGAGCGCCTCTTCCTCGAGGGTGAGGGGACTCTTCTTGGCGAGCACCACGACGGGGAGGCCGTCTTCGTCGAGATCTCCCTGGGAGACCACGATGAAATGTTTCGCGGGATCGCGCACGCCGAGTTGGTGCAGGGCTTCGGTGGCGACCGACACTACGCGCATGGCCTCGCGCGGCTCGCGGAATTCCCAGCGGGTGATTGCGACCATGCCGTCCGGCTTTAAGTGCTCGAAGTATTCCCGGAAAGCATCGACCGTATAGAGGCTGTTCTCGCTGAGCGCGAAGGCGCCGGCGGCGGTGGAAGCCCAGGTATCGACCAGGGTCATCTGCACCACATCGAATTGCTGGGTCGCGTTGCGGACGAAGGAGCGGCCGTCGGTCACGTGCAGGTGCACTTCCGGACGCTCGTACAAGTGAAACGCGTAATCGGCGTAGCGTCCGCGCATGATGGTGTTGGCGATGATGGGATTGATCTCGATGGCGGTGACGCTGGGACTGCCGTTGGCGACGGCGCGCAGCACGTCGACGCCTCCTCCCGGGCCGATGATGGCGAACTCTCCATGCGGGCGCAACACGTTAGCGAGCGCGGGTGGCGCGGACATCAGGTTCTTCTGCCACTCCGTCCCCTGCCAGGAGTGCGGATCGACATTCATGATGTAGGTGGAGGCGTCGGCGTCGATGACGATGGCTTTGCCTCTGCTTCCCTGGGCGTCGACCTCGACGCGAGAGATGGCATTCCAGCGGGCGAACTCCACCCAGGCCTGGTCGCGGAAGCTGCCCTTGGCATAGATGACGTCGATGACGCGGCCCGTGTGATTGATGGCGATCAGCAGAAGCAGTGCACCTGCGAGCGCAAAGTTGGCTCTGCGAACGGCCGGCGAGAGCGCCCACAAGCATCCAGCCAGCGCCATGGTGACGCCCGCAAAGAGGATGGCGTTGGGGCCGCCGATCCAGTTCAGCAGCGGAACGACGCCGAGGCAGGCAAGCGCTCCACCGAGCAGATCGGCACCGTAGAGGCGCGAGATAGCGCACGCTTCGCGGGCGAAGACCACCGAGAACAGGATTCCGGTCAGCACAAACGGCACAGCGGAGGCAAGATACAGTACCGTCAGCTTTATCAGGTTGTGCCATGTCACCCCGAGCGATACGGGATCATGCAGCACGATTTCCAGAACCAGCGGGATAGCGAGCGCGTTCAGGCCGCATAGCCGGGCTGCGAGCGGCCGGGTCTCCATTTGCGACAACCAACTTCGTTTCAGGTAGGCAAAGACTCCGCCGGCACCCAGGCCGAGGAGGGCGATCGAAATCGCCAGGAACGCGAAGTGGTAGAAGAGAATGACGGAAAAAAGCCGGGTGAGCGCCAGCTCCAATAGGAGAGCTGAAAAGCTGCTCAGCCCGATGCCGCACAGCAGAACTCGTTCGTAGGCCGAGGCTTGGGGGGAGGCAGACACAGATGGGGAAATGGTGGTGGCCATGGATTCGGATGAAGGCGTCAGTCTAGCAGAAACTGCTCAGCGCTCCAGAATGACCTGGGCCATGGCCTGTTCGGCGGTGTGGGTGAGCGAGAGCGCGATGTTGGTGGTGCCGAGTTTCGCGGCAAATTCCGCAGCCTTGCCGTGAAGCAGCAATGTTGGACGCCCGCCGGGCTTGCGGGCGACTTCGATATCGCGCCAGCGAACGCCGTGGTTCCAGCCGGTTCCGAGGGCTTTCATTCCTGCTTCCTTGGCGGCGAACCGGGCCGCGTATCTCTCAACCCGGTTGGCCTTCGACTCGCAGTATTGAATTTCGCCTTCGGTAAAAACCCGCTGCAGGAACCGCTGCCCGTGCCGTTCGATGACTTCCCGGATGCGGGGTACTTCGGCGATATCGATGCCGGTGCCGACAATCATGTAGCGAAGTTAGCACAACGAGTGACGGCCCTGTGCGGCTCACGAGTACAGACTGTCTCCGCGGTAGAGGACGTGGTTGTCGACGAGGCGAGCCTCGCGGGTTAGCATGTGCGGCTGCGCCGGTCCTTCGTCGCCGATATGCAGCACGGTGTGGCCGTGCGCGACCAGCCAATCGGAGACCAGCATGCGATGACAGTGGAACCACACTCGTTCGGCACACATGTAAGCGGTCGGTGAGGCGTTGGCGATCCGCACCAGCTCCGCTACCGCTTGCTCGAATTCGGCGGTCAGCATGTAGTCGGCATAGTTCCTGAAGCTCTCATTGCGGAGAGCGACATTCGGCGAATCGTCGCGCATCTTCTTGCGGTAGCCGCCCAAGGACTTCATCCAGCCGTACTGGATGCCGTCCGTTGGCAACGTCTGTTGCAGAGACTCACGGTTGAAATGGGGCAGCCGCCGCGACATGGGGAAGGCTCGGATGTCGACGAGAGTGCCGACTGCATGCGCCCGCAACACGGCGATGAACTCGTCGAGGGTCCGGGTGGAATGGCCGATGGTGTAGAGAGTGGCCAAGACGTCCGGCTCAGGGTTGGTTCGGGTCTCCCGCAATGGCGCGAATCACGGCCAGGACTGCCGTGTCCTGTTCGGGAAACACAGTTCGCAGGTCGAGCACCACGCGGCCCTCTTCGAGCCTTGCGATCACCGGAGGGTCAGACGCTCGCAAACGTGCCAGCCACTGGTCGGCGCTCAGGTTCCCACCGGCGATCGCGACCACACGCGTTGGCAGAACCGCCGACGGCGCTGCGCCTCCGCCGATGACCGACTCGCCTTCGATTACGGCCACGTCCAGCTTGGCGGGACCCGCCAAACCTTTCGCGAGCGCGTTTGCACGCTTGCCGATTTCGTCCTTCGAAAGCCGCATCATGCGCACCGCCGGAATCGTGTCGTGGTCGCCCTTCAGGTAGGCGAGCAGCGTGGCTTCGAGGGCGGCGTAGGTCAGCTTGTCCACTCGCAGGGCGCGAAACAAGGAATTCGCGCGCATTCGACGGATCAGGTCAGTGCGTCCGGTCAGCATCCCGGCCTGCGGTCCGCCCAATAGCTTGTCGCCGCTGTAGGTCACCACGTCGACCCCAGTGCGCAGACTGTCGGTGACGCCAGGCTCATTCTTGATTCCGAGGGCAGGCAGATCGAGCAGGGCGCCGCTGCCAAGATCCTCGACCAGCGGGATGCTGCGCACTCGCGCCAGCGCAACCAACTCTTCCAGCGGCGGTTGTTCCGTGAAGCCGGTGATCTGAAAGTTCGAGCGGTGCACGCGGAGCAGCAGCCGTGTCTTTTCGTTGATGGCCTGCTCGTAGTCGCGGATGCGGGTGCGGTTCGTCGTCCCAACCTCGCGCAGGATGCCGTTGGACTGGGCCATCACGTCGGGAATGCGGAACGAGCCACCGATCTCGACCAGTTCGCCGCGAGAGATGACCACTTCGCCGCCCACCGCCAGAGTGTTCAGCGCCAGCCAGACGGCCGCGGCATTGTTGTTCACGACGATGGTGGAGAGTTCGCTGTCAGGACTCGGGTCCGCACCTTGCAGCAGCTTGTGGAATAGCCGATCCACGTGCACGTCGCGCTCGCCCCGGGCGCCGGATTCGAGATCGAACTCAAGGCTTGAGTAGCCCCGCGAGATTTCGCGGACGTGATCGAGCGCGTTTTGTGCCAGCGGGGCGCGGCCGAGGTTGGTGTGCAGGATGACGCCCGTAGCATTGATCACCGGGCGCAGTGAGAACGCCGTGCTCCGGCGCAGTTCGCGTTCCGTTGCTGCGGTGAGACCGGCGAGGGCCCCGTCCACTCCGGACGGCTGTAGGCTTCCGCTGCCGATTTCCTGCCGCAGCCGATCCAGAACACTGCGTGCGGCATCCGTGACCGCGCTCCGGCCCTCCTGCGCCAGCAGAGCAGCGAGTTCGGACGTGCGCAGGAGTTCGTCCACGGAGGGAAGTTTGCGGAAGAGACCCGACTTGGACACTGTTTTCACGCGCGCAGGATCAGCCATGTTCGCGGGACTCGCGATTCCGTATCCTCAATATTTACAGCGTGTGCATGTAGGCCAGCAGATCGTCGATCTGTTGCTGGTCGAGGACCTGCCCGTAGGCCGGCATTTTGCTGCGGCCAAAGCGGATGATTTCCCCAACCCGCTCGTCGTTCGCGGGCAGCCCGCTTTCCGACAGATACTGTCTCTTGAAAACACCCTTGAACCCGGGGCCCTTCTTTCCGCGCGACGAATACGGTTCGTGGCACTGGTCGCAGTTCCTGTCGTAAATGCGGCGCCCCGCCGCCTGTTGGGGATTCAGGCCCAGTTCCCCATCTGACTTGCGGGGCGCAGCGTCGCAGGCTGAGAGAAACAGGATGGCCATCGCGCCAAGCAGTCCGAGCATTCCACTGCAAAGCCGCGCCGACGCCCGGCGATCATGTGACAACGGGAATCTCATCGTTCTTCCTCGAAACAGGAGCTGTCGACTGGCTCGCCATCCTGCGGCAACCAGCCTCGGGCTCGACGTACAATAATAGAGGAAAGCCATGCCCATTGTGGTCAAGCGAGTCTACGAGAAGCCTGTACCCGCCGACGGGACACGTGTGCTCGTCGATCGCCTTTGGCCGCGGGGACTCACCAAGCAGGCGGCCGCCCTGGATGCCTGGTTGAAAGAGCTGGCTCCTTCGGACGAACTGCGGCGCTGGTCCCATGCCCACCGCGAAGCGTGGCTGCAGTTCCGCAAACGTTATCTGAAGGAACTGGCCCGCCCGGAAGCGTCGGAACAACTCCAGCAACTCTATCTGCTGGCCCGCAAACGCAAACGGCTCACGCTGCTTTACGCATTTTCCGACGAAGAACACAACAACGCGGTCGTCCTCAAAGATCTGCTCGATGGAATGAAGAAGCCTCCGACCGGCACTGGGCCGGCAGCCGCCGGGGCCGTGCGGATCCGCAAGGCTGCTCGGCGGCCCATGTGACCGAACGACCGACCTGCATAAAATTGCAGATTGCGCTCACTTGCGAGGGGCGTCGTCATCGACGACGTTGCGCACGATCTCGTCAATGGCGTCCGTGACCTTCTTGGCCGGAACGTTCAGATTGTTCGCGAGGATGGCGAACGCAATCTGTTCGCCGTGCTCGGTGGTGGCGTAGCCGGCAAGCGACTTGACGCCACCCAGTGAACCGGTCTTTCCCTGCACGCGACTCTGCGCGACCGTTCCCTTGAAACGTTCCGCCAGAGAGCCATCAATCCCTGCAACCGGAAGCGTGTCGCGAAACGCGGCTCCCCACGGCTGTTTCGCGGCGTACTCGAGTAGTGTGACCATCGCAAGTGGTGTGACCAGGTTCTGCCGCGATAGGCCGGATCCGTCATAGAAAACAAATTGCTCGCTGGGGACGCCCGCTTTGGTCAGGAAACCGCGAACCGCCTCGAGGCCATTGTCCACGGTGGCCGCTGTGCCTCGCTCGCGGCCCAGCAGCCGGAGAAGGATTTCGGCGTGCAGATTTTGGCTGACTTTGTTAATCACGCGAATGTCGTCGATGAGCGGCCTCGAGTCATGACTGGCGAGCACCAGACTCGGGGCAGGCTGACCAGGACGCGTGGCATCGCCTTCTCCGCCGCGCGCCTCGGCGGTGGCGGTGATGCTCAGCGTAGACAGTCCGGCGAGCTCGGTGTGGTGGGCGCGCCCGTGGCCGTAGATCGTAATGCCACGCTGCTCGAGCAGGTTGCGGAACAGCTGCGACGCAAACGACGCCGGATCCTCGATCGCCAGGGCCTCATTCGCGCCTTTGTCGTCGAGCGGCATCTCGCCCCACAGAGTGAGGGCGGTGGAACCGGGTTCGCGGTTGAAGAAGATACGCCGTGCCGAGCCTGCGGGTGTCGTAATGATCCGGTTGTCGATGTGGTAGTAGTCGGCGAAGGGCGCGATGCTGACGAAGGCACGCTCCCCGGTCCGATCCGCGGGCAGAATGTTCACGAATACCACGTTGTCGTTGATGGTCAGCGCCGAGACCGGTGCGCCGTCGCCCCACACCAGGTCATCCTGGCTCCAGCCTTCGCCGTAGCGCTGAAATGCAAAGTAGGAATCGTCGGCGACCAGGTCGCCGTCCACGTACTTCACGCCCTTCCTCATCAGGTCGTCGGCAAGATCCTCCAGCACTTTGATGGGATGATCGTTGCGTTGCGTGTGCAGGTCGTAGGGAAGTTCGCGCCCGGAGAGATTCGGATCGCCGCGCCCGACTAACAATAAATCGCCGGTGAGGCGACCGTGAGTGTCAAGCAGGCCGTTGGTCTCGACCGAAGTTCTGAACTTGTAGTCGGGGCCGATCAGCGCCAGCGCTGCCGAAGTCGTAAACAGCTTGGTGTTCGACGCGGGCGTGAACAGCTTGTCGTGGTTCTGTGCGTACAGAATCTTGCCGGTGGTCAGGGAGACGATTTCAATGCCCCAGTATCCCTGGGCCAGGCTGGGATCGGCCAAGACGGCGGCGATTCGTGTCGAGAGAGGCTTGCGCTTCGCAGCCTGCGCCTGCGTCGCGAGCAGCGCGCACAGCGTAACCGACAGAATGCAGCGAAGCCGGTGCATAGAACTCCACGCCAATCTTAGCATCGAATGCCGCCCGCTTCCCTCCCCAGTCTGCGCGCGGATATGACGGATGTTGTTCGCCAAAGTTCCGCGAGGACAAGGGATTTGTGGCCGCCGAAAGAAGCTGTTAACCGCCCCTCGACTGCGCTCAGGGCAGGCTCCGTTCGCAGGGAAAGGCCGCGGAGCGCAAAGACAACCAGAGTCAGGCGCTGATTTAGAATCGCCCGATGCGGTCGATCTTTGACTGGAACATCGGGTCGCGGGTGCTTGCACTGGGCAAGCGCACCCTGGTCATGGGAGTAGTCAACGTCACCCCGGATTCTTTCTCTGACGGCGGGCAGTTTCTGGATCGCGAGAAGGCCATCGAACACGCACTGCGACTGCTCGACGAAGGCGCCGACATTATCGACGTGGGTGGAGAATCCACTCGCCCCGGTGCGAAGGTTGGCTCCGGCGAAGGGGGGAAGAAGAGCGACGCCGCGCGCTCGGTCTCGGAGAAAGAAGAGCTCGAACGCGTGATCCCGGTGATTACGCAACTCAAGGAGAAGCGTCCGAAGGCTGTGGTCTCGATCGACACCTACAAGGCCGGTGTCGCACGGGCCGCGGTCGCGGCCGGAGCCGAGATCGTCAACGACGTGAGCGCATTCCGCTGGGATGCTAAGATGGCGCAGACCGTTGCCGAACTCAAGTGCGGCGCCGTGCTCATGCACATGCGGGGGCGTCCGGAGGAATGGCGCACCTTGCCGCGCGCGTCCGACATCTTGGTGATCGTGAAGCGCGAACTGCGCCAGTTCGCCGACGCGGCGGGGATGGCCGGGGTGAAACGCGAACGCATTGTGCTCGACCCCGGTTTCGGCTTCGGCAAGAACTTCGAGGAGAACTATCCGCTGCTCCGTGGCCTCGACGAGATCAGCCAGCTTCGCTACCCGCTGATGGTCGGAGTCTCGCGCAAGTCGTTCATCGGAAGAATGCTGGCGCGCGGCGGCAAAGACGCCCCCGTCGAGGGCCGCCTGTACGGCACGGTGGCCGCGGAAACGGCCGCAGTGCTGAAGGGCGCACACGTGATCCGCACCCACGATGTGCGCGCCTGCGTAGACGCGGTGCGGGTCGCCGACGTAGTCGCTTGAGCCTTCCGCGAATCAGTTCCCGTCAGTCGCGAACGCGGATCTGGACGCGCGTCCCTTCCGGCAATTTCGCGCCGTCGATCACGACCACGCCTCCGCGAACTACGCCGTTCAGTTCCTGTCCCCTCGTGAGCGGGGGTGCGGGCGAGATGGACGTACTTCTCCCCATGCCCTTGTCCATCGCCATGTTAGCCAAGCGATCGGCTTCGGCATTTTTCTCTCGCAGAACATGGTGAATCGAAAACCAGGCGAGTTGCGCGATCATCTGTTTGGCGCGCTGGAACAACTCGAGCAGGGCGGGGCTCTTGACTTTGTATTCGCCGCGAATCTGCTTTACCAGCAGTTCGGAGTCCCCGACTACTTTCAGCGCTTTGGGGCCGCGTTCGAGCGCGTAGCCGAGGGCGGCGAGCAGTCCGCTGTATTCGGCGTAGTTGTTGGTCTGGTGGCCCAGATATTCGCTCAAGCCCGCGATCTTGTGGCCGGACTGGTCCGTGATGACCACTCCATAGCCCGAGGGACCGGGGTTCCCACGGGAACCGCCGTCCACGTGGGCAACGAGGTAATGGTCGGGGGGTGCCTGGGGGGGAAACAGGCCGCCAGACGCAGCGGGAGAATGTCTTTTCTTGCTGAAGAACGAATCGGAGGGCATGGGAGAAGTTTACCAACGACGGGGCGAAACTGGCGATTGGAAGGAAACACGAGGTCCCTCCACTGCGCTCGCTACGCTCAGTTCGGTCGGGATGACAGAGTTGAAGTGAGCGAAATGCGGGATAGCTCCTTAGCGGCCCGCGGCTAACCGGGTGGCCAGCCGCTGCGGCAGATTCGCTGCGAAGATGCGGTCCTGCGCGTTCTTCAGGTTGTAGGGAGCACGCTGGAAGGTCACAATCCACTTCGCGGTATCGAAGACGGCAAAGGCGGCGCGCCAATCACCATCGCGAGGTTGGCCGACCGATCCGGGATTCACCAGGTAGCGCACATCGCGTTTCAGCGCGAACTGCGTGCTTTCACTTTGGCCCACGGTTTTATAAGGAGGGCGGTAGGCGTCGCCGGCAGCGGTTTTGAAGGAGAAGGCGCCCTGCAGATGGGTGTGCCCGAAAAAAGTGACCGACATGGGCAGCGCCGACAGCGGCGCCAGCGCGTCATGCAAAGTAACGACGTATTCGTCCTCATCAATCGGTGACCCGTGGACAAATTGCACTTGGGGAGCTTCGGGTATTTCGATGGGGCCTTGCGGCAGGCTGCGCAGCCATTCCAGGTTCTCGGGGGTGAGCTGTTCGCGGGTCCAGAGCGCGGCTAAGCCTGCGATGGGGTTGAAGTCCTTGAGGTCCATCAGACCGCTGGAGGCTTTGTCGTGATTGCCACGGACGAAGTACTTGCCCAGACCGCGTGAGCGCTCGATGACCTCGTTCGGGCTGGCGCCGTAGCCGACGACGTCGCCCAGGTTGACGACGATGTCATAGGGAACGGCTGAGGCTAGACAGGCCTCAAGCGCGTCAAGATTCCCGTGGATGTCGCTCAGAACAAGGATGCGCACGCAGCACCGGACAAGGGGGCGATTATACGACGGGATGCTAACGGGCGGGTGGATTGATTACCGGGCAGCGCGCCCAGTGACCAGCGGCCACCTCGGCGAGCGGCGGAAGATTTCGCTGGCAGTCGAGCACACGATCGATGCATCGAGGCTCGAAGGGACAGCCGGGCAGTTGCGCGTGGCCGGGAGGTACGCTGCCCTCGATGGTGGAGAGCGGACGCCAGCGATCGCTCTTCAGCGTGGGCACGGCCTGCAGAAGCCCGCGGGTGTAGGGGTGAGCGGGCGCGCGAAAGATATCGATCTTGCTGCCTAACTCCACCAGGCTGCCCGCGTACATCACTGCGACGCGATCCGCGACCTGCGAAACCACGGCCAGATCGTGGGAGATGAACAGCATTGCCAGCTTGAACTTCGCGCGCAACTCGGCGAGCAATTCGAGGATCTGCGCCTGAATGGTGACGTCGAGGGCGGTGGTGGGCTCGTCGGCGATGAGCAACTGTGGCCGGTTGACGATGGCCATGGCGATCATGACCCGCTGGCGCATGCCTCCGGAAAGCTGGTGAGGGTAGTCGCGGGCGCGGCGCTCGGCGTCGGCAATGGCGACGTCTTTCATCCCTTCGACGGCGCGCTGCCAGGCCTCGGACTTGGAGACTGGCGCGTGCACGAGGATCGCTTCGGCGATCTGATCTCCCACGCGCATTACTGGGTTCAGCGCGGTCATCGGCTCCTGAAAGATCATGGCGATGCACGAGCCGCGCAGCCCACACATTTCGTGGTCGGGGAGTTGCAGAAGGTTGGCAGCGGATCCGTTGCCGTTGTGGAAGAGGATTTCGCCCGTGGGGCGCGCCTGGGGTGGTAGGAGCCGCATCAGGGCGAGCGAGGTGATCGATTTGCCGGATCCCGATTCGCCGACCAGTCCCAGCACCTCCCCGGGCGCGAGGGTGAAGGAAAGGTCGCGCACAGCGAACCACGAGGCCGGGGGTGCGACGGTTCCGCCGGGCTCGGTTCCCCGCGCAGACGCACGAACCCTGCCCGGGTGGGCTTCGAATGCCACGCTCAGGCTTCGCACATCCAGCAAAGCGGTCACGCCGTTATGGTAGCAGTCGCCGGGTCGATCGTTGCGGCCGCCATCGCGCGCCGGCGGTCAAGGCCCAGGGCTCATTGTCCGAGGATGAGCGGGAGGCCGTTCTTGGGGTTGCCGATCACCACCACTTTTGTGTTCGGGCTCTTGGAAAGCAGCTCGGTGGCCTCGATTCCCTTCCATTCGAGCAATTGTGTGCTGATGCCCTGCGCGACAATCTGCTGGAAGTCGCGAATCCCGGCGGCCTCGATGCGCTTCCGTTCGGCTTCCTGCTTTTCCTTCTGCAGGCGGAAATTCATGGCGAGCGCTTCCTGCTCGGCCTGCTGTTTGGCTTCGATGGAGGCCTTCAGAGTTTGGGGCAACTGGATGTCGCGTAGCAGCACGCTCTCGACCAGCAAGCCGCGCAGGTTGAGCTGGGCCGTGAGTTGTTCGCTGATCTGCTTGGCCACCATTTCGCGCTCACCGGTGTAGAGGGCGTTGGCGGTGTGAGACGCGGTCGCTTCGCGGATCGCCGCCCGCAGGGTAGGTTCGACCACCACGGCTTCGTAATTCGAGCCGATCTTCTGGAAGACCTCGGCCGCCTTGTCGGGATTGACGTGATAGATGAGGGAGGTGTCGAGATTCATGACCAGGCCCTCGCTGGAGGGCACGCTGGCCGACTCCTTGATGGTCTGCGTCTGGATCGACATCTCGTTGTTGGTTTTCAGGGGATTGATCAGGTGAATGCCTTCCGTAAGCACCTGAGGGTCGACGCGTCCGAAGAGAGTCAGCACGCCTACCCGGCCGGTGCCGACCCTGGTTACGCAATTGAAAAGCAGGATGACGACGACAAATGCGGCAATCAACAAACCGATCAGTTTGAAGAGCGGATTGCCGTTGGCGTCGACGACTTTGCCGGGATAGATAGCCATTTTCGTTTCTCCTCATGGTGAGTCTAGGGGGAATCGAGTGTCCCGGTAAGTGACTTCCCGGAGCACTCGCGGTCAGCAGAGATTTTTCGAAGGCCGCATAATTACTGGATTGTGACGGAATATCCACACTGACAGATGGGCGCATGTGCGCAGCAATAATGATGCTTTGAATGCACGAAGGCGAGAAATGACGCGCCAGCAGCGGCAGATTCGCAAAGACCCTTGCGCGGGTTGCACCAAAATCCGTCACAAGCCTGTGAATGAGCTGCACTCGATTGATTCTGCGGAGGATAAAGACGCGCTGTTTTTGTTGACTATAAATTTAAAGAGCGTAAAAACAACCTCGTTCTTTGACACGTTCCGAAGTTTTTCCGGTTGGTGCAGCGTCCGGGGCTCGAGCGAGATCACTTCCTTCTTGAAAAAGGAGAAAGAGGGTCAGCGAGGGTCAATCAGCAAAGCGCTGGTCGAGGAGAACAGGAGCTGCTGTCGAAGGCAAGATAGAGTCCCGAAGGCGTTGGACTGATTTATCCGGTTGGCGGCGAGCCCGGAGCCCGAGTCGAGATCGCGCGTCGTAACCCGCAAGGAAGCGACGAGAGCAGGTCGGTAAGGGTCTAACGCGAGCTACTGGCCGAGACGAATGAGACCAACATCACCTCGGGACTCTTAATTTTTTTGCAGATGGTTTTTGGCTGGTAGCTGATGGCTGACGGCCGGTAGCTAGTGGCCGCCTGCCCCTGCATTACTCCTCCCGGTACTGATCTTCTTTCCTGCGCCCTACACCCGCCCATATGCTGTGGCTCAACTCTGCGACAATACCTGCACCGGTTTACTTCCAAAAATCGGGATGTCAAGACCGGCTGATCTCCAAAACCTCAACGTGGAAAATCCGCCGCAGGCGCAGAACGAAAGAATTGACCAATCACCGGCGGCGGTACGTCGGCGCAGGGTGCGGTACTTCAGGCGCGCCGACGGCTGGTTCAACCGCTTTGTTCGGCTTGCGGGGGTGGTGCATGAGGGCTTCTGGCTGGGGTGTTTGAGCGCGGACGATCTGAACGCGATCACCGCGGAACACTACGCCCATTCGCATGAGAGCGCGTCGCCGGAACACAATTTGCGCGGCTTTTTCGACTGGGAGCTGGTGGCGGTGCAGCGTCACTTTCCTCCGGCTTCGCGCATTCTCGTAGCAGCCGCGGGGGGAGGACGGGAAGTTCTGGCACTGCGCCGCATGGGCTACCGGGCTGAAGGTCTCGAGTGCAATCTGGTGCAGGTCGAGGGTGAACGCTGCCATATTCGAGCAACTCGGAGAGCCCGGCGGCGTGACATTCTGTCCCCCGGACCAGGTTCCGCCCGGTCCAACTATCTACGCCGGGCTCATCGTGGGCTGGTCGGCATACACGCACATTCCCACCCGAGCTCGCAGGGTCGCTTTTCTCCAAGCCCTGCGCCAGCGGGCGCTGCCGGGGTCGCCCGTCTTGCTTTCATTCTTCACGCGCACCGGCGAGTCACGCTACGACAGGTTCGCTTGCAAGGTGGCAAATCTCTTTCGTGTGCTTCGCGGGCGGAAGGAGCCGGTGGAACTCGGGGATCACCTTAGCTGGAGCTACAACCACCTATTCACGCGGGAAGAGATAGAAGGCGAGTTGCGCGAGGCGGGGATTCGGCTGGTGCATTACGGGGAAGTTGGAGACGGGCACGCGGTGGGGATCGTCGAATACCCCCGACGGCTCTACCCAGAGCCTGCCTGTCACAGCGGTATGTTCCCGTGCTTCTTGGGCGGATTCTTGTCCCGTTTGGTCTCAAGCATCTCGAGCGCCTGGATCAGCTTCTTCCGCGTCTCGCGAGGTTGGATGACTGCATCGACAAAACCGCGATCAGCCGCGACGTAAGGATTTGCCAAGCGGTCGCGGAACTCTTCGATCTTGGCCTGCCGGACTTCTTCGCGGTTAGCGGCCTGCTCCAGTTCGCGCTTGTAAACGATATCCACCGCGCCTTCGGGGCCCATGACCGCGATCTCAGCCGTCGGCCAGGCGTAGTTCACGTCGGTGCGGATGTGCTTTGACGCCATGACGCAATACGCTCCGCCGTAGGCTTTGCGCGTGATCACCGTAACCTTGGGCACCGTGGCTTCCGCAAAGGCGAACAGGAGCTTGGCGCCGTGCTTGATGATTCCGCCGTACTCCTGCGTGGTGCCGGGCAAAAAACCGGGCACGTCTTCGAAGGTCACCAGCGGGATGTTGAAGCAGTCGCAGAACCGGACGAAGCGGGCGCCTTTGATGGAGGCGTTGATGTCCAGTGTCCCCGCCAGCATGGCGGGCTGGTTGGCGACGATCCCTACCGAGCGCCCATTCAAGCGCCCGAACCCAACGACGATGTTCTTGGCGTAGTGCTCCTGCACCTCGAAAAAATATCCGTCGTCGATGACGGCGTGAATGACGTCTTTAATGTCATAAGGCCGGTTGGATTCCGCGGGAACCATCTTGTCGAGTGCGGGATCGGCGCGGTCGACGGGGTCGGTGCAGGGGCGGCGGGGCGGATCTTCCAGGTTGTTCGAGGGAACAAAGCTCAGGAGTTCGCGCACCATCGAGAGGCATTCAGCATCGTCGTGCGAGAGGAAGTGCGCCACGCCTGAGACTTCGTTGTGCGTGGTCGCGCCGCCCAGCTGGTCCTTGGTGACTTCTTCGTGGGTCACCGTCTTGATGACCTCCGGACCGGTGATGAACATGTACGAGGTCTTGTCGACCATCAGAATGAAATCGGTGATGGCGGGCGAGTAGACGGCGCCACCGGCGCAGGGGCCCATGATGGCTGAGATCTGTGGAACCACGCCGCTGTAGAGAGTGTTGCGCAGGAAAATGTCGGCGTAGCCGGCCAGCGACATCACGCCTTCCTGGATGCGGGCGCCGCCCGAGTCGTTCAGACCGATGACGGGTGCGCCCATCTTCGCGGCCCGGTCCATGATCTTGACGATCTTGCCAGCGTTGGCCTCGGAAAGAGAGCCGCCGAACACGGTGAAGTCCTGGGCGAAGAGAAAGACCAGACGGCCTTCGATGCGGCCATAGCCGGTGATGAAGCCGTCCCCGTAGAACTTCTGCTCGGCCATGCCGAAATCGTTGCAGCGATGGGTGACCAGCTTGTCGGTCTCTTCAAACGTGCCTTCGTCGAGCAGAAACTCGATGCGCTCGCGCGCCGACATCTTGCCTTCTTTGTGCTGTTTTTCGCGGCGCTGCGCTCCGCCACCTTCTTCGGCCAGGTGGTCGCGCTTCTTCAGCTCTTCCAGCTTCTGTTCGAGGTTCATAGCCCCCAGATTATAGGCGAGCGATGGACGGGTCGGTGTGATCTGGGGTGGGAGGCGGGGTGATGGATCGCGATGTCATGGATTAGTTATCGATCCGATCTGGATTATCTCTCGAAGAGATTGATTGGGCCGACGGCACTGTGCTCACGATGAC
Organism: uncultured Acidobacteriaceae bacterium; assembly: GCA_964641665.1. Lineage (GTDB taxonomy): Bacteria > Acidobacteriota > Terriglobia > Terriglobales > Acidobacteriaceae > Gp1-AA133. Next base: position 47,411 of record CAZXKO010000013.1, read on the forward strand.
TGTCAGCGAAATTTGCCAGCGACGGTTTCCGCCGCCGTGGAACACAAGGTCCCTCGACTTCGTTCGGTTACTCCTCACTGCGCTCGGGATGACAGATTAATTTTTTCGCCCGCTCGCGATGAAAGATGATTGGGAACGGCTAGTCTTCGGCGCCGGTGCCGATGGGCTGGTACTTGTACTGTTTGCCGTCCCAGAAGACGACCGAGTCGCCCGCGCTGGCATCGGCTTCCACGGCGAAGATGGCGTTGACCTGTTTCTTACGGAGTTGCAGGCGGCGCACGAAGATCTTCTTTAGGGGCAGGTTGATAATGACGAACTTGGCCTTAGGAGTTTCCGAACGCCATGCCTCGGGTCCCGCACCGTGGATGACGAGGACGACCAGGTTCTTCTCCATCAGGTCTTCCGCTCCGAAAGTGGCCGTCAGTTTTGGGTCGCCGTACCCGTAGAAGTTGTAGTAGGGGTCGATGACTTTGTAGTTGTGCTCGGCCGCGTCGAGCATGGGCTTCTTGCTCCGGGCAACGATCACGAAGTCGTCGACTCCATCGCCGTCGATATCGCGCACAAACGGCACCGAGTTGGGGAGCAGCGTGAACTCTTCCCCGAATTGTTTGTGGATGAAAACGTCGTCCACGCTGACTGCCGGAGCGTCTGCCGCCTGTGGGACGGATTTTGGCACGGGCACCGGGGACACTGCAGGTTGCTGCGCGGCAGCCGTTGCGAGAAAACAAGCCGCCAAAACTAGGGCAAACCAGGTAAAACGCAGGTACGACATAGTCCTCACTTTAGTCCCCCAAGACTGAATGCACTAGAGTACGTGAAGGTACGTCAGGACGTGACCCGTCGAGCAGCCGGCCATTTCCGGAAATGCTGCCAACCTTGCGGCTGCAAAGGTGAGCCTTTCCCGTTGGGGCCTCTCAGGACGACGCGCCGACTGCGCGTGATTTCGCCGATGAGAGTGACCGCAACCCCTGCGATTCGATCGGGAACGTGCTTGCCCCGATGGGCCGTGAACAACAGTTCGTAGTCTTCGCCGCCGTGCAGAGCGTGATCGATGTCCACGTCATTTCTCTTCTTGCCGAAGCGCGCTCGCGGAATCGCAGCCTCGAAAATCTCGGCACCCACTCCCGACTCCTCGCAAATGTGGGCGAGGTCGGTCGAGAGCCCATCACTCAAGTCGATCATCGCCGAGGCCAACTGTTGCTTGCGAAGAAATCCCCCGACCGCTACCCGCGGGTCCGGATGGAAGTGTCGGGGAAAGTCTTTTGGCGAAGCTTTCCCGCCAGCCATAAGTTCCTTGAGCGCAGCCGCGGCGCCGCCTAGTTCTCCGGTCACGTAGATCCGATCGCCTGCCCGGGCCGTCGAGCGCAGAATTGCCTGGCCCTTGGGCACGGACCCGACCACCACAATGTCCGCGAACACGCCGTGGGGTGATTCCGAAGTGTCTCCTCCGGCGAGCTGCACATTAAAGGCGGACGTAAGCCCGAAAAGGCCTTTCATGAATCGGTCGATCCACATCTGGGGTAGTTCCCGCGGCACAGCCAGCGACAGAAACGCAGACTGGGGTTCGCCACCCATGGCAGCAATGTCGCTTAAACCGCGGGCGAGGCAGCGAAAACCGACGACTTCTGGGGGATGCCAGGCGCGCCGGAAATGCACTCCTTCGATCGTGAAGTCGGTCGTGACGAGAACTTCGTGGCCGGCCGGAATCCGCAGGACAGCGCAGTCGTCCCCGATACCCGTGATCACGCCGCGCCCAGTGGCGGCACTCCGACGAATACGGGAAATCAGCGCTCTTTCGCTTAACGGCACGGTGGCACCACTATATCGAGGCCTCCCAGGAGGGAAAAGTCGAGCGGGGGCTCAGGGCCAGGGCCGTAACCAGTTCGTAACCGGGCCCTTCGGCCATCCCTGGCCATCGATCCTAGGTAACCGAAATTGCCCCCCAGCCCCGTTGACAGGGTGGACCCGGTTTGTTACCGTTTGACAGCTGTTTCCATCACCTTTGGCCAACGTAAGTGCTGCAATCGGTAAGAATTGCAGACAAAGAAGTTGTTGAGCCTTACCCGGTTCCGGTAGGTAGTGAGCACGCATCAGCAAACCCCGCATGGGGGCGTAGCTCGGGAATCGGGATGCAGAGCAGGGCTCCTGTAACCGCAGGCCGCCCGGCCATGGTTCTGAATTCTTCGACGGAAGGGAAATATTGCGTAAACGTTTCTACATCCTTTTTGTGGCTCGCGATGACGACGGGCAATTACGCAAGATTCCAATCCCTGTCCATTATCTCTACACATTCGTAGTGGGCGCCGCGGTTGCTTTTGTCAGCCTGACCGGCATCGCGAGCTCCTACGCCCGCATGCTGCTCAAGGTTTCCAGTTACAACCAGCTGCGCACCGAAAAAGACGATCTCAAGAGCCGTTATACCCGCCTGGAACAAGTGGCCAAGGAGCGCGACGTGCAAGTGGCGTCTTTGGGATCGCTGGCGAGTGAAGTCTCCTCGTTGTACGGCTTGAAGTCCGATCCGGCGCTGGTGACAGGTGGGGAAGAGCAGGTACGGAATTCGGAAGTGAGCTCGTCGCTGGATCAGCTCTACGCTTTGAAGAATTCGGCGCTCACGGGCGCCACCACCACAGGGCTCTCGTTGGGCCTGACCCGAAATGCGACAACCGCCGATTGGCTGCGCGCGAATTCGGCGCCGAGCCTGTGGCCGGTAGAAGGCCAGGTAACGGGATCATTCGGGGAGCGTATCGATCCGTTCAACGGTGAGGGCGCGTTCCATACCGGTATTGATATTGCCGCCACTGTGGGCCAGCCCGTTTTTGCTCCAGCGGATGGCGAGGTACAGTTCGCCGACTTCCTGGGTGGCTACGGACGCGCCGTGATTCTGGAACACGGGCACGGGATCAACACGCGATTTGGACACCTGTCCGGCTTCGCGGTCGCCTCCGGACAGCACGTACACCGCGGCGAAGTCATCGGCTACGTCGGGGCCAGCGGACGCAGCACGGGGCCACACCTCCACTACGAGGTCCGCATCAACGACACCCCGGTCAATCCCTACAAATACCTCCGCATCACGGTGGCGCACGCGGGCGGGTTTGCGGCAGGCAGCTAGAAAGCCCAGCCTTCAGCTTTCAGTCGTCAGTCTTCAGCTAAAATCCCTCGCACTCCTTGGACGTGGCGTCTCGTGAATTTGGGGGGAGCAGAGTTGTTTGCAGGAACAAGGCGCTGTCAGATTGTCGTAGCTGACGACTTGCGACGAGAGACTGACGACTGAATTACTGGCGCAATCCGATCCAGCGCTCTGAAACTACCAGCGAATTGCCGGGGTTTTGTGGGTCGTATTTTACCGACGTGGGGAGTCCGAGGCGGCAGGAGTGCAGGTTCACCCACTGGCGGAGGTAGGTGACATCCTGCGAAGCTTCGTAGGAGACACCAGCCACGTCGTATTGAAAGATCAGCATCGTAGAGGGATGCTGGTTGTCAAGATGCAATTCTTGAACGTCAATCACCGTGCCATCGGTGATGCGGCCCACGTTGTCGAGCCACTCGCGGCGCTTGCGTTCGAGTTCTTCCGGGCTCCTCGGCTTGCGCCGCATGAGGAAATAGGCGCTGACCGCGATTCCCGTACCGCCCAGAATCAAAGTAACAAGCCGTAGTGGATTCATGATCGAATCGGAAGGAAACAGCCGCGCGCAGCGACAACTTCCCTGACACTCCAGCATAAGCTGGAAATCGAAATGGCGAAAGGGGCCTCGAAGTTACGAAGGGGTAATTCCGCCGCGCACGGCATTATTCGTCCACAACTGGATTGCGGAGAGTCCCAACACCTTCGACGCTGACCTCGACAACATCTCCTGCCACCACCGGCCCCACGCCCTTCGGCGTGCCGGTTGCGACCAGATCTCCGGGCAGCAGGGTCATGACCTGCGCGATGTAGTGAATGATCGCGTCGAGCGAGAAGATGAAATCGCGGGTGTTGCCGTCTTGCCGGACTGCACCGTTGACAGTGGTCTTCACGCCGACGCCGGCCCAGGGATCGATTTCGTCGGTGACCACCGGCCCAACCGGGCAGAAGGTGTCGAAGCCCTTGGCGCGTGTCCACTGCTTGTCTTTGTTCTGCAGATCGCGCGCGGTGAAGTCGTCGACGGCGGTGTAGCCCAGAATGTAGGGGCGGACGTCCTCGCCATTGGCGAGTTTGTAGCAGGGCTTGCTGATCACGACTCCCAGCTCGCCCTCGTAGTCGGTATGAGTAGACAGGCGGGGCCGCCGGATGCTGCCGCCCGGCGAATTCAGCGCGCTGGTTGGCTTGAAGAAAATCAGCGGCTCGACCGGAACCTCGTTGCCCAGTTCGGCCGCGTGGTCGCGATAGTTGCGGCCCACGCAAATGATTTTGGTCGGCCGTACAGGCGGCAGCAGGCCCGCTTCCGCCAGGGGGAGATGCTCCATCTTCTTGGTGTGGAGATCTTCCATGTCGCCGCCCACTTCTTCCGGAGGCGTGACCAGCAGACGCGTGATTTCTTCGCGGCCAGCCACCGACTCCACCAATCCGTAGTGAGCTGCGCCATTTGTTTGGAAGCGACAATATTTCATGGTCCGTTTATCTAAACACAAAGCGCGCGCAGGACACGAAGGAAATTCCCCAGCCGCTGGAACTCAAGTTGCAGCCACAGACCCGGTGCGAAGCGGTCAGTTTTGCGGCACAGTTTCACTGGTCTCCTCCGAGCGAGCGCTCTCATTGCCGCGCAGATCGACCGCCGAGACCGAGTACCAGTAAGTCTTCCCGGAGGTTACGTTCGAATCGCGGTAGGCGGGCGTCTTGACCAGGCCGTCGTTCATTTTCGTCGGCTGCGCCCCTTCTTCCCGGCGGTAGACGTTGTACCCGGCGAGGTCGGCGTCGGTGTCCGGCGCCCAAAGCAGGTCGACGAAAGGCGCCTGGCCGGGGCCGGAAAACACCGCCTGCAGGCCGGTGGGAACACCCGGCGGGTAGATGTCGTTGGTGAAGACCTTTTGCGGGGCGGAGTCGTCGCCTTCAACGATCGCGGCGTCGATGCAAGTCGGCATCATTTTTGTCTCGGTATCGCCGTGAGTTTCGATTCTCGTCGGGCACGGATGGATCTTTGGCTCCAAATCCACAAAAGACACGACCGTGATGCGGTACTCGTACGATTTCTGCCATTCGATGGTGTGGTCACCGTAGCGCGGAACAGGACAATCGACATCCGCCAGCTTTGCATCCGCGCTGGTATCGAGCGATCTCCGATAGATTCGGTACGTGAAGTGAAGATTGGGCGAGGTCGTGGGGAACCGCTCGCACTCCCATGTCAGCAACACTCCATCTGAAATGACTTGTGCCTGGAAATTCGCCGGTGGTGGCAGCGTCGGCACCAGAGACACCTGCACCTGGTTTGAGAACCCGGCACTTCGGGCATCCCGATTCAGCGCCTCTACCGCGTACGTCGCCATGCGGGTCGGGTTTTGCTGCTGCAGATCGGAAGGCAGCGTGTCGGTAAACTCCGCCTGCGGCTTCCGATTCGAGCCGGTCTCCGCTTGGGATGCGGACTCGGCGCCGACAGCCGGGGGCACATTTCCCACCGGCGTGTCGCATTCGCTCATGACGGCCGCCAGGCTGCGGCAAATCCGGGTCGGCCCCGGCCGCTTCTCGCTCTGGCGATCGGTCGTTCTGGTGGGGACGGTCCAGAATAAGTAGACCTTGCTGCCCTTCCGCACCGCGCGCAGATCTGTCGGAGGTTTTGGCAGTTCGAGCGACGGAGGGACGGGGGCTCCGACCGACGCGCATCCGGCCAACAGGCCAGCCAGCGCGAGCGCGGCACAGGCTGGGGCAAGATGGCGGAGCGATTTCATCCAGGGAAACTACGAGCCTAACACGGAGCGAGGCACAGAGGACCTTGCCGGAAAGCCTTTGACCGCAAAGATCGCTGAGAACGGCGCAGAGGACGCAGAGAAAAGCACGCCAAAACCAGTCGTGTACCAGCCCTATCCCAGCAGTCCCTTCACCGCATCGCGAAAGACTTTGGTGTGCTGGTCGACATCTTCCTTCGCCGTAGTCGGCGACATCAGGGCCATGTTGTGAAACGGGGTCAGCAGGACGCCACGGTTCATGGCGTACAGGTGCATAAAGCGTTCCAGCTCGAAGTCCATGGCGTCATGGGCCTGGCTGCCGTTTTTCGGGGTCTGCGGAGAGAACAGGTATTCGGCGCGGCAACCCAGACGGGTCACGTTCCAGGGCAATTGGAACTCCGCGATCGCTCTAGCCACGCCATCGGTCCAGCGCTCGGCCATCGGGATCATGCGATCGAATGCTTCCTTGGTTAAGACCTTCTGCAGGGTAGCCCGCATGGCAGCGAGCGAGAGCGCGTTACCCGCCAGGGTGCCGCCGATCCCTCCGGTATCGCAGTCTTCCAGATTCTGTTTGGCGAGGACGCACTGCGCCACTTCCTCCGTGAACCCGTAGGCTGCGCCTGGGACACCTCCTGCGATGGGCTTGCCGAAAATGAGGAAATCCGGCTCGAGGTTCTCGGCTCGCGTGTACCCTCCCGGCCCGGCGCAGATGGTATGCGTTTCATCGATGATCAGCAGGGTGCCGTGCTTGCGGGTGATTTCTCGCAGAGCCTGGTGGTATCCGGGTTCAGGCAGGACGATGCCGACGTTGGTCATGGCCGGCTCGGCCAGCACGCAGGCCACATCCTCGCCAATCAACGCAGACTCCAGAGCGGAGACATCGTTGAATTCGACGACTCGCGTGGTGACAGCTGGATCGACGGGCGGACCGACGTTGCCGCGCCGCGGCTTTTCGGCTCCGTCGTTCAGCGTTACAAACGTCTCATCCACCGTGCCGTGATAGCACCAGTTGAAGACCAGGATTTTGGGCCGGCTCGTGATGTGGCGGGCCAGGCGGATGGCGAAACGATTGGCATCCGTCGCGGTCAACGCGAACTGCCAGTAGGGCAGACCAAAACGCTTCTGCAACTCTTCACCCACTACGATGGCATCTTCGCTCGGCAGCATCAGTGTGATGCCGCGCCGCGCCTGCTGCTCCACGGCCGAAACCGTCGCCGAGGGGGAATGTCCAGTCATCGCGCCAGTGTCGCCCAGGCAGAAGTCGACGTAGCGGTGGCCATCGACGTCGAAAAACTCGGAGCCACGCGCCTCCCGCACGAACGGCGGGAACGCGCCCGCCCACTTCGCCATCCAGTGCATGGGCACACCGCCCAGCAGGGATTTGCGCGCGCGCTCGAAAAGGGCGGCCGACTTGGGACGTTCGGCAACAAAGCGCCTCTGTTCGCGCTCCATGAGCGCTTGCAGGCGGGAGCGATCGATCTGGTTCATGGTTGTCCTGGAGACTGGGCTTGGTGAGAAACCTGAGAGTCTACGCGTAGCTCTACACGCACGCAAGCGACCCAAGTCCGGCCTCCCCGTATCTTGACATCCGATGCGGCTGGGGTAGAGTTATGAGCAATCTTCCTCGTTCCCCTCGGGCTCAGGTCACTCACAGATTCCTCACGAGGTACAAGAACATGAAGAAGACCATTGCGCCTAAAGGGAAGGCACCCCAGAAGGGAACGGTAATCGATGCCGCCGCCCTGGTGGCGAGTCGAAAACACCATCCCAAACCAGCCCCGGGACGCTCGTTTGCGGCAGATCGCTTGCCCGCAGGTTTTCAAACAATTGTCGACCCGCAGAAGAACCCGCCCCAGCCGTGGCGGGATCTGCCACCCCCGACCGGTGCTTTGCCGTTTCATCTATCGCTCGACAGTGTGCTCTCGGCCGAGGCCATGCAATCGATCGAAAGCTCCGGTACGCTGGTTTTTCACGCTGTTGGCGATACCGGTGGAGTCAACACGCCCACCTACATTGAAAACGTCGCCAGCTACATGGAGGCCGACTTCTCCGGCAACGATACTTCCACGCATCCCTCGTTTTTCTACCATCTGGGGGACGTCGTCTATTACGACGGCGAGCTGGCGAACTACTTCCCCGAATTCTACGAACCTTACATGAACTACCCGGGGCCGATCTTCGCGATTCCTGGCAACCACGATGGCGACGTGGACCCGCAGACGAAGGAAAGCAGCCTGGAAGGTTTCGTGCGGAATTTCTGCAGCCAGGTCCCAGGGCACACCCCCGAAGCGCAGGATGCCACGCGCACCACCATGACCCAGCCCAACGTCTATTGGACCCTGCTGACGCCGCTGGTGACGTTCATCGGGCTCTACAGCAACTGCCCGGAAGGCGGACAGCTCAACCCGGCGCAGATCAGCTGGTTTGAGGGGGAACTGAAATCGGCCCCGGAGGACCGTGCGCTGATCGTAGCGGTGCACCATCCGATCTACTCGGCTTATGGGCCCAAACCGGGCAGCCAGCATCTGTACAGCGTTCTGGAAAACGCAGTGCAGGCGGCTGGACATCTACCCGATTTGGTGCTTTCCGGGCACGTGCACAACTACCAGCGATTTGCCGGCGTTCTGAATGGCAAGACGGTTCCGATGATCGTGGCCGGCGCCGGAGGTTACAACAAACAACTGCACGTGCTGTCGAATGCTTTCCACCGCGCCAAGCTTCCCATCAGCATGAAGGGCTCCACTGGGCAATTGGAGAATTTCTGCGACAGCCAGCACGGCTACCTGCGGATAACGGTGACGAAGAAGGAGTTGTTCTGCGAGTATATTGCGGTGCCGGACACGAGTTCTCCGCAGAAAGGTCCGCTGAAGGCCTTCGACACGTTCACCATTTCGACCCCACAGTATGCATGAGTCCAACAAAACAGGCACGGATCTAGAGTCCCTGCCTCATTGACGAATCGCGGATCTACAAGATGTACCGCGACAGATCCTGATCCTTGACGATATCGGCGAGGGTCTTGCCCACGTAGGCAGCGTCGATGGTGATGTGTTGGCCTTTTCTTTCTGGCGCCTCGAAGCTGATTTCGTCGAGTACACGCTCCATGATGGTGTGCAAACGGCGCGCGCCGATGTTTTCGGTGCCTTCATTCACACGGAACGCGAAGCGGGCGACCTCTTCGAGCGAATCGTGCGTGAATTCGAGCTTGACTCCCTCGGTCTCGAGCAGCGCGGTGTACTGCTTCACCAGCGATGACTTCGGCTCGGTCAAGATCTTGATGAAGTCGTTCATGGTGAGCGACTGCAGTTCGACCCGGATGGGGAATCGTCCCTGCAGTTCGGGGATGAGGTCGCTGGGCTTGGAAACGTGGAACGCGCCCGCTGCGACGAACAGAATGTGGTCGGTCCGGACCATGCCGTAACGCGTGTTCACCGTAGTGCCTTCGACGATGGGCAGTATGTCGCGCTGCACACCTTCCCGCGAAACATCAGGGCCATGCCCGCTTTCGCGGCCGGCGATCTTGTCGATCTCGTCGAGGAAGATGATTCCGGAGTTTTCTACGCGATCAATCGCCGTCCGGGTCACCTGGTCCATATCGATGAGCCGCTGCTCTTCTTCCTGGATCAGGTACTCGAAGGCCTCGTTAACCTTCATCTTCCGCTTCTTGCTGCGTTGTCCGAAGATGTTCGGCAACATGTCTTTGATGTTGACGTCCATCTCCTCGACGCCCTGGTTCGAGATGATTTCGAACGACGGGAAATTGCGTTCCCGAACTTCGATTTCGACCATGCGTTCGTCCAGTTTGCCCTCGCGCAACTGCTGGCGTAACTTCTCGCGCGTGCGGGACTGCGAGTCGGCGAGGTCCGTGCCGGAACCCTCGATCACGACGCCCCCACTGGCACTGTCTGGCGTTCTCGGAGCGGGTGGGGGCAGCAATAGATCAAGCAAGCGCTCTTCCGCGTTCAGTTCGGCCTTGTCGGCGACGTCTTCGAGTTTCTCCTCGCGGATCATGTCGATGGCGATCTCGACCAGGTCGCGAATCATCGACTCAACATCGCGTCCCACGTAGCCCACCTCGGTGAACTTCGAGGCTTCCACCTTCAGGAAAGGCGAATTGGTGAGCTTGGCCAGGCGCCTGGCAATCTCGGTCTTACCCACCCCGGTAGGGCCAATCATGATGATGTTCTTGGGAATGATTTCTTCTGCCAAGTCGGGCGTGAGTTTCTGGCGACGCATGCGATTGCGCAAAGCGATGGCCACAGCGCGTTTCGCGGCGTGTTGGCCGACCACGTACTTGTCGAGCTCGGCCACGATCTCGCGCGGCGTCAGCTCGTCGAGGGCGAGTTGTTCTTCTTCGGCGGTAGGAGGTAGATAGATAGCCATAAATCAATCGTTAGTCGTCAGCTATTGGTCGTTGGCTGTTGGCCGTTAGCGAGAACGCTCGCTAACAGCCAAGGACCAGCAGCTACCAGCCAATTACAACTCCTCAATCGTCACGTTGTCATTCGTATAGATGCACATCTTGCCGGCAATCCTCATGGCTTCTTCGGCGATCTCGCGGGCGGAAAGCTTCGTATGGACCGCTAGCGCCTGCGCCGCGGCTTGCGCGTAGGGTCCGCCCGAGCCGATTGCCGCGATCCCGCCATCGGGCTCGATCACGTCGCCCTGGCCGCTTAACATGAACGTCTGGTCCTTGTCGCAGACCAGCAACAGAGCTTCGAGGTGCCGCAGGTACTTGTCCGTGCGCCAGTCCTTGGCTAGCTCGACGGCCGCCCGGCCGATATTTCCATGGTATTGCTCTAGCTTCGATTCGAAACGGCTGAAAAGGGAAAAAGCATCGGCGGTGGAGCCAGCAAAGCCCGCCAGAATCTTGTCCTGGTACAGGCGCCGGATCTTCTTTGCGGTGTGTTTGATCACGGAGTCGCCCAACGTCACCTGGCCGTCTCCAGCCAAAACCACTTTCCCTTCGCGGCGAACCGACAAAACCGTAGTGGAACGGATCAGTCTCTTTTTCGTCATGAACGCAATCTTTGATTATAGCAGCGCAAACAAAGGGGCCCGAAACCTGCAACCGGGATCGGAGCCTCTTGAATTGGCGTGGTTTATGCGTGGACCGCTTCGGGTTTGGTCGCCAGCAACTGCCGCAGCACGTATTGTAGAATCCCCCCGTTGGCGTAGTACTGCGCCTCCTGCGGCGTATCGATGCGCACGGTGGCGGCGAACTCGGTCGTCTTCCTGTTCGAGGACGCGCGCACCTTGATCTGGCGGCCGGGCGCGAAGTGCTCGACGAGCTCCCGAATCCCCGTAATTTCGAAGATTTCTTCTCCGGTCAGCTTCAGCGATTCCGCGTTCTCGCCCGGCAGGAACTGCAAGGGAAGAATTCCCATCCCCACCAGGTTCGAGCGGTGAATGCGCTCGTAGCTCTCGGCCACGACCGCGTGCACGCCCAGCAGCCTTGGACCCTTGGCCGCCCAGTCGCGCGACGAGCCTGACCCGTATTCCTTCCCCGCGAGGATGACAAGGGATATGCTTTCCGCGATGTATTTCGCGGACGCGTCGTAGATCGACATCTCGGTGCCATCGGGCAAGTGGCGCGTGAAGCCGCCTTCCAGGCTCGGCACCATCTTGTTCCGCAGGCGAACGTTAGCGAAGGTGCCGCGTACCATGACCTCGTGATTTCCGCGACGCGAGCCGTAGGAATTAAAATCCGCGGGCTTCACGCCGTGTTCGATCAAATATTTCCCGGCCGGGCTGTCTTTCTTGATCGAGCCCGCCGGTGAAATGTGGTCCGTGGTGACGCTGTCACCGAGAACGGCAAGCACCCGCGCCCCGCGAACGTCTTCGACAGCAGACGGCTTCAGCGACATTTCGTCGAAATACGGCGCTTTGCGAATGTAGGTGGAGTCCCGCTCCCAGACGTAGGTCTGGCCCTGCGGCACGGGCAGCGAGCGCCAGTGCGAATCGCCGTCGTAGACCTCGCCATAACTCTTGCGGAACATGTCGGAGGAAATCTGCTGGACCGCCTGCTCCACCTCCTGCTGCGTCGGCCAGATATCGGCCAGGTGCACGGGCTTGCCGTCCTTGCCGCGCCCCAGCGCATCTTTCTTCAGGTCGACATCCACTCGTCCCGCCAGCGCAAAGGCGACCACCAGCGGCGGGGACATGAGGTAATTGGCACGGACCTCTGAGTTGATGCGGCCTTCAAAATTGCGGTTCCCGGAAAGCACGGACGCTACGACCAGATCCTTCTCGTCGATCGCCTGTGAAACCTCGGAGGGGAGCGGACCTGAATTTCCAATGCAGGTCGTGCAGCCATACCCAACCAGGTTGAACTTCAGCTTCTCCAGATACTGGAGCAACCCTGCTTTCGCCAGATAGTCGGTGACGACCTTTGATCCGGGGGCCAGCGATGTCTTCACCCACGGCGGGGTCTGGAGGCCACGTTCCACCGCTTTCTTCGCGAGGAGCCCAGCGGCCATCAGCACTGACGGATTCGAGGTGTTAGTGCAGCTTGTGATGGCCGCGATCACCACGCTGCCATGTTTTAGCGCGCTCTTCACGTCCTGCGGAACATGCTCGTGGACGTTCGGATCTTCCACTCCGACTGCGGTGGGATTCCCCCCTTCCTGCTCCCAGCGGTTCACCTGCTTCAGGGCGCTGTCGTTGGAGGTCACGGCGCCGGCCTTCGCTTTTGGCTTGATGAGTGACGGCAGCGCCTGTCGAAACGACTCGCCCGCCTTGGACAGCACCACGCGATCTTGCGGACGCTTCGGCCCTGCCAAACTCGATTCCACGGTCGCGAGGTCGAGCGACAGCAGCTCGGAGTACTCGGCTTCGGGTGTCTTCGCGTCGTGGAACAGCCCCTGCTCGCGCGCGTAAGCCTCCACCAGAGCAATCTGTTCTTCGGAGCGGCCCGTGAGTCGCAGGTAGCGCAAGCTCTCTTTGTCGATCGGGAAGATGCCGCAGGTCGCGCCGTACTCGGGGGCCATGTTCGCGATGGTCGCGCGGTCGGCGAGCGGGAGATCCTGTAACCCGGGGCCGAAGTACTCGACAAACTTTCCCACCACGCCGTGCTTGCGGAGCATTTCGGTGATCGTAAGCACCAGATCGGTTGCCGTCGCGCCCTCCGGCAGGCGGCCCGTCAACTTCACTCCGACAACAAGGGGGATGAGCATCGAAACCGCCTGGCCGAGCATGGCCGCCTCAGCCTCGATTCCGCCCACGCCCCAGCCCAAAACGCCGAGCCCGTTGATCATGGTGGTGTGCGAGTCGGTGCCCACTAGAGTGTCGGGGTACGCGACGCGTTTGCCGTCCGCTTCCTGCACGAACACCACCCGCGCCAGGTACTCAAGGTTCACCTGGTGCACGATGCCGGTGTCGGGCGGAACGATCGCCAGGTTATGAAACGCCTTCTGCCCCCAGCGGAGAAACGCGTAGCGTTCTTTGTTGCGCAGGAACTCCAACTCGGCGTTGAGCCCGAACGCTTGCGCAGAACCAAACTCGTCGACTTGCACGGAATGGTCTATCACCAACTCCGCAGGTTGCAGCGGATTGATCAGCTTGGGGTCGCCGCCGAGGCGCTTCATCGCATCGCGCATGGCAGCGAGGTCAACTACTGCCGGCACTCCCGTGAAGTCCTGCAGCAGCACGCGGCTCGGCGTAAAGGCGATTTCCTTGTCCGGCTTCGACTTGCTGTTCCAGGCCGCCAGCGCGCGCACCTCTTCCCTGGTCACATTGCGACCGTCTTCGGTGCGCAGCAGGTTCTCAAGCAGAATTCGCAGCGAGTACGGCAGGTGCTTCGTAGAGATGCCCTGCTTGTCGAGCGCGTCGAGGCGGTAGATTTCGTATTCTTTGTTGCCGACACGTAGGCTGGAGCGGCTTTGGAAGCTGTTCAACGACATGAGAGCGGTCCTTTCGAGGTTCGCCTGGGCGCGAGTTTCGCGCCCAAACCGGCCGTCCCGGGGCAGCTTTAGCGACAGACACCCCACTTATCAAGATGTCTCACACCCGGGATAAGCAGCTTTATAGTTTAAAACGTTCCGCCGAAGGTTTGGTAGAGCAGAAGGCCATTCAGGCCAATAATTATCGTGACGGTGAGGTACGCCATCCAGTTAGTCCGCCGATGGTTCACGAGATCTCCCATCAAATCCTGGCGGTGAGTCAGGATGATCAAGGGTACAAGGGCGAACGGCAACGCAAAGCTTAAGACAACTTGGGAAAGCACCAGGATCTTCAACGGGTCCAGGCCCGCAGCAATCACAGCAATCGCGGGCAGCATGGTGAGGAACCGCCGCAGAAAAATGCTGATTTTTACGTCGAGGAAGCCTTCCAGAATGACCTGGCCGGCCATTGTTCCGACCGTTGACGACGAGAGCCCCGAGAAAAGCAGCGCGATGGCGAAAGCAGTCGCTGACAGATTGCCGAGCAGCGGCTTCAAGGTCTCATGCGCCTGTTCGATAGTCGCTACCGGTCTGCCGGCATGGGCGAAGACGGCGGCGGCCATGATGATCATCGCCGAGTTCACTAGCCAGGCGCCGTTCATCGCGGCCAGAACGTCGATCAGTTCGTAATGCGCGTGCCGCAGCTTTTTTATGTACTGCCCGGTGGGGCAGCTGAAACTGTCTTCCTTCAACCGCGCCTGGACCAGCGCGGAATGCAAGTACACCACGTGCGGCATAACGGTCGCACCCAGCATGCCGACCGCGATGTAGACGCTACCCGAGGTGAGGTGCGGAATCACGACGTCGTGCGCCACTTGTCCCCAGGCGGGCTTCGAGAGGAAAATCTCAATTGCGTAGCAGGCCGAGATCCCGAAAACGAATCCCATAATGACCTGCTCCAGGCGGCGAAATCCATAAAGCTCAGTAGCCAGGATCAAGAACACCGCGACTCCTGTAACCAGCGCCGCCGGGAGCAACGGGATATGAAAGAGCAGGTAGAACCCCAGCACCGCACCGAGGAATTCGGCAAGGTCGGTGGCCACGGCCGACAGTTCCGCAGCCACCCATAAACCAAAATTCACCTTTGGCGCAAACTCGCGCCGGCAGTTTTGCGGAAGTGTGTATCCGGTGGCGATCCCGAGTTTCGCGGAAAGGTACTGTACCAGGATGGCCATCGCATTCGACCACAGCAATACCCAAAGGAGCGTGTAGCCGAACTCCGTTCCCCCCTGAATGTTGGTGGCGAAGTTGCCGGGGTCGATATAGGCAACACTGGCGACGAACGCAGGTCCGAAATAAGCCCAGACCTGGCGGCTGCGAAACGCGGGCAGCCACTTGAACCGGATGCGTCCGTTCACACCGGTGGCGGCTTGAGGCGAATCTGCCATGGATCCCAAGGCTCCCCAGGGGAAAGGGAATGGGTTAGCTCAAGTATACCGCAAGGGATAAACCATGGTTAAGCATTTTGTGCAATTCGGATGATCCGAGAAACAACCGCGGCGCGGTCAGTTTCCGGCCCGGTGGCGGCTTTCGGAAATCACCCAGACCCGTTCCGCTGCGGCCCCGCCTAGCGAGGCGTTCCCGGCCCCGGTATTCAAGGTAAGAGTCTGGTCGTAGTTTTTGCCGATCACGCGCAGTTTGGCTCCTGGGCGGATGGCGCGGGTCTCGAGGAATTCCAGCAATTTCCGGTCGCGCTCGTAGATGCCGCTGACCACGTAGTTGCCCGGCTCGGCCTCCGACAGGAGCAGCAAATCGCGGTGCCGGCGGCTGGCCGGGCTCTCCAGTTCGCTCAGGTTGCCGTGCGGACAAGCGCCACCACGTCCCAGACGGGCCAGCAACTTGGCTTCGAAATCGGGCGAAACGGCATGCTCGAGGCGCTCGGCTTCGTCGTGCACCTTGTACCACTCCATGCCGAAGATCTCCGAAAGCATGCGTTCAATCAGGTGATGGCGCAGCGTCAGGTGACGTGCAATCTTCCGGCCCGCCGCCGTCAGACGCACATTGCCATCCGCCTGTACACGCACGAACCCATCTTTCTTTAAGCGACGCAGAGCCATGGTCACGGCCGGAGGCGATACTTTTAGCCAATGCGCCAGGGTCGCGGAGATAACCGTCTCCCCTTCGCTCTCGGCTTCAAGAATAGCCTTGAGGTAATCTTCTTTCGAGACCGTGATCATCCTGAAGATTATACGGCGTAGTTAAGCGCGGTTAATCGGGAAAGTCGAAGCTACTTTCGAGAGCGGCCCTTCCGCAGCGGCTGACGCCTGACGACCTGCGACTGCCTTTCCAACGTTTGACATCGCTCCTCACTCGCCCCTACCCTTGTTTGTCCAAAATTATGAAGGTCCTTGTCATCGGCGGAGGAGGACGCGAGCACGCATTAGTGTGGAAGCTGCGGCAGTCTCCGCGCGTGACGAGGCTCTATTGCGCACCGGGCAACGGTGGCATCGCGCAGGAAGCCGAGTGCATGGCAGCGGACGTGAAGAGCCTCGAGTCGATGGTCGCGGTCGCGCAGCAGGTACAACCTGATCTGACAATCATCGGCCCGGAGTTGCCTCTGACGCTGGGCGTGGTCGACGAATTCCAGCGCCGCGGTTGGCCCACGTTCGGTCCTACCCGGGCCGCGACGCAACTGGAATCGAGTAAGAGCTTCGCCAAGGAATTCATGCAGCGCCACCGTATTCCTACGGCCCACTACGCAATCTGCAAATCCGTGGACGAGGTGCGCGCTGCGCTGTCCCACTTCCACGCGCCCGTTGTAGTGAAGGCCGATGGGCTGGCGGCCGGCAAGGGCGTGGTCATCGCCAAAACCAAAGAGGAGGCTGCGTCAGTAGCACTGGAGATGTTGAGTGGCAAGATGCTTGGGGAAGCGGGCGCACGGGTTGTGCTGGAAGAATGCCTGCAAGGCGACGAACTCTCTTTTCTGGTCTTCAGCGACGGCGAACGCGTGGTGCCGCTGGTCGTGGCGCAGGATCACAAGCGTGTCGGCGACGGGGATACCGGACCGAACACGGGCGGCATGGGCGCGTATTCCACGCAGACCATCGTCGACGAGAAAATGCTTGACTGGCTGGTCCACCACATCGCGCAGCCGGTGGTGGCAGGCATGAAGGTCGAGGGTGCAGAATACAAAGGCGTCCTGTACTGCGGCCTCATGATGACTGCCCGAGGCCCCATGGTTCTCGAGTTCAATTGCCGCTTCGGCGATCCCGAAACCCAGCCTATCCTCATGCGCTTGGAAAGCGACTTGGTCGACGCCCTGGAGGCGTCAGTCGGAGGCCGGGTGAGCAATGGCGATTTCCGCTGGTCGCCCGACGCTTCCGTGTGCGTGGTTATCGCGTCCGGCGGGTACCCGGGGACGTTCGAAGCTGGGAGAAGGATCGCTGGCCTCGAACAAACGGGCGGTCTCGAAGGCGTAAAAGTTTTCCATGCTGCGACCAGTAAACGCGAGGACGTGTACTTCACGTCGGGAGGTCGTGTCCTTGGGGTAACGGCCCGGGCCGCGGATTTGGCGAATGCAGTACAGCGAGCCTACCAGGCCGTCTCGACGATCGGCTTCGAAGGCATGCATTACCGCACGGACATCGCGGCCAGAGCATTGAAGAAGTAGTTCGTTCTGCCGCGGGGCAAACACAGAAAAAGACTATGACCTCTCAACCTCTAGTTTCTATCGTCATGGGCAGCGACTCTGACCTCGAGATCATGCGCGAGGCCGGCAAGGCTCTGGAAGAATTCGGCATCGCGTACGAAATGGACGTGACCTCGGCACATCGTTCGCCCGACCGCACCGCTGATTTCGCGCGCAAGGCGGCCGAGCGCGGCATTCGGGTGATCATCGCAGGCGCCGGCGGAGCCGCGCACCTTGCGGGCGTCATCGCGGCGCACACGACTCTGCCTGTAATCGGAGTACCGATCCCGTCCACTTCCCTGCAAGGCATGGATTCCTTGCTCTCCACCGTGCAGATGCCGACGGGCATTCCGGTGGCGACGGTCGCGATCGGCAAGCCGGGCGCCAGCAATGCGGGCATTCTGGCCGCGCAGATGATTGGACTTTCAGACTCAGCTGTCGCGATGAAGCTCGCTGGCTACAAGGAGAAGCTGGCTCGCGGAGTCGAGGAAAAGTCGAAGAAACTGTTGAGTTCCTTGGGCTCCTGACCTCTCTCGCTTCCCTTCGCTCTGCGCCCCACAACACTCGTAAAGGAGATCGCTTTGGATCCCGGCATTCAATTTGCGGAACTCTTGGCCTACAACGCCGACGAAAACAGCCGATGGAAGCAGTGGTTTGGAGAGCATCCAGAGGCGCTCGACCTGCCCTGTGACGTGGCCGGCGCGGGAACCGTGCGGAAACTGGTCTTTCACATCTTCGCCGCGGAGCTTTCCTTCGGGAACCGTGTGCTCGGTCTCCCCCGGCCTAATTTCGAGAACTTGCCCACCGGCACGCTGGACGAACTGTTCGCGATCAGCGAAGAGGCGCGGGGGAAGTTCCATGAGTTCATTGCCAACTCAACACCCGAGGACTGGGCTCAGGTCGACGCATTGGGCTTTGGCGATCTCAAGGCCAGCCGCCGGAAGATGGTGGCCCAGGCCGTGCTGCACAGCGTCCATCATCGCGGGCAACTTGCAACCTTCCTGCGGCAGCAAGGCTTCAAGCAGCTCTGGATTCACGACTTCATCTTGAGCGAGGTGATGGAATAGCGGCTTCCTTCCCCAGCGCGGAAGGCGCATCGATTCACAAGCTGTTACGGCATGCCCGAAGGCATGCCCTGATACCAATCTTTCTTCCTCGGCTGCAAAGGCATGCCACCATACAATTCATCTGACGTTGCGCAGCTGCCCGATGTGCTCCGTGGCTCTGGGTCTCCGCGGTGATTACAGCTTCAACCCCTTCAAGTACTCCCGGAACTTGTCGCCCAGGTCCGGGCGCTTCAGAGCAAATTCCACGGTGGCCTTCAAGAAGCCGAGCTTATCGCCAGTGTCGTGGCGGCGCCCCTCGTACACGTAGGCGTAGATTCTTTGTTCTCGCAGCAACGCCCGCAGGCCGTCGGTCAATTGCAGTTCCCCGCCCGTCCCGTGCGGTGTGGTGGCAAGGAGTTCAAAGACGCGCGGGGTAAGGATGTAGCGGCCGATGATGGCCAGATTCGATGGTGCTTCCTCAGGCTTGGGTTTCTCCACCATGTTGTTGATCTCGAATAGCCGTCCGTCAAAGCGGCCATCCGCGGGCTTCACGTCGAGCACGCCGTAGGCGGAGATGGAAGGGCCTTCTACGATCTGGGTGGCAACGACCGAGCATTGCGTCTCTTCGAAGACTCTCATCATTTGCTTGAGGCAGGGCTCTTCGGCGTCGATGACGTCGTCGGCCAGCAGAACGGCGAAAGCTTCCTGTCCGACCAGTTCGCGCGCCTGCAGAACGGCATGCCCGAGACCCAGCGCTTCCTTCTGGCGCACATAGGCCAGGTGAATCATGTCCGAGATGGAACGAACGATCTTCAGGAGGTCGGTCTTCTTGCGCTCCTCAAGCATCTTCTCGAGTTCATAACTGACGTCGAAATGATCTTCGATTGATTGCTTGCCTCGGCCGGTGACGATGATGATCTGGTCGCAGCCCGCCGCCAGAGCTTCTTCCACCCCGTACTGAATGATGGGCTTGTCGACAATGGGCAGCATTTCCTTAGGCTGCGCCTTGGTGGCGGGCAGAAAGCGCGTGCCCAGCCCGGCTGCGGGGAAAACCGCTTTCCGAACTTTCATGGGCATAGGATTTGTCTCTCCTGTGCAGCGTCTCGAACAGAGGCAACCCGGGTCGTCAGGTACCGACCACAATAGCAGGGGCAGAGTGCTTCTGCGAAGGGACAATGGCTTAGATCGCGGAGGGTATTTCCCGTAGTGAGCTCAAGATTTCAAACACGAGAATTGATTGTGCTCGGGCCGGCGGGGGAACTTGCTTGAGCAAAACGAAAGCCGCCGCCCTTGCGGGCGGCGGCGTATCGTTCGGTACAAACGTCTTACTGGGCTGATAGCTGGGTGCCCGTTAGGTAGAAGAGCGCGTAAGCTTTGATGGTCCCGCCCGGCTGGGGCACACCGAATGCCTTCACCGGGGCCCCGGCCACCAGGGCGGCTGAGACGGTTGCAAGACCCGACGGACTGGTCAGGTCCTGCGGGCTCACGGTCACGATTCCGTTGGTCGTATCGACCTGGTAGACCAGCGTCGCGGAACCCGAAACGCTGCTCAGATCCACTGTCACCGAGGTCGCTCCGCCAGGAACGGTCATCGCGATGGTGCCTCCCGTGCTCGTCGACGCCCAGCCGGTGCTTACGGTGCCGAGTGGTACTGGCGTAGGTAAGAGCACCGTCCAGCGCGCCGACCATGCATTCGGAGCCGCCGGGTCGTTCCAGGTCGCGTAGCTCACGCCCCAGGCCGACATCGGGCTCACGGTGCCACCAAAGCTTACAGTTCCATTCGTCGCCTGCTCAAAGTCAGGGATGGCGTTGGGACTGGTTTCGGCCAGCGTCGGGAAGGTGAAGTTCCACCACTTGAAGCCGTCGATCTGGGTCCCACTTGAGTCGACGCCGTTCGGGGTGCCGCTCGAGATGTAGTTCAACGTGATGGAATAATCGTCGGCTGCCGTACGAAAGTTTCGTGTATACACAAACCCGGTTCCGTTCGGCGCGGAGATCCAACCGTCGTACTTGGCGATCTCGATGTCGACGGTCTTGGCTACGAGCGGGACCGCCGCTACGTCGCCCACGCCTACGTGCACCTTGAAGCCTCGTACCAGGTTCTTCGCCGCCAGGAAGCCGGTGCCGGTTGCGATCGGTGTGGCATCCGCCAAGGCGTCCTGCGGAGCCCGGAAGAAGAACTGGGTGTTGGCATCGACCGTGACCGGAATAGCGCCACCGTCTTCGCCCTGGACCACGATCACGTCGGTCGTCGAGTTCACGTGCAGCACGTGGCCTTCCGGATTCAGCCACACCGTGTTGAAGGCGCTGCTCGCCCAGACGCGGACTGCGACGAGGGTGCCGTCCTGCTGGTAACGTGCGGCGATGCGGACGAACTTCCCGTTCAGGCTGCTAGAGTTGGAAAAATTCATGACGGTGGTAACGGTCTTCGCGTCCATGTCGTACAGCAGCGTGCCGTTGGTTGAGTCGGCCAGAATCGTCAACATTTGCGAAGACTGAATCGCGGTCTCCGGATTCGTAGCCGGGTACACCGGATAGTCTTTATTGATCGTGATCGAGGTGGAACCCACCGTGGTCACAGTCCCGTACATGTGACGCAGCACGAGCCAGGTAACGTTGCGGATGGGATGGTGACGCAATGGGCCTCGGAAGTTGACTGCCCACGTGGTTGGGCCCGGAACTACCGGCACGTGCGCCACGATGAATGCCGGATGTGAGAGGTCGAATTCCACGTCGAGGGGCGTACTCTGATTGGCCGTGACCACCAGCGGCGAATCGAACTTCAGCTTCACCGGCACCGTCAGGCTGCCAGCGCTACCCTGCGTACCTTTGATCTGGATCTGGCTGGACGGGATTGTCGCACCGGGTGTGCCCGCCAAACCCGCTTCGGGATCAGCGGAGGCGGTCAAGACCACATCGCCGGGATTTCCGCCGATGGTGAGCGTTGCTCCAGTGTATGTGCCGGCAGGCACCTGGGCGCTCCCTAGAATGTCACCCAACTGATCCAACTGAACCAGGTTGATCATCGCCGCGGGCGAGGATGCTGTGAACACCGTCACCGGTGTACCGCCGCCTTGCGGAGTGAGCGAAAAACTCAACACCTTGACGCCGATCATGGCCCAATCTTCGGTCGAAGCGTCCTGCACCATGACCGTGACGTTGCCGTTCTGAGACTGTGTGCCGCCAGACGACCCCGACGACGAACCGCCGCAGGCCACGAACAACAGCGGCAGGGCCGCTGTCACGAACACCAGAATCCAACTACAAATCTTTGCCTTCCGTGCTTCCATGACATCACTCCTGTGGTTTTGGTCTCTCCGGGGAGTTCGACAGACTTCTTCTGATATCGCCTACGGGATAAGAAACACCAGACGCTCCGGCAAAGTTGCGTCGGGATGGGCCGAATTGAGGCCGGGTTGCTCCCCAGTGAGACATGTACTTCCGGGCCACGAGCGCCGCCCCGAAGTGCCTGTCCAGCTTGGGTTTAGCGGGGAAAGCCCGGCGGAGAGCTCCTCGCAGGGGAGTTACCGAAGTGATTCGGGAAGGGTTTCAGATGTTCCGCTGATGGGGGGAACAAACCAACTTACGGCCTCACGCCTTCGGCAGCCTTCTCGGCCCCCGCGAACTCCTCCAGCAGGTGCTTCAGATGACTCAGGACATCCTCGGCCGCGGTTGCCTTCTGCGTGAACTTCAGGGTCCCATCCGGGCTGAACTGCGTGCCCCGCTGGGACGCCACGAAGCGGGCAAGGCGCTCGGGATCGACGGTCGCGGTCTGGCGGAATTTGATACTCACCTGGTCGCGTTTACGCTCGACGGCGTTCACCCCGACTCGCACCGCCAGCAGCTTGAGGTCGGCATAGTCGAGCAGGTTGCGCACGGCCACCGGCGGTTCGCCGTAGCGGTCAATCAGTTCGGCACGAACGTCGTGTAGCTGCGACTCGCGTTCCACGCCGGCGACGCGCTTGTACATCCGCAGGCGCTGGTTCTCTTCGGGGATGTATTCGGCCGGAATGCGGATGTTGAGCCCGAGGTTGAGCTGGGTCGCAATTTCCTCTTCCGGCATTTCTCCCTTTAGCTCGCGAACGGCGCGGTCGAGCATCTGGGTGTAAAGCTCAAAGCCGATGGCTTCGATGTGCCCGCTCTGCTCGCCACCCAGCATGTTGCCCGCACCACGAAGTTCGAGATCGAGAGCTGCGATCTTGAAGCCGGCTCCCAGGTCGGAGAATTCCTTCAGCGCTGCCAGACGCCGGCGCGCGATGGGCGTCAGCTCGATTTCGGAAGGCAGGAGCAGGTAGGCATAGGCACGGCGGTCCGAGCGGCCGACACGGCCGCGCAACTGGTAGAGCTCGGACAGTCCCAGCCGCTCCGCCCGGTTGATGAGGATGGTGTTGCACAGCGGAATGTCGAGTCCGTTCTCGATGATCGTCGTGGCGACCAGGATGTCGGCTTCGTGATGCATGAACTTGAGCATCGCTTTCTCGAGTTCGGTCTCATTCATCTGGCCGTGACCGACCAGGATGCGCGCCTTCGGCGCCAGTTGCTGCAGTTTCGCCGCAATTTCCCAGATGCTTTCCACCCGGTTGTGCACGAAATACACCTGGCCGCCACGCTCGAGTTCCTGCTCAAGGGCCGACTGGATCAACTTTTCGTCCCAGCTCGCGACCACCGTCTGGATGGCCATGCGGTCTTTTGGCGGCGTTTCGATGACGCTCATATCCCGCAGGCCGACCAGCGACATGTGCAGGGTGCGGGGAATCGGCGTGGCCGACATGGTGAGCACGTCCACCTGCTTGCGCATCTGCTTCAGGCGCTCCTTGTGACGCACGCCGAAGCGCTGCTCTTCGTCGACGATCAGCAGGCCGAGGTCCGAGAACTTGATGTCCTTTGACAGGATGCGGTGCGTCCCGATAAGCACCTCGACCTTGCCTGCTTCCACCTTTTGCAGGATTTCCTTCTGTTGCTTGGGGGAACGAAAACGGCTGATCATCTCGACCGCCACAGGGAACGCGGCAAAGCGCTGCTTGAAGGTTTCGTAATGCTGGAACGCAAGCACCGTGGTGGGAGCCAACAAGGCAACTTGCTTGTTGTCGCTGATTGCCTTGAAGGCCGCGCGCATGGCGACTTCGGTCTTGCCGTAGCCGACGTCGCCACACAACAGGCGATCCATGGGGCGGCCGGATTCCATGTCCGCCTTCACGTCGGCGATGGCCTGTCCCTGATCTTCGGTTTCAGTGAATTCGAAGGCGTCTTCGAACTCTTTCATCCACTCGGTGTCGGCGGGAAAGGCGTGGCCCTGGGCCATCTGCCGCTGCGCATAGAGTTTGAGGAGTTCGTCGGCCATGTCCTTCATGGCCTTGCGCACGCGAGCCTTGGTCTTCGCCCAGGTGGCTGTGCCCAGGTGGCTGAGCACCGGCTTCGCTCCTTCGGAGGAGCGGTATTTCTGGATCAGGTCAAGACGCGTGAGTGGGACATACAAGCGCGCGGCTTCGGCGAACTCCAGCAGCATGAATTCCGCCGGGCCGTCGCCCTGGTTGATTTCCTTCAATCCCTGGTACTGGGCGATGCCGTGCTCGACGTGGACCACGTAGTCGCCAACCTGCAGGTCACGAAAATCGGAGAGGAACGCCGAGACCTTCGACTTGTGCCGCTGCGGCCGGGAAGCGACGAGTTCGGATTCGTCGAACAGATCGCGAGCGCCGAAGATCGCCAGCTTGGCGTCGGGGAAGACCACGCCATCGGGAACGTAGGCTTTGACCAGCGTCGTGGACAGGACATCTCCCGTAAAGTAGGCGGTCTCGTCGGCATAGCTTTCACCGCCCCGCGTGCGGCTGCCCAGGCGAAATGAGACCTTGTACTCGCTGAAGATGTCGGCGAGGCGTTCAACTTCTCCGGTGTTAGGCGCTGCAAACACTACGCTCGTTCCATCCGCGATCAGCTTCTGCACTTCTTCCAGCATGGCCGGCACGGAGCCGTGAAAACGGGGGGCAGGCTGAGACGGAAATTGCACCGAAGTTTCTGGTTGTTCGGCTCGGGTAATGCCCAAATGCTCGACATCCGCTCCCGGAAGAGTGGCCAGGTTCTGCCACCAGTCGTCGGGAGGCAAGTAAAGGTCCGTGGGCTTGACCAGGTTGCCGATGCCGCTGCGCTCATGCGCGTCCTCGATGCGGGTCCAGGTGCGATCGAGTTCCTGCTTCAGGTCATCGCGCTCGTCGGTCAAGACGGCAGCGTGCGGAAGGAGTTCGAAAAGGCTGCGGCTCTCGCGTGCAACTGGAGCGTAGAACTCCCATCCGGGAAACACCGTGACCCCGCCGGAGCGAACTGCCTGCGCGATGACCTCCTCATTTCCGGTGATGCGTTTCCCGGAAAGACGCACGTGAATGGCTCCCAGCAGCTCTTCGCGAACCGGCGTCTCGGTCAGCGGAAGCAGCAGGGCTTCATCCACAGGGCTGGAAGAGCGCTGGGTGGCCGGGTCGAACTTGCGGATCGACTCGACTTCGTCGCCGAAGAACTCCACGCGCACGGGGCGGTCGGCCTCGGGCGAATACACGTCAAGGATGCCGCCGCGCAGCGCGTATTCGCCCGGCATTTCGACCACGTCGGTCGCGTTGTATCCGACCGTGTTGAGGTGCTGGAGAAGTGCTTCGGTGTCAAACGTTTCTCCTCGGCGGATGGTGCGGGCGAGGTCGGTGTAGTACTCGGTCGATGCCAGTCGGATGGTCGTCGCCGCGATCGGGGCAACCACGATCGACACGGCTCCGGTCGCAATCTTCCACAGCGCCGTCGCCCGTTCTTCCTGGATTTCCGGGTGGGGAGAGAGGTTCTGGAAAGGCAGGACGTCGCGCGTGGGCAAGGTAACGATGGAATCGGGATCGGCAGCCCCGGTCAGCTCTGCGAACCCCTGCAGCACGGGCAGAAGGTTTTCGGCGGCCCGGTTGTCGGCGACGATGACAATGAGAGGCCGACCAGCGGCCCTTTGCAGAAGGACGAGCAAGAGCGCTTTGGCAGTCGGGGTCACTCCCGACACACCCATCCGCCCCGTGCCCTCTTTCAGGTGGGAGGCTACACGCGAGAACACCGGTAACTTTTCCACGTCCGCGAAGAGTTCGCGAACGAACGGTAGGGCCATTCCTTTTTTATTTTAACAGCGGGAGTGGAATGAGGGAGAAAGGCTCGCGCCTGCTCAGCCCCAAAAGCCACGATTCCCGAGCGGCCACGTCCTTCAGTACCGGTTCGCAACGGCTGTCACAAGGCTATCTTGGTCTGGAGCGGCGCGCATTTGGCCCGCTGGGTGACGTTGTGACGAAAGCCGGTCTTCTCATCTGCACATGCTTCGCAATTTTTCTTTCCTCGTTATACCGGCAGACGGCGCAAAATTCCCCGTCTCGTCCGGAAAGCTTTGAATGGGATCACCAGATTGAGCTTTGGGATCAGGCCTTCTACAGCTACAACTACATCGCGGCTGAGAGATACGGCCGCAGGTCGCTCGAGATCGTCGATCAGCTGCGCCTCGATGACGTGAAGCGTGCCACCAGCCTATCGAGCATCGCGGAAGCTCTCCGCTTCCAGAAGAAGTACGAGCAAGCCGAACCGTTGTTCCGGCAAGCGCTCGCCATTCGCGAAAAATTGCTGCCACCCATTCACCCGCGAACCGCGTTCAGCCTGGAAGGCTTGGCGGCTACCCTGGTAGGTCTGAATCGACCCACCGAAGCGGAGCCCTACTACCTCTGAGCCATCGCAATCTGGGACCGGGCCAGCGAGGACGACTACGAGAGTTGTCATACTGGAAGAAGCTCACCCGAATTTGGATCCATGCTCACTTTTCGACCTCGAGTCGCTGTCAGAGCGGTTGCGCAAACTCAACCGTGCCGAGGAGGCCAAGACCTACGACGAGCAGCGCAAGCAGATCATCGATCAGCAGATCGCCAAAAGAGTTGCATCTTCACCCACGAAGTAGCGGCCGGGTCAGGCACGTGGGCCCACCGCTCCCGTTGATGCAGATTTCCGACCCAGGAAAAGCGTGAACCTCGAATCCAGCTGTACGCAGACGCTGGTTCGTTTTCTCGTTCTCTGCGATCGCCACCAACCGCCCCTCGCCCAAGGAGAGCACGTTGCAGGCTAGCGTCGCCCGCTCGGAGGCGTCGATCTCGACGAATTGGTAGCCTCGCGCCCGGAGCAACTCGACCGTCTCAACCGCTAGCCATGGCAAGTCCACCAGTGCGGTCTTCTCATCCAGGAGGCTGATTAATGACATCAAGTGCAGGCACGCGGAGGGGCCCTGACCGTGAGGCAAGGGCGCGCTCAACACATCCACACCGTGCGGCCGGAGAAGCGCGCGCAGCTGGCTGATCCCGGCAGCGTTGGTGCGGTACCCATGCCCGACCAGAAGGGTATGGGAGTCCAGCCACACCATGTCGCCAGTCTCGGCTGTGCCAGGTGCCAGGACTTCGCCGAGCACGGGAATTCCGAGCCCTCTGCAGAGATCCAGATGGTGTCGCGTCTCGGGCACCCGGCTGGCTTTGCCCGGGTTCATCGGAATCAGGCCGAAGTCGGTGGGAATGGAAGCGTCGTGCGTGTAGACGGCATCCAAAGTCAGGTCTGCCGACGCGGCGAGGTGAGTGACCTCAGCTCCAGCCTCTTGCAGAATCCGACAAAGTGCGTCGTGCTGGGCTTGTGCGACGGCAAAATCAGGGCGATGGGAAAATCCAAGTTCCTGCCACCGCTCCGCTCGCGCGGGGTCATCCCATCCCGCGATTTGTGGCGAGCACACCAGCACTCTACGCAACGTCTCAACCATAGAGTGGCCGTTGTAGTGCCCTTTCGACGCGGTCAGCATTCCTTTGAAACCATGTCTCCGCCTTGGAATCTAATGGGGCGCTATGGCAAAAGCAATCTGGGAAAATGCAGTTCTGGCCGAGAGCAGCCAGACCATCGAGGTGGAAGGCAACCAGTACTTCCCGCCTGAAGCGATCAAGAACGAGTATTTCAAGTCGAGCACCCACCACACCACCTGCCCCTGGAAAGGCCTTGCGAGCTACTACGACGTTGAGGTCAACGGTAAGCACAACGCGAATGCCGCGTGGTACTACCCCGAACCGAAGGCCGCGGCCAAGCAGATCAAGGGCTATGTTGCGTTCTGGAAGGGCGTGAAAGTGGAGAAATAAGTTCGTGCCGGGGCTTTTGCCTTACTCCGGGCGTCCCCGTGTTGCCCGGTGCGACTAAAATTCGAGGTGGAAGCGGACTGAGGGCACCAGCACCGGTCCGCGGTCTCGGTTGTAGCCGGGATTGTTGATGTGCTGGATGTCGAAACCCATGGAATAGCCCCGCCAGACGTGGGCGTTGTAGTAAGCCTCAACGATGTTCTCGCGCCCGTAGTTCAGGTTCCCATCCCCCAACAAGAATCCCTTGCCACCCAATTTCAGGTAAAGCTGGTGGTCGGCCTTGATCGCATTCGACACCAGCACGGCGCCCACCTTGTCGAGTTTCCGCTTCCAGCGTTCCCCGCTGTAGTCGGCTCCCAGTTGCACAGTCTGATCGACCTCGGTATACGCGTACGACTCGTGCTGGCCTTCGTTCCATCCGAAGCGTGAAAACACCCGCATCGAGTGCGTCACTTCCTGCTGCAGGTTGACGTCGAACCCGTATTTCACCGTGGTCTGCAGCGGGTGCGCCGTGATTTCGGGCACGGACGTCTTGCCTGCGAGGTAATTGTTGACAGCGTCCCGATATACGCCCATGTTGGCATGGTTCACAAAAGAAAGCAGGCGAAGTGTGGTTCCCCGGTCTCCGAAAGTATGCGGGCGGAGTTCCAGTTCATAGTTTTCCGCGCGTGCCTGGCGCAGGGTCCAGACCAGGTCAATCCCGTTGGCCACTCTGGGCATCAGCCCTTCGCCAAAGCGGAATGCCCAGCCCCGGTCATGGTATTCCGCCAAAAATGCGACGGTGTATCCGCGCGTGTCCGCCGCGTAGTCGTAGGCACCGTTGTTGTCGACCGTCCAGTTCAGGAACTGCGAATGGCTGTCGGTGCCCACGTCGTTGATGTCGAAAAAGTCGTTCAGACCGAACTTGCCGAAACGGAATTCCAGCCTCCGGACGGGTACGCGCGTGTTCAGGTACCAGGGATTGCGCTCCTCTTCGGTGGTTTCGTCACTCAGGGGCACGATCTGTCGGATCATGCCGCGCGCGATGTACGGCGTGGGCCCCAGTGTGGGGTTGCGCACCACGTCGAGATCCGTGAACCCTCCCAGGCCCAGCGCGTCGCTGATGCCACCCCCGGCCGCTCCTTCAAAGTGCATGAAGATCTCGGTCGTGTTCGTCAGGGCTAGACCCGTAAAAAGGGTCGCGATGTTCGAGGTGGCATGTTCCGCTTTGGTACGAAGGCTGTTGGTCCCACTGTACTTGGCATCAAACGGCGGATGCCACTGGAAGATGATGTTGTCCTGCCCTGAAATCCACCAACGTGGGCTCTGCGAGTGAGAAAACATAGTGACGGAAGGGTCGTCGGCTGGCGGGTCCCCGGCTGATTCGGACGTCTGCCCCGGCGCGGCACTCGTTAGACACAGCAACAGCGCCGGCCCAAGCCAACGCCGTGCTCGGCGCGCCTCCTTGAGGAGTTCGAAATTCCTGGCGACCTCGACCTTCTTCACTCGGATCTCTATTTGCAGGATTTGCCGCGTCCCCGGCAGGCCAAGTCGTCTGACATCCGACTAACCCTCGCCCACTACAGCTGGCGACCGACTCTCGGTATACCATAGGGGGGTATAGTAAGGATACCCAAATGCATTTGCGTTCAAGAAAAACCCAAGCTTAACTTGCGCACCCGCGAGGTCTGCCCAAAACGAAATCAGGACAGCCCGGAGCCCCCGAGGCTGTCCTAGAAAACCCTCCCGGTTAGAAGGGCAACTGTACTGAAAAGAGGCTAAATCCCTGATGTTTCTGACGTATTGCGGTTCTGTGAATATCTCGTGAATTTGTGCACTGGCCAGCATGTGCCACCTGTCACATCTGCGCGTGACTGGTTCCCGCTGCCCCCGAAATTCCCGCTGCTATAGTTATTTGTTTCGGAGAGAAGCCGCAGGAGGAGCCCAATGCCCCGCAAACTCGACCAGTCGCGCAAACTGCAGAAGCGTGCGGAAAAGATGATTCCGGGAGGGGTGAACTCGCCTGTGCGAGCGTTTCATGCAGTGGGTGGAGATCCTCCGTTCGTAGTTCGCGGCCAGGGCGCCCACATCTGGGATGCCGATGACAACGAATACGTGGACTACATCGGGTCATGGGGCCCGCTCATTCTCGGGCATGCCGCCCCGGTTGTCATCGAAGCGCTGGGCGCCGCCCTCCGCAACGGCACAAGCTTTGGAGCCTCTACCCCGGCCGAGGCCGATCTTGCGGAACTGGTCCTGTCCGCCTTTCCGCATATGCAGAAAGTGCGCTTCGTGAGTTCCGGCACCGAGGCCACCATGTCCGCGATCCGACTGGCACGCGCCTACACCAAGCGTAAATACATTGTGAAGTTTGAGGGCTGCTACCACGGGCATGCTGACGCGTTGCTGGTGAAAGCAGGCTCCGGGGTAGCCACCCTCGGTATTCCCGGCTCCGCCGGAGTGCCTGAGGAATTCACGCGATTCACTCTCGCGCTGCCGTTCAACGACACCGATGCGCTGGAGGCCGCTTTTACGAAATTCAAGCACCAGATCGCCTGCGTAATCGTGGAACCGGTCGTCGGCAACATGGGCTGCGTTCCGCCCGCGCGCGGATATCTGGAAGCGCTGCGCGCTGTGACTTCGAACGACAGCTCCCTGCTCATCTTCGATGAAGTCATGACCGGATTCCGCCTGGCGTTCGGCGGAGCCCAGGAGCTCTACGCCATTCAGCCCGACCTGACCACGATGGGCAAGATCATCGGCGGGGGGTTGCCCGTCGGTGCCTACGGCGGTCCATCAGAAATCATGGACCTGGTCGCCCCTCTCGGTCCGATGTATCAGGCGGGAACGCTCTCCGGAAATCCGCTGGCGATGGCTGCTGGCTATGCCCAGCTTCGTTACCTGAAAGAGCACAAGACTTTGTACCAGCAGCTCGACAAACTCAGCGGCGAACTGGTCGCCGGTGTAGCGGCGGCGGCAAAGACCGCGGGTGTCCCCATGACGCACAACCGCGTCGGCTCGATGTTCACCTGGTTCTTCACCCAAGGCCCGGTCACGGACTGGAATTCGGCGTCGAAGTCCGACACTGAGGCCTTCGGACGCTTTTTCCGAAGCATGCTCGACAGTGGTGTGTATCTGCCGCCGTCACAATATGAGGCGGCTTTCCTGGGCGCAGCGCACACCGCGGAAGACGTTCAGAAGACGGTTGCCGCGGCGAAGCAGGCGTTTGCGATGGTGGCAGCGTAGCTTTCGAGCTTCCTTTAGACTTCACCAGACATGCTTCTTCTGTGGGTCCGCTCGACCTGATGGATCGAGGCGGACAGAATGTCTTTTTTGGGGTATGAAGATCTCTCGCTCCGCGCCCGCGCGAAATTTGGTTCCGCTGCCGCGCGACTTTTACGATCGCGATCCGCGTCGTGTGTCACGCGATCTGCTCGGGAAATTGCTGGTGCGAAGGGACGGGCGGAAGTTGCGGATCGCACGCATCGTTGAAGTCGAGGCCTATCTCGGACGCAACGACCCGGCCGCGCACTCGTTTGCCGGACGCACGCAGCGCAACGCGGTTCTTTGGGGACCTCCCGGTTTTGCGTACGTCTATTTCATCTACGGGAATCACTATTGTTTCAATGTTTCGTGCCTGCCGGATGGCGAAGCGGGAGGCGTGCTATTCCGGGCCCTCGAGCCGCTGGCGGGCATCGAGGAGATGGTGCGCGGGCGTGGTCTCTCTCTGGACGACGCGAATGATCTCCGCAAACTGACCAGCGGCCCTGGCCGGCTGGCGGAAGCGTTTGGAATTACGCGCGCGCGCGACAACGGAAAAGACCTGACATCGTCGCGATCGGATTTGTCGATCGCTGACGACGGCGCGACGCCTCCGCGAGTGAAGGTCACGCCTCGGATCGGCATCACCCAAGCGGCAGAACGGCCCCTGCGCTTCATCGTTGCGGGGAACCAGTACGTGTCTGGAAAGAAGCTGGATTAGGGTGTGTTGCTCGCGCCGAGCACGTGATTGTCAATCAAACGTGTAGTTCCAACGTAGGCGGCGACGGCCACCAGAGCGCCGGGCGCAGCCGGGTTGACCGGCTCCAAAGAGTCGGGATCGACGATCGCCAGATAGTCCAGCCGGACGGCGGGCTCTTCCGCGACAACATGACGGCCGGCGACCTCAAGCTTCGCGGCATCCCGTTCGCCCTGCCCGAACAACTCTTCCACCCGCCGCAGCGATCGCGAGAGCACCAGAGCCTGCTGGCGCTGGTCGGGATTGAGATAGGCGTTGCGCGAACTCATCGCTAGGCCGTCGGGTTCGCGGACGATGGGGCAGACCACAATTTGCACGGGCAGGTTCAGGTCGCGAACCATACGCCGGATGATGGCCACCTGGGCGGCGTCTTTTTGCCCGAAGAAGGCCCGCTCGGGCTCGAGGATGTGGAACAGCTTCGAGACCACAGTCGTTACACCGCGGAAGTGCCCCGGACGGGATCGGCCGTCGAGACGCTCGCTGAGGCCCTCGACGTTGACGAAAGTGGCAGCGCGGTTGGGATACATTTCAGCTTCAGCGGGCGCGAACAGGAGGTCGACGCCGGCCTGCTTGAGTAGATCGAGGTCCCGCTCCAACGTTCGCGGATATTTGGCGAGATCTTCGTTGGGCCCGAACTGCAGGGGATTGACGAAGAGGGAAACAGCGACGTAGTCAGTCTGCCCTTTCGCGGCACGGACCAGGGACATGTGTCCTTCATGCAGCGCACCCATGGTGGGGACGAGGCCCACACTCAGTCCCTGACGGCGGGCCGCGCGCGTGGCGGCGCGGGTTGAGTCGACGGTCTCGAGGATTTTCATGCGTGAGAGGGGGTCAGCTGCGATAGCGCCGGCTCGCGGGCTCACGCCCGCTTCCTTGCGTGTCGGCCCTCCGGGACTCAGTTCTCACGGCCAGCTGTCCCCGGACTTACGTCCTGGGCTAGTTTCTGCCGTCCCTGCGGGACTCCAGCCAGTTTCGTTGGATGAAGTCCTTAAGTTTTGCATGGGATCCCTAGGTCGTGGATCACACGACATCGCTGCGGGGCTACCCGTCTCGCTACCGCCGCATGGCGCGCTTGCGCTGCAACACCGTTTCCAGCGCGGCCTGCGTCTCTTTGGGCAGGTGATACGACTCCGCGTCTGACGGATACTGGTGCGAGATCACGTCGGCGCGGAACGCCTGCACGGCGCGCGTGATCTCCGCGGCCGCATCTCCGAAGCGGCGCACGAATTTTGCCGGTGGCTGAAACGTCAGGTTCAGGATGTCGTGGAACACCAGCACCTGCCCGTCGCACTCGGGTCCGGCGCCGATGCCGATGGTCGGAGTCTCAACTTCGGCCGTGATCATCGCCGCAACTTCACGCGGGATTCCTTCCAGGAATATGCACGCCACCCCGGCGCGATCGAGCGCGACCGCATCGCGCATCAGGTGCTCGATGGCGGTCAGGTCTTTGCCTTGCACCTTGTAGCCACCCATCACGTTCACAGACTGCGGGGTGAGGCCGATGTGTCCGGCAACGGGAATCTCCGCGTCGATGATCCGATGAATCAGGTCGGCGCGTTTTGCCCCGCCTTCGATCTTGACCGCCTCGGCCCCCGCCTCCTTCACGTAGCGGGCGGCGTTGCGCACGGCCTCGTCGGGGCTGACGTGGTAGGAACCGTAGGGCATGTCGACCACAAGCAGCGCGTGCTTCACGGCGCGGCGCACGGCCTTGGCATGATGCAGCATTTCGTCGATCGTGACCGAAAGCGTGTTCTCGTAGCCGAGCATGGTCATGGCGAGCGAGTCGCCGACCAGCACCATATCGATGCCAGCATCGTCGACCAGGCGCGCGCTGGCGTAGTCGTACGCGGTTAAACACGTAATCGGTTGGTGATGGAGTTTGTTTTCGCGAAGGGAAGCGACAGTGATTTTCTGGCGAGGTTCGCCAATCGGCGTGAGACTCACGATGTCCTCCAGTGCCCCTCCGGCCCGGCCGGATAGAGCCTGTCACATCTTGGATGCGAGCGAGAGATAGTTTAGATCGAAAAAGTGGATAAAACCAGTCGCAAGTCGTTAGTCGCAAGTCGTTAGTCGCAAGTCGTCAGGACGAGTTCATCCGCCAGGACTCCGCTGCTTCATCTATGTCCTTACCTGTCAATCGCTTAGTTTCGGGGAATCGACAGCCCGCAGGCCGGCTCCCGGCGTTGCAATTTGCGGTTTGGCTGACGACTGACGACTAGCGACTGACGACTGTTTCTACGCGCTGGCCGCTTCCTGGCTGCCCAAAGGGAGGAAGTACTGCGTGCCTTTGATGGGCTCCGTGACTTTTCGGAGCAGTTCTTTCAGGTCTTCGTTGCGGTCGACGAAATCGATCTCTGACGTGTTGACGATGAGCAGGTCTGACGATGTGTAGTGAAAGAAAAAGTGCTCGTAGGCCTTAATGACCTCTTCCAGGTACTCGTCGCTGATGGCCTTCTCGCCGGGAGCGTTTTTCTTTTTCAAACGCTTTTTCAGGACCTCCGGGGAAGCCTGCAGGTAGATGACAAGATCGGGCGTGGGCAGCTGCTCACGGAAAAAATTGTAGTAGCGGTTGTAGGTCTCCAGTTCGACGTCACTGAGATTCAGGCAGGCGAAGAGCTTGTCCTTTTCGAAAATGAAGTCGGAGACGATGGTTCTTTGTGCGCGCGCACCCAGGTCGAGCGAGTGCAGTTGCTCAAAACGACGGACGAGGAAAGCGAATTGAGCTTGAAACGCTGCCCCAGGCTCTCCCTCGTAGAAAGAACGGAGGAAAGGGTTTTCTTCGGGCTCAATGACCCGCTGCGCGTTCAGGCGTTCTCCCAGGATGCGGGCCAGCGTGCTTTTTCCGACTCGGATGGGGCCTTCGACTGCAATGTAGCGGGGACTTTCGAAGAGATTGGCCATGGGCTCGCAGCGAACGCGTCGCACTGCAGAATATCCCGAGCGGCGCAGGGAAGCAATTGCGGAAAGAGTTAATAGAGCACTTGGCAATTTACGGTCGGCATCGATTTACAATCGTGCGGGATGGTTGGTCCTCTCATCGGCGCGGGCGTGGGTGGCGCAGCTTTGCTTGGGGCAGCGGGAGCTGCAGCCTATCAATCGATGGCGCCGACGGCGCAGGGGTTTGGCCGGGCCTTCGCGCGCGGGCCGCGCGGATCGAAGCAGATCGCGCTCACCTACGACGATGGCCCCAACGATCCCCACACGTTGCGGTTGCTCGAGGTGCTCGCGAAGCACGATGTGCGCGCTACTTTTTTCCTGATTGGCCGCTACGTGCAGCGCCGTCCTGACCTGGTGCGCGATCTGCTCAAGGCCGGGCACGTGATCGGCAACCATACTTTTACCCATCCCCACCTGGTGGTGTCGGCCGCGGTCGAAACGCGGAATCAGCTGGAAGAATGCCAGCGCGCGGTGCAAGAGGGTACCGGCGAGACGCCAAAGCTGTTTCGCCCGCCGTTCGGCGGAAGGCGGCCCGTGACCTTGCGGATTGCGCGGTCGCTTGGCCTGGAGCCGATCCTGTGGAGTGTCACCAGCTGGGACTGGGAGACTCCGCCGGCCGAGAAAATCTTGCAGACGTGTGCGCGGCAAATGCGCGGCGGGGACGTGGTTCTTATGCACGACGGTGGGCATCAAGCCTTTGGCGCGGATCGATCACAAACCGTGCTGGCTACCAATATGCTGATCGAAAAGTATGAGGCCGAGGGATATGAGTTCATGACGATTCCGCAGATGATGGGGACGGAGACCCCCAACTCTCAGCCGTCAGCTCTCAGCGAAAAGCTCTAACCTCAGCCGCCGCCTTGGCGATTCCAGCGCTTTGGGGTTTCACTTCGAAACGGTCGAGTTTGCGGGAGCCGCAGCCTGGGGAATGGTGGGATGCAGGCCGTTGATCAACGCGTCCGTGCACTTGTCGAGCTTGTCGTTTCGAGATTTCAGCTCACTCTCCAGCATGGCAATGCGAAGCTGATCTGCCGCGCCTGAGGTCATCGAGTGGAAGATGACGCCTGAAACACTCCCGATGATGTAAACGAGAACGAGTATCGCAAGTTTCTTCATAACTGGCCGCGCTCCTTGGGCGCGTTCGCATAGATCTTATTCTCGACTCGCGTTCCCCGCCTGTAAAATGGGCGCAATCAAGAACAACCTGACTTTCACAGATCAAGGAGAACTCATGCTCGGGAGAACCCTGAAAATCGCCGTGCCCACACTCGCCCTGACCCTCGCAGCCTTTGCCCAGACCGTTCCGGCCGGCACCCATATCACCATACGCGCAGGACAGGAAATCAGCTCCGGAACCGCCAAAGTGGGCGATCGTTTCGATGCCACACTCGCCCGTGACCTCGTCGTCAACGGTAAAACCTTGGCCAAGGCCGGTTCACCCGCTCGTGGCAAGGTGACCGTCGCCAAGTCCAGCGGACGCCTCCATGCCCCCGGGCAGCTCTCCGTTCGGCTCACCTCCCTCCAAGTCGGAGGCAAAACCGTCGCGCTCTCCACCGGCAGCTACCACATCGAGGGTAAGAGTCATGCCAAAAGCAACGCCACCAAGATCGGTGGCGGAGCCGCCGTGGGAGCGCTCATCGGAGGCATTGCGGGTGGAGGCAAGGGCGCTGCGATTGGCGCGGGAGCCGGCGCAGCAGCTGGAACGGGAGTAGCCGCAGCGACCGGGAAAGAGGAGGCCGTGATCCCCGCGGAGAAAACGCTCAGCTTCACCACGACCGCAGCCGCAACAGCAAAGTAGGCGACTCCGCGCGTTCCATGGTAGAGACGGGGCTTGCCAGCCGCGTCTCTCCCCGCTTCAGGCGGCCCCGGCCCAATTTCTCTCCAATCCAGTCGACGCGGCAGCTTCGCCTCTCACGCCGCCTGCTTTAAATACTCCAGCACCTGTTCCGAATGCCCCTCGGGCTTCACCTTGTGAAATACATGTTGGATCTTGCCATCGGGCCCGATGATGAACGTGGTCCGCACCACGCCCATCACCTTCTTCCCATACATATTCTTTTCCTGGATCACGCCAAACGCGTTGCACAGCTTCTTGTCGGCATCCGCCAGCAGCGTAAACGGCAGGTGAAACTTCTCCTGGAATTTCTTCTGCGCCTGAGGCGTGTCCGGGGATGCCCCGAGCAGCACCACCCCCGTCTTTTGGATTCGCTTGTAGGTATCGCGGAACTCGCAAGCTTCCTTGGTGCAGCCGGGAGTGTCGGCGCGCGGATAAAAGTACAGGACCACCGTTTTCCCCTTAAAATCCTTCAGGGAAACCTCTTTCCCATTCTCATCCTCTAACGTAATGTCCGGGGCTTTATCATTGATGTCGAGCATGGTAGCGTCTCCAATCCGTCCATGGTTATACCGCAGGGTTAGCCGCGCCGTCATCTGCGCGCTGCTCGGCGCCAGCGCGGTGCTGCTTGCCCAAGCGCAGCTTACCCGGAAACCGAAACAAACCGGTCCGCGCGCGGTGGGCCTGTTGGAACTTGCCCCCGACGGCAGCGCCCGCCTCATCCCCATCGCCATCCTGGTGGATGGCAAGTTCTACGACGCAAGCGCCTACAAGGCTTCCCCAGTCCCGTTCGCGATCTGGGGCGAAACCGTGTACGAGGCTGAACGCACCGGAGTTCCACAAGGGCTGTTCACGGTAGGCGAGGTCTTGCACACTGGAAACACATGGCTGGCGGAGGGGAAATGGCGGCCCGCCGGCTCCGAGCCTGCGAAGAAGCACCACGACGATTCCAAGCCAAAGATGGATGAAGACGAAGGCCCGCCCATACTGCGTCGCCCCGAGGCGGAGAAATCGGCGCCGCCACCCACGCCTCCGTCCGCCTCGCCGGAAGCGAAGGCTCCGCCCGCGGCCTCCAGCACGGCCGACACCAAACCAGCCGCGCCACCACCGGTGGCCGCGAAGCCCCCCGACGAGGCCAGCCCGGCCACGAGTTCCAGCCCCAGCTACAACACGTCGAGCAACGACGACGATCCGAACCGGCCAGTTCTTCAGCGAGGCAAAACTCACTCCCTCGGCCCCGGGGCAGGTTCCGCATCGGCTCTGAAGACAACAGCCGCAACCACAAAAGGGGCGGCAACCAAGACGGAGAAAGACAAGAAGAACGCCTCGCCGCAGCTGATCCCTGCTATCTCGGATGCCGGCGGCCCCGACCCACGCCCCTACTCTTACGACATCAAGCCCGACGAAGAACAGAACTTCCGCAAGAAGATGCTGGCCCTCGCGACCGATGCAGTTCTCGCCCGCGCGAAACAGATCGCGCCCGCGGTTCCGGGAGCCGAGCCTGCCCCGCGTCCGGCGCGTCCCTCGCGCGGCGCGGCCAAGACGCCTCAGCCGAGTTTTGAGGATGTCCAGTTCCGTGCCTTCGATCTGTGGAACACGAACGAGCCCGTGTTCGTGCTGAGCGCCAAAGCCCACATGCCGAAGGGCACTGGCCCATCCGCCGAGGCTACTCAAGACCTCACGTACTTCGTCACATTGGTCGACAAGGTCGATATCTACGGCGACCTGCGCAAGCTCAATGTCACCGTGACCGACACCCGCCATCTCGATGAGTTCCCGCGCCTCGAATTGATCGATGCCGTGGATGCCGACGGCGACGGCCGCGGAGAATTGCTCTTCCGCCAGGTCTCCGCTACCGGCTCTGCCTGGGCTATCTACCGCGCCGGCGCCGATCAGCTCTTTCCGCTGTTCCAGGGCACGTTGTAGCCTGGCGAAGTTCGCCATACCCCCCACACTTGTCCTCCTGAGCGAAGCGAAGGACCCATGCACGTGGCGGCGCGCGTCTGTGAAACATTCTTTACGTCCTTAGCGCAGCCTTTGCGATCTTTGCGGTTAAGCTTTTCTGGCAGAGCAACCACTGCGCTCCCCGCCCTGCAGAATCCCTTACCGCCGATATACAATCCCCCGTTCTTACGGAGGAGCTTTCGATGCGCAAACTGCCGGTTCTAGGATTGGTTCTAGCCTTCGCGGTATCGCTCGCGTTCGCCCAAGATCAGGACTTCAGCAAGGTCCAGATCAAAGTCACGAAGGTCGCGGGTTCCGTCTACATGCTCGAAGGCGCCGGCGGCAACATCGGCGCTTCCGTGGGCGACGACGGCATCGTTATCGTCGACGATCAGTATGCTCCGCTGGCCGACAAGATCCAGGCCGCTCTCAAAGACGTCACCGACAAGCCCATCCGCTTCATCATCAACACCCACTACCATGGCGACCACACGGGCGGAAATGCCTATTTCCAGAAGCAGGCTCCCATCATCGCGCACGACAACGTACGCAAGCGCCTGGAAGAAGGCAGCGCGGTGGGCAATCTCGGCTCCGTGAAGATGGAGGCCAAGCCGCAGCCCAAGGAAGCCCTACCGATCATCACTTTCGATCACGATGTCACCGTGCACCTGAACGGCGAGGACATCCGCGCCCTCCATTTCCCCAGTGGGCACACCGACGGCGACAGCATCATCTTTTTTCCCAAGTCGAACGTCGTGCACATGGGCGACGATTTCGTGCGCTACGGCTTTCCCTTCATTGACCTGGGCGGCGGCGGCAGCGTCGAGGGCATGATTGCCGCGATGGACGAGGTGATTCCCAAGCTTCCGCCAGATGTAAAAGTCATCCCCGGGCACGGCGCGGTTTCAAACCTGGATGATGTGCGCGACTACGTGAAGATGCTGAAAGAGACCCGGGCGGTGGTGGAGAAAGGCATGCATCAGGGTAAGACACTCGCTCAGTTGCAGCAGGAGAAAGTGTTGGAGCCGTGGAAGAAATGGTCGGGAGATTTCATCTCCTCTGACGTATTCATCGAAACTCTCTACAACGATCTCAACGGCAAGAAGGACGGAAAGTTGATTAAGCACAATTGAGCAGGCGGGAGCTTCGGCGCGTTAGTACGTCGTAGAGGTTCAGAGGTTCGTGCAGCCTTGGCAGTTGGCAACTAGCACTTGGCATTTAGCAATACGCTGCGAATCAGGAGGCCTGACCTTCCGTGGATTTCAGCTAACTGCCAAATGCTAAGTGCCAACTGCTTGTTCACTGGTTGAGTACCACTTCGCCGTTCTCGACTTTCATGCCGCTCACTGAGTCCGGCAACTTCAGGCGGTCGCGTTGTTCCATCAGCCGTTTCTGCAGTTGATCGTTCACCAGCGAAACCGGCACGCTGAGGTCGCCGACCTTGAATTTCGTCGGCTCGAACGTGGCGTAGCCGTCCTTGGACCCGAGGTGCCCTTCCACCGTGACCCAAACATCTTTCCCGGCAACTTGCGTCAGAAACTGTCCCTTGACCAGATCCCCCTCGAAACTGACCTGGTAGTCCTTGATGTTGGGCTGGCCGGGACCGAGATCTCCGGAGAGCGATCCGTCGGAGCCGCCGCTGGCTGGAGCGCCAGCCGAACCCGCGCCCTGACTCGTCAGCGTTCCCGAAGCCTGCGCGATGGCCGCCGACACTTCCTGCGAAGTAAGTCGAACCTCGGTGCCGGGCTGTCCCTGGGCCTTGGCCTGTTCCAGTTGTTCTATCTTGTCCTGAAAAGACTGCGCATTCGCCGCCACCGCCGCGGGCGGCATAGGCGTAGCCACCGGCTGCGGCTTCCTCAGGACGAGCGCCAGCGCCGCCACCGATGCCGTCAGTGTCGCCAGACTAATGATGCGATCAAGCTTAACCTTCATGGACAAGCCTCCATCCCGGCCGACACGATCCCCAAGGACCTATCTTATCGAGTAAGCGCGCCTCTTCTTAGATGACCGAAGTGACTGACCAGCGGCTAGGATCGGAGGCTGCGCTCCCGAAGCTGCTCGGAAGTCTGCCCGTACAGCGGAGGCGTCGGGACCCCTA
Source organism: uncultured Acidobacteriaceae bacterium (assembly GCA_964641665.1). Taxonomy (GTDB): domain Bacteria; phylum Acidobacteriota; class Terriglobia; order Terriglobales; family Acidobacteriaceae; genus Gp1-AA133. The sequence continues at coordinate 87,852 of CAZXKO010000013.1, forward strand.
ACATGCTCAAATACAGGTAGATCTGGCCCCGGTGGTGGATTTCGGGCTCCGCCATTGGCCGCGGTCACTTCCAGGTGTCGATTCCCGCTTCGCCCTGTCGGGCGGACCGCTCATCCCACCAGTGTTCCGTCAGGGTCCACAAGCGTGCCGGTGCTTCGCCAGCCGTAATAGTCCCACGTGTCGAAATCCTTCGCCAGCGAACCCTAGGGCTGAATCGCACTGGAAATGCCAGAGGAGAACCTCCTTGGTTGGAAGGACGACTGCCCTCGACCAGCAACCAGAGCCGGTGTCGACTTCGATAAAGGCGCTGTCAACAGCCGCTTGTGAGACCACGTTGCCTAGTTCTTTTTCCGTGCTTTCGGAGGTCTTCAGTCAGGCTCGCCTCAGCCTTCGAGTTTAGGGATCGCCCGTCCACATAACGGAGCTGCATTGTCCCTCCGGACCGCCGCAAGTAGCGCGACAGCCACGGCACGGATAAAACTAAGGTGGAGTACTTTGGAAGGCGACTGAGAAACTCATCGGCACCGATCAACCTGTTCTTGTAGTAACGCAGGCTAACTCCAACGATCAAGTTGGGGGGAAGCTCCTTGGACTGCAATTCCGAGTTCCAAGCTTTGTCGCCATCCAGGTCGATAGACGAAAGGTTACTTATAGCCGATTTCAGAGGAGTGAAACGAGCGAAGACCGGCGCCAATTCCGCACCGACCTTGAATTCGGTATCAAGAGCATTGCACTCGTGCTCGACCGTACTCATGACCTGCTCAGTCAACTCCCATCGAAACCTGCCCGTCAGAACGAGCCTGTCCCTATTAGGAAACTTCTTAGAGGTAGCAGCGCGGCGATCGCCTGGCTGATCTGGCAGTTGTAGCCGCCACGAGGTCGATCCATGCCGAACCAAGGCAGCATGAACGGGTGCTGCGAGCGGGATTGAACACCGAACTCCATGACACCCACATCCACGGTCACGGATAACTCAGGATAGTCGTCTGTATGCCAGCCCTTGAAGAGCTCTGCGAAGGCAGCCTGTGCATTCGCAACATCAGTGAAATGGGCCTTAAATAGCTCAACCTGTTTCGGTGAGAGGTTACTCACCCTTTCGTGAGTGTAATTCTCAAGACCTCGCGTGTAGCTGGCCAGCAGCCAACGCTCATTGATTCCACATGCCTCCAGGGATGGCTGGTCAGGCATTGGCTGTTCGAGAGCGGCAAGAAGTGATTCAACGGCGTTGGCATCGACCTTTCCACCTTGAAGCCAAGAGCAATGCAGAAGAGCACAACGTCAGAAACAGACAAGCTACTTTAGTTGATCGAGCTGTTGTTCCCCTAGCCACGTCATTTCACCGCCGATCGCACATGTTCCTACCCGTCCAGCTTTTTCGTCAGCACTTCATTCACCACCTGCGGATTCGCCTGCCCCTTGGACGCCTTCATCACCTGTCCCACGAAGAACCCGATCATCGTCTTCTTCCCGCCCCGGTACTGCTCCACCTGCTTCGGATTCGCGGCGATCAGTTCGTCGATGATCTTCTCGAGCGCCGACGTATCGCTCGACTGGACCGGCCGCCCTTCCTCCTCATACACCGCCGGAAAATCCTTCCCGCGCTCGAAGCTCAGGTCGTAGAGGTCCTTGAGCATCTTGCCCGAGATCGCGCCCGCCTCCACCAGGTCCGCTGACGCCGCCACTCCTTGCATCGAAATCGGCGACTGGCCAATGTCCAGGTTCTTCGCCTTCAACCGCCCCATCAGCTCGCCCTGCACCAGGTTCGCCACGCGCTTGGGATTGTTCGCTGCCTTCGCCGCCGCCTCGAACTGATCGGCCAGGTCCTTGGTGAAGGTGAGCACCCCCGCGTCATACTCAGTGATCCCGTATTCCTTCACCAGTCGCGTCCGCCGCGCTTCGGGCAACTCGGGCAACTGCTTCGCGATTTCAGTTTTCCATGCTTCGTCGACGACCAGCGGCAAAAGATCCGGCTCCGGGAAGTATCGATAATCGTGCGCCTGCTCTTTCGAGCGCATCCCGTATGTCTTGCCCTCGTGCGAGTTGTAAAGCCGCGTTTCCTGCTTAATCTTGCCGCCCGATTCGATCACGTCAACCTGCCGCTCGATCTCGTACTCCAGCGCCTCGCGGATGAAGCGAAACGAATTCACGTTCTTGATTTCAGTCTTGGTGCCGAATTCTTTCTGCCCGCGCGGCCGCACGCTGATATTGGCGTCGCAGCGCAGCGAGCCTTCTTCCATGTTGCAGTCGCTCACCCCGGTGTACAGAATGATTTCCTTGAGCAGAGTCAGGTACTCGTAGGCCTCCTCCGGCGACGCAATGTCCGGCTCGCTCACGATCTCGATCAGCGGCACCCCGGTGCGGTTCAGGTCGATGGCCGTCTTCTCGGCGGCATCGGCGAAGCCTTCGTGCAAGCTCTTGCCCGCGTCCTCTTCCATGTGGACGCGGGTGATCCCGATCTTCTTCTTCGCGCCGCCGATCTTGATCTCGATAAAGCCATGCTCGGCCAGTGGCTTGTCGTACTGCGAAATCTGGTAGCCCTTGGGCAGGTCGGGATAGAAGTAATTCTTGCGCGCGAAGATCGAAGTCTCATTGATGCGGCAGTTCAGCGCCATGCCCGCGAGCACGGCGAACTCCACGGCTTTCTTGTTGAGGACCGGCAGCGAGCCGGGCATCCCGAGGCACACCGGACAGACATTCGTGTTCGCCGGATTTCCGAAGCGGGTGGAGCACGAGCAGAAAATCTTGCTCGTGGTCAGAAGCTGGACGTGTACTTCGAGGCCGATGACAGGCTCATATTTCGCCCGGGCCGCCACCGTCGAGTCTGGCGTAGTCACCATATCCAGCGATTATAGCCCGCGTCCACCGCCCTCCCGCAGCAGGGGCCAATGCAACATCAGGCCGTGCGAGCGGCACAAACCACGTGGGGACGCCCGCCCTCGTGAGCCTGCCCTGAGCGAAGTCGAAGGGTCCAGCAGCCCGAAGGGCTGTGGGTTTTTGGTAAGCCGGATACTAGCCCTGCCGAATGTTGCGACTTACTATTTCTGGAAATAAATCTCGAAATACAGCAACTCACCGCCCTTGGCGTCGCGCACGCCCGTCATATAGAAGCGGCCCCCCGCGAGTGGTGAAGAGATCCCGCTCACGTCGAAGAACATGAATCCCGACTGGGTCGAGTGCGGTTCCACCGCTTTGGCGCTGAACTGGGCGCCGTCAATCTCGTCGAGCGCCTTCTTACTCACGGCTCCCTTCACCTTCGTGCGCGGAAAGGGTAGAGGGTACACTCGCCCCGTCGAGACATGCGCCAACCGCCGGTAAAGATCATCGTTAGTCGCGGCCGCCAGCTTGTCGCGGTGCGAAGTGATGAACTGTGCTTGCATGTCGGCCAGCGAAATCGGCTGATCGCTATCGTTCGTCACCACGACGAAGATCGGCAGGAAGCCCTCTTCATTCCACTTGACGATGAAGATCTGGGATTTCTCCGCGCTGTCGTAGGGATCGGCCCCAACGGCTACAGCTTCGTTCGCGTGTTCGTCGTGCGCCGGATACGTCCGAGCTGGCGTCGCCGCCGGCTTCACAAATTCTTTCGCGGCCAGGGCCAGTGCGCTGAGAAGAAAAAGTACAGCGGCGAACTGCGCCGCAGAGCGTACCTTCGCACGGATACCACCGGAGGAGCGCCGCATAGGTCGATTATAGCTTTGACGCCGACCGAACAAGTCCAAGTTGCCCGCAATTCGCGTTCGCGCGATTTAGAATGTCGTTACTTCATGTACCTCGTCTACAGCGCGCTGTTGGCCGCGGGCTTGCTCGTCAGTCTGCCCTATTGGATTTTCCAGATGCTGCGTCACGGAAAGTACCGGAAGGGCTTCGGCCAACGGCTTGGCCTCGTGCCACCGCATCTGGCCGGGCCGACTTCGCAGCCGACCATCTGGTTTCATGCCGTCTCCGTCGGTGAAGTGCTGGCCATCGGAGGACTCGTCAAGCACATCCGCCTCAACTGGCCCGCCTGCCGCATCGTGGTTTCCACCACTACCGACACCGGACAGAATCTGGCGCGCTCCCGCTTTGGCGAGCCGAACGTATTCTATTTTCCGCTCGACCTGGGTTTTGCGATCCGCCCCTACCTCGACGCGCTGCGCCCGCAACTGGTCGTGATCGCTGAAACCGAGTTCTGGCCGAACTTCCTTCGCCTCGCCAAGAAGAGCGGTGCCGCGATCGCCGTGGTCAACGCGCGCATCTCCGACCGCTCGTGGCCGGGCTACAAGCGCTTCCGCTGGTGGCTGCCCACGGTCATCGGCAAGGTTGACTTGTTTCTGGCGCAGACCTGGGAAGACCGCAAGCGCCTCATCGATATTGGCGCGCCCGAAGCCCGAGTTGAGGTCTCCGGAAATCTCAAATTTGACATCGAGCCTTCGACGCCGCCCGCCGTCGTTGCAAGCCTGCGTGAGAATTTCAAGAAATCCGAAGCCGGCCCCATCCTGGTCTGCGGCAGTACGGTGGACGACGAGGAAGAGCGCATGTTGCTGCAGGCCTTCCTGAGCATCCTGGCCAGTTATCCCCATGCCGTCATGATCCTCGCGCCCCGCCATCCAGAGCGCTTTCCCGTTGTCGGGGCGTTGCTCGAAAGCCTCGGCATCCGGTTCTGGCGTCGTTCTCTTTGGACCGGCGAGGCCATCTCCGGCGGCGTCATGCTGCTCGATACCATAGGAGAGCTGGCGGCGATCTACGGACTGGCCGACATCGCGTTCGTCGGCGGAAGTCTCGTTCCCAAGGGTGGGCACAACATCATCGAGCCGGCCCGCCACGGCGTCGCCATCGTGGTCGGAAATCACACCGAGAATTTCCGCGACATCATCTGGCTTTTTCAGACAAATGACGCTGTCCGAATCGTTGGACCCGCGGAACTGCCGTTGGTCCTGATGGAGCTGATTTCGAACGGTCCCGACCGTGTTGCGCTGGGCCGGCGCGCCGCTGAAACGTTGCGGTCGCAGGCTGGAGCCACCGAAAAGACATTCGCCGCGCTCCTGAAGCTGATTGCGCCGGTCGGAACGGCCGCCGGGATGGGCGCCCCCAAATCGTGAACCCGCTCTCCGCCATCTATGGGGTCGCCGTCGGAGCGCGCAACCAGCTCTACGACCGGGGCCTGCTCCCCGCACGGCGGCTGCAGGGTCCGGTGGTCAGCGTGGGGAATCTCTCGGTGGGCGGTTCCGGCAAGACGCCGTTTGTGATCCTGCTGGGAGAACTGCTGAAGACGCGTGGGATCCCATTCGATGTGCTTTCCCGGGGCTATGGACGTCAGAGCCACGGAGTACTGCTCGTAGACCCGGGTGGATCTGCCGGCAAATTCGGCGATGAACCCCTGCTGATCGCTCGCCGCCTCGAAGTTCCAGTCGTCGTAGGCGAGGACCGCTACCAGGCTGGAGTGTTCGCCGAAGAGAAATTCGGAGCGCAACTCCATCTTCTCGACGACGGCTTCCAGCACCGCGCGCTCGCCCACGATTTTGACATCGTGCTGGTCACGCCCGAAGACGCGCGTGATCGTCTGCTCCCCTCCGGCCGCCTGCGCGAACCCCTGCGTTCGCTCGAGCGGGCTGACGCCGTGGTTCTCACCAGCGGCGCCTCTCCCACCAGCTGCCCACTCGACGGGAAACTGGTCTGGCGCGTGCTCCGAAGTATCGGACCAACGAATATTCCCGCTCGCCCCGTAGCCTTCTGCGGCATTGCCCGTCCGCAGAATTTCATGTTGCAGCTGCGCAAAGCGGGAATCGAGCCGGCGGCCGAAGCCGTCTACCGCGACCACCATGCGTACAGGGAAAGCGACATCCGCGAACTGCTAGCGCTAAGAGAGAAGTGTGACGCCGACGGCTTTGTTACCACGGAAAAAGACGCCATTAACCTGGGCGGATACTTCTCGGCACTTCAGCCTCTCGCCGTCGTCCCCGTCAAAATGGAACTGGTCGACGCCGCTAACGCCGTGGATACCATGTTGCGGATCCTCGGGGAGCGAACCCGGCGGGCATGAGAGAATCTTGCTGGTCTGGCTGACTTGATCCGGATGACGAAGCATCCCAAAGAAACCGACCGCCTGAAAAAAATTCTCGATGCATTTCCGAAGACCACGGTCACGGTCCTCGGCGACCTGGTGGCGGATGAATTTGTGTACGGCGAGATCTCGCGCGTGTCGCGTGAAGCTCCAGTGCTGATCCTGAAGCATCGGGAGCGCACGGTCGTCCCGGGCGGCGGCGCAAATGCCATCAATAACCTTGCCGATCTCGATGTGAACGTGCTGCCCGTGGGGCTAGTGGGGGACGACGAACCGGGCCGCCTGTTGATCAAGGCCTTCCGGCATAAACACGTTCCCCTCAGCGGCGTGCTCAGGGACAAAAGCCACACCACCGTGACCAAAACGCGCATCCTGGCTGGACATACGCACTCTGCACGTCAGCAAGTCGTGCGGGTGGATCGCGAGGCCGAGGCTCCACCAAACTCGCTTCTCACCCGCGGCCTGGTGATGGCCGCGAGAGAATATGCCCGCGCCTCCGACGCGTTGCTGGTCTCCGATTACGGTTACGGTGCGGCGACCCCAGCGGTCCTGAATGCGGTCCGCGCCAAGGGTGGTTTGAGCGGAATTCCAGTAACGCTCGATTCGCGCTTCCGCATGCTTGAGTATTCCGGTATTACAGCTGCAACTCCGAACGAGCCCGAAGTGGAGGAATCCCTCGGCGTGCGCATCGGCCAAGACTGGTCGAAGCTGATCTCTGCGGGCGAGCAACTCATGGCCCGCATGAAATTACAATCGCTGGTGATCACCAGAGGCCGCGACGGCATGGTCGCCTTCACGCAGCGCCATAAACCGGTTGACATCCCGATTTTCGGCTCCGACGATGCCGCCGACGTGACCGGTGCAGGCGACACGGTCATCGCAACCTTCACAGCCGCCCTGGCTGCGGGAGCATCCACGGAAGAAGCAGCCCAGCTGGCCAACTACGCCGGCGGCATCGTAGTCATGAAGCGGGGCACCGCGACGGTTACGCGGCAGGAACTGGTGCACGCGTTGGAAAATGCGCCACCTGCTACAAGATCTCATTGAACACATCGGCACAATCGAAGGTCGTCGACCGCGCCACGCTGCGCCAACGCACGGAAGAATGGCGCCGTGCCGGCGAGCGGATCACTTTGGCGAACGGTTGCTTCGACCTTTTGCACGTCGGTCACGTGCGCTACCTGCATGCCGCGAAGCAATTGGGCGGCCGCCTGGTGGTGGCAATTAATTCCGATGATTCGGTGCGGGCTCTCAAAGGCGAAGGCCGTCCCCTCATGCCCGCCGAGGAGCGCGCCGAAATTCTCGCCGCTCTTGCAGACGTCGACGCGGTGGTCATCTTTCCGGAGCGCGATGTGCGCGCCCTCCTGCGCGAAATCCGGCCCGACGTGCAGGCCAAAGGAACGGACTACGCCGCCGATAGCGTTCCTGAGGCCGACACGGTGCGAGAGTATGGCGGCCGCGTAGCGATCGTCGGCGACCCCAAGAATCACTCCGCCAGCGAGATCATCCGCACCCGGCTGACGCCGCGGAAATCGTGAGGCGCGCTGGATGACCGCCTCAGATTCGCCAACATCAAGCGCCTTCCAACGCATCCTGCTCGTGCGCCTCAGTTCGATGGGCGACGTGGTCCACGCCCTTCCCGCCGCCGCCATGCTTCGAGCCGCCTTGCCGCACGCAACCATCGGATGGTTGATCGAAGAACGCTGGGCCGAGTTACTGTGCACGCTACCCACGCCGCGCTCCGGTGCACGGTCCCCGCAAAGGCCGCTGGTTGACATCATTCATACGGTCAACCTGAAACGGTGGCGATCCTCGCTTCTCTCCAGCCAAACCTGGGAACGGATTGCCGCCGGGCTGAGCGACCTTCGCGCCGCCCACTACGACGTTGTGATCGATTTGCAGGGCGCGATGCGCTCTGCCATCCTTGCGCGCTGGTCCGGTGCGCCGGTCGCTTATGGCGCCGCTCACCCTCGCGAGAACCTTGCCAGCATGTGGTACACCAGAAAAGTCATTACGCAGGGCACTCATGTGATCGAACAATACGCCGAATTGGCGGAAGCCCTGATCGGGCGCGCTGGTCCGATTCCGGGCGCTGTGTTCCCGTGCGATCCGCTCGCCGAGGAAGTTGTGGACCGGCGTCTGCGTCAATGCGGTATGGCTGAATTCGCGATCCTGAACCCCGGGGCTGGATGGGGCGCCAAACAGTGGCCTGCCAAACGCTACGGCGAAGTGGCAAAGGTGCTCCTGCAATACGGATTGAAGTCCGTTATCAACTTCGGCCCTGGTGAAGAAGCCCTCGCCCGGGCAGCCGAAACTGCTAGCGATCAGACCGCCGAGGCCATGACATTCTCCATCGGCGAACTGATTGCTCTCACCCGCCAGGCTCGCTTGTTCATCGGGGGCGATACCGGGCCCATGCACCTTGCCGCAGCCCTGGGAGTGCCCGTCGTCGCGATCTTCGGTCCCACTGATCCGGCGCGCAACGGCCCATTTGCCGCGCGCAAAATCGTGCTGCGCCACTCGAAGAGTCCGAACACGCTCACCCACCGCGCCCAGCCCGATCCTGGCATTCTCGAAATCACTGCGGACGAGGTCGTTGCGGCCGCTCAACGGTTGCTCGGAGTCGCCCGTGGTTGAGTGGTCCGGGATCGCGCGCCGCATCCGCGTGCCGCTGGGGTTTGCCTTCGCCGCATTCTACCTGTGGATCGCTCGCCCCAGTTGGAAGTCGATTGCAATCGGCACGCTCATTGCAATTCCCGGAATCGTGCTGCGCGCGCTCGCGTCCGGACACGTGAAGAAGAACGAGGAACTCACTACGACCGGTCCCTACGCCTACACGCGCAATCCGCTGTATCTGGGGTCGTTGGTCATGGCGATTGGGTTCGCCTTGGCAGCTCGCAGCGTCTGGGTCCTGATCGTAATCGTGCTCATGTTTTTTGTGATCTACCTTCCGGTGATTCGTGCTGAGGAAATGTTCTTGCGTGGCGCTTTTCCCGCCTTCGAGGAATACGCCCGCAGCGTGCCTCGGCTGCTGCCCCGCCCCCGAGCGTTCAGCCGCGCGCCTGGTGCCTTCTCGCGACAGTTGTACTGGCAGCACCGCGAGTACAATGGAGTCTTGGGCAGCGCGGCCTTGATCGCTGCCCTGGTGGCCAAGTTGGTGTGGGGTTCACACTAGCCACTTGTTCGGAATAACGTCGATCGGTCCTGCAGGCTCACAGTAAGCCCTTGGTCGCTCCATCCTTCCATTTCGGACGCGTATTGCCTCTGTCGTGCCTGTGCGCAGGCTTGTCGATCGTCGCTGGAATACCGTTTTCGCCCGTGCCCGCACTTGCTCAGGTCGCAACGATCGGCCCATCCGCCCAGATCCTGCCCCCACCCGCCAACTACCACTTCCCCGAAGGTCAGGCCAACACCTACATCGTGGAATGGCACTTGTTCACCGCGGGCAGCGCAACCGTAAAGATCGAGTCCGCCGGGGAGGAGCAGAAAGTCACCGCAATCGCCGATTCCTCGGGCGTTGCGAATGTACTCTACGCTGTCCACGACCGTTTCGAGGCGCGCTTCGATCCTAAAACCTTCTGCTCCCTTGGGCTGACCAAGCATACCGAGGAAGGTCCACACCAGCGCGATACGCAGGTGCAATTCGACTACCCGCGCCGCAAGAGCGTACTCAACGAGAAGAACCTCAAGACGGGCGAAACCAAGCAGGTTGAAAACGATATTCCACCCTGCGTTACCGATGTCGTCACTGGTTTCTATTACCTGGCGTCACTTCCTTTGCAGCCGGGCAACTTCTACAGCTTCCCCGTGAATGACGGCGGCAAGACGGCGGAAGTCACCGCCCACGTTGAGGCCAAGGAACAAGTGAAGGTGCCGGCAGGGACATACCAAGCTTTTCGGGTCGCCGCGGAGGCCACTTCGGGCACGTTGAAAGGCAAAGGCAGGATCTGGGCCTGGTTCACCGACGACGAGACCCACACCCCCGTGCAAATGCGCGCCAAGCTGGCTTGGGGAACTCTGCTGTTTCGGCTGCAGCGGGTCGAACGAAAATAACGCAATGTCCATTGGCGATTGCCGATTTTCGATTGAAGGTCACCGCTGAAATTAGCGAAACCGTCTCCGCCACCATTCGCCATTCGGAAATCGCCATTCGACAATTCTCATCACTTCTGCGCCACCAGCCCCTTCGCCCGGCTGAGCTCCGGGCGGTCTGAATTCGATCCCTCACACTCCTTCACCAGCTCCGCGTAGTACCGCGTGGCCTTCTCCTGCTTGCCCGCCATTTCGGCCGCCTGGGCCGCGCCGTACAATCCGTTAAATCGGTTCGGATTGAACTTCAGATCGGTCTCGTACTCAGCCAGAGCCTGTTCGGGCCGCTTCGCCAGCATCAGGATTTCCGCCACCATCTCTCGCGAGGGGACGCCCTGGGGTTCTTCGCCGAGCGAGTCTTCCTTATCAGCCATCGGCCGCAGGATCGCGAGGGCATCGTCGTACTTGCCTTCGGCGACGCTCAGCCACGCCGTTGCCTGTTTGTGATCATCATCCACGGCTTCGGCAAATTCTTTTTTCTTCTCCGCCAACAACTTCTTGTGCAAGGCGGCGATTTCCTCCGATTCCTTGCGTACCTCGTCCACTTTGCCCAAGTGTGCCGCGCCGAGCGCTCTGGCCCAATGCGTCACGGACTGGCTTCCGGTGGTGGCCCCGGGCACCGGCTCGAGTTGCGCCGCTTCTGCCCAGTGATGGAGCTCGAGAGGGTAAAGCGCGGTGAAGTCCACCAGCGTGGCGGTCCGCGGGTTGTAGTCCATACCGTACATATTATGGATCGTGTCCGGCATGGCCTTCACTTCGTCGATCAGCGCCTTCGCGTCCGCATCGCGCCCGCTCTGCAGATACGCATAAAAGAGGAAGTCCATCGCATGAAACTGATGACCTTCTCCCCCCATGTGCAAGGCTGCGGTCTTGCGCGTGGCTGCGATGGAAGCCAGATTCGAGCTGATGTCGTCCTGCCACAACCCAACCCGCGCGAAAATGTGCGAGGGCATGTGTAGGGCGTGCGGTGCCATGGGCGCGATCTGCGCGTACCGTCGTGCCGCCGGCAGGCCCAGCTGCGCCAGTTGCGGCTTGTCGTACGCGTGAATTAGGTAGTGCGCCACTCCCGGATGCTCCGGCTCGACGGCGAACAGCTTCTCCAGCACCGCCGCCGCCTTCTTGTCATTCGTGAAGTTGGGATCGTTCCCTTCGTCCGCCGCAAGCAACGAAAGCGCGTAGAACACCGCCGCTTCGTGATCCTCAGCGTTGTCCTGGTAGACCTTCTCCATTGCCCTCGAATAAGCCTTGGCCCGAGCCTCGAAGGCCCCTTTTCCGCCATAGAACGCCTTCATCGCCTCAATGTATTCGCCCTCTCGCGGAGTGGGAGGATGTAGCGACCTGGCTTTCTTGACCTCGGCGCGTCCTTTCTTGGTCGTGGCGAGGTCCGGATGGTTCCACAACTGGTGCCACTGGCTCATCGCCAGACCCCATTGCGCCATCGCACACTTCGGATCGTCCTTGGCAATCTGCGCAAACTCCTTTTCTGCCTCCTCGTACCAGAACGAGTGCAGCAGCGCCACCCCGCGCGCAAAGGGCTTTTGGACTGCGGCCGCGCACGACACCGGGAAGTGCACGGTTCCAAGTTGCTGCTCCGCCAGATCTTCATGGTGATGGCCCTCGTCGTCGGCAAGAACCGGCGAGATCAGACACAGACTTAGCAGCACGGCGAGGGCGAACGTTTTCATGAGACACCTCTTCCAGAGAGCGAGTCTAGCGCCGGCCCCAGGGCAGGTCAATTTCCGCGGGAATGGAATCGGACCGGCAGGATATAATGGTCGCAATTTTGGGGCATCCTGCGCTCAACCACAATTCACTCTGGAGACTTCAACATGACCCTCACGGGTAGGCTATGTTCGTTTGTGTTGGTTGCCCTTGCACTCATTTCCACTACGCAAGTGCTCGCCCAGGACCGTGACGACCGAGATCGCGATCGCCGCAGCGGGGCTTGCTTTTATAAAGACGCCGATTTCCGTGGCGATCGTTTCTGCATGGAGGCCGGCGACCGCATGGCGCGCATGCCGCAGGGCTTCAACGATCAGATCAGCTCCATTCGGACTTTCGGACATACCGACATCACTGTCTTCGAGAATACGGATTTCGGAGGCCGCATCCTGCGCCTTCATGACACTGTCGCGAATCTGAAGAGCTACGAAGTCTCCCCCGGCCACACCTGGAACGACCGCATTTCCTCCATCGAGGTAAGCGCCGACCGCGATAGCCAGGATCGAGACCATGATCGCGACGGAGATCGTGATCGCAACAACGACGATCAGGGCCGTCGTGGTGGAGCGTGCTTTTACAAAGACGCCGACTTTCACGGCGAAAAATTTTGCACGGAGCGCGGCGAGCGCCTGCCTCGTCTGCCCGAGGGCTTCAACGACACGATTTCCTCCATCCGCATCTTTGGCGACACCGAGATCACCGTCTACCAGGACCGCGACTTCGGCGGCGTCAGCCTCGATCTGCACAATGACGTGACGAATTTGCGGGACTACCAGATCAGCCCTGGTCACAGCTGGAACGATCGCGTCTCATCCATCAAAGTCCGGTAGCCGCGAGGCTTCGGCCTTCGTGGATGTCCGGGCGCTCCACCCCGATCATAGGTTCCGTCACGACAGCCGCATGGGTTCCTCACCGGTGCGGCCACACACAACAATTGCACAGCTCGCGCCAGTCCCCCTGTTGTGGGTTGTGTAGTGGCTAATCTCCAATTGTTTTTCCATGCTCGTGTGCTTGCCTGCTATCCAAATGGACCGGCCAACGTCTAGCAGCAACGGGTAGTCATCCGGGCCCGGTGCAGACCACGCTCCCCAAGCAGGGACCTGCACGCCGGCTAGCACATTCAGATCTCTAGTTGACCACATCCAAAAGGAGCTCATTCTATGTGCCCAAAGTCGATGCGAATCTGGTTGGCTGCGATTCTCGTTCTCGGTACCACGACATGGCTGGGCTGTAACAAGGCGGGAAACGGCGCGCAGACGGTCGCCGCCTCCAGCGGTGCCAAGATCCCCATTTCAACCAAGTCCGAGGAAGCGCGCGCCGAATTTCTCCAGGGACGCGATCTCTCCGAACGGCTGCTCGGCCAGGAGTCCCTGCAGCACCTCGACAAAGCCATCGCCCTCGATCCCGACTTCGCGTTTGCCGAAATGGCGCGAGCCAATAACTCTCCCACCGCCAAGGAATTCTTCGAACATCAGATGAAAGCGTCGATTCTGGTGGAGAAAGCGTCCGAAGGGGAGAAATACCTGATCCTCGCCAACGAAGCCGGAGCCAACGGCGAGGTCGTCAAGCAGAAAGACTATCTCGACAAACTCGTCGCTGCCTACCCCAACGACGAGCGCGCCCAATTCAACCTGGCAAACTACTATTTCGGCCAACAGGAATATGAGCAGGCAATCGCCCATTACAAAAGAGCCACCGCGTTAGCACCGGCGTACTCGCCCGCCTATAACGTCCTTGGATACGCCTACCGTCAGCAGGGAGATTACGCCGACGCCGAGCAAGCCTTCAAGAAATACGTCGAGCTGATTCCCGCCGATCCCAATCCTTACGACTCTTACGCAGAACTCCTCTTGAAGATGGGCCGATTCGACGATTCGGTCGCCCAGTATCGCAAGGCTCTTTCGATCGATCCCCACTTCGTGCCGTCGCACTTCGGGCTTTCCGCCGCCCTCTTGTACCAGGGTAAGCCTGATGAAGCCATCGCCGAGCTTCAGAAGATGGCCGATCAGGCCCGCAACGATGGCGAGCTCCGCACCGCCCTGTTTGGTACGGCAGTGGTGGCTGCCGATCGCGGCCAATGGAACGAGTCGATACAGGCCATCGACAAGGAATACGCCGTCGCGGAGAAAAAGAACGACAGCGCTTCCATGGCAGCCGATCTCCAGGCCAAAGGCAATATCCTGGCGGCCATGCAGAAGTACGACGCTGCTGCTCAGCAGTACGAGCGTTCCCTGCAATTGACTGAAAGCTCAAATCTGTCGCAAGAGATCAAGGACAATGCCAAGCTCCAGAACCACTTCAACCTCACCTCTGTGACCATCGGAAAGAAGGACTACGCCGCTGCCAGACTTCATGCGGAACAATTCCTGAAAGGTGCGGAAGCGTCGAAGAATCCGGTGCAGTTGAAACAAGCTCACGAACTGGCCGGCCGGATCGCCCTCGCAGAAAAGGACTACGATAAAGCGATCGCAGAGTTGGTGCAGGCCAACGACCAGAACCCGCTCAATCTCTTTCGCTTAAGCCAAGCCTATCGTGCGAAGGGCGACAGCGCGAAGGCGCAGGAATACTGCCAGAAGGCAGCCGAGTTCAACTCGCTGCCAATGCTGAACTACGCCTTCATTCGCGCCAAGGCTCAGCAGATGGTCGCGGAAGCCAAGGCGTGATGCGAGCTGTCGTGAGGAATAGGAACAAGATCACTTAGTGAAAGGCTGGGCTGACTCGACTCCGGCGCTGCGAACATTTAGCGCCGGCATCCTGCTGGCTGTCGCGAGGGCGTCCCCCGCCCTCGCCCGACTAAGTGTCGGCGCCGGAGCCGCTGTCATAACTCGGTGTGTTTGAGAGCTCGCGGATAAAAAAGTTAAAGCCGTCGCTCGACGTCAGCGGGTGGCCTTGCCCTCATCGAGCAGGCCGCGGACTTTGCGGGCCAGGGTGGCGAGCATGAACGGCTTCTGCAAAACCGCCGCGTGCTCGCCTCCAACCTCTCCGCTTACACTCGCATGGTCCGGATATCCCGACATGAAAAGGACTTTCATGCTCGGACGCGCCTCGGTCAGGCGGCGCGCCAGCTCGCGGCCTCCGACATTGGGCATCACAATGTCGGTTACCAGCAGGTGAATGGGGTTTTTATGTTCGACGGCGATCCGCAGAGCGTGGTCGCCGTCGTTTGCCTGCAGGACCTCGTAACCCTTGCGCTGCAGGAACTCTCGGACCAGGCCCCGGATACCATCCTGATCTTCGACCAACAGGACGGTTTCGGTCCCGCTTGGTGCCGCCGCCAGCGCCGTTTGCGCTTCCGGGGCTGGCCTTTCTACCGCCGCATCAACCTGTGGCAGATAGAGATCGAAACTGGTGCCTTGCCCGGGTTCGCTGCGGACCCAGATCGCGCCGCCCATTTGCTTCACCACGCCATAGACCGTGGCTAGCCCCAACCCAGTACCTTTGCCGGGCTCCTTTGTAGTGAAAAACGGCTCGAAGATGCGGGCTTGCGTTTGACTGTCCATTCCAACGCCTGTGTCAGCCACCGCCAGCATCACGTACTGGCCGGTGGGTACTCCCTCGTATGCGCGGGCATAGGCTTCGTCCACTTCCACATTCTTCGTTTCCAGCGTCAGCCGGCCCCCGTGCGGCATGGCGTCCCGGGCATTCACCGCCAGGTTCAGGATCATCTGTTCAATCTGGCCGGGGTCCGCTTTGATTCGTCCCAGCGCCGCGGCCTGAACCGTTCTCACTTCGATATGATTCGGAATCAGTCGATCCAACATTCTCACCACATCGGTCAGTACCGTATTCAGGTTCAGCACCTTTGCGTCCAGTACCTGCTTCCGGCTGAACGCCAGTAACTGCCGCGTCAGGGAGGCGGCGCGGGTTACCGCGCGCTCGATTTCGAGTGCATCTTCGTGGGCCGGGTCACCCGCCGCAAGCCGCTCGCGCAGGCGTTCGTTGTGCGCCTGGATGAGCATGAGCAAATTGTTGAAATCGTGCGCCACTCCCCCGGCCAACTGCCCCACCGCCTCCATCTTTTGCGAATGGCGGAGTTGATCTTCCAGGCGCTTGTGCCCGGTGATGTCGTACATCACGCCCTGCATCAGCAGGCTGCGATCGTCCGTCTCGCGCAGCATTACGCCTTCGTCGCGGAACCACAACATTCTTCCATCGCGTGCGAACATTCGGTACTCGGCTTGGAAGAGCTCGTGTGTCTCCTGGAAACGTCTCTCCGCCGCGAGGGCAATCTCACGGTCGTCCGCGTGGATGTGATTCATCCAGTTCATCGGCTCGGCCAGCCATTCCGCGGGCGCGAAACCCAAAATCGACTCGATCTGCGGGCTCACGTAGTGCCATCGCCCACCCGCGCCAAGTTCGGCGATGTAGGTGATGGCCGGCAGGCGCTCGACCAGGGTTCGATACCGGTCTTCGGCGGCTCGCAGTTGAAGCTTGGCGCGGTCGTGCTCGATCGCGAGACCCGCCAGGTTGGTGGCATGCGTGATGCTTTGCAAGTGCTGCGCGTCCGGAGTTCGCGGCTCGCGGTAGTAAACGGCAAGGGTCCCCAGCACCGCGCCACTCTGCGCCACAATCGGCGTCGACCAGCAGGCCCGCAAGCCGTGTGGCAGCGCCAATCCCCGATATTTCTGCCACAACGGTTCGCTGGCTATGTCGGAAACGATGACCGGCTGTTTTCGGTAGACTGCCGTGCCACAAGAGCCAACGTCCGGCCCAATCCTGGCCCCGTCGATGGCGGCGCAGTATTCTTTAGGAAGGCTGGGAGCGGCTCCGGTTCGCAGGGTTACCCCGTCGGCATCAAGCAGGAGAACCGAGCACAGCAGCCCGGGATGCCGCTTCTCGATGGCGTCACACAGGGTATCCAATATCTTGGGAAGCGCGGCTTGGGCCATGATCATGGCCAGCACCGTCTCGTCGAGCAGCGACGTCGGCTCTGAGATCATCTGTCCCATCGCCGGTGCTCCCCCAGTTCCCGTAGACATGCCACCTCCCTGGACCATTATTCATGAACATCAACAGCCCCTACCAAGTTACGAGCGTAACCAGGGGCGAGCTTGGCCAGTTCGAGGCGGAGATGGGCGGGGTAAGGGTTAGTCGAACACCCTGAACCCAGTTGAGCACTGATCCTACTGAATGCGAAATCTTTCTTTCAGCAATCGTTGCAAACGCGGCTTGTAGAGAATGTCGAAGGCGAGTTCCTTGTCGGGAAACATCGCCAGGGCGGCTCGCTTCGCATTGGCGACCAGTTCCGAGGCCTCTTCGATCGTCAGGTTAGGATCCTGGCCGAGCACCGATGTAACCATGCTGATCATCAACTGAAGCCGCCGGATCTTTTTGGCTTCCTCCTGTTTTTCGTGAGGTGACCCTTCCTGACCAGCCCGGTTCCCGTTTTCCATACGGCCCTCGACAGAGGCCTGCCGAGACCTCCCTCCGCCAGATAGCTTTATGACAGGTACATGGCGGGTGGGGACTGCCCACCCCTGTTAGTGCCCATTTTCCGGGCAATCCGGCCGGAAAGCAACTGCCTCAAGGTGGGTAGCTGAGGCACAAAGGAGCCATTCTCAGCAAACCTCCTGCCGCGCAGCACATTGCCCGGGTCAGAGGTACAATCAGGAACGGCGGTCACGCCTCGGGACAGTGGCTTTCCCCCAGCGACGCCAATGGAGGTGTTATGGCAGGAAGCTCCGGTTCCACCCCGCCAACCGCACCGTCTCCCGACCCCAATGAGAAGCTGGTCAAGGTCTTCGACAGCGAACAGGAATCTGAAGCGCTGGTGGTCAAGGGCCTGCTCGACTCGGCTGGCATCGACTCAGATATGACTTCGGTCGAGGCGATTCAGGACATGTTCCCCGGCGTGGGCGGCACCGTGATTTTGGTCCGCGAAGAGGATGCCGAACAGGCCCTCCAGCTCATCGAGACCTACCGCCAGTCCCCGGCCACCGATGACGAGACTGCCGAAGTCGATATCAGCGAAGACTCGCCAACTGCGGGTTGACCTTCTGCCCGTCGAGATAGAACGTCACCGCACCCATCTGGTCGGTGCGGTAGGTTGCCGTGCCCAACCCTTCCAGACGCCTCAAAGTTTCGATCCGCGGATGTCCAAAGGCATTTCTTTGAGCTGCTCTGCGTGTCGACGCTGATGCAGTTGGTCGCGCCGTGACCCAGAGCAAGACTCCCGACGCACGCCGACCCAGAAATCGCGTTAGCCGTCCCGCAATCATGCGCAGATCGAGCGCATCTGCGCTACTTGTGGCGCCAGAGTCCGGTCGAAGTCCGTCGACTCCAGGTGCCGCAGCCCGCGCAGGTAAGGCTGCGAAGTCCTCTCCAACACCGGAATTGCAATCGCCGCCACGATAAACATCGCCAGAAACGTCAGCTGAAAGCTCGGCCCCAGAAACATTTTCGGATCGGCCACCATCAGCCCCGGCCCCGCCGCGCCCAGCGCGTTGAGCATCGACCGCTCCCGGTATAGCAGCCGCACTCCCAGATACACCGTGAGCATCAACACCGCGCGCCACACCGGAGG
The DNA here is from genome assembly GCA_964641665.1 of uncultured Acidobacteriaceae bacterium. Taxonomy (GTDB): domain Bacteria; phylum Acidobacteriota; class Terriglobia; order Terriglobales; family Acidobacteriaceae; genus Gp1-AA133. The sequence continues at coordinate 106,226 of CAZXKO010000013.1, forward strand.
CCCCACCTCCGTCACAAGCGCATACCCCGCGCACAAGACCACCGTTAGCCCGCTCTCCAGCCCGTCCCCCAACCGCATGCGCCGCATGAACCAGAACACCACAAACGCGAGGATGCTCACATTCATCCCCGACATCACCAGGATGTGATACGTCCCCGAGCGCTGAAAATCCGTCTTCGTATCTGGAGTCAGAACGCGCTCTCCCCGATCACCGCTGCATCCATCAGCGCCGCGTCCTGCGCTCCCCAGAGGGCGTGGATCTTCCGCACGACGCTGTGGTGGACGCGATCCCGCCACGCCCCGATGCGAGTCCCCACGAAGCCTGGCAGCACCTCGATCGTGGCAGCCCGCGCCGACCCCAGCGCGACGATCCCGTTATCGGCCAGGTAGCCGCGGTAGTCGAACGCCCCCGGATTGCGGAAGTTCCGCGGCATCCTCAGCTTCGCCGGAAAACGCAGCCGCTCGCCGTAGCGGAACACCCGCATCGGCGCCGTCTCGCCACCCTCCTCGTATTCCGGATCTGACTCCTTCGAATAAATCCCCAGCCGCAGACCCGCGCGAATCGCCCTCGCAGACTCACCAGCGCCGACCTCCTCCGTCTCCAGGTCAATCGACTCCCGCCGCCCGCCGAACCCTGCCGCGCGAATCTCGCCTTGCCGCGTCACGTGAGCCGTGACGAACGTCTTGTCTCCGTCGGCAAACGCACCGATCTCCAGACCCGGGACCTTCTCTTCGCTTCGCAACTGAATCCCAAGCGCGCCTATGAAGAAGAGCGCGCCCAATGCAAGCGAGAATCCCAGCCACACCCGCCGCCGCGCAAAGTACCAACCTGCCCCCAGGAACCCGACCGCCGCCACCACCCACCACGAATCCGGACGCCATGCATGCGAACCCGCGACAATGTCTGCGCCATAAGCAAACGCCGCCCATAACAACGGGCGGCGCGGTGGCTTCAAGGCTCGAGGGACCGGCGTAACTGACTTCGATAACGACACTGCTTCCGTCGAGGAACTACCTTCGACAGGAAAGCTTCAGCGCACCAGCTCGACCACACTCTCGATGTGGTAGGTCTGGGGAAACAAATCCATCAGATGGACCTGCTCGACCCGGAATCCTCCGGCCGTCAGCGCCACCAGGTCACGCGCCAGCGTCGCCGGATCGCACGAGACATACGTCACCCGCCGGGTCTCCAGCTTCGCCAACTCGCGCGAAACGCGCTCTCCGAGCCCGGCCCGAGGCGGATCCACCACCACCAGCTCCGGACGCACCTTCGCGCCCTTGGCCGCCAGGTAGTCGTCCACCGTCGCGCGCACCGCTTTCCCGTTCGGAGGACAATTGTATTTAAGGTCGCCCGCCGAACCTTGTGACGACTCAACCGCCACGATGTGACGGAACGACGCGCCCAGCGCCAGGCTGAACAATCCCACGCCCGCGTACAGATCGAGCGCCAGCTCCCCCGACCGGTTCCCAGTCACGACCTTCACCAGTTCCTCCACCAGAAACCGGTTCACCTGGAAGAACGCTCCTCCGCTCACCCGGAATTGCGCGCCTCGAGTGCGGTAGCGGAACTCGCCCGCTCCAAGCGTCCAGTCCGGCTCCTCGTTGACGACTCCCTGTGCGCCACGCGCCAAGCCGGTATTCTGCGCGAACACATGCACGCTGACCACTTCCGGCAGCTCGGCACGCAACCGCTCCGCCAACGCCTGCCCGGACTTTGTCCGCCGCGCTTTATCCGCGTGCGGGTCGCCATGCAACTCAACCTGCAGCCTGGTGTCATCGTCGTTCGCGAACAGCTCGACCTCGCGCAGCTCCGCCGGAACCTGCCCGTTTCGTCCCAACTTCCACAGCGCCTCGATCGCTCGATTGATTAGCGGCGAGCTGATCGGACACGCCTCCACCGCCAGCACCTCGTGCGACGACCCCTTGAAGTACCCCAGCGTGAAGCCGCCCTCGGCGCGCACCTGCAGCCGCGTGCGATTGCGGTAGTTCCACGGCGGCGAGGCATGCACCGCGATCTCGGACGCCAGTTCCAGCTTCGCCAGCCGCCGCAGGTTCTCCCTCAGGATGGCGGCCTTGATCGCCAGCTGATGTTCGTAGCCAGTGTGCTGGTAGTGGCATCCGCCGCAGCGCTGGAAGTACGGGCAGTGCGCGTCGATCCGTCCCGCCGACGCCTCCAGAATCTTCTCCACGCGCCCGCGCGCGAATCCCGGTTTCTGTTCGGTGAGCGTGGCGTCAATCTTCTCGTTTTCGAGGACGAACGGCACGAAGACAGCCTTGCCGCGTCCCTTTTCGTCGGCCGGCAGGCGGGCGAGTCCCTCGCCGCCGTAGATAAGCTTTTCGATTGTGAGGTCCAAGAGATGATTCTATGGCATAAGAACAGTCAGCGTCGGGAACCCGCTACGGTAGCAGTCGAGAGTGTCGATGCCGTAGTTGCCTTTCTTTGCGATCTTTGCGGTCTTTTCTTTGCGCCCTTTGCGGTTAAGAGCTTCTTCCTGCCAGAACCACCGAACCCCCGTGATCCTCTGTGCTCTGTGGTTAATCTCTCTTAATAATTCCCGCCCCCCTGTCGATTCTGCCCGCTCCCATTCGTCCTACCAGTGAAGAAGGAAAACGGCATCAGGAGGCGGTTATGGCAAGCCCACACACAGATCCCAAGACCCTAAAATCCCTCGCCGGATCGGTCCTGGTCGGCCCCGGACTTTTCATTCTGTTCGGGCACCTGGTGTGGGCCCTCACCCAGCTGAGCCGCCTGGGGATGCTTTCCTCCATCATCCTGGCCGCCTCGTTTGGTCAGCACCAGCTTTTGCATGTGGCGCTGCGCGTGTTCTGGCCGCTGCTCCTCGTCATCGTCGGAGCCGCGTTGTTAGGGACGGTCTCCCCGGACAATGCCAAAACCACCGCCCGCGCCTGATCGGCCCTTCAACCCGTGGTCATTCCGACGCCCCTTCGAAAGACGGGAAACTGGCTTTGAGGGGGATACCCCCCCTGGTTTTTTGGAATCAGCGGCTTACACAGTGTCCACGGCCAAAATCTTTGGTTTCAAAGAACTTACAGGCAAAATATTCCGGACAAAGGACTTAAGTCCGGAAGTTTCGCCTGAGGGACACGTCCCCGGGATTGGCTTATATCTCGTGAGGTACACGTCCTCAGATTGACTTATATCTATGAGGAGTGACGTCGGAAAGGACCTGCTCACATCTCGATGTGACAGCAGAAGCCTGAACTTGGTGTGATGTCTGGTGCCCAGGTTCGCGTCCGTTCTTTGGACGCTTAACCTTGGTACTGTCTGGATATCAATGCACCCGACTCCGCCTCGGATGTAGGTTCTCGTCATGCCCCACGGTCTGCCAAGCCGAGGGAACTTCTCCCTCTATCCTGAAACCTAAGATCTGACCCCTAAAGGCCAGATCCAACCCCCGCTCCAGCCCCGCAGGGCGACATAACTTAGCCCAGGGCGTAAGCTCTGGGAAAGCTCAGCCATGAAAGCCGAGTCCCGTAGGGACGACGCAAAACGAAGCGCAGCGCGAGCCCGCGGGCAAGAGCAGACCGGGCCCTTAAGTCTGACCTTCCTACAGCCTGGGATCCACTGGTTCGCTCTCCAGCGCCAGCACTCCGAAGACGCACTCGTGCACCCAGCGCAACGGCTCTTGGTGCACGAAGCGCTCCAGAGCCTCCAAGCCCAGTGCGAACTCGCGCAAGGCGAGCGAGCGTTTCGCGCCCAACCCACGGCTCCTGAGTCGTCCCAGATTATCCGGAAGCGTGTATTCAGGCCCGTAAATGATGCGCAAGTATTCACGGCCCCGAACTTTGATGGCAGGTTGTACGAGCCCTTTCCGTGTGTTGACCACGAAATCAAACGGCTTTACGACCATGCCTTCGCCACCACTCGAAGTGAGTTCTTGCCACCATACGATCGCTTTTCCCTGGTCCGCGGGCTGGGTGAGATCGACGACTTGAAACGGGGTTGCCAATAGCAATTCTTGATCCGCGTTGCAGATTTGCCGAAGAGTTTCCATGTGCCATCCGTGATCTTTGGAGCTATGCACCTCACCTTCGCTGGCCAGAAGATGAAACGGGGCTAGCTTTAGATCGCTAAGCGACTGCACCGTCCAGCAATACCGGCGATAGGCATCGACGTAGAGATCTGCTGCCTCCGCTCTTGCTCGATACCGCTCCAGCAATTCCTGAATCTCGAGAGTATTCAATGCACCAGACAATGCATCAATTGCGGCCGGCAAGGCAGCGCGCGCCGCGGCGCCGGTCGGCGCGTACTGACGCCGCAACAATTCCTGTGCCTTGGCAGACCAGGGCATCAACTCGCAATCAAGACAGACCCAGTCCGTCTTTAAGCTCTCCCAAATTCCCGCAGCACCGACGGCTTTGCGCACTCGGTCGAGAAACTCGCTCTCGAGTTCGATGTCATTGAAGAATCTTCGACCGGTACGTGTATAGCAGACCCCCGACTCCCCTTCCATGACTCCGAAACGTCGACGGGCCGCGTCGGAATCGCGGCAGACCACGACTACCGCGCGCGAGCCCATGTGCTTCTGCTCACAGGCAACCTTGTGTACGCCCTCGTGAAGGAAGTAGGAGAATGCCTCCTCGGGATATTCGAGCAGTCCCTCCCGCGTGCTGGTTTCGCACGGCGACATCGTGGGAGGAAGATAGATCAGCCACTTCGGGTTCGCCGCGAATCGGCTCATCACTTCGAGCGCGGTAATTGCATTTTCTTCCCGAATCGTGATGTTGCGGTGAAAACGGGGGTTGATGATACGCTTCCCCAGCACATCTTCGATATCCAGCAGTTCGTCCTGCTGCTGCTGAGCCGTTAGCGCGGAAGCCCCGTCTTCTTCCTTCAAGAACGGCTTCGTCGACTCGTAGTACGTTCGCAGAGCCGAGACCGACACAAGCTCCTTCTCGGGATACCGCAGTGCCGTCAGCTTGCCCCCAAATACGCAACCGGTGTCGATGTTAATGGTGCGATTCAACCACTCTGGATCGGCCACTGGCGTGTGGCCATACACGACCATCGCTTTCCCGCGATATTCAGCGGCCCAGTTGTAGCGGACAGGCAGGCCGTACTCGTCGGTCTCCCCGGTGGTCTCTCCATAGAGAGCGAAATCGCGCACTTTGCCTGAGCCGCGGCCTTGCATTTCCTCTTTCATTCCCGCGTGAGCGACCACTAGCTTTCCATCGTCGAAAACGTAGTGGCTGACCAGGTCATCCAGGAACTGGATGACCTTTTGCTTGAACTCCGGAGGCTCCTGATCCAGTTGATTGATGGAATCGGCGAGTCCATGCGTCAACTGCACGTCTCGGCCCTTGAGCTTGCGCATCAACTTCATGTCATGATTGCCAGGAACGCAGTGTGCGCTTCCTTCCGCCACCATCTTCATGACCAATCGGAGGACGTGAGGGATCCCGGGACCACGGTCCACGAGATCGCCCACGAATATCGCCTTACGGCCGTTCGGCGGGATCGCCTTCGGGCCATCCGCCGTCATTTCAATCTGATAGTTGAGCTTGGCAAGCAGCGCACACAACTCGTCGTAGCAGCCGTGTATGTCGCCGATGATGTCGAATGGGCCGTGTTCAGCTTTCCGATTGTTCCAAAGCGGCTGTCGTGTGATGGTCGTTGCCGCGATCTCTTCGGGCGATGCAAGTACGAAGACGTGACGGAAGCCCTCGCGTTCCAGTCCACGTAGTGAGCGCCGCAGCTGTTGCGACTGATTTCGTATGACGTGGGGTCCAAATTGCCGGTCCGCCCGTGACTGATTGCGTTCGTGGCAAAGTTTTTCCGGCAGGTTCAGCACGATGGCGACAGGCAGAACGTGATACTCCCGAGCCAGGGCCACGATCGGCTTGCGAGCCTCACTTTGCACGTTCGTGGCGTCCACCACTGTCAACCGCCCGGCCGCCAGCCTCTTGCGCGCAATATAGTGCAGCAGGTCGAAAGCATCATTCGTGGCCGATTGGTCGTTCTCATCGTCGGAGACCAGTCCCCGGCAAAAATCCGAGGAAAGGGTTTCTGTCGATTTGAAATGCTGACGCGCGAAGGTGGACTTCCCACATCCAGAGGCGCCAACCATCGCGACCAGAGACAACTCGGGGATCGTGATGTTCACCGCGTAAACACTCCCATCTGGGTTGGCGCCCCAACCTGAGCATCTTCTTCTCCAACGGGAAGGAATCGGACTGCGTACCCGAAGCGCCCTGAGACTTGCTGCGACCAGTACTGGAACTGATCCCGCGTCCACTCGAACCGGTGGTCTTTGTGGCGGAACTGGCCCTTGGGCAGCGCTTCGAACTTCACGTTGTACTCCGAATTGGGAGTCGTTACGATCACGGTCGTCGGACGCGCAGCCTCGAACAGCACTCTCTCGAACGCCGCAAGCCGGGGCGGATCTAGATGCTCGATGACTTCAACCACCGTTGCGGCATCGTAGCCAGCAAGTCGTGATCGCGATACATCAGCGACCCATGCATCAGCTTCAGGCGTTCTTTTAACTTCGCGGGCATGCGATCCAAGCGCAGCCGTTGGCTGGCGATCTCCAGGCTTCGAAATGAAACATCCATTCCGACAATCTCTTGGATCTGCTTCTCGTCAAGCAAAGCGCGCAGCAGCTTTCCCTCGCCGCAACCGAGGTCGAGCACTCGCTTTGCTCCCACGGATCGCAGAACAGCAACCACGGCTCCCAGACGTTGCTGCCAGAGACGGATCGGTTCCTCGATTTTTGCCTCCTCCTCTGTGTTCGCCTCAAGAGTCGCGTCAGGGTCGGGATTGTCTTCCTCCGCTAATCTCGCCAGTGCCTCACGGGCCAATTGTCGCTGGCGGGGCAGGTAGCGCTTCACGATCGCTTCTTTATGTGGATGTCCGGCGAGCCAACCTTCCCCCTTGCGCAGCAGTTTGTCGACCTCATCCTTACCCACCCAGTAGTGCTTCTCGGCATCGAGGACTGGGATCAGGACGTATAGATGGCGGAGCAAATCTCGCAAGTGGACTTCGCCCTCGAGCGTCACAGAGTAGTACGGTCCCTCACCCCATTCCGGAAACTTGTCGTCCAGCGGAAGGCGTTTCGCTGTGACCTTGTATCCAAGCGGTTCGAACAGTTCGCGCAACAGGCCATCCCCTCCACGACAGGCCACCACACTCAAGGCTGCGGTCAGCGGGATCTTCTCATCCGCCAATTCTTGCCTACCCTTGCTGCGACCGGTCATCGCCGTGCCGAGCGCACGACCCATGGCCACGCTGGTGAACGACGACAGAACGTAGGGGCGGTCGTTTACATACTGGTCGAGCGTTCCGCCCTCACTCGATCCCCGTTTTCCACGCACAAGGCCGATGGGGTCTACGTCCAGCAGGAGCGCCGCCGTGCAACGCTCCGCTGTCGCTTCCGGGTAGAACAGATGTGCTTTGCCGAATGACAGCTCGAACGAATGGACCTTGGCTGGATTCTTGTGCAGCAGGTATCCCAGATCGGTTGCCGGTTGATGCGTGGTGGTGATGGTCAACAACATGGCTGGATTATACGAGCTTGTTTGTACCGACCCTTTTTGGCGCCCCTCACAGGTGGAACAAGCTCAGCCGCGGCAGTCCGTACTTCTCGAGCAGGCGCTTGTGGACCGGAATATTTTGCGTATAAGTTCTTTCAAATGAAAGATTTTGAGCGTGAACACTGCCTAAAGCACTGATTCCAAAAGACCAGGGGGTGTACCCCTTCGTGAATAAGTCCTCCCATTTCGGAACCATCACAAATAGAACAAGCTCAGCCGCGGCAACCCATACTCTTCGAGCAGGCGCTTGTGGATGTACTGTTTCAGCAGCTGGTCGATCTGCGCGGCCGACATTTTGCTGCGGTAGGGGGCGAGTTCGCGGTCGGCTTGCGCGCGGACGCTGACCAGGTCCTCGTCGGGCGTCGCCGCCAGCAGGCCCGCGAAGAGTTTTTCTTCGAGCACCGTGAGCCGCCGCTCCACGTCCTCGAGGCGCGCGGCTCTTTTGGCCGTAACTTCGTCGGCAAGGTCCCGGAGCGCGGCTGCCGCTTCGCGGGCCAGCGCCTCGGGCGAAATCGAGGCCCGGCTCGGCAGCTCGGCGCGCTCCAGCTGGTCGGCATTTTTTCGGAGGAACGCGGCAATCTCCGCTGGATCGAATCCAGCGCTGGCCGACGGTTGCGCCTCGCCCGCGCTGCCGTCGTCTTTCGCGACTCCCACCGCCGCTTCCTTCATCTCTTCGGCGGCGGCGAGCACTTCCTGCGAGCAGTAGGCGAGGCTGTTCACCTTCTTCGATTTCGAAGACCGCTGGTCGTAGCGGTCGAAGGCCGCGTCGATGCCGCGCAGCGCGGCTTCCAGCGGAATGCCCGCGTGCTTCCAGGTTTCGATCAGCGCCCAGTCGAGCGTGGACAGCAGCAGGATGCCTCCGCGTCGGCGCTGGAAGTGTTCCTCGATTTCGGTGAAGTAGTTGAAGTAGTTTTCCACGAATGTCCAGAGCAACGGCTTAGTGGGAGGAGGAACGCGGCTTGCCGCCCGCCGGCGGTTTGGACGGCTCGTTTGCGGGCTTCGCGGCTTTGGCGCGGGCTCCGTCGCGTCCCGTGACAGCGTTGCGTTCCCAGATGATGCGCAAGCCTTCGAGCGTCAGGTAGTCGTCGACCGTCTTGATGTACTTGGACGCGGTGCCGATCAGCGGTGCAAGGCCGCCGGTCGCGATGACCTTGGTGTCGCGCCCCATCTCGGGCATCAGTTGCTCGAGGATGCCGTCGACCAGCCCGAGATAGCCGTAGTAGAGGCCCGACTGCAGGCTGCCCACGGTGGTGCTGCCGATGACGCGCGAGGGCTTGCGGATATCGACGCGCGGCAGGCGCGCGGTGCGCTGGAAAAGCGCGTCGGCCGAGATGCCGATGCCGGGGCAGATCACGCCCCCCATATACTCGCCCTTGGCCGAGACGCAGTCAAAGGTGGTGGCGGTACCGAAGTCGACGATGACACACGGCCCACCGTACTTTTCAAACGCGGCCACGCCGTTCACGATGCGGTCGGCGCCAACCTCGGCGGGATTTTCGTAATGCACTGGCATGCCGGTCTTGACGCCCGGCTCGATGAAGAGCGGCTTGAGATTGAAATAACGTTCGCAAACCTGGCGCAGCACGGAGTCGAGCGGCGGCACTACCGACGAGATCACGATGCCATGAATGCCGGAAGCTTCCAGGTTGTCCATGGAGAAGAGACTGCGGAACAGGACGCCGTACTCGTCCACCGTGTGATTCAAAACGGTCGAGACGCGCCAGTGCGCCACGAGGCGCTCGTAGCGCGCATTCTCGGCCGCGCCGTCGCCGGGATGCACTTTGGCAATGCGAGCAAAAACGCCGAGCACCGTATTCGTGTTGCCGACATCGATGACGAGGAGCATAGAAAATCACGTAGGCCCAGACGCCCCGTCTGGGCAGCCGAGCAAAGCTCGGCCCGACGGGCGGAGAAACCCCCCGCTCCACAAGCAGCTAAAGCGCCCGCACCGTTCCGCTGAGCACCGTCCGCAATCCCTGCGCGGTACGAACCTTCAGGAAGCCGCGCGCATCCAGACCTTCGGTCACGCCCTCGAATCCGCCGTTCTCTTCGATTCGCACCCGTCGCTTGCGTGCATACGAAGAATGCTCCGCGAAGCGGCGCAAGACGGATTCGCGCGCGTTAGGCTTGTCCACCAGATCGCGATACTCGCGGTGCAGCGATTTTAGCAAAGCTGCCGCGACTTCCACGCGCGACCACTCCGTTCCCGAAGTCAGGCGCAAGGATGTCGCGAGATCGCGCAAGTCTTCCGGAAAGCGAGCCTGATTCACGTTGATGCCAATGCCCACGACAATGTGGCGCACGCGCGTGGCTTCCGCATTCATCTCAGTCAAGATGCCGCCGAACTTCTTGCCGTCGAGCAGGAGATCGTTAGGCCACTTGAGGTCAGGCGAGACGCGCGAGTCGATCTCCTGGATCGCGGCATGCACCGCGAGGCCGGTGGCAAGCGAGAGAATCAAAGCCTCCGACGGCGGCAGATCCGGCCGCAGCACCACCGAGCAGTAAATGCCCGTCGAGCGCGCCGAGTGCCAGGCGTTGCCGCCGCGGCCGCGGCCGGAAGTCTGCTCTTCGGCCAGAAACACGCTGCCTTCGGGCGCGCCCGCAGCCGCGGCTTCCATCGCGGCCGAGTTCGTCGAGCCGATCTTGTAGTAATGGTGAATGTCGCGAAAGATCGTGCCCTTCACGAGCGGAGCGAGCACGTCGGGCAGAAGCAAATCGGGCACGGCGCGCAGTTGGTAGCCGGTTGCAGGATGTCCCTCGACTTCCACGCCGAGCGAGCGCAACTGCTGAATGAGTCGCCAGACTTCCGATCGGCTGGTGCCGATTTCGTCGGCGATCTTGGTGCCGCTGACCACGACCGTAGCGTGGTCCATCAGCGCGCGAACGATGCGGCCGAGACGAGCATCGGTTTTTTGCGTGGACGCGGCGGGACTTGCCTTGCGTGCGCGAATTGGAGACGGTTTGGCGATGCGGGCATTATAACCAGTTCGTGGGTTGTCACTCGGAGGTTGTCAGACGGTTGACCCGGCCCAGTCATTACTCAGGCATGACACGCAGGCTCATATCGACTGCGGGCGCGGATTGCGTGAGCGCCCCCACGGAGATGAAATTCACTCCGGTCTCGGCGTAGCCGCGGATGTTCTCGAGCGTGATCCCGCCCGAACACTCCACAGGGACGCGCCGTTCCAGGCGCGAGCAGTGATCCACGGCTTTGCGGACATCGCCCACCGACATGTGGTCGAGGAGCAGCGCCTCGGCGCCTTGGGCCAAGGCCTGGTCCATCTCCTGCAAGGTCCGCACTTCGATTTCGATGGGCTGCGAGCCGCGGCGGTTGCGATGCGCGCGTTCGAGCGCGGGAACAATCCCTCCGGCGAGCGCGATGTGATTGTTCTTGATCAGGACACCATCAGAGAGATCGAGGCGATGGTTCTGGCCCCCGCCGCAACGGACGCCGTACTTGTCGATGACGCGCAAGCCAGGAACGGTTTTGCGAGTATCGAGGATGCGCGCTTTCGTTCCGCTGACCGCATCAACGAACTGTCGCGTCAGGGTCGCGATGCCGCTCATGCGTTGCAGGAAGTTCAGCATCACGCGTTCGCAGGAGAGGATCACGCGGGCATTGTGGCGGATGACTGCGATCGACTGGCCCTTGTGCAGGCGCACCCCGTCGAACATCTCGGGATGGCTGGTGACTTCGTAATGCGAAACCACCGCGCCATCGAGGGCGGCGAAGACATCGAGTATGGCCGGGATCACGCCGATGCCGGCAAGGATGCAGTCCTGCTTGGCAAGCACGGTGGCCGACGCTTTCTGGTTGGCGTCCACGCAAGCGTAGCTGGTGGCGTCGCGCGTGGCGCGGTCTTCGAGCAGCGCGTTCTGCAGGATCGCCGTGATGTGGCGGTTGTTCCAGTCCAAGGGAATCAGGTCTCGGGTGTTAGGTGTTAGGTGTTAGGTCTTAGGTGTTAGGTCTTTGGTCTTTGGTGTTAGGGTCCAGTTGTCCAGTTCTAAGTTCTAGCCCCGATTTCTCAGTTAAACACAAACCGCACAGGGACTCGATCCAGACGAAATCTCTCATTGACAGCCTAGCTCGTCCGACTTCTTTCGGTTCTTGTCGCGCAGGGCCTCGTTCTCTTGTTTCTGCTTGCGCAGGCCCTCGATCACATGCATAGGAGCTTTGGCTCGAAAGCCATCGTTGTTTAACTGGCGCTCGGCGTTCGCAATATCCTTCTCCAGCTTATCCAACTCTTTCTTCAGGCGCGCGCATTCGGCGGCCATGTCGATTTTCTGCTCGTACACCAGGTGCACATCGAAGCGAGCGGTGTGGCGGGCTCCGGGCAACTTCGCGAGCGAGCTTTCCACAAACGCAATCGATTCGATGCCGGCCTGGCGATCGTTTTCGATCGCACCGCGATTCAGTTCGATCATCGCGCGGATCTCGGTCTCGTGCGCGTAGACTTGGATCGGCGTCTTCACCTTGGGCTCGACTTTCAGTTCGGCACGCAGGTTGCGCACGCTCACGATCAGGTCCTGCAGCACCGCCATGTGCGTTTCGGATTTCAGGTCGAGTTGCTTGTCGTAGGCCTGCGGGTAGGCCGCCAGCGCGATGGACTTCAGGGGCGGCTTGCCGTCGTAGATGGCGTGCCAGATTTCTTCCGTGATGAATGGCATGACGGGATGAAGCAGGCGCAGCGCCGCTTCGAACAGCACGACGAGGTTCGTGCACGCGACCTCGGCGGCGCGTTTGTCGCCGCCCTCTTCGAACATCAGCCGCGGCTTGATGAGTTCGATGTACCAGTCGCAGAACTCCCCCCAGAAAAAATCGTAGATGTGGTTCGCGGCTTCGTGGAAGCGGTAGTCCTCGAGGGCCTCGTTCACGTAGCCGACGACGCCGTTGAAACGCGAAAGAATCCAGCGGTCTTCGAGCGTCTCGGCCTTGAACCCGGCCACGCCTTGCGCCCCAAGAGCAGCGGACAAGAGTGTCCGCTCCACACCAATCCGCTCCACATTCATGAACATAAAGCGGGCGGCGTTCCAGATCTTGTTGGCGAAGTTGCGGTAGCCCTCGGTGCGGCTGGGGTTGAATGCGATGTCCGTCCCTGGCGCGGCCATCGCGGCCAGTGTGAAGCGCGTGGCATCGGTCCCGTACTGCTCAATCACCTCGATCGGATCAAGCACGTTGCCCTTGGTCTTCGACATCTTCTGGCGCTCGGCGTCGCGCACCAGAGCGTGGATGTAGACTTCTCGGAAGGGCACGCTGTTGCGCAGCGCTTCCTCGTGGCTTTCCGGCTTTTCTCCGGCACGCACCGGCTTCTCGGGCGGCATCATGAACCAGCAGCCCAGCATGATCATGCGCGCCACCCAGAAGAACAGGATGTCGAACCCGGTGATCAGCAGCGACGTGGGATAAAACACGTCAAGATCGCGCGTCGCTTCCGGCCAGCCGAGCGCCGTGAAGGGCAGCAGTCCTGACGAGAACCACGTGTCGAGCACATCGGTGTCCTGCTCGAGCTTGGCGCCGCCGCACTTCGGGCACCGCGCAGGAGTCTCACGCGCGACGATAACCTCCCCGCATTCGCACCGCCACGCGGGAATGCGGTGGCCCCACCACAGCTGCCGCGAAATGCACCAGTCGTGGATGTTGTACATCCAGTTCAGATAGATGGTCTTGTAGTTGTCGGGCGTGAAGCGGATGTAGCCCTTCTCCACCACCTCGATCGCGCGCTTGGCGAGCGGTTCCACCTTCACGAACCACTGCTCGGAGAGGCGCGGCTCGACCACCGTCCCCGAGCGGTCGCACTTGCCGAGCGAGATCGTGTAGTCCCTGATCCCCACCAGGAAGCCCTGCGCTTCGAGATCGGCCACCACGCGCTTGCGCGCCTCAAAACGGTCGAGCCCGGCGTAGGGCCCGGCGTTCTGGTTCATGTGAGCGCGCTCGTCCATCACGTCGATCTGCGGCAGGTTGTGGCGCAGGCCGGCTTGAAAGTCGTTGGGATCATGCGCGGGCGTCACCTTCACGGCGCCTGTGCCAAACTCGGGGTTCGCGAGCTCGTCCAGAATGATCGGGATCTCGCGATTCATGAGCGGCAGCACAACCTTCTTGCCGTGCAGGTGCGTGTAGCGCTCGTCTTTCGCGTTCACGGCCACCGCCGTGTCGCCCAGCATGGTCTCAGGACGCGTGGTCGCCACCGTAATAAATTCCTTCGACCCAACCACCGGGTACCGAATCTCCCACAGCTTGCTGGCCACGTCTTCGTGCTTGACTTCGAGGTCCGAGATCGCGGTGCCGCAGTCCGGGCACCAGTTCACGATGTACTTCCCGCGATAAATCAGCTTCTGTTCATACAGTCGGACGAATACCTCGCGCACGGCGTGCGACAGGTTCTCGTCCATGGTGAAGTACTCGCGCTGCCAGTCGACCGACGCGCCCAGGCGCTTCATCTGATCGAGGATCGCGCTGCCGTACTGCCCCCGCCACTCCCACACGCGCTCAACAAAGCGCTCGCGGCCAAGGTCCATGCGCGACTTGCCTTCCGTCCGCAGCTGGCGCTCGACCAACATTTGCGTCGCGATGCCGGCGTGATCGGTGCCGGGCAGCCAGAGCGTGAGATCGCCGCGCATGCGGTGCCAACGCATGATGATGTCCATCTCCGTCTGTTCGAACATGTGGCCCATGTGGAGACGGCCGGTCACGTTAGGCGGCGGCAGCAACAGGCTGAACATGTTGCGCGCGTGCCCAGCAGGCGGAGTGGGCGCGTGGAAGAGCTTCTCGTCTTTCCAGTAATCGGCCCAGCGCGTTTCGATGGCACCCGGCTCGTACGCTTTCGGGAGTTCGTGAGGCATCTTGTCCGTGTGTCCGGTACTGTGGGGCTTTACGCCAACCACGCCGAGGGGCGCTCGGCGAATGCTGCTGGTGCAGGGGTAAGCTTTGATATTACGGGAGGGCGGAAAGAGGGGTCAAACGGGACGAGCGGCTTAGAATGTGAAGGGCAGGGGTGAACCAGGTAGCCCGCGCCGCCAACCTCGCGGGTCAGGCCACAATCCCCTCGACACGGCACACCTCCACCGCACTCAGGCGATCGGCCGCGCCCAGCTTGCGCAATATGCGGTGAATGTGGTTCTTTACCGTTTGTTCAGAAAGATTCAAGTGGTTCGCAATCTCCTTGTTGCTGAGCCCCTGAGCTATCATCTTCACCAACTGCCGTTCCCGCCGAGTCAGCTCGAGCCGCAGTCTTGCGCTGTACAACCGCAGCCTTGGGTTCGCTATTTGTTCGAACAGGACGGCGTACAACTTTGGGGGGCAACCGGCGCGGTCGCACGCCACGCTCCGCACTGCGGCCACTACCTCGTTGGCGGACGCGTCTTTTATTACGTAACCAGACACTCCAGCGCGGACGCAGCGCAAGAAAGTCTTCTTGTCGCTATCCATGCCGACCAGGAGGATTCCTGTATCGGGAACGACACGGCGAACCGACTCGATAAGGTCAAGTCCCGCACGCGCATAAACGCTGGAGTCCACCGCAAGTATCCGGGGGCGCAACTCACTGACACGCTCGTGGGTTCTGGCATCGAAGGCGACCGCTGCCACGACTCGGATGTCGTGCTTGCTGTCGAGTACTCGCGCGAGAGCTTCCCGTAACAGCCGGTTCTCGGCTAACAGAAAAACGCTAATGCTGTCTACCTTCTCAGCACACAAAACAGTCTCCGTGCAACGAACAGGGAGCGATGCGCAAATGCGGGCGGAGTTGTCCCGCTATTTGCGTTGCATCAGCTATGGAGTCTGAGCATTGTTGGAGAGAAGCTATGGCGTCAAGGTGAAAATTACCTGAAACGCGAAGACCTACCCCCGGGGCTCGAAATGGTTTTAACCCCAAATTCGCAAAAAGCGCGAATGTGTGGACCACCCCAGCCGAGGGGCGCTCGGCGAATGCTGCTGGTGCAGGGGTAAGCTTTGATATTACGGGAGGGCCGAAAGGTGGGTCAAACGGGGGTGGGGGTATTACCTTTCGGGAAAAATTCGGCTACACCCCCCACCGGGTTGGGATGGGGTCGGGGCGATCTGGGGTCCATCGCAATACTCAGAGGGCTGACCTGGCGGAGCGCGGATGCACACCCCTAATGAAGAAGGTGCTTCACCGAAATTGGTGACTGCAAAATTCAGTCGGGCAAACCGATACGGTGCACGAATGCCGGAAACCGTGGATCGTGACGCAAGGGCTCGAATCTGCGCCCCGGGATTTTTATATAAGTGAGTTCAGGATCGCGCTCCGCGTAAGCTTTTTCCAGCCAGGCGAAGGCCACGTCCAACTCCCCGAGCGCGCCATAGAGAATCGCAATGGAACCGGATGGCACAAGTCCACGCTCGTGTTGTTTTTTCAATTTGGCGAGTATCCTTCGTGCCTCCGTTTCATCACCCGCTGTGGCGTAAGCGAAACCAAGGTCCAGCACTTGATCCGTATCGTCGATTCCGGAAAGTTGGACGGCATTTTGAAACTCTCGAATGGCCTCCTCGCGCCTGCCGCTGTGCAAGTATGCCCAGCCCAGGGTTTGATGTGCTGGCGCAAAATGCGGGTCTAGTTCCAACGTCTTCTGCACTTGTTCCAATGCATCGTCATAACGCCCGGCCACGAGTAGTCTGCCCGCGAGCGCATTGTTGATCGGCAGAGATAATGGGTCGAGGTCCAGCGCTCGTCTGGCCTCCGCAATCCCCTCCTCGAATCGTCCCACGTACATCAGATAGCCGGCATACCAATGGTGCGCTCGGGCATCGCCCGAGTTTAATTCCAGGGCGCGCTTATATTCCTTCTCGGCTGTTGCCCAATCCCACTCATGAGTTTCGACGATGAACGCCAGCGATGCATGCGGTTCGCCTAGACTGCCGTCCAGATCGATCGCTTTGAGCGCTGCGGCCTTCGCTCGCAATAGGGCATCACTTGATGGAAAACCACCGCGAAATCCAAGTACGGCGTAGGCATCCGCCAATCCGCTATAAGCAAGGGCATAGCTCGGGTCCTTCGCGATTGCCTGTTCGAAACTTGGAATGCTTCTCTTCAGCGCTTCTTTCGTTCGCTGGTTGAAGTAATAACGCCCCTTCAAGTAATTCTCGTGAGCCTCCGGGTCAACTGCATGTGTGAATGGCAGACCCGCGCGCTCGTTAGGCGCGAGGCTGACCTCAATCCGCTCGGCGATGTTACGAGCGACCTCCTCCTGTACAGCCAGAAGGCTTCGATATTCTCGCTGGTACTCTCCTGCCCAAATGTGGTCGTCGGTCGTGCCGCGAATTAACTGAGCGTGAACACGGATCTGACTGCCCTCTCGGATCACCGAACCTTCCACAATGGCGTCCACGCCGAGCGTCTTCACGATCTCCGGCGACGATAGGTGCGTGTTTTTGAAGTGCATCGCCGAAGTGCGCGAAATGACGCGCAAGCCATGGATGTTGGACAGCCGTCCGATGAGTTCCTCGGTGATGCCGTCCGCGATATATTCTTGCGACGGATCCCCACTCAGGTTTTCAAGCGGAAGTACAGCCAACGAACGAATCACGGGAACCGGCGGAGCAACCGGCCGGCGCCGCCATTGTCTCCACCCCCAACCGGCGACCGCAACAACGCACACGCCGGTGGCTGCAACCAGCCACAAATATCCTCTATAGGAACGGGAGAGCTTCCGCACATGGTCCCCGGAAGCCAAGCTGGCGGCATCGGTTTCCCGGTCAGCAATGATCCCGCTAACCGGCGCGATGAATCGATACCCACGCCGTGCCAGCGTCTCGATATAGCGGGGCTGTTCGGCGGAGTCGCTTAATGTTGCGCGCAGACGTTTTACTGCAGCATTCAGGCTGTGTTCGAAGTCGACAAACGTATCGCCCGCCCAAAGGTTTTCCTGAAGTTCTTCTCGCGTGACCAGTTCCCCCGGTCGGTCCAGCAGCATCTGCAGAATCGACAGCGGCTGCCCCTCTAAGCGCACGTGCATCCCGCCCTTGCGCAATTCTCTCGAATCGCGGTTGAACTCAAAGGAGCCGAAACGTAGAACGTTGGGCCTGGCTGCGGTAGCCACTCTGGTCGGTACTCCTTGTTCGGTCGCAGTATATCCCGGCTTTTGGGGGCGCGATAGGCGTGTCACCTCACCCTCGAAACCGATGTTTATCAATCACTTCAGCTGTCTCCTAGGTTTCGCCTCGATGGCATTGACCGTGAAACCCTCTGGTCCCATTCTCGCGACCGCAACTCATTCCTGGAGGAGCTATGACAAACCTGATCGCATCACGAATTCGGGTAATCCGGTATTGCGCCTCGTTCATTGCGCTGCTTGCCCCGCTTTCGGTTTTGGCCGAGACGTGGCATCTGCAGGTCGGCGCGCAAACCGGCGACAAAGCCCATCAGGCGCTCGCCTTCTTGCCCAACGAGATTTGGATTCACCCCGGCGACAGCATCGAATGGACCTTTCCGGCCGACGAGGTCCACACCGTCACCTTCCTCCAGCCGGGGCAGGCCCGCCCCTCCCGCTTGGTCGGATGTCCCGGTTCCACCCCCGATTTCTCGATGTATGACGGCACAGCTTGTGTAAACAGTGGCATCTTGACCAGCGGTGCCACTTACACGGTCGATTTTCCCGTGAGCGGAAACTTCAAGCTGGTGTGCTTGGCTCACCCTAACATGACAGCCACCGTCCATGTGCTCCCTGCATCTGACTTCTTGCCCCATAACCAGGAGTTTTACGATCGGCAGGCTGGCCGCCAGCGCGCCCGTTTGTTATCCGACGCGCAAGCCTCAGCGCACGTTCATTCCACGCACAATGGAGTTGTCGCCGGCGCTGGCAAAATCGCGGGCACCGGCGGAGGCACTGAAACCGCCTCGGTGATGCGCTTCATGGATGCGACCAAGGTTATCCATATTGGCGAGACTGTGGAGTGGACCACCGCCGAGGCGGTCACGAGCCACACCATCACTTTTGGCCCCGAGCCAGACCCGCTTAATCAGATTCCTCCCTCTGCAAATGTCACAACCGATGCTGATGGCGCGCGCCACGCCTTCATGAGCTCTCCTTCCGACACGGTTCATTCCGGATTCATTACCCAGTCGCCGCAAGATCGTACCGGCCTGGCTCAGTCCCCGCTGAGTGCCACCCGATTTCGCGTGACCTTCACCCAGCCCGGCACTTATCAGTACAAATGCGTGTTGCACGACAATCTGGGAATGATCGGTGAAATCATCGTATTGCCATAGTGGAGGACTTAACCGAAGAGGAGCTTCAGAACTCGCTCGACTGGTTCGATTACGATAATTGCGTTGCCGGGGCCTTTGATTTCGGAACCACTAGACGCTTCATGACAATCCTCCCGCTACACAAAACCGGCGAGACGATGCGGACAGGCAATTGGGTTTTGTGTATTTCCCGAGATTCGGAACCGAGGGCCCGTTCAGCCGGGCAGGATGGGTTACTGCGTCCAGCTAAAACCGCCCCAGCATGCCTCTGGTGAAGAGCAAAAGTCAACCCGGGACCGAATATCAGCGCGAATCAGTGTCCACGCCGAGGCCATTCACAACGGTTGTATATGTGTGAATGTTATGGCTGTCCCCTCAATCAATAAGCGCAAGGTAGAAGTGTGCCGATCAGGACTTACTTCGGCTCGGTAATCTGGAGAACCTGATTCTCCCGCAGCCCTTGAGTCACGACCTGTTTGCGGCCTGAAGGCCAGTCGACCTCAATGCGGTCGATTCTGTCCGCCTCACCCAGGCCAAAATAAAGGGGCAGAACGCTTTGCGACAAGTAGCCTGATTTGCCATCGTTGTATTTGGTATAGACATGTCCCCCGGCGTGCAGGCGCACCGTCGCGCCGAGTCCATTGCGGTTCGAAGCTGTCCCCACGAGTGCAACCTTGAGCCAGCGAATTGGCCTGGTCTGAGCCAGATCGCTGATGAGCACTTGAGGCTCGGAATTGAAATCATTGGTCACAATGTCGAGATCGCCGTCATTGTCGAGATCGAACATAACTGAAGATCGGCTTGAGCGCGGAGCCATCACAGTAATTTTCCCCTTCCGCTCCGCGCAGACCTTCTGATTCAACGGACCCAGCCCCCGCTGCGAGCAGTCCATCGTGAACCACGGAGTGTAAATCTCTTTACGCGGCTCGATTCCGAGCAGGAACTCGGCGTCCAGAAACTTCTCGCCCCGGTTGTTCAAGAGCATGGAGTTGATCCCGTAGCGGAATGGAAAACTCATCCCGGACGTGATGAATATGTCATCCCAGCCGTCCGCGTTGATGTCGCCAACGCTTACGCCCCAGGGCCAGTAATTCTCCACTCCCAAGCGATCTGAGATCTCCTCGAATTTTCCGTTCCCCAGATTGTGATAGAAAGCATTGCCCCAGATATAGTCCGTCAGGGAAGCTTGCAGATAAGTCTCCGGCCAACGCATGTTGGATTTCACCTTCTCGTGGTCCGGCGTGACAGGCTCACTCATGTCCGAGTGCATGTCGGTCACGATTAAGTCCATGCGCCCGTCATTGTCGAAATCAAAAAACTTGACGCCCATCGCCCCCCAGGGAGTTTTCGGAAAGTACTGCTCGGTCTTGTCGACGAACTTCTTGCCACCCACGTTTTCATAATAGTGATCGTGCCCCTGCATGTTCAGAAAGAACACGTCGGGGAATCCGTCTCCATTCAGGTCGGCAAAGCTTGCATCCCCGCACCACCCCTCGGGCCGCAAGCCCACTTCCGCGGTCACGTCCTGGAACCGGTTGTGTCCCATATTCTTGTAAAGCACGGGATACTCGAAGCGGTCCGGATACAGGTGCCCTGAAAACGCATCCGCCAATCCGACGTACTGGCCCTGAGCCCCTTTTTCGTTGTTAGTGTACCTGCCGACGTTGCACACCAGCAGATCGACGAGGCCGTCGTTGTTGTAGTCGAAAAAGACAGCTCCGGAAGAGTGAGCGCTGAGATCGAGGCCAGATGCCATAGTGATGTCCTGGAAGTGCCCATGCCCGTCATTTTCGAAGAGCGCATTGCCGCCAAGGACCGTGGTGACGAATAAGTCTTGGTCGCCGTCATTGTCGATGTCGGCAAACGATGCGGTGACGCTGATCCGGCCTGGCAGCCCGACCCCTGCTTCTTTCGTGATGTTCTTGAACTTGCCGTCGCCCAGATTCATCCAGAGTTCATTACCGCCGACCTGATTCACGAAATAAATGTCAAAAAGCCCGTCGCCGTCGACATCCGCGACCGCAATGCCGGTACCGTGATCGTAATGCACCGGTTTGTAGTCGATAGTGGCATCGTCGACAACGTGTTCGACGAAAGTGATTCCACTCTCTTTCACCTTATCGGTGAAGTGGAACTGATGAAAAACGTTGAACCGATCCACGGTCTGCTGCTGCGCTTTGGCTCGTGCTGCAAGGGAACCCACTCCGATGTCCGGATCTGGATAGCGAACCAGGGGCGCTGAGTCGCTCGAAGCGCACACCAACACAGCAATCAGTGGAAGGAGTGCGATCGAGAGGGCCCGAGTTTCACGGCAGGTCATGGGTGTCACCTTTCTGTGAGAAACGCGCTCCTTCGGATGAATCTCCGGAAAGGCGGGTGTTCCCCCTAGTCCGGAGCAGGAAGCCGGTCCCCGGACGTTCGCCTCCCCGATGCGATAGTTTCGGCCAACGGTATGTCTCGTGACAAGTGGAAGGCGATTGACATGTGACCTTTGATTCCTTGATATACCGTGCGGGATGTACTGGTCTGGAGAATCGCTCCGGCAACCAATCTCCGGTGCTAACCGGATCGGCATGACCTCGTCTATCTGCACCGAATGCAGATTCCGGCGAAGGCCGGAACCTCCCGGCGGAGGCGCCCATGCCCCGGATACTCTTAGCGGTTGTTCTTTTCGCACCCAGCCTCGTTCTCCTTGCCCAGACGGAAACTCCGAAACCTGCCTACGATTTTTCCCTGCCGCGCCAAGAGCGGATCAAACTGGCGCTGAGCGCGGCGCCGGCGGAAATCTCGGGCAAGGCGACCGTGTATCTGCTGGAACGCAGCGGCTATGTGAAAGTTCAGGACGGAACGAACGGGTTCTCCTGCTTCGTCGACCGCCAGAACCCTTTGAATCTCGAGCCCACCTGCTTCGACGCGGAAGGCAGCGCCACCACGCTGTTGAGCCGGTTCTACGCCGAGGAGCAGCGCGCCAAGGGCAAGACGGAAGAAGAGATCAAGGCGGGGATCGAAGATGGGTATAAGACCGGGAAATTCCACGCGCCACGAAAGCCCGGGATCGTCTACATGATGTCCGACAAGGGTTACCTGCTTGTGCCCGGGACTAACAAACTGGTTAACCTCCCTCCGCACCTGATGTTCTATGCGCCGTATGCGACGGATAAAGACATCGGGGCGTCGCCTCCCGCCGCGAATATGCCTCACCTGATTCGGGCGGGGCAGCCGGACGCCGTTGTGATTGTGATCCCGGGACCGACAGCGGATCACTAAAGCACGCAGGGTGGCTGTTCGGTTGTTGAAGGACCACGGAAGTGGCCGCGCGAGCACCCGGCCTGAACGGATTCAGATCCGCTTCGGCTAGAACGGTAGTTAGTCTTTCTTGGTTTCGCCAGATAATTTCTTCGCGATTTCTTCGACGATCCGGGGACGCAATTCGGCGAGTACGCTGTCGACGATGCTGGCAATCGCTTTCGCGTCCGCCGCGCCGGCCGGGGCAGTGTCGTGCGGAGCAGCCGCGGAGGGCTCTGTTTCGGCCTTGACGGGCTCGACAGGAACATCTTCCTTGGAGGGCGCACGCTTCGGCGCTGCTCCCGCGATCGAATCGCGGATGTTCTTCCAGTTGGCAACCATATCTTCTGCTCCTTCGGCAATCTCGGTCTCCAGAATCCGGATCTCCGGAATCCGGGCTTTCGGAGTTTGGTGGTCCGGCAGGGCGGCCGGGGGCGCTGAGGCGGCCTGAGGACTTTCGATCTCTGTGATCGATTGCGGCGCGTCGACCGGCGCACTCGAGGCAACCGACGTCACGACCTCCGCTTCCGGACGCGGCTGCACAGATTCAATGATCGCCGCTTCCTGGAGAACGAGCTGCACACCGGCTGCGACCGGGGCGACGTCACCAGCGCCCGCGGCGGAGGCCATCGCGTACACTGCCGGCTCCTCTGCGCCCTCGGGTTGTGGCGTTCGGGCGGGTGGCACTTCGGGGAGCGGCTCGGCGACGGCCGCCACCGACTCGGGCTGCGTGACCGCAGCCGACGCTTCGGCCGAGGCGCGGGGTGGCTCTCCGGCGGCCACGGCGGCATACGCCTGTTCCATTTCTCGTTCCAGCGAGAGCGTGGCCTCGCCGGCTCCGAGGGCGACTTCCTCAGCGATCCAGCGGGGACCGGCGATGTGCGCCTTAACCGTTGCCGCGTCGACCTGAGCGGTCATGTTTAAAAGTGAGAAGGACGCTTCGTGACTCTTTCCACTGCCGTTGGTGCCGCTGCTCAACGGGGACATGTTTTCGGCCGCGGGCATCAGCGATTGCAGCGCGGCCATCACCTCGTCGTCGGCAGACGGAGCAACCACGGCCGGGGCTGGAGTTTCTGGGGTGGCCGCAACGGGAGCCGCGACGACCTCCGCAGGCGGTGCCGACGGCACAGCTTCGGGTGCGGTGCTCTCCGCCACAACTGGCATCTCCGTCGACGGTGCGACGACTTGCGGTTCCGCCTGCTGAGCTTCCAGCGTTGGAAGCGACTCTAGCTGCGCCGGTTGGGCTGCGGCCACCTCGACGGGCGCTGCCGCCACGGCTTCAGCCGGTGCCGGAACCTGCTGGGGCACTGCTACAGCCTGTTCCACCACACTCTCGATTTTTTCCGCTTGAGCCCCGGTGGCCGGCTCGGCCGGAGCGATCTGTACATCGAGCACCGCACTCTGGATTTCATTCTGAACTTCGGAGCTTTGTATTTCAGGCGCGCTCGCGAACGTGACCGGAGCCGGCTCTTCCGCTGCTGCGGGGGTAGCCTCTATTTCAACCGGAGCCGCGAGCACCGGTTCGGGCGCGGTCGTCTCCGCGGCTGGAGCAGCCCCGTTGAGCCGGGCCGCCGCGGCCGTAATCGCCGCGATCTCTTCCGGAGTAATGTCGGAGGGCAGGCCGGCGGGTATTGGCCGCTCGAAGGTGTCTTCAGTTTCTTTGCCTTTTGCGCGCGACTTCTTGCCCGTCTCTTCCGCGCGCAGGTCGCGAAAGCCCTTGCCCTGCGTCGCCGCATAGTCGACGTCCGGCTCGGGGTCGCGCTTCTTGCCGGTGGGAATCCGCAAGCGAGCCTTCCAGCTCGCATCGTCTTCGGCCCGGTCGTCGGCTTCGACCGCAGCCGCCGCTTTTGCAAAACGCCCCGGCTTGTACGGCTCCGCCTGCGGAACAATCTTGCCTTCGAGCTTGGTCAAGGCGGCCAGCAGTTCACTGGCCTCGAACGGCTTCACCACGAATGCATCGGCCCGGGCCCGGCGCGCTTCTTCGGGCTTAAAAGGCTCCAGTTTGCCCACCGTCAGGAGAACGGGAATGCGGGATGTTTCTTTGTTCTCCTTGATCCGCTGGCAGACTTCCAGCCCGCTGTACCCGGGCATATAGACGTCCAGCACGATCAGGTCGGGCTTCTGCTCCAATATCTTCTTTAAAGCGGCCGACCCGTTATTTACGGTAACCACTTCGTAACCGGCGTCCGTGAGAATCTTCCGCCCCATGTTTTGGGCGGTCACACTGTCGTCGGCGAGCAGTATTTTGCGGGCCAAGGGGTGTCCTTTGGTGAAGGGGGAGATACCGCGAAATTAAACTGAGTGTCACTGCAAGTCAACGTGCCGAAGTGACTAGGCACGTTACTTGGGGACATGGCTGCTGGGAAGAACACCGCACCGAGGCTCATCGCAAGCGTTCGCCGACGAAAAATGACGGATTTCGGGGGCGAGTTGGCCGGCCCCCCCGTCGGGAGGGCCGCATCCTTAGCTCGGCATCCTTTAGAACGGAATGATCTTGTGCAGACCTTTTTTCTTCTTCTTCTTGCTGGATGAGCTGCCAGATGGTTCGCTGGAAGACGAACTGGAACTGGCCTTGTCGGCGGCCTGGTTGGCCTCAGGGGTCTGAATCTCGTTTACCTGCGCCGGCGGCGGCAGAGCCTGGCCGCCGTTGTCGGCGGGTTCCGGCTTCAACTCATTGGAGTCGGCGGGTGCACTGGGTTTCAGCTCGTTGGGATCGGGAGCCTCGGGCGGTGGTGCCGAACTGTCGGTGGGCGAAGCATCGGACCGGGGCGTGGGTTGGTTCGGAGGTGGCCCTCCGCCGTTCTTCACTTCCACCGAGATGTTGCTCGATCCGCCCGGGGCAGGAGCCATGAGGGCGGCGGTCGCGGCGGTCACCACCTCGTGGCCACCCATCACCTTGGGGTCGACCAGCGTGGGCTCGCCGACCTTCGTGGCCATTGAGACATCTGGATGCTTCTTGAATCCGAGAGTCAGGTGGCTCAGCATGCTGGGCGAACGCCGGCTGTCCTCCTCCGCCTTGTTCTGAGCGATGGCTGCCGGCGTCGCTTTGGGAACCGGCCGGTGCAGGGCTTCCAAACGCTTCTGGGCATCCTCGGCGCGATCCATCATGGGATAGCGGGTCAGGATCTTGGAATATGCATCGGCCGCTTTCTTGGTGAAGTCCTCGATCAAGCGTGCCTTCGCTGCCTCGTTCCCGGGCCGGGCCCGAACCATCGCGATCTCGCCCTCGTAGGATTGGCCCAACAGATATAGAGCGTCATCGACGTGGCTGTACAACGGGTAGCGCTCCACTAGCGAGTTCAACCGGGCGATGGCGGCCGGCATCGATTGGCGCAGATAGTAGAAGCGTCCAATCTCATACTCGCGCTCACCCAGGATTTCCTGCACTTCCAGCAGGCGCTGCTTGGCCTCGGGAACGAGCTTCGAATCGGGATACTGCAAGACCAGAGTGCGGTACTCCTCTTCCGCGCGCATGGCGTGGGTGTAGTCGCGGTCGGGCTTCTCCATCTCCTGGTAGTGGATGTTGGCGATCTTCAGCTGCGCCTCGGCCGCCTCAGGCATGTTGGGGAAGAAGGTCTCGAAGTCCTTGTATTCGATTTCAGCTTGGGCGAACGCGGCCGAGCCGCCCTCGGCGTACCAGGAATCACCCACCGCGAGCTTGGCGCGCGCCACGAATTCCGAGTCGGGGTAAGTGTTGATCAGCGTCTGCAGGGTCATGCGGGCGACGTCGAAGCGGTTGTGCTTCATCGCATCCATGGCGCGGTCGAACAGAACCTTGTCGGGTTGCTTGGAACCGACGTTCGCCAGCGGGTTGTTGACCTTCTTATTGGTGCAGGCGGCTGTGAAAGCCAGCAGCGCACCCAGCAGGACGACGCACGAAACTCGACGGCGCATAGAAACCTCGGGAGAAATCATTGCCGGGCTCGACCCGGACCGGCAGACAAAGTGCGTCTGCCGCTTATGTGAACTGTCAGACTTTTTGCAAGGTCGCTTCGGTGGCGGCCTTCAAAAGCCTCTGGGCGTTAGTCTTTGGATCACCATTGCCGAACACGGCGTTGCCTGCCACCAGAATTTCTGCGCCCGCCCGGACCACCTCGGCCACGGTGTCGAGCGCAATCCCGCCGTCGACTTCGATACGGTAATTCAGTCCCCGCTGGGCCCGGATCTGCACCAGCTTGCGCATCTTGTGCAACGAGTTGGGCAGGAACTTCTGCGCTCCAAAGCCCGGGTTTACCGACATAACCAACACATAATCAACAATATCGAGCACTTCGGTCAAGGCATCGACTGGTGTCGCCGGGTTGATCACGACACCGGCCTGGGCGCCGTGACTGCGGATCAGGTGCAAAGTCCGGTTTAGATGCCGGGTGGCCTCCTGATGCACGGAAACCCAATCGGCTCCAGCCTCGATGAAGACCGGGATGAACTCGTCAGGATTCTCGATCATCAGGTGGCAGTCGAGCGGCAGCTCGGTCGCCTTGCGCAGGGACTTCACCACGGGCGGCCCGATGGTCAGGTTGGGAACGAAGTGGCCGTCCATGATGTCGACATGGACCACGGTCCCGCCGCCTTCGGTGGCACTACGGACCTGGTCCGCCAGATGGGCGAAGTCCGCCGACAATATCGAAGGTGCGAGTTCGATCAAACCTGGGTCTCGCGCAGGGAAATCCTTGTGGAAATTCTAACATGGGGGTTCATCCGACGTCGGTCGGGGCCGCGGTCATGGCCCGCGTGCTAAAGTCACTGGACTCCTGCCGTCGAGACAGACCATCCCGATCGTGCCCGTGAATCCCCAACTCGCTCCCGTAGGTCTTAGCGTCACTGCAACGCTCGCCTGGGGATTCAGCGATTTTGTCGGTGGCTATGCCTCGCGGCGGGCCAATGCGTTCCTGCTCACCACGATCACCCACGTGAGTGGCACATCGCTGATGCTCGTGCTCGCGCTCCTCCTCAAGGCTCCCTTCCCGGGCAAAAACAGCCTGTTCTGGGCAATGGCTGCGGGCCTCCTGGGAGGGACCGCGCTCGCGGTCTTCTATCGCGCGCTGGCGTCTGGGAACATGGGGTTGATCGCTCCGGTGGGTGCGGTCCTTGGGGCTGCTATCCCGACTGTAGTCGATACCTTCATCGAAGGCGTGCCCAGCCCGGTGCGCGTCATCGGATACGTCCTTGCAGGGGTCGGAATCTGGTTTATCTCGCGCACAGAGGGCCCCGCAGGGCGACCGCAAGGTATCGGGCTCGCGGTGATCGCTGGGATCGGCTTCGCGGGTTATTTCCTTTGCATCAAGCATGCCGGGAGCGGTTCGGTGTTCTGGATCGCTGCGGCCTCACGAGCTGTCTCGTTTGTCGCGACCGGCGCGATCGTGCTGGCGACCCGTCAGTTCCGGCCGATGGACGGCACCGGAGTCGCGTGGGGCCTTCTTGCTGGGCTACTCGACGTCACCGGGAGTGCCTTCTTCATTCATGCCAGCCAGACCGGACGCATGGATGCCGCCGTGATGATCAGCTCGCTCTATCCGGCAGTTACAGTTCTTCTGGCGCGTTTCTTCTTGAAAGAGCACTTCTCGCGCTGGCGCGTCGTCGGGCTCCTGGCGGCGCTGTTGGCCGTGCCGATGATTGCGCTGTAGAAGGGCGGTTCACTCGCCTTACCGACTACCTAAGGGCCGTTGGCGTTCCGCT
Source organism: uncultured Acidobacteriaceae bacterium (assembly GCA_964641665.1). Lineage (GTDB taxonomy): Bacteria > Acidobacteriota > Terriglobia > Terriglobales > Acidobacteriaceae > Gp1-AA133. Next base: position 133,945 of record CAZXKO010000013.1, read on the forward strand.
CGCGAGACTCGGCAGAGAGCTGTTACCATCGCCCGGTGGCCCTGGTTGAAGTCCGCAACCTCACCAAGATTTATCCACTCGGTGAATCGATCTTCGGTGGCGACGCCAAGGGCGAAGTGCGCGCTGTCGACGATGTTTCCCTGGTGATCGAGGCGGGAGAAACTCTCGGCCTGGTGGGCGAATCAGGGTCGGGGAAGAGCACGCTCGGACGCCTCGTTCTGCGATTGATTGCGCCAACCTCGGGCAGCATTCGCTTCGATGGTCACGACCTGCTCGCCGTCGGTGGCCGTGAGTTGCGCCGCCTGCGGCGCGACATGCAGATCATCTTTCAAGACCCGTTTGGCTCGCTGGACCCCAGGTTGCGCGTGGACGAGGTCATCGCCGAACCGCTTTTGATCCACGAGCGCATGAGCCCGGACACGAGACGTGCGCGGGTCAACCAGTTGCTGGGCGCCGTTGGGATGGATGAATCTGCGGGTCGCCGGTTCCCGCACGAATTCAGCGGCGGACAACGCCAGCGCATCGGCATCGCCCGCGCTCTAGCGCTGCGCCCCCGGTTCATCGTGGCCGACGAGCCCGTGTCGGCCCTCGACGTCAGCGTGGGCGCGCAAATCGTGAACCTGCTGGCTCAGCTGCAGCGAGAGTTTAAGCTGACCTATCTTTTTATCTCGCACTCGATGCCTGTGGTGCGCTACGTGACCACCCGCGTCGCCGTGATGCATCACGGAAAGATTGTCGAAACCGGCCCGACCGAACAAATCACCGAACGGCCTCAACATCCTTACACGATGAGCTTGTTGGGTGCGACGCCGGAGATCACAGTCTGAAAATGGCGACGTGCGATTGCCGATTGGCGATTGAAAATCCACACTGCGGTTGAACTCAAATCGCCAATCGCAAATCGGCGATCGCCAATAGGCTCCTAAGTGGCACACTGCGATGTCCACGGTTTATGCTTAAGGCTGCATTCCTGGAGAGCCACCATGAAACGTTCGTTTGTTTTCGTGCTTGTTTTCTGCGCGCTCGCCACTTCCAGCTTCGCGCAAAAGAAAAATCCGGTCACTACGGTGATTAAGGAAATCATGCCGCGCCAGGCGAAGAACCTGCAGGGCGCCGTGGAAACCATGCCAGCCGATAAGTTTGGCTTCAAGCCGACAGAGCCGCAGATGACATTCGGGCACCTGGTTTCTCATGTCATCGATTCGAACTATTACCTCTGCGCCAAGGCCAGCGACATCGCGCAACCCAAGGTCGACGCACCCAAGGAAACCGACAAAGATGCGCTGGTCGCGGCCTTGAAAGCTTCGTTCGACTTCTGCACGGCGAGCCTGGCGAAAGTCGACGATTCAAAGCTGGGCGACACGATTCAAGCCTACGGCGGACGCGAGGTGCCGCGGGCCTGGGCCTTGATCGCCCTGACCAACGACTGGGCCGACCACTACGCCGCCGCCGCGACCTACCTGCGGTTGAATGGATTGCTGCCACCCACGGCGCAGCCGAAGAAGTAGCCGCTGACCAAGCAGACTCTGGGCTGCGCGCAGACCCACGGTGTGTAGAGAAATTACTCGATCTGAACCAGATCGCCTGCCACGGAGGGAACCGGCGGCGGCATCTGCGGCGCACGCCACGAATCGAAGATCGACACTTGATGCACGCACGAAACCGTGCAGTGCGGCGCGCAGGATTTCTCGGTGACAAACTCGCGGCGGATGTCGACCAAGGTGTATTTCTCCAACGGCACCGCCGGATAGCCGCGCTGCTGCGAGCAGTAGTGCACCAACCCGTCTTCGCAGATGTAGAGATAGCGAGCCCCGGCGCGACAACGCCACTGGTTGGGACGCCCTTGCGCGATGTTGTCCTGGAAAGAATTGATGCGCGTGAAGCTGCGCTTCTCCATCGACTTCATCGCGTGGTAAACGGCGCGTTCTTCGTCGTTCAATGGTTGCAGCTGTCCACTTCCGTCGTGAATGATTCCGATCGTTGAACTGAAGCCCAGCGCCATAGCGCGCCGGCCGATGGTCAGCGCATCCTGCGGGTTCTTCACGCCCCCGCCCACCACCGAGTTGATGTTCACGTGGAAGTCGGCGTGTTCGGCGAGAAGTTCGAGCTTCTTCTCGAGAACCTTCAGGCTCTTTTTGGAAACATCGTCGGGCGTGACGTTATCGATCGAAATCTGCAGCCACTCCAGACCCGCCTTGTTCAGGCGCTGGATGCACTCCGCCACCAGCAGGTAGCCATTGGTGATCAGGCCGGCGATCATGCCGTTCTTCCGAATGCGTCGGATCACCTCATCCAGTTCAGGATGCAACAGCGGCTCGCCGCCACTGATCGTAATTACGGACGTGCCCAGCTCGGCCAGCTTGTCCACCCGGCGGAACATGGTTTCGATGGGCACCGGTTTCGAGAAGTCGTCGTACTCGTTGCAGTATTCGCAAGCCAGATTGCAGCGGCGAATGGGAATGATGTGCGCCAGCAGCGGATGGTCGGTAGAAGCAAGTCCTCTGGCGACCATGCGGGCGCCGCGAATATTGCGGCGCAGCGCCTTGAGGCGCCGCTTCAGAGATGTAGGGCTGGACGGCATGACGTTATCGTTCATGCTATTAGAGCACAGGCATGGATTGCCAGAGGCCTGGAATCAGCGTGTGGCGAAAATTTGGGGGCGAATGGCGACCCGGAAGGTTCACGCTGCCTCGTGCCCGGCTGCCGCCAGGGCCTCGACCGCCTTCTCCACCCAGGCGCGCTTCACCAGGACGTAGTCGGTGTCGAATGTGGACACGGCAAAGATTGGGATCGCACGATCGGAGAGGGGCTGAACAAACGACGTGAGAATCCCCGTTTCAGGGAACGGAAACGGCCCTTCGAGTTTCAGGCAGGTCCAGTCCGTTTCAGGATGAACTTCGAGGGGAACTTGGGCGGCGAGGCAAACAATCGAGAGCTCGTCCTGGGTCCGCGTGACCGAGAAAAACGGGCCATGCAGGGCCCACTCAGGAACCGCGGCGTTCGCCGGGAGCCGACAGACCGCAAACGAACCGGGAACCAGGGAGAACTTCAGCTTGCGCACGGGCACTGCCTCCGCCGTCCTTCGTCAAGAAGCAGAGCATTGTAGCAACTCCACAACCCGCGGAGGGGCAGACGCCCTCGTCTGCCCGGTCGGCGACAGCCGACCCACGAAAAACGCGCCCGAACCAAGCCGTCTACTGCCCCACCGCCTTCCGCAGTGCCGCCCTCGCCAGCAGCCGGGTGGAGTCGAGTGGCGGCAACGGCGACGACTCCGCGGTCACGATCAGCGGGATCTCGGTGCAACCGAGCACAACGGCATCGCAGCCTTCGTCTTTCAGTGCGCGGATCACTTCCGTGAAGTAGGCCCGCGAGCAGGGTAGGAATAGCCCGTTCACCAGTTCGTCGAAGATGATCGAATTGATCTTGTCGCGTTGCAGCGAATCGGGGATGCGGTACTCGATTCCCGCCGCCTTCAGTTTCTGCGGATACACGGGCCCTTCCATCAGGTAGCGAGTGCCTAAAACACCCAGGCGCTTAAAGTGATTACGCTTGGCCTCGCAAGCCGCTTCCTGCGCGATGTGCAGCCAAGGCCGTGGCGAGCGATGCTCGACCAGGTCAAAAGCCTGGTGGATGGTGTTATCAGGGCAAATCAGAAAGTCGGCTCCAGCGCGGGCGAGTCTCTCCGCCGACGACATCATCAGCTCGGCCACTCCTGCCCAATCCCCCGCGTCGATGAATTTCATGTACTCGGCCAAGGGGTGGTTGTGCATCGACACTTCCGGATGGTTGTGACGGCCGAGCAGTTCCGCGCCTTCCAGACAAACAGTCCGATAGCAAAGCGCGGCTCCCTCCGCGCTGCAAGCGACGATCCCGATGTGCTGAGGCATTGCGTTGTTTCGTGGTGACAGCCGCCCCCGGCCGTCCCGCCGAGCGCTGCCCGGTCAGCTTTGTGGAGACTAAGTCCGCGCGGCCACGGTGTCGAACAGGTTCAGAAACTCCAGTTTCTTCTCCGCCGGCAGGAACGCCGCTTCAAACGAATTCCGTGCCAGCTCACGCAGGTGTTCTTCGGTGAATCCGAACTGTTCCTGCACCAACTGATACTCCCGTGCCAGGGAAGTCTCGAACAGGGCCGGGTCATCGCTGTTGAGCGTGATCATCACACCCGAATCGAAGTAAGCTCGTACCGGGTGCTCGGCGATCGCCGGGCACACTCCGGTTTTCAGGTTGCTGGTCACGCAAATCTCGACCGGAATTTGTCGCTCGGCGAGTTCCTGGATCAGGTCCGGATCCTGGTGTGCCGTCAATCCATGCCCGATGCGCTCGGCACGCAGATTCAGCGCGCCCCAGATCGATTCCGGCCCTGCCGTCTCACCGGCGTGCGCGGTCAGCCGCAGCCCGTGCTCGGCGCAGTAGGCATACACTTCGCGGAACAACTCGGGACCAGCCTTGCGCTCGTCGCCCCCCATCCCAAAACCCACCACGTTTCGATCCTGATACTGCACCGCAAGTTCGGCGACCCGCTGCGCCTCGGCCGAGCCGAAGTGACGCACCGCATCGAAGATCCACAGCAGAGATACGCCGAAATCGCGCGCGCCTCGCGCCCGTCCCCGTTCCAGCCCCTCAAAGATAGCGGCGAAGTTCTGCTTCCGGAACAGACACACCCCTACCGATAGGTAGACCTCGGCGTGAAGCACGTTCTCGGCCTTGAGCCGCTCCATCAGCCGATAGGTGATGAGCTCATAGTCCGCCGGGGTCTTCAGATGCTCAGTAATGTTCTTGAACGACATCAGGAAGCCGGCGAAATCGGAGTGCTGGTAGAGCGCCTCGACTTCGGCCAACGTCGTGTTCAGGCCGTGACCGTGCTGGATCTCGAGCAGCGTCGCCGGTTCAATCGCGCCTTCCAGATGAAGATGCAGTTCCGCCTTCGGCAGGGCCAGTACGAAAGCACTGGGATTCGGGTTGGCGAACAAGCCCATGTTTGGGATTTTAGATTTCCCATTGCCGGTTGGGGCAAAATTATTTGGCGAGTGATTTGGTAAAGAGACGCGGCTCGCCGCGCCTGCGAGAAAGCAAGGCAATCCCTACCGTCGTGGCCCTAGTTTCCCTGCCCCGCGAACTCACTATGGTGCCGGCTATACAACCAGTAGATCGTCAGCCCGATGAACAGCCAGGCGAAGAAGCGAAGCCAGGTGAGGATGGGCAACCCCGACATCAGGAGCACGCAAAAGAAAACACTCAGCACTGGCGCGGCCAGGCCGCCGGGAGCCCGGAATCCGCGATGCCGTCCCGGGTCGCGGAAGCGCAGGATGATCACACCAATCGACACGAGCACGAATGCAAACAGCGTGCCGATATTTGACAGATCCGCCAACGTTCCAATATCCAGGATTCCCGCCGGAACTCCCACCACGAAGCCCGCGATCCAGGTCGCCGTGGCCGGCGTGCGGAAGCGCGGATGCACCCGGCCGAACAGCTTCGGCATCAGGCCGTCGCGTGACATGGCAAACCACACCCGCGCCTGGCCCAATTGAAACACCAGCAGCGATGAAATCATCCCCATCATCGCGCCAAACAAGACTCCCAGCCGCACCCAGTGCAAACTGTGCGATCCGGTCGCCAGGCTCAGCTGCTTCATGCTGTTCACCACCGGAGCGGCGTCGTCGAGCATCGACTGCCAGGGCACAATGCCGGTCAGGGTCACGGCCACGCCGATGTAGAGCACCGTACACACCACCAGGGTGGCGATGATGCCGATAGGCAAATCCCTTTGTGGGTTCTTGGCTTCTTCCGCCGCAGTGGAGACCGAATCGAAGCCGATATAGGTAAAGAAAATGATTGACCCGCCCGTCAGAATTCCAGAGAAGCCGTTGGGCGCAAACGGATGCCAATACCCCGGATGCAGATAGTGTGTGCCGGCGATGATGAAAGCGATGATGGCGGCGATTTTGAGGATCACCATGGTGTTGTTGGCTTCCGCTGATTCGCGAATGCCCCGCACCAGAATCATCGTGAGGATCATCACCACCAGAAAGGCCGGGAAGTTGAAGCCAAAATGAAGGCCGGGAGGGTAGAGCTTGTCGCCCTTGAGGTCGCTCAGTCCCGCCGGCAGATACGCCGGAGTGATCCAGCGCAGCGCCGGATGCCAGCCGAACCAGTCAAACATGTCCACTAGGTGGGCCGAGAAGCCAACACTCACCGCCATGTTGCTGACCGCGTACTCGAGGATCAGGTCCCAGCCGATGATCCACGCGATCAACTCGCCCATGGTGGCGTAGGTGTAGGTGTAAGCGCTGCCCGCGATCGGAATCATCGACGCCAGTTCCGCATAGCACAACGCGGTGAACGCGCACACGATCGCCACCAGCACCAGCGACAACGCCAGCGCGGGCCCGGCACCGGGACGCCCCAGAGAAGCCGTGTGCTTGATCAGGTAATCGAGCAGGGGAGCGTTCAGGATGGACGAGGTATCGAACTTTTGCCCGGCGATCGCGGTCCCTACGACGGTGAAAATGCCGGAGCCAATGACGGCGCCGATCCCCAAAGCAGTGAGGGAGAGCGGCCCCAGGGTTTTCGTCAGTCGCCGGTCGGCGTCTTCCGAGTCGGAAATTAGCTTGTCAATGGACTTCTTGGCAAAAAGTTGAGTGGTCGCCAGAAGATCGCTCCCGGTTAAGGTATCGCCGGCACCGCCGGCCGAGCACGCGCAGAACCCGGAAAACAACGAGGGCGGACCCGAAGGCCCGCCCTCGAACCTGACGCTCTATCCGCGCTTGGACTGCCCGCGCGCCATCTTTTTGACCTTGCTCTTTTTCGATCCGCGGGCGTAGTCGCGGGGTTTGAGCGGATGCTCGGCCTTGCGCTTCTTGCGCGCGGCTCGTTTGACTTTCTTGCGTTCGTCTTTGCTAAGAGTGGATGTATTTGCCATGATCTTTAGTTTGCATTCCTGACTGCAAAATCACCAAATTCCCCAATTGCTCAATTTTTCATTTCTCTTCAGGCTTTCTCCAGCTGCGCATACTTCTCCACCAGCTTCTTCAGCCCGAACCGTGGGAATTGTACCGTAATCTTGGCATCTTCCCCATCTCCTTCTCGCTGGTAGACGGTGCCTTCGCCGTATTTCGGATGCCGCACCTTCTGCCCCGGCCGGAAGCCTTTCTTGCCTTTGGGCTCCTCGATGACGGTCTTCGGGAGGTTGAACTTCTTGCCCCGCGTGGCAAAGAACTCCGCGATATTGTCGATGGAGTTGTAGCTCTTGCCGGAATAGGACGGCTTAGCCCGTTCCGCGCGCTCACGAATCCAGGCCGCACTCTGGTCTTCGTCCTCGTACGAATAATGGGAAGGGGTATGCTCGTCCGAGTGTGGCGCGGACGCTCTCGTCCGCGTGTTGCCGGCAGCGTACGCACCGGCGGCCCGTCTGCGCGACCCGCCCAGCTCCTCGAGCAACCCGACCGGCACCTCGTCGAGAAACCGCGAAGGCACGCTCGCCTCCGGAAGATCGGTGCCATATCTTCGCCGGTACACCGCACGGCTCAACACCAGCGTGTCCATGGCCCGCGTCATGCCCACGTAGCACAGCCGGCGCTCTTCCTCGATGTCATCCATTTCCAGCAGCGTGCGCGAGTGCGGAAACAATCCCTCTTCCAATCCACACAAAAAGACCAACGGAAACTCCAGCCCCTTGGCCGCGTGCAACGTCATCAGCGTGATCCGCGCCGACTCGTCGTAGCCGTCTGCATCGCTCACCAGGGCGGCATGATCGAGAAACTGCTCCAGCGTCTCACCACGATCTTTCGAATCCAGCGCCGCGTTGACCAGTTCACGCAGGTTCTCAACCCGCGACAGAGCCTCAGGCGTGTCTTCCTCTTCAAGCTGCTTGCTGTAGCTAGTGCGGTCGATCAGGAACTTGAGTATCTCCGCCGTGTTCGCGGCCTCGCCAGGCGTGCGGAAGGCGCCCGCGCGCTCTGTAGCGCCGGCATCCTGCCGGCTGTCGAGCGGGCGTCCCGCCCGCTCCTCGTCCGATGGGAACGCAGTGTCGCTTTCCTCCGTGTCAACGTCCGGATCCCCAAAATCAAACTCCAGCGGATCGAACTCCGTACCCACATGCCCTGAAGCTGCGATGGCAGCGGGCGGCTGGGGGCGGGACGCCCCACGGACAGCCGGCGAGCCCCCGGCGCTACTCTCTGCGAACCTCTCCACATAGGTCCCTGCCAGCATAGCCCGTGCATCCTCGACCAGCTCGCGGAAATTCTTCAGCGCCTGCAGCGCCCGTGCCGGCAATAGCTGGCGCTCGATCGTCTGGCCGAGCGCACCCCAAAGCGACACGCCCGTCTCCAGCGCCAGCCGTTCGAGAATTTCGATTGTCGACTTGCCGATCCCGCGCGCCGGAGTATTGATCACGCGCAGCAGCGACACCGAGTCGTCCGGATTCAGAATGACCTTCAGATACGAGATCATGTCCTTGATCTCGGCGCGCTCGTAGAACGAGAAGCCGCCCACCACGTGATACTTCAGCTGATAACGCCGCATGGCCTCTTCGAACAATCGTGACTGCGAGTTCGTCCGGTAGAGCACAGCCGCGCGCGGCGTCTCGCCAGCCTCAACCGCTTCGCGAAGGTAGCCGGCGACGCGATCCGCAACGAACAGGGCTTCATTTTCCCCGTCAGGCGCTTCGTAGTAGCCGATCTTGGTCCCGCCCTGCCGCGACGTCCAGAGATTCTTGCCCTTGCGCTTGAGGTTGTTCGCGACCACCGCCGACGCAGCTTCCAGAATGTTCTGGGTCGAGCGGTAGTTCTGCTCCAAGCGGATGATCTTCGCTTCGGGAAAGTCTTTCTCGAACTCAAGAATGTTGCGAATGTCGGCTCCACGCCACGAATAAATCGACTGGTCCTCGTCGCCGACGGCGCACAGGTTGTGCCGCGTGCCCGCCAGCAGCCGCATCAACTCGTACTGCGGGCGGTTCGTGTCCTGGTACTCGTCGACCAGGATGTACTGGAAACGCCGGTTGTGGTAGTCGCGTACCGCCGCGACTGACTTCAGCAGGCGCAGCGCCTCGAGCAGCAGATCGTCGAAATCGAGCGCGTTCGCCTTCCGCAGCTCCTTCCGATACTCCTCGTAAATGTGCGCGATCTTCTCGGTCTTCGGGTCGGCCGATTGCAGATAGATTTCCTGCGGATCGAGCATGTGATTCTTCGCCCAGGAAATTCGTCCCAGCGCGATGCGCGGCGTGAGGTCCTTATCGTCGAGGCCCATCCGCTTCATGACGGACTTCACGATGCTCTGCTGGTCGGCTTCGTCGTAGATGACGAAATTCTTCGTGTGCCCGATGGGCGGTTGCCCGGGCACGGTCGACGGAATCCGCAGCGCCTCGATGTCGCGCCGCAGCACACGCACGCAGAAGGAATGAAACGTCGAGATGACGGGCTTCGCCACCGAAAGGCCACCCACGATGCGCTCCACGCGCTCGACCATCTCGGCCGCAGCCTTGTTGGTGAAGGTGACGGCGAGAATCGACTCCGGCATCACGCCCAGGTTCTCAATGAGGTGCGCGATGCGGTAGGTGATGACCCGCGTCTTCCCGCTGCCCGCGCCCGCGAGAATGAGCACCGGGCCCTCGGTGGTCTCGACGGCCTCGCGCTGCTGGGGGTTGAGTTGGTCTAGAAAAGACAAAGGATCTCGACTGCCTCAATTCAATTTTCGATTGCAGATTGCAGATTGTCGAATGAAAACCGAAACTTAGAGCCGTTTCGCGAGACGGCTCGGTGGCTCCATTTGCAGCTTTCTCTGTGGCCTCTGTGGTTAGCGCGCTTTCGCGCGGCCCGCCTTGCACTCCGCGCACGGGCAAACCTCCCGCAGAAACGTCCACGAGTAGATCCCCAGGTCATGCGCATCATTCCAGCTGAACTTGATCGCGTACTTGCCCACTCCCTCAGCCGAGAGCGGCTTGGCCGCCGCTTTGAACATCGGCAACGCTCCGGGAGCCAGCTTTGGGGGATCCCCCGGCGCGCGCCCGCTCTTGCTGCGCTCTTCTTCGCACAAGGCGCACGGGCAGGCATCCCGCAGAAAGGGAAACGTGTAGCTGGACCGGTGCCCATCCTGCCACTCGATCTCCATCCCGGTCCCTGCGGTCAGATTCACCTTGACTGACTTGGGATCCGTGGCGGCGCTGGGCGCTTTCAGCGGCGACTGCATGATTTCAGTATCGCATAGGGCTACCCACCTTGCTCCGCAGCGGGCGATACACTTTGCGACCTAAAGTTGACGGTTGAGTTTGAGATTGATGCTCGTGGTCCTACTCGATCAAGCGGGTCATGCAGCTTATGTAGACGCAGCCTTTATCGCGGTTTAGTTGATTCAAGCGCGAAACCTCGGCATCAGCGTCGAGTTCTGACATCGAGACTTTGACCACGGCAACGCTGTTTTCGGGGTAAGCGGGGTCAAGGGGAGGGTCGATCCTCACGATCGCATCGACATGTTTAGATTTGGAATGTGGCTGATCCATGCTCGGCGCCCTTGCGTCGCCTTACGGTGGCGCCTCCCGGACGGGTTGTCCAACCCCGCTCAAATCCTGTACAATCTAGTGTTTGCACATCAAGTTCTGAAAGATTCTGGAGAGCAGTCCGATGGCACAAGTTTGTGAAATCTGCGGCAAAAAGCCGATGAGCGGCAACACCATCAGCCACGCCCACAACGTGAGCAAGCGGCGCTGGAACGTCAATCTGCGCCCCGTCCACGCCAAAGTTGGCGCGACCACCAGGCGCATGCGCGTCTGCACCTCCTGCCTGCGCAGCGGCAAAGTCGTTAAGGCCTAGGACCTCAACCACAGAGGATCACAAGGGTTTGGCGCCCCAAAGGGGTTTCTCTGTGGCTCCGTGCCTCTGTGGTGAGAATGATTCTTACTGCACACTCACCAGCTGCACGTCGAAGATCAGCGTCGCGTACGGTGGAATCACCCCTGGATAACCTCTGGAGCCGTACGCCAGGTCCGAAGGAATACGCAACTGGCGCTTGCCGCCAACTTTCATCCCGGCCACACCTTCTTCCCAGCCTTTGATCACGTCTCCGGAGCCGATGCGAAAGGGAAAGGGCTTGCCTCCGACCGAGCTGTCGAACTTCTTCCCGTTCGTGAGCCAGCCGGTGTAGTGAACCGTCACCTTCTGTCCCTTTCGAGCTTCAGCGCCCGTCCCCACCGTGATGTCCCAATACTGCAGGCCAGAAGACGTCTTCGTGCCCTCGCCCGAAACCTGGGTTGGACCGCCAGCAACGGGCTTCTTCGCCGTGGAACCCGTCGGTTTCTGCGCCGATCCACTTTGGGCGCTGCCACCCTGTGCCAGGGCGATCGATGCCGCCAGCACCATAAATGCGAGCACTGCCTTTTTCATGATTTCAGCTCCTCAATCCAGATCAATCAGCCGCAGAGGGCACAGGGGATCACAGGGGGGTGGGGGACCTGCGATTGCCGACTCACGATGGCGAAATCGCAGTTCACGTCCACTCCGTCTTAATCAGAAGAATCCTCTGTGCTCCTCTGTGTCCCCCGTGGTTTATTTCTTTGCTACGCCAGCGCGATCACGTCGATTTCCACCAGCACGTCCTTGGGCAATCGCGCCACCTCGACAGTCGACCGCGCCGGTGGTGCCGTCGGGAAGTACTTCGCATACACTTCATTCATCCCGGCAAAATCTCCCATGTTCTTCAGGAACACGGTCGCGCGCACGACTTTCTCCAGGCTGCTGCCCGCCGCATCTAGAATCCCCGCCAGATTCTTCAGCACGCGGTCGGTCTGAAACCCGGCGTCTCCGGTGACCAGCGTATTGGTGACCGGGTCGAGCGCGATCTGCCCCGACACGAACACGAACCCGTTGGCCCTGATCGCCTGCGAATAAGGCCCGATGGCCGCCGGGCCGTCCTTGCTCACGATAACATCGCGCATGAGAAAAGTAGTCTCCAGTCGTCAGTCGCTAGTCGTCAGCTGGCTGTTGGAGGTTAGTCGTTGGCTTTTGGCAAAACTCTTGCGCGCTGATTAACGCAGATTGATGCCAAGAAAGTCAATTCGTCGGAACCGCGGAGTCATTTCGACGATGGGTGGGTTTCGCCAACCACCAGCAGCTAACGACCAACGACCGATTTTTCGCTGACGACTGACGACTCGCGACTGCTCTTAGATCTTCTGCAGCCTCTGCACATCCCGCACGCCCGGAATTTTCCGAATGCCGTTGATGATCGTTTCCAGGTGTTTGAGGTCGGTGATGTCGAGCACGATATCCACCACTGCCTGGCTATTGGCGGTGCGGGCCTCAATGTTGCGGATGTTGGATTTCGCGTCGCCAATCACGCCCGTGATCAGCTTCAGCATGCCGTACCGGTCATCGCAGAACACGGTGAGTTTGACGGGGTAAGCACTGGGCGTCGATTCGTCGCGTGCCCAGGCAACGTCGATGCGGCGTTCGGGCTCGTACATCAGGTTCACCACGTTGGGACAGCTGATCGCGTGCACGGCCACGCCCTTGCCGCGGGTCACGTAGCCTACGATGGACTCGCCCCGAATTGGATTGCAACAGCGCGCCCGGTAAACCAGCAGGTCGCCCGAGCCTTTGACGATCAGCGCGTTGTTCTCTCCGCCGAAGACGCGGCGCACCACGCTGCCCAGGCCGGCATCGCTTCCCTTGGGCTCTTCACTGTCGGGGGCTGGCCCGCCGGCGGCCGGTGTGAGTTTTCCCAGAACTTGCCGAGCTGAGAATTTCCCGTAGCCAATCGCGGCCATCAGATCATCCGGCCGGCCAAGGCCATAGTCGGAGGCGATTCTCAACAGTTCATCGTCTTTCAGCTCTTTCAGCGCGATGCGATACTTGCGCGCCTCTTTCTCGATCAGCTTCCGCCCAATCTCGATGGCGCGCTCGCGCTGGTGAATGTTCAGCCAGTGCTTGATCTTGTTGCGTGCGCGCGACGACTTCACCACCGACAGCCAGTCGCGGCTCGGCTTGTGTCCCGGCTGAGTCAGGATCTCGACGATATCCCCGCTATGCAGCTTGTGCCGCAGTGGCACCATGCGCCCATTGACCTTCGCACCCACGCAGCTATGCCCGACTTCGGTATGCACGGTGTAGGCAAAATCGATGGGCGTCGAATCGCGCGGCAGCACCACCACCTTGCCCTTCGGCGTGAAGGTGTACACCTCTTCCGGATACAGATCGACCTTCAGCGTCGATAGGAACTCGTTGGGATCGGAAACGTCACGCTGCCATTCGACCACTTGCCGCAGCCAGGCCAGCCGCTGCTCATCCTGCGCCGAAACCGCGCCGTCCTTGTACTTCCAGTGGGCCGCGATCCCTTCCTCGGCCATCTTGTGCATTTCTTCCGTGCGGATCTGCACTTCGAAGGGCGTGCCGTCTTCGGTGATCACCGAGGTGTGCAGCGACTGGTAGAAATTCGGTCGCGGCATGGCGATGAAGTCCTTGATGCGCCCCGGCACCGGCCGCCACACGTTGTGAATGATGCCCAGCACCGCGTAGCAGTCCTGCACCGAGCGGGTGATCACCCGCATGGCGTACAGGTCATAGACCTGGTCGACATTGATGTGCTGCCGCACCAGCTTCTTGTGAATGCTGAAATAGCGCTTCGTGCGGCTTTCGACCTTCGCCGTGATTCCAGCTTCCTTCAGCTTGTCTCGTACCACGGCTTCCACCCGCGTCAGGAACGCCTCGCCCACCTTGCGATGCGACTCAACCGCTTCCTTCACCTGTTGGTAAGCGATGGGGTCGATGTAGCGAAAGCCCAGATCTTCGAGTTCACCGCGGATCTTGCCCATCCCCAGCCGGTGCGCGATCGGGGCATAAATCTCCAGCGTCTCTTTCGCGATCTTCTGCTGGCGCTCCGATTCCAGGTGCTCGAGCGTCCGCATGTTATGGAGCCGATCCGCCAGCTTGATCAGGATCACGCGGATGTCGTCCACCATGGCGAGCATCATTTTGCGCAGGTTCTCGGCCTGCTGCTCTTCCTTGGTGGCAAAGTCAATCTTGCTGATCTTGGTCACGCCCTCGACGATGTGCGCCACCTGCTCGCCAAATTCCTGCCGGATATCGGTCACCGTGACCGACGTGTCCTCGACCGAGTCGTGCAGCAGCCCCGCCGCCACCGCGACCGAGTCCATTTTCATCTCGGTGAGCACCAGGGCAACTTCGAGGGGATGGACCAGGTAGGGTTCGCCGGAGGCACGGCTCTGCCCGGCGTGATGCTTCATCGAGTAATCGTAGGCTTTTTTGACCAGCTCCAGATCGTCCGCAGGCCGGTTGGCCTGCATCGTCTTCATCAGGTCGCGGAATTTTGTGACCGTGAGGACATTGGTTGCGATCTGTTGGCGCAGCGTCGCCATGCCGGATTATAGCCTGTGGGAAACCGGGGGCGGGTCGTAACGGAAGGGTGATCCCAGGGGCCTGATCTCTTAACTGAATTATAACGTGAGCTCTCACTACCCGCCCGGTGGGGTAAACAACCGAAGGCGACTTTTCCTGTGCGGAAATGGCGCGCAATTTCGAAGATTTCGAACGCGCGAAAGAGCTTTGTGACCGCCCTTCCTCTGCTACATTTAGGACGCTATGGCTGCCATGGACTCGGCTCGGGTTCTCGTCACTGGAGTCTCCGGTCCAATCGGAGGCGCACTGGTGCCTTCGCTGAAAGGCCGCGGGTTTCAGGTCACGCGCCTGGTGCGCGGACCGGTGTCCCGTGAGGACCAGATTTCCTGGGATCCGGCCAAACCCCTCGCGCCGGAATCTGTCTCCGGATTCGCTGCGGTCATCCACCTGGCGGGCGAAAGTGTCGTGGGCCGATGGACCAGCAGCAAGAAGACTAAGATTCGCGACAGCCGTGTCCTCGGAACTCAAAACCTGGCCCAATCGCTTGCTCAGGCCAAAGATCGCCCGCGCGTGCTGATCTCAGCTTCTGCGGTCGGCTACTACGGCGATCGCGGGGAGGAGCCGTTGCGCGAGGAGAGCCCTTCCGGCGCTGGCTTCCTCCCCGAAGTGTGCCGCGAATGGGAAGCTGCCAATCAACCCGCGACCGAGGCAGGTATTCGAACCGTGCAGATCCGCATCGGCGTGGTCCTCAGCCCCTCAGGCGGAGCCCTGCAGAAGATGTTGCCGCCGTTCCGCATGGGCGTGGGCGGAAACATTGGCTCGGGACGGCAGTGGATGAGCTGGATCCACGTGCAGGATCTCGTTGGCGCCGTCCATCACATTCTGAAGACAGACCTATTGCAGGGCCCGGTCAACATGGTCGCGCCGAAACCTGTAACCAACGCTGAGTTCACCAAGACGCTCGGTTCGGTCTTGTCCCGGCCCACAGTTTTTCCGGTTCCAGCTTTGGTCGCCAAACTGGCGTTCGGCCAGATGGCCGAAGAAGTCTTGCTTGGCAGCCAGCGCGTAGAGTCTGCCAAGCTCATCGCCAGCGGATACCCGTTCCAATACTCCGATCTGCGGAGAGCGCTGGAAGCAGTGCTGAAGGGTTAGGTTGTGCCTAGTTGTAATCCGCGCTCGACGGGGGCGAGTCGCCCTTATTCGGCTCCTGCATTTCTTTTTCCAGCCGATCCAAAAGCTCGGCGCGTTGGCCGCTGTGCAACTCCCGCTCCAGCTCTTCGAGAGCCAGCGCGACCACGTGGTAATGGTGGGCACCGGCGAAGCGCGGGTCCTTGGTCACGTCGAGCCAGACTTTGTGCATCAGTCCGATGTCCTGCGGACGCATGCGGGGCGTGTGCGGTCCCAGCAGGTACTCCTGCGACGTCCCATCGGCTTCATAAACCACCAGCGTCAGGCGCGGACGTGGCTCGGGCAGCCGCTCCCACGCGTCTCCGGTGAGCTTACCCTGCTCGTCGGCGGTCAGCTTGTTGGAGCGGCCACACACGATGCGGCTCGAGTCGAGCCGCTGCGCGGTCACCATGATGGCCTCAAATACGTCCGTACCGGGCACCACCAGCAGGGAAACCGGTTTGCCTTCTTTCTCCGCGACCGCGACTACGGCCGTAAACAGTTCCTGCTCGTAGTGATCAAAGATCTGGCTGGCGTCGAAGACGCTGCTGCCGCTGAAGCTGTGTTCGCGGTGGTAAAGGCGCGCGCTCATCACTACGACATCCTGCTTGGCGGTGTTGGTATGAGCCAGAACGCTGCGCAGGTAGTGAAGATTGCGCGGATCGCGCACCGCCACCAGCACGTTTCCGGGACGGACGCCCATCGCCCCGCTGCCCAGTTCCTGGTTGCCATACACCCGGAACTGGTCTAGGTTCTCCGGCTTCCCGTGGCGTTCCTTGGCAACGTGTTTCTCCGAGACCGTAAAGATCGCAAAGAATGCCGCACTGAATAGAAGCCCGGCGATGGTTGCTTCCGACTTGGTGAACAAGTTGACCACCGCCGTGAGAAACAAGACCACCGAAATCGCCGCCAGCCCTAGGGGAATCTCGGTCTTCCCGATGTGCAAATTTCCCGGCACCTTCCATTCCCGGTTGCCCGGCTCAGTAAAGCGCAGCACCAGCACCGCCAGCGACTTCATGGCGAAGCTCCAGATCACGCCAAATGCGTACAGGCCCGCCAGTTTGTAGACGTCGCCGCCGCTGGCGATGATCGTGAACAGCTGCATACCGACGATCAGATTGATGATCCGGTACGTCGTTCCAAACTTCTGCTGCGGCTTCTGAAACCACTCCGTCAGGACCCCGTCTTCCGCCACCCGGTTCAGCACGCCGTTGGCGCCGACGATAGAAGTGTTCTGCGCACCTGCCAGAATGAGCACCCCGACCAGGACCACGAAACCGTGGAAGAGCAGCTTGAGCGGCAGCGGGCCCACCAGGTACATCGCAATGCCGCCAATCAGGTTGGCGAAAAAGTCCGGGCGGACCTTGTCGGGGATGATCATCACCGCGAAAAACGAAACCAGCGAGGTAAAGAGCAGGCTGTAGATGAAAATCACCAGCCCGGTCTTTTCGAGGTTCTTCAGCTTGGGATGCTCGATTTCACGGTTGACCTGGGCCAGCGTCTCTTCGCCACTCATGGCCAGTACCGAATGGCCGAACCCTACAAATGCGATTACCAGCGTCAGGTGGGTGAACCACGTCCCCACCCCGTTGAGCCAGCCCAGCGACTCCTTGTTCAGCGGCACAACACCTGGATTCAGCGGATTGGGAGGCAGATGGACGC
The DNA here is from genome assembly GCA_964641665.1 of uncultured Acidobacteriaceae bacterium. Taxonomy (GTDB): domain Bacteria; phylum Acidobacteriota; class Terriglobia; order Terriglobales; family Acidobacteriaceae; genus Gp1-AA133. The sequence continues at coordinate 151,119 of CAZXKO010000013.1, forward strand.
CGACCTTGAAGACAGTGATCGTGCACCAGATCAACAGCATCACGACCATCACCGTCGTGATGATCATGATCTGCATCGCCTTCTCGCTCGACTCGTGGATCCCCTGGATGTTTTTCCACCAGAAATACAGGGCCACCATCACCCCGAAGAGGGCGGAGAAATAGTTGTCGTTGAAGCTGAGCGGATGATGCAGGTACTCGCCAATATCTTTCGTGAAGCCGGCCAGGTACTGTCCCGCCGACACCGCGCTGATGGGGCCCGTCAGCACGTAGTCGAACAGCAGCGCCGACACCGAGAACTTGGCCAGCGTGCCGCCCATGGCTTCCTTCACCACACGGTACACACCGCCGCGCACGAACATGCCGCTCGACTCGATATAGAGCGCACGCACGCAGTAGCTGAACAGCATGACCGCGAGAATGAACCAGGGTGCGCTCTTGCCGATCACCTTCTCGGCATCGCCTCCCACGTAGTAGGCCGACGAGGCCAGATCGGCCAGCACGATCGCTGCCGCCCGCCAGAAAGAAATGAAGGTCAGCATCACCGTAGTGGCGACGAAGACCTTTACCGCAGGCCGTTTGGAACTTTCCAGAAATGTGGACATGAAGAGGCTAGGCCCACCGGAGGGCACGGGCAAACCTAAAAAAGATAGCACACGGCGAGCGGATCGAGGCATAACAAGCGCATCAGGCGCAGTCTGATCCCGCCGATCTCTTTTTCAGCTTTACTTTTCCGGCGCCAGGTAGGTTTTCGTCACGCGCTCGTGCCAGCAGAGGTTGTCCTCGTCCAGAAACTGCCACGCATAACCCATGCCCAGCGAGATCCCCGCCAACACACTGCCCAGCACCCGCCAGCGACGCAGGCGCCGGCTCGGGAACGAACCGTCGAATCGTTGCAGTTGCAGTTTCATCGCCCGCAGTCCGGGCGTGGTTCCCGAGTAGACGATCAGCAGATATTGATAGGCCGCCCACAGCGCGCCCATGAGTCCGGCGCCGAACGCGACGATCTGCGTAAGCGGCGGCCGGACGCCCGCAATTCGATCGAAGATGGCTCCGAAGCCAACTCCGGCCAGCACAACGATGGCCCCGTCGATCGCCACGGCCAGGAGCCGCTGCTCAAGCGGCGCAGACCGCAGCGGCATGTCGATGCCAAGCCGTCGCTCTGGCTCCCTGACACGAGCTTCTTCAATGGTAATTCCGCCCAGTGCCGGAGGCGGTGGAAGCACTTCGGGCGCCTCCAGGATACGCGGACGGTCCATCACCGGATCCGCGAGTTCGTGCAAAGAGACCGGTGCGGGATACATCGACCGCGGGAATTCGATGATCTTCGCCGTCGTCTCGCTGGACTGAGGCTCGGAGCGTTCAGGAACGGCCTGCGCCGTGATCCTGTCTGGAATGTTCGAGGCAGGCTCGGTTGCGATTTCCACGTGCTCCACGGCGATGGCCTGGCGGTTCGCGAGTACTGGCGCCGTCGAAGTCTGCATGCGCTGGGGCGCGGTGGGAGGCTCGCTGGTCCGGACCGGGGCTGCCCAGGTAGCCTCCGGCGTCTCAAACTTCAGCCGCAGCGAGGGATACCTGGGGCCACGGGGACGTCGGCGCGCGCGGTACGTGTGCAACCGCTCCGAAACCTCCGTCCGCCAGGAGGGACTGCTGCCCTCGCTGAGCAGATCCGGTTGCACCGGAGTCTGCACCCCTTCGCCCCCGGATGCGGCGCCCTTTGACTCTGGCCCTACAGCCTCCTCCAGGGAGGCACATTCCCGAGCGGGTTCGCTCCTGGCTCGGCTGCAGTCCACAGCAAGATCGGGTCGCGAAGATTCTCCACTTCCTTCCAGACTCGCAGCAAACTCCTGCTCGCTGGTGTCCGCCGCCTCCGGAGCAATCAGGCGTGCCCCGGCGTGCAAACGCGAAGACTCGCGTTCCGCATCTGATTCGAGATGGGCCTGGATTGAAACAACGGCCTGGCGACGGTCAGGCACACAACTGCAGACGTCGCCGCAACGCGAACAAGTCATGGATGAATCTTATGAGAACGCCAGGGCCAGAGCGAGCCGCCAAAATGCGGAGCAACGACCGGAACCCTCTTCGGTTGAGCGCTTTGCCTCGCGGGCCGGCGCCGTGCTAAGGTCACGAGGTCCCCGAAACTATGGCAAATACTGGGGTCTCCGTGCGCTTCCGATGATCTCCCGCACTCGATTCCTTATCACGGCGGCGTTCGTTTGTCACCAGCTTCTCGGTCCCCACTTAGTTACCAGCCAGTTGCGTTCCGATTCGCAGCCGACCGCGACCGGCCAGGCCACGCCGCTTCCAACCAGCCCAGCGACCGTCGCCCGCGATGAAGACGTCACCATAACGGCCACCGCATCCCAAGAAAAAGACGGCCCGCTCTACAAGTTGAAGGGTCATGCCCAGGTTCGCTACCGCTCCTACACACTGTCGGCCGACGAGATCACCTATAACTCCGACACCGGCGAGGCCAACGGCGATGGCCACCTGTTGCTCGAAGGCGGACCGGCCGACGAACACATCGAGGCCAGCCACGGCTCCTACAATCTGCGCAGCGAGAGCGGCATGTTCTACAGCGTGATCGGCACCATCGGCGTCCAGATGAAGGGGAGCCGGGCCGTGTTGACTTCCTCCAGCCCCTTCGCTTTTGCCGGAAAAATCGTGGAGAAGGTCGGGCCCGATCATTTCATCGTGTACGACGGTTCGGTCACTACTTGCGAACTGCCGCGCCCGAAGTGGACTTTCAACGCGCACAAAGTGGTGGTCGAGACCGGCGGCAACGCCCAGGTCTACCGCAGCAGTTTCAGGATTCGCAGTGTCCCGGTATTCTACTTTCCTTTTGCCGCATTCCCCACCGAGCGCCTGGCGCGGCAGTCAGGATTTCTTATCCCCAGCTTCGGCCGGTCCTCGGTCAAGGGCACCATTCTTGGCGACTCGTTCTATTGGGCCATCAACCGCAGCGCCGATGCCACCGTCGGCGCCGAATACTACTCGCAGCGGGGATGGGCCCAGCGCGGCGAGTTTCGCGCCCGCCCCAGCGACACCGCCTACGTCGATCTCACCTACTTCGGTGTCATCGACCGCAAGAAGCAAGGCGGAGAGGATGTCCACCTCAGCGGCGAGGGCCGCTTTCTCCAGAACTTCCGCGGCGTGTCGAACATCGACTATCTCAGCTCGTTCGTCTTCCGGCTCGCCTTCAGCGAAACCTTCTCGCAGGCGGTCAATTCCGAAGTCAAGTCTCAGGCCTTCCTCTCGAACACCACCAACGGTTTCTCCTACAACGGTCTGGTCGAGCGCTACCAGAACTTCGAGAGCACGCAGAACGGCGATGTCATCACTATCCTGCATTCCCCGAGCTTCGAAGCCTCCGGCGTCGACCGGAAGATCCCGCATACCCCGTTTTACTGGTCCTTCGATGCTGCCGCGGAGGGACTGTCGCGCAGTGAACCAGGCTTCCGCACCGCGGACCTGGTTGGGCGCTTCGACTTGACCCCGGTACTTTCCCTTCCAGTATCAGTGGCCGGATGGGCATTCCGGCCTGAACTGGCGCTCCGCAATACCATCTACACCCAGCAATTGGCACCCGGAGCAACCGTCGGTACCGCCATCAGCGATCCCATCAACCGCAAAGCCCTGCAAGGATCGGTCGAGATGCGCCCACCGGCGTTGGCTCGTGTCTTTGACCGCGAGGTCCTGGGCCGGAAGTGGAAGCACGTCATCGAGACCCGTGCCACCTACCGCTTCGTTACCGGTGTAGATAACTTCGCGAACATCCTGCGCTTCGACGCCCGCGACATTCTCAGCAACACTAACGAAGTCGAGTACGGGATCACCCAGCGTCTCTATGCCAAGCGCACCTCCGATCAGCCGGAAGACTGCGGCGTTACGGGCATGTCTTCTCTCCGCGTGGGTGCCCCGGCCGAGCAGGTTCAGCCCTGGGAACGCACCTACACCCCGGAAAAGTCCGGCTGCCAGGCCGGAGCGCAAGTGCGGGAGGTCGTCACCTGGGAGCTGGCGCAGAAGTATTTCCTCGATCCCAACTTCGACGGAGCTATCGTCAACGGCAGGCGCAACGTGTTGACCACCACCGCCGATTTTTCCGGAATTGCCTTCCTCACCGAGCCTCGCCATCTTTCCCCGGTGATCTCGCGCCTGCGCATGCAGACCAGTTCTCAAACCGACGCCGAATGGGACATTGACTACGATTTCAAGGAGCACCGCATCAATGCCAGCACCGCGCTGCTGAACTACCACTTCGGTCTCTTCACCGTGGGCGGCGGGGATGCCTTCGTCCAGGCGCTCCCCGGCATCATAAGTTCGAGCACCGCTCCGCAGGACTTTAATCAGTTCCGTGTACTCGTGGGTTATGGCCACCCCAACAAGCGCGGCTTCAGCGGCGCCACAGCCTTTGGATTCGACTCCAATCTCGGCTTCCTCCAGTACGCCACTGTGCAAACCAACTACAATTGGGATTGCTGCGGGGTTAGCGTGCAGTATCGCCGCTTCGCCCTCGGCTCAGTTCGCAACGAGAATCAGTTCCGCTTCAGCTTCACCCTGTCGAATATCGGTTCCTTCGGCAACATTCGCAAGCAGGAACGGCTGTATTAGTGAGCGGTCCTGTAACCCTTGAAAGACACCGTCATCCCGAGCGCAGCGAGGCGTCGGCCGAACGAAGTCGAGAGCCTGCCCTGAGCGGAGTCGAAGGGGACCCTGCGTTCTCAGGCCGCTGCATTTGAAACCTTCCCCTGACTCGCATTACCATACCCCTATGCCGGTGCCGCCCGAGCTCGCCGCTAAGCAAGCCGCGCTAAGCGAGCGGATTTCTTCGCTGGGCCACCTTCTGGTCGCCTATTCCGGCGGAGTTGATTCCGCTTACCTCGCCTGGGCCGCCCATGAGGCCCTCGGAGCAGCGATGCTGGCGGTCATTGCCGATTCTCCCAGCCTCGCGCGCACACAGCTCAGCGACGCCGTCGCTTTCGCCCAGAACCACGGCATCCCGCTGGAGGTAATCCAAACTGCGGAACTCGACCGCCCCGAGTACGCCCGCAACGACGCGCTCCGCTGCTTTCACTGCAAGGACGAGCTGTTCACCGTGATGGAAGACTTTCGTCAGAAACGCGGTTTCGATGCGATTGCCTATGGCGTGAATCTCGACGATCAAGGCGACTTCCGCCCCGGCCAGCAAGCCGCACGCCAGCACCACGTTTCGGCCCCCCTGTTGGAAGCCAGACTGACAAAGCTGGAAATCCGCGAACTGGCTCGGACTGCCGGCCTCAGCGTCTGGGATAAGCCCGCGTCGGCCTGTTTGTCGTCGCGGATCGAATACGGCCGCCCGGTCACCCGCGAAGCCCTTTTGGTGGTCGAACAAGGCGAAGACGCCCTGCGTCAGCTTGGTTTCCGCCAGTTCCGGGTGCGGCACCATGGAGACGTCGTCCGCATCGAAGTCGCCCAAGACGAGCTTCCCCGCGCCCTCGATCCCGCCATGGCCGCAGAGTTCACCCGCATTTTCAGGGCGTTAGGGTTCAAGTTCGTCACCCTGGACCTTGAGGGCTTCCGTTCCGGCTCCATGAACACCCTGCTCAGCGCCGACGACCTGCTACGCGCCAGCTCAGACAACCCGCAACCGGACCTTTTTCCCGCCCGGGCGTCAAACTCCGTGTGAGATAATTCGCTGTATAGCTTTGATGCTAAGGCGGTTCCTAGTGACGCTGCTTCAGAAATCATTCCTGGTCCTGCTGGCCATTTGCCTGGGCTGTTCCGCCCAGTCGGCTCCGCCCGACACGGCGAAGTCCATCGAGCGCCAGGTCCGCTCCTACTACAAGTTGCCCCCCGAGGTGCAGGTCAACATAGGCCCGCTAAAGCCGAGCGACTTTCCGAACTACCAGGCCGTCAAGCTCACCTTCGTCAAGGGGACCCGCAAGGACGAGTACGACTTCCTGCTCTCCAAGGACAACAAGACCCTTATCCGGCTGACCAAGCTTGACCTGACCAAGGACCCCAACACCGAACTCATGCAGAAACTCGACGTGAAGGGCCGCCCCACGCGCGGCAACAAAGACGCCAAGGTTGTCGTCGTGAACTACGACGACTTCCAGTGCCCCTTTTGCTCACGCATGCATTCGACGCTTTTCCCGCAGATTTTGAAGGAGTACGGCGACCGCGTACTGTTCATCTACAAAGACTACCCGCTGGCTGAAATTCATCCCTGGGCCATTCATGCGGCGGTCGATGCCAATTGCCTGGCCGCGCAGAACAACGACGCCTACTGGGAGCTCGCCGACTACCTGCACGCCAATCAAAGTACCGTCAACGCCGCCAAGGGACAGGAAGGTCAGTTTGACACGGTCGACCGGGCCGCCCTGCTGGCAGGCCAGCAACACAACGTCGACGTGGTGAAACTGCACGCCTGCATCAAGGCGCAAAATGACGAAGCCGTGAAAGCCTCCATCAAGGAGGGCGACTCGGTCGGAGTGAGCGCCACACCCACGCTCTTCGTGAACGGAGTAGAGATGGACGGAGCGCTGCCCATCAGCGAAGTGCGCGCCGTGCTCGATCGCGCCCTCACGGATGCCGGGCAGCAGCCGCCCGTGCATGCTCAGGCCACTCCGCCGCCAGTTGCAGCGGCCCCAACTGCCAAATGAAAACTGGTTCTTCTTGCGGCTGATCCATTGAGGGGGCGTACTTGAAACTCAACTCGATGCCGTGCCACCGTGCGCTTGGCTGGTTCGCCCTGTGCGTCCTGTTGTGTCTGACTGGTTGCCAGTCGGGCTCGGGAGGCGCCGACGTCGTGGCCACCGTCGACGGCCAGAAAATCTCCCGCTCCGACGTTGAGAAGTACTATCAGAACCAGATCGCGGGCACCGATCAGCAGCCCGTGGGCGAACAGGCCACCATCATGCGCCTGCGCATTCTGCACGAACTAATCGACGACGCCATCTTGATGCGCCGCGCCGAAAAACTGGGCCTGCTCGCCACCGACGACGAGGTCGACCGCAAGCTCAACGAGATCAAATCGCCCTACACCCAGGAACAGTTCGATCAGCAGCTGAAAGAAAAGAAAATCACCGTCGAGGACTTCAAGCGCGATCTGCGTCGCTCCCTCACGGTCGAGAAAGTGCTGAACAAGGAAGTCGACTCCAAGATCACCGTCACCGATCAGGACGTCAACAACTACTACAACGCGCACAAGGGCGAGTTCAATCTCATCGAAACCCAGTATCACCTCGCACAGATATTCGTCACCCCGCTGCCCAACCCGCAGGTCCACAACCTAAAGAACGACAAGGCCCAGAATGAGGCCGACGCGCGCAAGAAGATCCAGATGCTTTCCAACCGGCTGGATAGCGGCGACGATTTCGCTTCGCTCGCCATGAATTATTCTGAAGACTCGGAAACGGCTGGCAGCGGTGGCGACCTCGGCTTCACACCCGAATCCGCTTTGCAGCGTACCGATCCGTCTACGCGCGAAATGGTGCTGAAACTCAAGCCCGGCCAGTACAGCCCGATCATTACGGTGCAGAACCCGCCCGGCTTCCGGATCGTGAAGCTCGTGGCCAAAGAACCCGCAGGACAGCGCGAGCTGGGCGATCCGCGGGTCCAGCAGGCCATCCGCTCACAGCTGCGAGATCGCCGCGAGCAGTTGCTGAAGGCCGCCTACTACGAGTCTCTGCGCGATTCCGCCAAAGTCCGGAACTACTTCTCCGACGATATATTGAAAAGCAACGGGAACATACAGTAGACGTAACCGTAGCGCCGGCATCTTGCCGGCTGTCCCGAGGGCAGCCTGCCCGGAGCGCAGTCGAAGGGTCCCGCCCTCGCTCGCGGGCGATTCTAAGGAACCCCTCCAACTTCAGGGAGTGTTGCATCTCGAACGGCGTCACTACTCCACGATCGCCAGCACATCTCCCGAATTCACGTTGGCGCCCTCGGACGCAGTCAGCTTGCGCACTACACCCTTCTTGGGTGACTTGATTTCGTTCTGCATCTTCATCGCTTCGACCACCACGATGCCTTGTCCGGCCTCGACCTCGGCTTCCTCCCGCACGAGCACGCGCACCACCTTGCCCGGCATCGGTGCAACCAATTTCCTCGGTCCCTTGCCATCGTCAGCGCCCTGCCTGCTGCGGAGCGAACGCGGGTCACGCACTCGAACCCCGTAGCGCACGCTTCCCACCCACAGGTGCATATCGGTGGCGCTGCGCTCGCGTTTGATCTCGTAGGCCTTGCCGCCGATCAGGACCGACAGCACATCGCGCCGCGCCAGCACCGCGTCCACCAGGACTTCGCGCCCGTCGAGACGGCAATCCCAGCGCCCATCGGAACGATTCAGTTCCAGCCGGTAGTTCTTGCCGTCGATGTTGATCTCGTAGGTCATGAAACCCAGCAATCAGCTATCAGTCGTCAGCTCTCAGCTGCACTGTCATCCCGAGCGAAGTAAGGCGCAGCCGAACGCAGTCGAGGGACCTTGTGTTGCTCTGTGCGCCGCAAGAAAACTTTGCTCCCGAATCCTCTAGTGCAACGCCTCCGAACGCCCAACTCTCTTCCACCGACTCGAATCCTGGCTTGCACCCGCGCCGCCAACTGCACCGTTGTTCTGCGTTTCCACACTCGGCTCAAGCACCGCGAATAACCCTGCCGCGATCGCCGCAATCTCGGCCGCCTGGGCATCGACCGCCACCGTCTCCACCGGACGCGCCAGCAGCCGATCCAGCAAACCGGTGTCCAACCGCCCCGCCTTGAAATCTTCGTCGTTCAGAATGCGCCGAAACAGTGACAGGTTCGTCTTGATGCCCCCGACAAAATACTCATGCAGCGCCCGTGTCAGCCTCGCCGTTGCCTGCGCCCGGTCGGTGCCATAGCCGATCAGTTTGGCCAGCAGTGGATCGTACTCGATGGGCACGGTCCAGCCTTCATACATCCCGCTGTCCCGGCGAATGCCCGGACCCGACGGCAGCAACAACAACGTGATCTTTCCCGGACTCGGGAAGAAATTGTTGTCCGGATCCTCCGCGTAAATGCGGCACTCGATAGCATGCCCGCGAATGCGGACATCATCCTGCGTGAATGGCAACTTCTCACCGGCCGCGATCCGGATCTGCAGGTGCACCAGGTCGAGCCCGGTCGTCAGCTCGGTCACGGGATGCTCCACCTGCAGCCGCGTGTTCATTTCGAGGAAATGGAAGTTCTTGTGCTGGTCGACGAGGAACTCAATCGTCCCCGCGTTGGTATACCCCGCCGCCTGCGCCACGCGCACCGCAACTTCACCCATCCGGCAGCGCATATCGGGATCGACAATGGGGGACGGCGATTCCTCAAGCACCTTCTGATGGCGTCGCTGGATGGAGCACTCGCGCTCGCCCAGGTACACGGTGTTGCCATGCTCGTCGGCCAGCACCTGCATCTCGATGTGCCGCGGGTTGAGGATGGCCTTCTCGATGTAGACCTCGCTGTCGCCGAATGAGCGCTGCGCCTCGCTCTGCGCTCCTTCCAGCGCCGATTTCAACTGGTCCGGCTTGTGCACCAGCCGCATCCCTTTCCCGCCACCGCCCGCCGCCGCCTTCAGCATCACCGGATAGCCAATTTTCTCGGCGACCCGCGCCGCCTCTTCCGCGGATTCCAGGCCGCGCGACGTCCCCGGCACGAAAGGGATATGCGCTTTTTCCATGTGCTGCCGGGCGCGGGTCTTCGAGCCCATCATTTCCATCGCGGCGGCCGTCGGCCCGATGAACTTGATCCCCGCCTCGGCGCAAGCGTGGGCGAAGCGGGGGTTCTCGGAAAGAAAACCGTACCCCGGATGGATCGCTTCCGCCCCGCTCCGCTTGGCAGCGTCGATGATCTTTGGAATATTCAGATACGATTCCGCTGCCGCCGCCGGACCGAGATGGTAGGCCTCATCGGCCTTGCGCACGTGCAGGGAAGCCCGATCCACATCGGAATAAACCGCCACCGACTGGATACCCATCTCGCGGCAGGCGCGAATCACCCGAACCGCAATCTCTCCCCGGTTGGCGATGAGAATCTTCTTGAACATTGCTCGCAGGGCCGAGGCGACATCCTCGCAGCGCCAATTCTACTGGTCCGACACTCGGCGCGCACCTTGAGTTGTCATTTCACGAATCGAACGTCTTTCCTCGTCTTCTTGGTGTGAGCCGGATCGCAATCCCCAGATGGGTTGGCCAACGACCAACGACCGTCAACCAATGACAGTTTGCCCACAACAAAAAGACCCCTTCCAGGTGGAAGAGGCCTAGGATTCCTGAAAATGTATTTAAGGGGCTACTTGTTCTCCATGGTGATGCCTGTCGATCCGGGCTGCTTCTCGGCCTTCGCCTTCTTGACGGCGAGGGTCTTATCCACCCACTCGTCGGCAGTCTTGAGGTCGGCCGCGCGCGCTGCCGGATCGTCGCACTCCACGTCCGCCCGCTCGCGGTACATCAAGTTGAGGTACGCCATGGCGTCATCGTAATCCGGACGCAGGGAAAGGGCTTTTGACAGATTGTCGATGCCTTCCTGGATGTTGCCCCAGTTCTTGTCCTTCAGCGCGGCGCAGACTTTTTTATCTTTCAGCTGCTCATCCGGCTTCAGGCCCAGCTTCGCTCGCTCTTCCATGCGGGGCGCATAGGTCTGCGCCCAGTCGATCACGCCGATGGAATAGTAGGTTTCCGGATCGTTGGGATCGAGTTCGATGACCTTGTGGTGAAAGTCCTTCGCCTGATCGAGCTTCTTCATGTTGTAGTACAGCGAGGCGATTCCCTTGAGGCTGGTCACCTTCTGGTCTCGCGCCGGGTTGATATCGAGCACGTTTTGGAATGCCTTGATCGCATCCTCAGCGACCTTGTTGTTATCCGGAGTATCGGCGCCGGGAATGTATTGGTTCGCGAGAGCCGTCGCCAGATATAAGCGAGCGTTGATCAGCGAGGGATCGAGATCCACGGCCTGCTGGAAGTGGTTGATGGCGTCTTCATAGTGGGTGGCCTTGTACGCCTGCACGCCCTTGTTGAGCTGGTCGCGCGCCCTCAGCTTGCTGCAGCCCGTGCTGGAGAACAGCATCAAGCCAGCAGCCGCCAGTGCCAACACTCGTACGCTGGTTTTCATTGCGTTATAAATCTCCCTATACCCGGAATCATGGGACCTTACCACTGCGAAGAAGTTTGCGCAAATCCTGAACGAGCCGACGCCCAGACGTCAGCGCCTGGGCTTCGTGGCTTCCACTCGTCCTGATTCTGAACCCGAGGGCGCGGACGTACTCGTCCGCGCCGGCAAGACGTCTCTCGCACTGCTAGAGTCTACTGTCCGGCCTCGATCTTGGCTGTGATAAGGCCGACTTTATCCACACCGGAAGCGTGCGCAATGTCGATCACGTTGGCGACGTCGTAGAAAGGAACGTTGTCGTCGCCCTTTACGAACATCACCTTCTCCGCGCGCGTCTTGAAGATGTCGGTCAAACGCCCCTGCAGATCGTCCCAGGTTGCATCTTCCTGGTTGATCTTCAGGCCCGGTGTCTGGCCGGCGCCGCGGTCGATCAGCTGCACCACGATGGTGCGGTCCGGCGTGTTCTGTTGTTTCTGATTGGGCGGCGGCGGCTGGGGAACCAGCGCGTCCAGGCCCTTGGGGGTGAGAGGCGTGATCACCATGAAGATGATCAGCAGCACCAGCAGTACGTCGATGAGCGGTGTGACGTTAATATTCGCGCTTTGGCCTCCGCTCGGGCCAACTGCCATTCCCATAGTCGATCTCCTCTATTGTCCGCCGGTCGTTGCCGGTGGAGTCGCGCCCGCCGCGCCCTTATTTTCCTTGCGCTGATCGGTCAGAAGGCCGAGCTGGTCCACGCCTGCGGCTCGGATGTTGTCCACTACTTCCACCACCCGCCCGAATTTGGCGCGCGCGTCAGCGCGAATGTATACCCGTTTGTCTACCCGGTTTGCGATGCGGTCTTTGATTTTGCCCGTCAGCTGATCCGCCGGGGTTTTGTCGTTGCCGAAAAACACGTCGCCGTTGCGCATGACCGCAACCAGCAGCGCGTCTTCTTTGTCAGCGTCCGGCATCTGCTCCGGATTGTTGACCTTCGCCAGGTCCACGCTCACGCCCTTCTGCAACATGGGCGTCACCACCATGAAGATGATCAGCAACACCAGCATCACGTCCACCATGGGCGTAACGTTGATGTCGGAATTGACCTTGGCGCCTTCGTTTCGTTTTGCCAGTGCCATAGACTCACCTAATCCTTTGCGCTACCCGCGCATCCCTCGATCGTCCCGCAGCTCTGCCCCCGTGAACCTGAGTGCCCGGCGCTGGAGTTTCGCTCCAGCGCCGGACCTTAGCAACTCACAGTCGCAGCGCTAGCCGATCCCATTAGGAACGGCGAAGGCTCCGCCGCTTCAGGAAGTAGTCGACCAGTTCGCTCGAGGAGTTATCCATCTCCACGTCGAACGCCTCTACGCGGCCGGTCAGGTAGTTGAACATCATCACGGCCGGGATTGCGACCAGCAGTCCCATAGCGGTGGTGACCAGCGCTTCGGCAATACCGCCGGCGACGGCCGCCAAACCGGTGGCTTTTTCCTGCGAAATGCCCTTAAACGCGTTCAGAATGCCGACCACAGTTCCGAACAGTCCGACGAACGGAGCGGTCGATCCAATCGTAGCCAGGCCGCCCAGGCCGCGCTTCAGCTCGGCGTGCACGATGGCTTCGGTGCGCTCCAGGGCGCGCTTGGAGGCTTCGATGGTCTCCCCAGGAATCTCGCCCGGGCTGTCCTGGTGGGCCTTGAACTCCATCAGACCCGCGGTCACGACCTTCGCCAGGTGGCTCTTCTTGTTGCGCTCAGCTACCTTGATCGCTTCGTCGATCTTGCCGTCGCGCAGCGCGCCAGCGACTGCCGGAGCGAATGCGCGCGACTGCTTGCGGGCCGCGCTGAAGGCCATCCAGCGGTCAATCATCACACCGATCGACCAGCCCGACATGATGAACAGAATGATGACCACGATTTTCGCCAGGATACCCATCGACTTCACCAGCGAAACCAGGTCCCAACCCACTTGGCCTTCCTGGACTACCCAGGCTGCCATCGCGGGCACATGGTGCACGGCGGTTGCTAGATTGGCTACGAACATGAGTTGCTTTTCCTCCTCAGGAACTCGTCAAAGTACTTCTGTCGCTTCTACGACTCGCGCTTGGTTGAAATGAATCCTGCGTACTCGCATTCCACCTCCATTCCAGTCACGGAGGCGTATGAGCGAACCTTTGATGCTGGCGTTGTAAAGACGCGGTGACCGCTGAAGGTGCTAGGCACCACCCAACCCGGCCACCGCGGAACGGTGGGATTCGGGAAGGGCAGACCGCCATCGGTCTGCGACCGCGACCAAACTACACGTACAACCGGAGGCTAGCCCCCGGAAAGAGTGAAGTTCACCTGAACCTGCGTTTCTACCGCCACCGGCTCGCCGTTGAGCATGTACGGTTTGTACCGCCATTGCTTCACGGCTTCGATCGCCGCCGGCGCCAGCATCGGGTGTCCGTTGATCAGGCGCAGGTTCTCGATCGTGCCGTCCTTGCTGATCTCCGCCTGCAACAGCACCGTACCTTGGATGCGTGCCTGGCGTGCCAGGGGAGGATAATTCGGCTGAACCTTCTTAATCAGAAGTCCCTGCGAAACGCCCAGCGAAACCCGAACTCGTTGCGGGGTCGCGACCTTAGGCACGGCCACCGGCGTCGAATTGATAATTCCGCCGATTACGCCGCCCATTTGCCCGCCCGGAACTCCACCCGGAACGCCGCCCACCACTCCGGCCATCGAAGTGTCCGGCGGAGGTGCGTCCTCTTCCTTGATCATCTGAACTTTTTGGGGAATCTTGGTAGGGGTTCGGAGCTGGCCGTTGACCAGGTCACTCTGGATCTGTTTGACCACCCGCACAGGCGCCGCAGCCGGAGGCGGCGGAGGCGGCGGAGGCGGTGGCGGCGCCACCAGGAAAGTCATCAGCTGCGTCTTGGGCAGCGCTTCAGTGAAAATCAGCGGGATCAGCACCAGAACGCCCACCAGCGCCGCTTGCAACAGGAACGAAATCGCCGTGGTCGCTCCCCGCTTCGTCTTGAGCCTGCCGCCCGATTCGATAAGGCTATCTTCAAACATAGGCTTCTCCGTAGATCAGACCCTACGTATGGTTAGACACCGAACGTTTCCTGTTTGCTCCCAGGAACACCGTTTCCCCTGCAACGCACCTGCCGCCCCCAAGCTGCCGCGGCGAACTCCCTCTAACTCCATCGAATCAGCGACTTAAGCCTGCCAAGGTGGCCAGCACGCGCGTGCCTCGTCACCACCCGTCTGCAAATTTTTTGGCGCCGCGCACAAAACTCTGCAGTCCTGTGCCCTTTTACGCCCCAGCCTTCGCTTTATCCCGCTTGCCCGCATCCACCGGCATCGAGACCTGCCGCTTGCCCCGTCCACTGCGCCAGTCCTGGTACGCCACCAGGATCGGAGCCGCAATCGCAATCGACGAATACGTCCCGATCAGAATTCCGATCACTAGGGCAAATGAGAACCCATGCAGCACTTCGCCACCGAACACGTACAGCGCAAGCACAGTAAGGAACGTTAGCCCCGCCGTCAAGATGGTTCGGCTCAGGGTCTGGTTGATGCTCTTGTTGACGATGTCAGCCAGCCTCTCCCGTCGCATCAGTTTGATGTTTTCCCGGATGCGGTCGAACACGACGATCGTGTCGTTGTTCGAGTAGCCCACCAGCGTCAGGATGGCCGCCACCACCGTCAGCGAAATCGACTTATTGGTTAGTGAAAATGCGCCCACCGTGATGAGCGTGTCATGAAACACCGTCACCACGGCCGCCACGCCGTAGATCCACTCGAACCGCACGCCCAGGTACACCAGCATCCCGGCCAGCGAATACAGAACGGCCAGTTTCGCCTGTGTCTGCAGTTGCTTCCCCACCTGCGGCCCAACGATCTCCACGTTTCGCACACCGAAATCCGACAGGTAGAAGCCGTCCTGCAACACAGTCGCGACCGCCGGGTCTACGGCGCCCTTGAGCTGATCGAGCGAGCTCAGCACGCCGCCCTTCACCTTGTCCCGGTGGTCCACGACCGCCTGCGCCACGGCAGTGTACTTGGCATCCGCGTCGGTCCCCAGATGCAGCGGATCTTTTTCCAGCAGAAAATTCTTGATTGTCAAAGAGCTGCTGTTGTTCAAATCCTGTTTGCCCGCGGGGCCAGCCGTCTCGAGCGCTCCAATGATCTGCGCCTTGCCCTTGTCGAGCGCCGCTTCGCTGGTTTCCTGCTCGGCCAGGTCGATCAGGACTTCGTTATTCTCGGGCTTGTCATAACCCTGAATCTTGGCGTTATGCAGCCCGACCTTGTCCAACGCGGCGCGAATCGCGTCGTTGTTGGGCGGATGCGCGAACTTTACGTAGACCAGCGTTCCCCCTCGGAAGTCTACGCCTAGCGGGATCCCATGCCAGAAAAGCATGGAGAGTACACCCGCAACGCTGAACACCAGTGAAAAGGCGAGAAAATACCACTTTTTCCCAAGAAAATCTATGTTTGGATTGCGAAAAAATTCCACTAGCGTGAAACCCCTTTTTGAATGTTTCAAAAAATCGATGTTTCAAGGTTTCAAAGTTCCAAAACCCCGGAACCCGGCTGCGGCGGTAGCACTCAACCACCTTGAAACTTAGAAACCTTCGAACCTTGAAACCTTCTCTACACAGTCGACGAGACCACTACCCAATACTCAACGCTTCTCCGCGCTGTTTCCGGCCCAGCACGTAATCAAAGATCACGCGCGACACAAACACAGCTGTAAACAAGTTCGCCAGCAGACCGAAGGTCAGCGTCACGGCAAACCCCTTTACCGGCCCGGTTCCGAAGATAAACAGGATGAACGCCGAAACAATCGTCGTCACGTGCGTATCCACGATGGTGATCCAGGCGTGCGCAAAGCCCTGATCCACCGCCGACGGCGGCGTCTTCCCATTGCGCAGCTCTTCTCGGATGCGCTCGAAGATCAAAACGTTCGAATCCACACCCATGCCGACCGTCAAAATCACGCCCGCAATGCCCGGCAGCGTCAGCGTCGCACCGCTGAATCCCAGGAAGCCCAGCAGGATAATCAGGTTCAGAATCAAAGCCACATCGGCATTGATCCCGGCCCCGTGATAGTAGACCAGCATGAAGATCAGCACCGCCAGCATCCCGACCACCGCCGCCTGCACCCCCGACCGGATCGAGTCCGCTCCCAACGACGGCCCCACCGTCCGCTCTTCCAGGTACTTGATGCCCGCCGGCAGCGCGCCCGAATTAAGGATCAGCGCCAGGTCCTTCGCCGCCTGATCGGTGAACCGCCCCTCGATTACGCCCGAGTCGCCAATCTCGCTCTTGATGACGGCGACTTCCATCACTTTGTTATCGAGCACGACCGCGAGGTAGTCCCCCACGTGCGCTCCGGTGAATGCCGAAAACCTGCGTCCGCCCTCAGCGGTCAGGAAGAAATTTACTTCCGGAGTATTGGTCGTGGAGCTGCGCCCGACCCGCGCCTCGCGCAGATCGTGTCCGGCAACGGCCGAGACGCGGGAAATGATGTAAACCGAATCTTCCCCGGTAGCACCGATGTTGCGCCCATGCAGCAGCATGCTGTTGTCCGGCAGAACTCCATTGGTCGCCGCCAGGGCCGACTGCTCATCCTTGTACGAAACCCCGCCGTTCAACGCCTGCCGGATCTCCAGCATGGCGGTCGACTGCATGATCTCTTTCACGCGCGCCGGATCGTCCACGCCCGGCAACTGCACCAGGATCTGGTACTGGCCCAGACCATGTTCCTGGATTACAGGCTCACTCACGCCCAGCTTGTCCACCCGGTTACGGATGGTTTCAATGGCCTGCGCGACGGCGCGGTCCTTAAGCTCCCTAAGCGACTGCTGCTTCATGGAGAGAACCCAGGAATTCTCCGCACCCGAGGTCGCGTCATATTCCGGCAACCGGTCGGTCACCATCGATCGCAAATCGGAAGTCGCCTCCGGTGGCACCCCCTTGATCACGATCTTGTCGGGACTATTCGCCGGGTCCGGCTTGATCACATCGGTGTACCCGATCTTGCGGGTGCGCATGTCATCCTTCAGCCGCTCGATCGCGCGATCGGAGTCCGCGTTGACCGCGTCATTCACCTGCACCTGCAGAATGAGATGGGTTCCACCCTTCAGATCGAGCCCCAGGTGGATGCGCTCGGTCATGGACGCAAGCAGTCCCTGGCCCGACCAGCTCTTCGGAATGCCGACGATCCCGAACAGAAACACCAGCAACGTAACGATGATGACGACGACTTTCCAGCGTAGATTCTTGTTCATAACGAATTAGAAATGCACGGCCCCGACAAACGTTTCTGACCCGATTTCCTCTGCGCCCTTTGCGAAACCTCTGCGCCCTCTGCGGTTAAAAGCCTCTTTCCAGGCCCTCTTCACGACCGCCCACATCTTGCCATTCCGACGCCGAGCGCAGGCGGAGGAATTTGGTCTCCCTACTTGCTCGAAGTCGTCTCTTCCGCCGTGGTAACCGTAACAATCGACCCCCGGCTGACCTCCAGCTTCAAGTTGTCCGGCGGGACCCGCAGGGTAATCGAATCCTCTTTGATCGAGAAAATCGTCCCCTTCAGGCCTCCGCTGGTCACAACCTTGTCTCCCGTCTTGAGCGCCGCGAGCATCGCCTGCCACTTCTTCTGCCGGCGCTGCTGGGGCAGAATCAGGAGAAAGTAGAAGACGCCGAAAATCAAAATGATGGGCGCAAACAGGGGCAGACTCGACCCACCGCCCAGCTGAACCGCCAAGAGATATGAAGTGCTCATGAAGACGAACTCTTAACCGCTCACGCCGGCGCCGCTTCGCGCCTGAAAGCCCTCTATTTTCACCGCGGGGAGTACTCGTGTATTCCGGCCGGGCAATCCTTAGAAAGCCTCGGGCTTGAACCTGGGGATCAGGACCTTACGGCATCGGTTGAGACGAGACACCAGACGGAGAACGCGTCCCTTCCCCAAGTCGAATAGAATGCCGCACCCTCCGCATAGTGTCAAGGTAGAAACTGAGGTTGTGGACGGTATTTAACACCTGTGCCAGCACTTCGTTAGCGGCATACAGGTGTCGCAAATAAGCCCGCGAATACCGCTGGCAAACCCGGCAGCCGCAAGCCGGATCCAGCGGTCCGGCATCGGCCGCGTAGCGCGCCTGCTTGATCGAAACCTTGCCTTCCGACGTAAACAGCATTCCGTGCCGCGCTGCCCGCGTCGGCAGCACGCAATCCATCATGTCAACACCCAGCCCGGCGTAGGCCGCAATCTCCTCAGGGGTGCCCACCCCCATCAGGTAGCGCGGCTGGTCAGCTGGCAGATGCTCGAGCGTCGCCTCCACCACCTCCCGCGTCACCTCGCGTGGCTCCCCCACACTTAACCCGCCGATCGCGTACCCCGGGAACCCAATGTCAATCGTCCGCAGCGCTGACTCCTTGCGCAGCTCCAGATCCATCCCCCCCTGCACAATCCCAAAAAGCGATTGCGTATGCCGAGCCGCCTGCGTCGCCCCCGCCCGCGTAGGGGCAGACGCCCTCGTCTGGCCTGGCGAGCAAAGCTCGCCACCTTCCAGTGTGTGCCCTCCCTGACGACCGACGACCGTGGTTAGCTCGCCCTCAGCCGAGCGAAGGGACTGATGACTCCCCCAAGGCACTTCGTTCTTATGCTCCTCAAAATAATTCTTGCTCCGCTCCGCCCAGCGCAACGTCATCTCCATCGACGTCCGCATCCGTTCCCGGTCCGCCGGAAACTCCGTGCACTCGTCGAACGCCATCATGATGTCCGCGCCCAGCCCGATCTGTGCCTCCATCGAACTCTCGGGACTGACAAAATGCGACGACCCATCCAGGTGCGAGCGGAACGTCACGCCCTCCTCGGTCACTTTGCGCAGCTCATTCAAGCTGAACACCTGGAACCCGCCCGAGTCGGTAAGAATCGCCCGATCCCAAGCCATGAACCCGTGCAGCCCGCTCATGCGCCGCACCGTCTCCACCCCCGGCCGCAAATAAAGATGGTAGGTATTCCCCAGCAGAATCTGCACACCCAGTTCTTCGAGCAAGTCCTGCGGCACACCCTTGACCGAACCAAGCGTCCCCACCGGCATAAATACCGGCGTTTCGACGACCGCGTGTGGAGTGATCAGCTTCCCCAGCCGCCCGCCGCCGCAGGTGGCTTCAATTTCAAACTGGATCGACATGTGCTCTGGGATTGTAGATGAACCACGTAGGCAAAGGCACCGGGGTCCCCGACACGCCCGGTGTTGGCGTGTTGGGGTGGAGGCGCCCTCGCCTGTGCAGCCGCGGCGTAGTTTGCCGCGGCGACTCGATCCCGTCCCGTGAGCCGCTTCGATGAATCGATGGTGATTTTCCGGCAACCAGCCCGGAATGCCATAATTTGTTTCAATGCCTGAAATCGTTGTTGATGGCGACGGGAAGTTTCCGATGGACATTCAAATTCCCATTGTCGCCACTCGCTTCGCACCGGACGGCTCCGTCACCATCGACGCGAAAGGGGAATATCGTGGTCGTTCCGTTGGAGCGGAGGTGACAATCCGGGGACGAATGAAGCCGGGGCTTGTTGGGTCTGAAATTGACAACACCGCGTTCTATGCGAAGGGCCTAATCATTCGCGGCATGGGTAAGACTACTCGCCATCTCGCGGAGGTCTTTTCCGAGGTCTATATCACTCCGGTAACAAATATCGAGCCGCTACGACAGCTTGATCTCACGAGTTTCGCGCTCGACGGCGACCCGATACTTATCGAAACCGAACACTTGAACTTCAAAGTCTTCCACGATGACCAAGATGTTCTAGGGCTTTACTTCGAGATGTTCCCGCATGTCGACATTCCGGGTGGCTACATCAGATTCGACGAGAAGGACGAGGATTATCGTGAAAACGTGGTGAAGTCGTTTGCCGCGCTGAGCGCATCGGCTGCATGGCCGATCCTGACAAATCGTCGCCCCTCCTCCGCGCAATTTTCGTGGATTGGAATTCCGCTCTGTAAAGCCTTGTCATTCCGACGCCGAGTGAAGCGGAGGCAGGAGGAATCTGCTGTTTCGCATCCTTAAGGCAAACCCGGTACCCTCAACTCAACAATCTCTCCCCGCACCACCGCGGCAGCGCCGTCGACTCGCCCCGTAACAACACTCGTACCGCCCCTTCGTTGACTTGCGCTACCCCCGGTCCTACCATCACAGCGGAATGATTGGGCAGACGATTTCGCACTACCGTGTCTGCGAGCAGCTCGGTGGCGGCGGCATGGGCGTGGTCTATAAGGCTGAGGATCTCTCGCTCGGCAGGTTCGTCGCCTTGAAATTCCTGCCCGATGCCTTGGCCAAGGATGCGGCCGCACTCGAGCGTTTCCGCCGGGAAGCGCGGGCCGCCTCGGCACTCAACCATCCCAACATCTGCACCATTTACGAAATTGGCGAAAGCGATGGCGCCCGCTTCATCGCCATGGAGTATCTCGAAGGGACCACGCTGAAGCATGCCATTGCCGGCCGCCCCATGGAGGCGGAGACCTTGCTTTCGCTGGCCATCGAAATCGCCGACGCCCTGGATGCCGCGCACACCGCTGGTATCGTTCATCGCGATATCAAGCCGGTAAACATCTTTGTCACCAAGCGCGGGCACGCGAAGATTCTCGATTTCGGTCTGGCAAAGGTGGAGGAGCGGGCTTCTTCGACCAGCAACATCGCCATGGCCAACACACTTTCCGAGAACGAACACCTCACCAGCCCCGGATCGACTCTGGGCACGGTGTCGTACATGTCGCCCGAACAGGTGTTAGGCAAACCGCTGGACGCGCGCACCGACCTGTTTTCGTTCGGAATTGTGCTCTATGAAATGGCCACCGGCGCCCTCCCCTTCAAGGGCGATGCGTCGGGTGCGATTTTTGATGCCGTGCTCCATGCAGCCCCCGCCCCGCCGGGACGAGTGAATTCCCAACTTTCGCCCGAACTCGAAAGAGTGATCCTGAAGGCGCTCGAAAAAGATCGCGAAGTGCGCTACCAGCACGCCTCCGAGATGCGAGCTGATCTGTCGAGGGTGCGGAGGGATACGGGCTTCGCATCCTCGTCGAGAAACGTGGCTGTGGCAGCACCGGCCCCCATAGGACGTAACCGATGGATGTGGGGCGTAGGCGCGTTCGCGTTGCTCGTCCTGGTTGGGTCGCTGCTGTGGCGGTGGCGCGAGACGCCCACCCTGGGCGCGAAGACAACTACGGCCGCTTCGGTGACGATTGCCGTCTTGCCCTTTCAGAACCTCGGCGCAGACAAGGAAGAAGATTTCTTGCGCATGGCCTTGCCCGACGAGGTTGCCACCACCTTGAGCTCCGTCCGAACCTTATCGATTCGCCCCTTCGCGAGCGGCAAATACGCCAGCCAGGACGTGGACCTGCAACAAGCTGGAAAAGACATGCACGTCGGACGCATCATCACCGGACATTACCAGAAGGTTCGCGACCAGCTCCAGCTAAGCATGCAAGCCGTCGACGTGGCCGACGATCGCGTGCTGTGGCAGGAGACGATGAACGTCTCCGCCGACGATCTCGTGGCCATGCGCGAGCAGGTGACCTCGAAGGTGCGCCAGGGCTTGATCCCAGCCCTGGGTACGACCAGTGAGACGGGTGAAAAGGGAACCCGTCCCACCAACGAAGAGGCCTATGACTTGTACTTGCGGAGCGTCGCTCTGGCGCACGATGGCGAGCCGAACCGCGAGGCGGTCCGGATGCTGGAACGCTCCGTGGGACTGGATCCGTCGTTCGCTCCCGCCTGGTCCGCGTTGGGCAAGCGCTACTACTACGAAGAGGAATACGGCATTGGGGCGACCGGAACCATGTCGCGCACCGGGCCCGCGCTCCGTCGCGCCCTCGCTTTGGATCCAAACTTGGAGGATGCAGCGCAGCAGATTGTCAGTTTGGACACCGATGCAGGCAAGTTGGCCCAGGCCTACCAGGAAGCCAGGACGATGGTGGAAAATCACCCGCAGAGCGGCTTCGCTCACTTCACCTTGTCGTACGTTCTGCGCTACGCGGGGTTGTCTAAAGAGGCGGCGCAGGAGTGCGACCTGGCGGTGCGCCTGGATCCCGGCAATTTCCAGTTCCGCTCGTGTACGGGTGTGTTCTTTCTGACCGGCCAGTTCGATCGGGCGAGGGAATTTCTGAAACTGGACACCGGATCGGAGTGGTCCAACAACGCCGAGCTGATCGTTCTGCTGCACGAGGGGAAGACGAGCGAGGCTCTGGAGCGTATGCGCCAAATGCCGGAGAGTTCGTTCTTCCATACGCGCGCGGTGGAGGCCTGCTACACCACGCCTCGGCCTCCGGGGTCCGAACAACTGCTGGAGCAAGCCGAGAAAGAGCTTTTTGCCTACCACGACCCGGAACCCCGATACAGCCAAGCGATCATTTTCAATCGTTGCCTGGGGAACGCGTTCACGACACGTCTCATCAAATCTGCGATCGAGGGTGGATTTTGTGGGTACGACAGCCTGCAACTCGATCCCATGTTGGCGGCATTTCGCAAGTCGCCCGAATACCCCGCGCTGCTAGCTCAGGCAAAGCAATGCCGCGATCGCTTTCTAGCCGAGCGCGACCACCCGCAGCGCTGAATCACTGCTCGCTACCACCATAGGCCGCGCCCAGGCTCATCCAATTAGCCGGGCATTGTCCGGAATCCCAGGAATGCTGATGCATTCCTTCGTCGCACTTCGCTTCGTGGTACTCGTGTCCTTGGTGGTTACCTTGCCCTTGCGTTTGAAATTCAACGCGTCCCCTAAACGTTGAGCCGGACAATCTCTCCCCGCACCGTACCACCCTCAACCACCAGCTTCCCCACCGTCACCGGCAGCTCGAACCGCCGCGGCCCCGCGCTCCCCGGATTGAAATACAGCACGCCGTTCTTCACTTCCACTTTCGGCACATGGCTGTGCCCGTACACCACCACACCGAATCCAGACGCCTCAGGCTTCAAGTCGAGCTCGCCCAAAATATGCAGCATGTAAATCGAAACCCCTTCCACCTGGAAAACTTCTCTATCCCCGATAGTGCTCGCCCACGCGGTCCGATCCACGTTCCCGCGCACCGCGGTCACCGCCGCGATCTGGCGGAGTTCGTTGAGGATCTCGGGCGCACCGATGTCTCCCGCGTGCAGAATATGAGCCGACCCACGCAACGCGTCCATCACCTCCGGCCGCAGCAGCCCATGCGTATCGGAAATAACGCCCAGAACAGTCATCAGTCGCAAGTCGTCAGTCGTCAGCTCTAAAGCGGTAGATTCATCTTTCCGTTCCCGCAAGCGGAGACCGCATCCCCGACGTCTCTAAAAATGTTGGCCTCCCGAGCGCAGTCGAGGAACCTTGTGTTGCCGCCGACCACGATTCGGCCGCCTTGGGCAGACCCTGCAAGAGGTTTGGCCGACGACCAACGACCAGCCTCCTATCCCAGCATCTTGTTCACATCCGCGTAAGCAATTCCACCTTCGAGCGTCGTGTACGTCCCGGAGGACTTCAATTCCTCCGCGATGCGCTTCACCAGCCCCAGCGTCGCGCGCATCGCCGCCGATCCCACGCTCACCCGCGCCACGCCTAGCTTCTCGAGCTCCGGAATCGTCGGAAACCCCGGTCCCACCAGAATGTTCAACGGACATTTCACATCCCGCACGATCCGTCCAGTCGTGTCGGCATCGCGCAGCCCGGGCACGAACACGCAATCGGCCCCCGCATCGCGAAAGGCAAGCAGGCGCCGGACCGCCTCGTCATACCGATTTTCCGGAGTCCCGACTTCCGCCAGATAGACATCCGTCCGCGCGTTGAGCACCAACAGCACACCGGTCTTCAGCGCGGCCTCGCGCACCGCATGAATCTTCTCCACCTGCAGCGCCAACTCCACCAGCGGAAGATCCCCATCGCCCGGCGCATCTTCCAGGTTCATGCCCACCGCGCCCGCCTCAATCACGTCGTGAGCGGTCCGCGCCGCATCCTCGGGACGCCCTCCGTACCCCGACTCGACATCCGCCGTCACCGGTATCTTCACGGCCTTCGCGATTCGCGCCACTCGCGCCAGCATCTCCTCCCGCGAAATCTTCTGCCCATCCGGATACCCCAGTGAAAACGCCACGCCTCCGCTGGTAGTCGCAATCGCCCCAAACCCAGCCTGTTCGAACACCCGCGCGCTCGCCACATCCCAGGCATTCGGCAGCACAAGAATCTTCTCTCCGCGATGCATCGCCCGGAACGCATTCGCCTTCGATTTCTGCTCTTCCACTGTCATAGTTAGCTCACCGCTCCAAACGTTCTCTCTGCCGGCATTTGGCCCGACCACTCCCCCTTTGACTTGTCATCCCGAGCGCAGTGGGGCGCCAGCCGAACGGAGTCGAGGGACCTTGTGTTTAGGAACACACTGTAGGCCCGTCGAGCTTTCTCATTCACTAGGGACCCCCTGCTAAGCGCGAAATGCTAAATGCCAAGTGCGGAATTCCCCCTACCCCTCCCCCTTCCTCACGCGCGCTGCAAACTTCGACACGCTCAGCACCGCCCGCCCCACCGTTCCGCGACCAATCTCCTGCGCCCCGTCGCTGGCCGACACCCGCACCGTATAAAAGCGCCCATCGAACCCCTCGACCACCGCCTCGGCCTTGACCCGCGTTCCAATCCCGCTCGCTGCCCGATGCTCAATATGAATCGACGTCCCCACCGTGATCTCATCACCTTCACAGTAAGGCTGCAGCGCATGAAACGCCGCCGTCTCCATCAGCCGGATCATGTCCGGCGTCGAGTACACCGGCGGCAACGACGGATGATGCGCCGTCAATGTGTGCTGAAACTCCACCGTCTCCTCCGCCTCCCCCCGCGCCCCGATGGGCACCGGCTTCACCATCGGCCTTCCTCCCGTGTGGCGCGGACACTCCTGTCCGCGTCCGGACGCCCCGATCCTATCCCATCCTTCACTCTCGCACTCTCTGCGTCGAAGAGCGCTTCAAAAAAGAAAGCCACCAACCCTGCAAGGGTCAGTGGCTTGAACTGGTCCAGCACAACGGACTACGCGGCCTTCGCCATCCGCCGCTCCTCGATCCCATCCAGCGCGACCCACAGCGCCTTCGCAGCCGCTTCGGCCGCGGCCAGCGCCTTCTCGGCCGCCGCCGGATTCGCCGCTACCCGCTTCCCCAGCTGTTCGCGCCACACATTCGAGTGATACACGTCGGCGGTCGCGTGCAGCGAGAAGTAGCGCGTGGTCCGTTCATCCGCGCCGTAGCTTTCGCGCAACCCACGATCTTTCTCTTTGGCGATGCGCGGCACCTGCGACTCGTACGCGTAGAAAGCAGCCAGCGCTTCCTCCGGAGTTCCTTCGCTCGCCACATCGCCGAAATGCGCAATCAACCGGTTCACTTCCGGCACCGCCTTATGACCGAATCCGGTGCGCGCCGCTCCCATCCCCTCGGCGAAGTCGAGCCAGATATCGGAGTGCGCCGCTCCCGCCTCCCCGGACGCAGCCTCCCCGCCTTGCTCGTCGCACATATTTGCCAGCACCGCGCGCCGCAGTTCGCCCTCATTCAGTCGCAGCGCGAGCGCCGCCAGATAGGTCGGGAACGCCTGCACATGCTGGTAGTAGTCGAGCGCATATTGACGCAGGTCCTCGCGCGTCAGTTCTCCCGCGCTCCACGCCTTATAAAACGGATGGCAAAGAAGGTCGTATTTCGCGATGCGTGCGTCCAGTTCCTGAAAAAACTGCTGGCTGCTCATGAAAGTCCCCCTCCCCGAGCAGCCTACTATAAGGGTGCTGAGACTTCTGTGACAAGCGTTCGCCTGTGGAAGACCGATTTCGGAACGGCGCATCCCCATCCGAATCAGCGCTTTCGCGGCTCGACGTTCTTTCGCACTCCATGCACTGCTCCCCTGCGCCCCCTCGCTCCCTGACCCCTGCCTTCCCCACGACTTGCTAGAATGAAGCAACGCCCGCGGGGGTTCCCTAGAGTGTATTCGCGGACATGCAGTTCACCGAACAATTCGACATCGTCGTTGTCGGCGCTGGACACGCCGGATGCGAGGTTGAGGCGTTTGCGCGGCGTGAGCGGTGCGGGAGCCGCGCGCCGAAATCCCGAGCGGAGCGAGGGACCTAGCCGAGCTGGCACAGCATGCAGTTCACCGAACAATTCGACGTAGTCGTTGTCGGCGCCGGACACGCCGGTTGCGAGGCCGCCATGGCCGCCACCCGCATGGGCCTGAAGACGGCTCTTTACACGCTCAACGTCGATCTCATCGCCCAAATGTCCTGCAACCCCGCCGTGGGCGGAATCGCCAAGGGCCACTTGGTCCGCGAAGTCGACGCCCTCGGCGGCATTATGGGCGAAGTCACCGACGCCGTCGGCATCCAGTTCCGCCTCCTGAACACCTCCCGCGGTCCCGCCGTCTGGTCCCCCCGCGCCCAGTGCGACAAGCAGGCCTACCGCCTGAAAATGCGCGAAGTCCTGGAATCGCAGCCCAACCTGAAAATCAAGCAAGCCGAAGTAGCCGACCTGATCCTGGAGGACACCCCGAGCCACGTAGGGGCAGACGCCCTCGTCTGCCCAGCCGAGCAAAGCTCGGCAGTTGTCGCCATCGAGAACCGAGAACTGAGTACCGAGAACAGCCGCCGAGTTCTGGGCATCAAACTCCGCGACGGCCGCACCGTCCGCGCCCAGGCCGTCATCATCACCACCGGCACTTTCCTGAACGGCCTCATCCACTGTGGCGAGCAGCAGTATCCCGCCGGCCGTTCCGGCGAACCCAACGCCGTCCTGCTGGGCGAAGCACTCAAGAAACTCGGCCTGCGCGGCTGCCGCCTCAAGACCGGCACGCCTCCCCGCCTCGACGGCCGCTCCATCGACTGGTCCCGCTTCCAGGTCCAGCCCGGCGACGACGACCCCACCCCCTTCAGCTTCCGCACCAAGCGCGTCGCGCACCATGACAACCAGGTCCCCTGCTACATCGCTTTCACCACCGAGGAAACCCACCGCATCATCCGCGAGAACGTCCACCGCTCTCCCATGTACAGCGGCCAGATCCAATCCATCGGTCCACGATATTGTCCTTCGATCGAAGACAAAATCGTCAAGTTCCCCGACAAGCTCCAGCACCAGCTCTTCCTCGAGCCCGAAGGCCTGAGCACCCACGAGATTTACGTCAACGGCATGAGCACATCGCTGCCCATCGATGTCCAACTCGCCATCCTGAAGTCCATCCCTGGCCTCGAGTCTGCCGACATGCTCCGCCCCGGCTACGCCATCGAATACGACTCCATCGACCCGACCGAACTCGAGCGCACTCTGGAAACAAAAAAAATCGCCGGCCTCTTCCTCGCCGGACAGATCAACGGCACCAGCGGCTACGAAGAAGCCGCCTGCCAGGGCCTGATGGCGGGCATCAACGCCGCGCTCAAAGCAAACAGGGAAGCCCCGCTGATCCTCGACCGCACTGAGGCCTACACCGCCATCCTCGTCGACGACCTCATCTCGAAAGGCACCAACGAACCCTACAGGATGTTCACCTCGCGCGCCGAGTTCCGCCTGCAACTCCGCATCGACAACGCCGACCGCCGCCTAACCCCGCACGGCCGCCGCGTAGGCCTGGTTACCGACGAAACCTGGCGCGACTACCAGGCCAAACAGCACCGCCTGGAGTCCATGAAGCAGGTGCTGGAAAAAACAAAGCTAACCGGAGACATGCTGGCGAAGATAGGGAGCACCACAGACCACGTGGGGACGGCCGCCCCCGGCCGTCCAGCCGAGCAAAGGTCGGCAGAGAACATCGCGCAACCGGCGGCGACCAACGACTATTCCTCCGCCTTGGGCCAGACCCTGGCTCAGTTGCTCAAGCGTCCGGAGTTGACCATCGAACAATTCGCACCCGTCCTGCGCGACCTCGCCCCCGATTTCTTTCACCGCGACGACGCCCGCGTAGGGGCAGACGCCCTCGTCTGCCCGGCCGAGCGCAGCTCGGCAATTGCTCCGTCCGCTGCGCTCCCTCTCTCCTCCCAAACCCGCAACGAACTCAAATCCATCGAAACCGAAATCAAATACGCCGGCTATCTCCACCAGCAGCAGCGCTCCATCGATCGCCTGAAAAAGGCCGAACAGCGCTCGATCCCCGACTGGTTCGACTACCGCTCCGTCAGCGGCCTCTCCCGCGAAATGCAGGAGAAGCTCCTCAAGATCCGCCCCCGCACCCTCGGCCACGCCTCGCGCATTCCGGGCGTCACCCCCGCCGCCGTCTCGCTCGTCAATGTGTACATCGAAATCCAGGCCCGCCGCCGCGAGCAGGCAGCCGCGCTGTAGCCCACCCGCCCGTAGACCTTCTCCGCGTCCTCTGCGGTTTAAGATTTTTCTTCGCTAGGCCAAAAAAGCGAAAAGCCCGCCGTCTCCAGCGGGCCAGCACAAACGAAACGCGACCTCTATCCGCTGATCTTCCGCAACTCCTCCAGCAGCCCCTCTATATCCGGCAGCTGGTCGATCGGATACACCTTCGCAAACCGGATCACGCCTTCCTTATCCACAATGAATGCCGCCCGCTCGCTGATTCCCGGCACCGGCGCCTTTTCCCGCAGGATGTCGAACTTCCGCGTGACATCTCCGTGCGGATAAAAATCCGCGCACAGCGGAAAGCGCATCATGCCGATCTCCTTCCGCTGCCACGCCAGGTGACTCTGGATCGAATCTACGCTGATGTCGATCAGGTGTCCCCCGGCCGACACGAATTTGTCGCGCAGCGAATCCAGAATCGGCAATTGCGACTCGCACGTCGGCGTCCAGTCCAGCGGATGAAACGTCACTACCACGTGCTTCTTTCCCAGGTAGTCGCGCAGCCGGAACCTCAGGTGCCGCTCACCCTCGACCGCCGGCAATTCAAAATCCGGCGCTCGCTCTCCAACCCTTAACGCCACAAACTGCCCCTTCCGTCCGCGTAGTTCAGATCGCTCATTCTACAGAAGACCTCCGTTGTGATCGTGCATCGGCTTGGAACTAAAACCTGTTATCCTGAGCGAAGAGGCGCCCGCCGAACGCAGTCGAAGTTGAGGTGCTTAGCCGGCGTCTGAGCCGGCTGCCGAAATCCCGAGCGCAGTCGAGGGAGCTTGGACCGGTGATGTTACGCCTTGCCTGGACAGAAATTTCTGCACCGGCCGCAAAAGTCCTGATTCCCGGAGAACTGCGTCGGGAAAATTAACCTCCCCGTAACAATTCCCCTCCGCCTGGACCCGTAAAATCGCCGGATGCCGCTACAGTCCCAAGAACCGCTGCATATCGACGATCTCGAGGGTCCCCGGCCCGGCCAAAGAATCCTCCACCTTCAAGGCCCGGTCGTGCTCGCGACTCTGTTCCAGTTCCAGGCAGCGATCCGCGCCAAAGACTCTGCCATCCTGATCATCGATTTCACCGGGGTTCCTTACATCGACTCAGCCGGCATCGGCGCGCTGGTCGGCGCCTACGTCACCCATAATAAGGATGGACGCTCGCTCGCCCTGGTCGGCGTCAGCGATCGCATCCACACCGCCCTGGCTGTCACCCGCGTCGAGCAGTTTTTCCGCTTCTTCAATACGCTGGCCGACGCCGAACAGGCCTAGACGGAAGTTGCAGGAACTCACGATTCGTCCGCCCATGCCCCTGGGCCTGCGAAAAAATAAAAAACTGTCATCCTGAGCGAAGTGAGGCGCCCGCCGAACGCAGTCGAAGGACCCCGTGTCCCCAAGGGTGCGGCACCGGCCCCGACCAATTTTCCACCACGGCCCCCTTTCGCTCGTGGGAACACCACACCTTCTGGGGCACCTTTCTGCACGAGCGGGTTGCGCTCAAGCATCGGTCATGCCCCTCACGACCCCTCCCGCTCTCTCTCCAGCAGCTGCATCCGCCCACGCCACTTTAAATAGCCCTTCTTCCATGTTCGGCCCGCCTGCGTCAACGGATTCTTCGTGCCCAGAAACTCGCGCGGCTGCCTTTCGAAATCCTCCATCAACTCGCGGTAGCCGCCGGCACGTGCCGTCCCCCTCTGCTGCGCTTGCGCGGCCAGCAGGTCCAGGACCTTGTCCACGTCGCACACCAGCGCCAACACCGAGCGAAACTTCAACGCCACCTCCGCGGCGCAGTCGGGCAAATCGAAGACCGCAAAGATCGCCGCCAGGTTCAGCACTTTCTCACCCGTCAGCCGTTTCGCGAACTCGTCATAGAGACCGCTCCCCAGATCACGCGCATACATAGCGTCTCCCTGATGCACCCGTCCCGTCTCCGTTGCACCCGGCGCGCGCCCGCTGAACCGGCTGGGCAGAGCCGCAGTCGAATACCGCCGAATCGAAAGATTGAACAACTCGAATCCTTGCGCCTTTAGGAACCGGTCCACGTTGTGGAAGGCGCCATCCGTTTCCTCATGCGATCCCCAGAAACGCACCTCGATGCCAACACCCAGAACTGCCAGCTCGGTCAACCTCTGATCGAACGTCTGGAGAATGTCGAAGTCTTTCCCATCGACGTCGATCTTCAGGAAGTCGAGGCTGGCAATGCCCTCGCTCTTAAGGTATTCGGGAACGATCACCGGCGATTCGGGATTCGCCAGCCGGCTCTCCGGCCACAAATTCGCCGAGCGTTTTTCCTTGTCGGTAACCGGCTTGTCCTTCGGATAAGCAATCTCCAGGTACCGTGCTGTGCTCAAGCGCGGCCACGGATTGCGCTCCAGGTCCGGCTTTCCTTTCTTCTTGTCCGCGAAAGGATGATCCGGCGCAATGCCGGCGAAGACATTCAAATACGTGACGCCGGGATTTTTCTCCGCAGCCCGCAACCGTTCAATTTCGGCAACGTCCGCATCAATCCCAATCGCATGCAGCCCGCGCCCCAGCCGCCGCCACTGCCGGTCGATCCCGCCCGAGCAGCCGACATCCACTAGCTGAAATGCGCCCGGCTTCGCGATTTCCGCCACGTAGTCAAGCAGCGGACACGAGTTGACCAGTCCGTCCACCGTTCCGCTCTCCTCCCAGTATGCCGTCCCACAAGTCTGCCTGCAAAGTCTGTCATCCCGGCCGAGCGCAGCGAGTGGAGGAACCTTGTGTTTTCCAGATCGTTTTCAAAACCTGGTCAGGCACATCACCGGTCGCTTATTCCCGGGACGCAATACTCCCGCAACACCCGCACGCCTTCCCCCGGATTGCTTCTCGCGCCTCCCAAACAATCAGCGGCGTGATCAGCAACGCCGCCGCTGGGTCTGCCCACGCCAGATGCCAGACGGCGTGCACCGCGAGTCCTGCCAGCGCAATCAACGAGAGATACGCGCACAAGGCCGACTCCGCCGCATCCGCGCGCAAGGCTGCGCTTCCCGTCGCTGCCGACAGCCGGCGCTTCTCCCGCGCCAACCACGGCATCATTAGCGCCGCGGCCGCCAGGATCACGATTCCCAAATAGCTCGGGCGCGCTTCGCCGTAACCCAGAAGATTCATCGCCGCAGCTAACACTACGTAGACGGCGAGCAGGTATAGCAGCGCTCCGGCAATGCGGGCAGCCCGGCGTTCATCGGCTTCACGCGCTGCCGGCGACCGAAACCGCCACAACACCACCCCGGCCGAGAGCAGTTCGATCGTGCTGTCTCCGCCAAAAGCCACCAGCGCCGGACTGTGCGCCCGCCACGCCGCTGTGAGGGCCACCACCGCTTCCACACTCATCCAGGCAATGGTGATCGTCTGAACCCGATGAATCCGGCGGAGAGCCCCCGAAGGCAAAATTTGCAGATTCGACGCCATCGAACCTCATCAAGCTAGCCGCGAAGCGGCGAAAGAATAAAGCCCACGGCGTAAGCCGTGGGAAAGCGTAACAAAACCAACAAGCCCCAGCGGGGCGAAAGAAACTGCCCACGCGCACTCCTCAGGCCCCGGCGGCACCCCCGACCCCTTCCGCACAGGCGCAGGCCTACTTTCCCGCTCGCCAGCGCCGCAACGCGTAATACTCGTTCACCGGCCGGTCATCCGTGAGCGCCGGAGCCGAAGGTTCCATCGCAATCCACTCCTCCAGCGGGAATTCGGTCTTCAACACCGCCGCGAATTGTTCCTCGGCGGTCGCATACGGCCCCCATTCCAGCAGATCCGTCGCCGCCCGCGCCGGCAAACGCGCGGCCAATTCCGCAGCGCTCCGCGGCGGAATCGGACGCTCGCTTGCCAGAAAATGAAATCCCAACGGCTCGACCGATGCGAACGCGCGCACGTATGGGAACGATTCTTTCAGTGCCCGCGCCACCGCCGATCGCGTGAACTCGTCGGATTCCGACGGCAACCACGTTTGCAGGATTCCCCCGGTTCGCAGCCGTTGCCTCACTGCCGTGTAGAATTCCTTCGAGTACAGCAGGCTCGATCCCGCGGCTTCCACCGGCGGCGGCGGATCCATCGTGATCACGTCGAGCTCTCCGGAAGTACGCTCCAGGTAACGCCGCCCGTCATCAATCACGACCTGCGCCTTCGGCGAGCGCAGCATCGCCGGGCCGTCCGCGTGAAAGTACCCCACCATCTGGGGCACGCTGGGCACTAGTTCCACCGCCGTGGCCGGGATATCCCAGGAGAGCAGCGCGCGGTCGGTCGTTCCCATGCCGAAGCAGATCACTAGCGCCCGCTCGGGCGCACGATCCAGAAATGCCAGCGGCAGGTGCGCCATCAACTTCGTGATCGGCGTCAGCGCCGTGATGCCGATGCCGTTCACCAGCAGCGTCCTGCCTCGTCCGTGCCCAACCGCAATCACAGTGGCCGTGTGATCGCGCCGGATCACCGCTCCCGGATACTGATCCTCGAAACCGCGGCTCCCCGCGAACACGACAATCGCAGCCAGCACCACCCCGTAGCACAGCACCCGCCGGCGCAGTCTGTGCCCGCCGTCGACCTCCCCATTCTCTTCGCCCCCAGAAATCCATCGCCCCGAAGCGACTCCCAACACCAACCACGGCGCAGCCAGCAAAAGCAGCGCCCAGCGTTCATTGAGCAACGGCAGCAGCACGAACCCCGCCAGCAGCGGCCCAAGAATGCAACCCACCACGTTCACCGCATACGCCCGTCCCGCCCGATCCGGGTCCCCCTCCGACCACCGGTCCACCAGCATCGGGGTAACGAATCCCAGAAGCGCGCTGAACGGCGCCACGCCCAATCCCAGCCGCAGAACCTTGTGCAACTCAAGCCGCCCGTCCACCG
Organism: uncultured Acidobacteriaceae bacterium; assembly: GCA_964641665.1. Lineage (GTDB taxonomy): Bacteria > Acidobacteriota > Terriglobia > Terriglobales > Acidobacteriaceae > Gp1-AA133. Next base: position 184,356 of record CAZXKO010000013.1, read on the forward strand.
CCCAAAGCGGCAGCAATGCGCACAACCCGAGTACTGACCACATCATCGTTCCATCGAGGGACCGACCCCGGCCCCACGTGCGGTAAGCGATCGACCCCACGGTCATCGCCGCCAGGTAGAACCCGAGGATCCCCGCAAACGCGTACACCACGGTCCCGAGGTACGGCGTGAATTGCCGGATCCACACCACCTCCATGCCCATGCTCGTCAGCCCAGTGGCAAACAGCAGCCAGAGCAATCGCTTGCTTGCTGCGATGCCTCCAGCAATCGTGCTGCTCGTCGTTTCCTCTCCTTCAGATGTCTCCTGCGCCCTCGCGCGCCACGCCAGCCCGAGCCCTGCCGCCGACGCCGCCAGCGCAACGTTGCAGATCGCTCCGATCCGCAACGTCCCGCGGAATCCATACAACTCAATCAGGAACAGCGGAACCCGCGTTCCGATCACGGCCCCGGTGACGTTCGCCATATAAAGGTAGCTGAACGACCGGCTGGCCTCCGTCCGCCGCACCTCCCGAATCGCCTGCATCCCCACCGGAATGGTCGCGCCCATCGCGACACACCACGGAGTGAGAGCCAGCCCGACGCACACTCCCGACGCCAGGTAGTAGGCGAACGAAGACGACTCCGGCAGGCGCTGCAGCAGTGCCCGTTCCCAGCGGAGTTCGTACGGCACGACCAGCGCGGAAATGCCGATCGCGAGCTCGATCAGCGCATAAATAAAGAGCGGCGAGATCTGTCGGCGGGGCGCGTATTTCCTCATCCAAATCCCGCTGCCCCACGAACCCAGGCCGAGCCCTACCATGAACACCGACAACACGATCGACGTGAGCGCGGTCGTCACTCCAAATGCTGCCATCGACAGCCGGAGCCACACCACCTCATAGAGAATGCTGCAGAATCCCGAGATCAGGAAGAAAAGGAAGAACCAGAACATGGGAGAGGGCGCGAGTCGCGCACGAGTGTATCCCACGCGAGCCGTGCCGCAAAATCATGCACCAAAACTAGATGAGATTGCCATCCCGAGCGGAGTGAGGCGCCAGCCGAACGGAGTCGAGGGACCCTGTGTTTCGTTGCCGCGCCGATATCGCGAGAAGCTACTGGGGACGCGTTTGCGCAGCCGGCGGCCGCAGCCCGTCGAATGCCGGGCTGCTCTGGAACTCTCGCGGAAAATTCTGCTCGTAGATCGCCAGCCCCGGGCATATCACATAGTGCACCGACGAGAACCCGAACGCCGTCATCTCTTTTCGCGCCTGCGCAGCCGTCCAGCCTTGTTCCACCATGCGGTAGCCCGCAATCATCATCCCTGTCCGATCCTCGCCCAGAAGGCAGTGCACGAAGACCTTCTTATCCGGATGCTCCCGAATCACACGCAGGAACTCGGCTACCTGTTTATCTTTTTATCTTGCGGATGGTAGCAACGCCAGGGAATCGAGACATACTCCATGCGGAGCTTCGTCACGATCTTGCGCTCGCTTTGGTTGCTGTGCAGATCGACCACGACGCCGACGCCCTCATGGGCCAATCCCTCGAACCCTTCCGCCGTCGGCTGCCCGCCGCGATACAACTTGTCCGTGACCTCGCCGAAGTTCGGCACGCCTTTCAGCTTCTGCCTACGCGCGATCGGCGGATCGGCTTTGCTCGCCCCAACCCCACTTGCCGCCTGAGGCCAGCCACCGCTGCCCGTCACGCTGATGCACACCACCGCGCAAACCGCCAGCGCGCAAAACAGGCTCCACCGTTGACGCCTCACCATCATTAAGATGCCAGGAATCGCCCGTCACGCAATAGAATTGTCATCCTGAGCGAAGTGAGGTAACAGCCGAACGCAGTCGAGGGACCTTGCGTTTCCCTGCGCTACTACGAAACCAAAACACGAGCCCACCGGAGTGCGATTGTCGCAAGGACATCCTGCCCTCGCACCTACCCACGCTCAAACGCGTGCTTCTTCTCTAATTCCGCCAGCGCCGTTTCCGCCGCCGCCTCGAACTCCGCCGCCCGCGCCATCAGCGCCGGCAGCGCCGTCGCGTACCGCCGTTCCAGCCGGATCAATCCCTGCCCCGCCAGCCCGTTCGCGACCTCGGCCAGGTGATCGGTCGTCGTCTGCAGATACTGCGCCTCGGTCCCGTCGCCCAGCCACACGTCTCCGCCCACCAGCCGCGTCTGCCAGAAAATCTTCCGCTCGAGAAAGGTCGCAATCGTCTCATCCGACGCCTTGCCGAACACCCACTGCCCGCGCTTGAAATCATAATGCCGGCTCGAGAAATTCACGGGCACCAGCTTCCCCGACTTCACGAACTCAATCTGCCGGTTGTCGACTTCCTTGCGCAGCGCATTCACCACCGGCCCTAGCGCGTCTTTCGCCTCGAGCGAAGGCATCACCTCGCGCACCGTCGCCGACAGGTTCACCGACACCGGCGCGTGCCGTCCCTCGGCCCCTGCCAGCTCGACGTCCCCATGCAGAACCCAGAAATCCGCCCCCGAAGTCGACGGATGAAACGGCCACTCCAGCGTGATCGTCAGCGGCAGCCCCGTCAGCGTCACGTACACGGTCTGCGCCGCCGCTTCGTTCCCCTGTCCTTCGGCGGTCATATTTCGTAGCGCGCCCTCCGCGGCGACGAGATATTCTACCGCCTTCGACAAAGTTTCCCGCAGCCCCGGTGCGGCGTCCTCCGCCACCGGCTGTTCGCCACTGTCTTTGACTGCGTTGTCCCACTTCCCCCGCTTCTTGCCCCAAGCAATTGTCAAGCACCCTTCGATCTGGGGATCACGTGCCCATCGCTGTACCACGGGTTAACCAGTCAGATGCGTTCCCACTTCGGTACGCCTCCGTCGACACCTAGGCCCATCGGCATCGCCGCTAAGTATCGACATACCCGTTTGCACCCCTACCCTGTAAACACAATTTTACCGATCGCCATTCCATCCCGCCCCTTACGTCGGTGACTCAGAAAGTGGTGACTAACGGCTTGTTATGTCGGACAACGCGGATGGCGGATGGCGGACAACGGATGGCTGGTAGCTGGTAGCCAAAAAGGAATCGTGCTCCGTGCCTCAGTGTCTCCGTGGTGAGCTTTTCCGCTTCTTGCTCGCCGCGGCCGACGCCCTCTGCCAAGCCCCGCGCAACAAATCCCGCATCGCATCCGGATGCACGCGTCCCAGCCGCACCAGCATCCACTCATAATTCAAATAATGATCGGTAATGTAGTACGTCTCCGGATCGGCCGCCATCAACTCGGCGCGCACCTCAAAATCCGAGCGCACCACCAGCGAATCGAGATCCTCCCGCAGCCGCGCCATCAACTGCCCGCCCACCTTGAACGCCGCCGTCCCATAGGACGTGCCCTCCTCCACCTTCTCCATCTCCAGCGCCATCCGTCGCACGCTCTCAAACGTCACCGCCATATTCCCACCTTCGCGCGAGCTTGAGGATACGCCTAACTCTCATAGAAAGGTTCGCGTCGTTCGTGGTGAGATCACGGGACACCGGGTCTCTCGACTGCGTTCGGGATACGAATCGCTCGGAGGGCTTCGTGCGCTCTGCTTGGCTGCTCGGGCAGGACGCCGTCGTTGGCGAGCACCTGGGTGAGATCTATGAAAAGCAAGGAAAGAACAAAGCGGCTGCGAAAGTGTACGAGCTTGCATTGGCCGCAGTCGAAGCTGCTCCCCCGGTATTTCGGCGGAGCAACTTTGGTCTGCCCTCCCTGGCCCCCGACATGAGTCGGCGCGACACGCTAACCAAAGAGATCACTGCTCGTTACCAGAAGCTGACGGGAAAGAAGCCCTCGATTCGCGAAAGCTTGAGACTGCCCAATGGCGAGTGGACCAAGACCGCGGCTGAGCAACTGACCCAGTTGCGCACCGCTTCGCTCGGCAAACCGGCTGGCGTGTCGGGATCGCTGAATTCACAATTGTGTATACGCCAGGAAAGACTGAGTCAGTGGACTATGCAAGCGGAGATAAATCGCTCGAGCGGCTCACGGAAAAGATCAAGGCCCACCCTTTTCAAGTGGAGTTCCCGGTTGGCAGCGAGGCCAAGATCTTCCGCCGCGCTCAGGTCGGTTGTTTCCCGACCTCCGGATGCACGGCGGTCCTGATCCCGGTTTCCGCTGCAAATGCCGGAAACCCTTAGGGGAAACCCTAGAACCGCGTTGTCATGGGATTCTAGAGGGAGTCCGACACAGAACCCACGCTCTAGAATCTTTTGTCCGCGCCGACCCCACCCTCCCCCTCAGTCTCCTCCCCTCTCCCACCCCAACTCCCCGCCACCGGCTGCACCAGCAGCATCACCACTCCCGCAAAGATCAAAAGCATCGGCCACGCGTGCACGCACGCGGTGATCGCGGGGATCTTCAGCTCGCTCGCCAGCGCGTCGAGCTTGATTTGGAAACTCGCTGCTCCAACACCCGCCAGGACCGCGGCCGCGACCGTGTCGTGCGTCCAGAATGGATATGAATTGCCTCGCGCCATGATGCCTCCGTGCAGGTGTCAGGTCTCAGGTGTCGGGTCTCGGGTCTTAGGGGTTCCTGACACCTAAGACCTGTCACCTGAGACCTGTGCTAAAACGTTTTCTCATCCGCCGACGGTCCGTAGATCGCCGGCACCGGTAAGTCCAGGAGTCGCAAATACACGGTCAGCTGTCCGCGATGGTGCGCCAGGTGACTGAACACCGAGTCGCGCAACACCACATGCCGCACCTGCTCCATCACCACCTGGCCCGCCACCAGCAATCGCCACGGCTTCAGCAGGTGCTCGTCGGTCGTGTTCGCCAGCGCCTCGCGCGCGCCCGCCACCGACGCGTCGAATTCTTTCAGCAGCTCCCGGTTCGTGCGCAACGGTTGCGCCTTGTAGGTCGCCAGGTCCAGGCTGTCCTGCTTGATGGTCAGTACGGTCCACGAAGGCAGCCGCGCCACCAGCTCTGCCAGGTAGCCCAGCACCATCGACTTGTCATGCGGCTTCCAGTCGTAGCGCCCCTCCGGAACCCGCTCCAAAGTGCGCCGCGTGGAGGCTGTCTCGCGTTCCAGCTCTCCGAGAAATAGGTCGGTCATTTTCATAGTGACTCCTTGAATTCAGTCGTCAGTCGCAAGTCTTCAGTCGTCAGCGGTGGATCTGAGATCGCCAGTCTGAAATCCACCCCCCCAATTCCCTCAGCGACTCAGCCCTTCTCCGCGCCCTCTGCGGATGGTCTCGGCGATCTCGGCGGTTGAGAGCTTTTCGCAGTAGACTCAGAATTTCCCGTGGGCCCTGGCATTTCCTGACGACTAACGACTGAAGACTTGCGACTTGTTCCCTAGCGACTAGAGACTTGTGACTGTCTCACACATTGCGGACAGTTTCGGTCCTCAATCCATGGTACCTTCTTTCCCATGTTGCGCACCTCGGCCCGCCTGCTTCGCTTGTTGTCTCTGTTTCAGGCGCAGCGCTATTGGTCCGGTGCCGACCTGGCCGCGCGCCTCGAAGTCACCGGCCGCACCCTTCGCCGCGACGTCGACCGCCTGCGCAGCCTCGGCTATCCCGTGCACTCGACCACCGGGGTGGCCGGAGGCTACCAGCTCGGCGCCGGCGCAACCCTGCCGCCGTTGCTGCTCGACGACGAAGAAGCGGTCGCCGTCGCCGTCGGCCTGCGCACCGCCGCCAGCGGCACTGTGGCCGGAATCGAGGACGCCTCGGTGCGCGCCCTCATGAAACTCGAGCAGGTGCTCCCTTCGCGCCTGCGCCGCCGCGTCACCGCGCTCCACTCGTTCATCGTGCCCATCGCGAGCACCGGACCCACGGTGAACCTCGAAGCACTCTCGACCATCGCCGGAGCCTGCCGCGACCACGAAGGCGTGCGCTTCCGCTACCAGGCCCGCGGAGGCGTCCAGAGCGCGCGCCACGTCGAGCCGCACCGCCTTGTTCATACCGGACGCCGCTGGTACCTCGTCGCCTGGGACACCGCGCGCCGCGACTGGCGCACCTTCCGTGTCGACCGCATCGAGCCGAAGCTGACCACGAGCACCCGCTTCACCCCCCGCAAGCCCCCCGACGGAGACTTCGCCACTTTCGTCTCGAAGTCAGTCGCCTACCGCCAATACCCCAACCAGGCCGTGGTGATCCTGCACGCGTCCGTCGAAACTGTCGCCGACCGGATCCCGCCCACCGCCGGCGTGCTCGAAGCGATCACCGACGAAACCTGCCAGCTCCACACTGGCGCGCACTCCTTCGAAGCCCTGGCCTCGTACCTGGCGATGATCGGCGTAGACTTCGAAGTCCACGACCCGCCCGAGCTGGTCGAGGCCGTGAAAAACCTGGCCTCTCGTTTTCAAAGAGCCGCCGGCTGAGTCGTCCTCGCGCGTGCAAGGCTGAACGCGAGCGAAGGGCGATGTACGTCACCCAGAAACTCGATAAGCGTTCGCGCCACACTTTGCGAAAATCTCGGTGCTGCTCTTAAGTCGAACGAGGCCCGGCGAGATCGACAGGGCCCGAAGCCGCGAAGTGGCGACAGAATGAAGCCCACGGCGCAAGCCGTGGGAATGACGCACCTCACCCCGCGTCGAGCCCCGGCAGGGGGCGAAAGAACAGGCGCTGCGGGAAACTCCCACGCCATCGTCTACAATCTCCCCGGCGCATGGACGCAGCCCGCATCGCCGAATTGCTCGACCCGTTCCTCGAAACCGAGCTCGCCTCCGAGCAACTAAATCAAATATCGATCTACATCGATCTATTGCTCCGCTGGAATGCCCGCATCAACCTGACCGCGGTCCGGGACCCCGAAGAGATCGTCACCCGCCACTTCGGCGAATCCCTGTTCGCCGCGAGCTGCCTGCTCCCAGGAAGCGGAGCGCCAGCGGCCCGTCCTGAGCAAAGTCGAAGGGTCCCGCCCGTCGGAGCAAGCGAAGCGAGCCCCCAGATTCGAGATTCCCAGTGCGTCGTCGACCTGGGTTCCGGAGCCGGCTTCCCCGGTATTCCTCTAAAAATCTGGTCCCCGCAAACCGCCGTCACCCTGATCGAGTCCAACCACAAGAAAACCACCTTCCTGCGCGAGGTCATCCGCGCCCTTACATTTACGTCGATCGATGTATATCCCAACCGCGCCGAAACCTACCCCAAGGCCTCCGCCTCCCTTGTGACCTTGAGAGCCGTAGAGCGCTTCGACCAGATCCTTCCGATCGCCCAGTCCCTCCTCGCCCCTGCGGGCCGCCTCGCCCTCCTGATCGGCGAAACCCAGGCACCAATCGCCCGCCAGGCGCTCCGTTCCCTAGCCTGGTCGTCCCCCATCCGCCTTCCCGGATCGCAATCCCGCGCCCTTCTGGTTGGAACCCAGGGGTCAGGCGAGTAAGAATTAAGAAGAGGACCAAGGCAATGAAATCTGCACAAACCCTGACGGCGAATCGCGGGCCAGAGATAGCAGGAGGTGGGATAAGTCATACAAGGCACGTCGAAAACCCGCGTGCGGCCCCGCGGCTTCCCCGCTCATCGCAAGCTCTTCGGCGCACCCCAACTCCCGCTCCACTATCAGACCCATGACAATGTTCCACGTGGAACATTGCTGCCTAGTTTGTGTCCAGGTGCGGGTGTTTGTGGGGAGTTCGGCCGGGACAACCACAAAACCCGAGATGTGTTCCACGTGGAACATTCCCGCCCGGGAGCATGCCTGCCGGACAGCCTGCCCATCGACCTGCTTTGGGCGGAGAAGAGCTGACCGTCGGAGCCAAACGCAGAATAGGCTACTTAGGC
>CAZXKO010000014.1:0-17518 GCA_964641665.1 uncultured Acidobacteriaceae bacterium
CCAGGGGCTGTATGACAATTCGCTGATCGCCGTCGTCGCCGATCACGGCGAATCTCTGGGCGATCACGGCGAGCTGACCCACAGTATTTTCCTTTACGACTCTACGATCCACGTGCCCCTGCTCCTGAAACTTCCCGGCAATCGTTTCCCGGGCCAGCGTGTCAATGCCACGGCGAGTCTCGTGGATCTGGCGCCAACCGTTCTCGAAGGGCTGGGGCAGACGCCGCCTCCGGCCATGCAGGGCCGTTCGCTGCTCTCTCTGATCGGAAATCCACACCCCGGAAACCGTCCTTCGCTTGCCACCGGCGACCACTCCGAACGCTCGTTCGGATGGAGCGCGCTTGTTTCCCTGCGCGTCGGGAACCAGCTTTACGTGCGCGCGCCATTCCCCGAGCTTTACGATCTGGCCTCCGACCCCGGCGCGAAGACGAACCTCTATCAGAGCAACCGCGCTGCCGCGGTGCGCCTGGCCATCCAGTTGGATAATTTCGTGAAGCGAATCAGCGAAGGGGCGCCGCAGGCCTTGCAGGACGGACTCGACGAGAAGAGCAGGGAAAAGCTCTCCGCGCTCGGCTATGTGGCCTCCGGCAAGAGCAGCCCGCCCACCCGCATTGACCCCAAAGACCGCATCGATGTTGCCAACGATATGCACGATGCCAGCCTGGCCATCGAGGAGGGAAAGGAAGCCACCGTCATCCCTCTGCTGCTGCACGTGGTAGCCAAAGACCCGCAAGTCCAGGCGGCGCAGTATTACCTGGGCATCGCTTACTCGCGGAACGGCGACTATGCCAAAGCCATTCCTCCTCTGCGCAAAGCCGTCGAGCTCCGGCCGGACGCGCTGATGGCGCAGTACGAGCTAGCCATCTGCCTCTACGAAACCGGTGATCTGAATACTGCTGGCGCGCATTTCGAAATCCTGGTGGAAAATAGGCCCGATTGGACGGACGCGCGCTACTCTTTGGCCTCCATTTATGCCCGTACTGGACGGCCTGAGGAAGCAGCCAAAAACCTGCTCACCGTCCTCCAGGAAGAGCCAGACCATTACCGCGCAAACCTGCTTCTGGGGCGAATGCTGTTTCTGAATGGCACTTTTGCCGAAGCCCTGCCCTACCTCGAAAAGGCTGCGGCGGTACAAACGGATTCGAGCGAGGCGCATTCCTTCCTGGCGGACGAATACGAGAAGCTGGGCCGTGCCGCGGATGCCGCGAGTGAGCGCGCCGAAGCCGCCCGGCTGAAGACCTCCAGTCGCTAACGGATGGATGAAACAAAAAAGCCGCTGATATCGTCACGAAATCGTGACTGGGGCCCTGCCGTTGGTGTCCGAATCACTGCCGTGCTGACCTGCTCGCCGTCCCAGCGGTCCTTTGCTGGACAGCCGCGATTCGCAACTATATACTCAGCTTTTTTGAACTCAGGGGTGTTCCATGGTTCCAAGAAAACTTTCCTTATTGCTATCGCTTTCTTTGCTGGCCGTTCCGGTTCTTGCGCAACAACAAAACCCTTCGAAACCAAAACCGCGGGTCATCGTCCTCGGCGTCAACGGCATGGAGCTCGACATCATTCGTCCGCTGCTGCTGAAGGGCCAGATGCCGAATTTGTCGAGGGTGATCGAGAACGGCGCGTACGGAAAGCTGCGCACGGTCTCCGCGCCCAATTGTCCCCGGGTGTACAGCACGCTGTTCACGAGCACCGATCCGGAGGAGCATGGCGTCACCGGGTTTCTTGTCGGCGGGGTCACTGCCAACACCAACATGCTGAAGGAAGAGCCGGTCTGGTCGATGCTATCGAAGAGCGGGATTACTGTGGGTATGGCCAACGTCCCGGCTACGTTTCCCGTTATGCCCGTAAACGGCTACATGATTAGCGGGATGCTGACGCGCGGCAAGAACTGCGAAGACGGCGTGCTTTGCGCGCCCAAGCTCAGCGAAGTGATGGGCGGGGACGCCGTCTATCCGAAGAGCTTGCAACCCGAGCTGCTGAAGAATGTCGGTGACTTTTACATCGACTGCGAGCGCATGCCGGCCGCGAGCGATCTAAAGGGCCACGAAACGGAACTCATCAACACCTGGCTCGATAAAGTACAGGTCATCCGCGACCAGCAGACCAAGCTGTTCGACTATTTGCTGACCACGCATCCCACCGAGTTCACCTTCCTGGCGCAGTCGTGCGAAGACCGCACCGGGCACTGGCTATACCCCATCACGCCGTTCAACGTTGGCTACAATCCGAGCATCAATAACGTGCGGCCGGAGGCCTTCCCGAACCAGTACGTGGCATTCGACAAGGTGCTTGGCTCGATCTTGAAGCACGTGGATGAGAACACGTATTTGATTATTTTCTCCGACCACGGCATCAAGCCCCTGCGCGAGTTCGAAGAGAAAGATCCGCACGCGCACATGGACCATGAGAAAACCACGCCGGTGATCGCCAAGCACGATTTTGCCGATGGCGATGATGTTCCCGGCTCCTTCTTCGCCATGGGCCCCGGCATCAAGCATGATTTGCGGCTGATGGGTCTGGGAGTCAGCGTGTATGACGTGGCGCCGACAGTCCTGCACATTTACGGCATCGAGCAGCCAAAGCAGATGCGAGGGCGCGTTCTGACTGAGATTTTCGAGAAGACCGATCATAAGGTAGCGGCGAAACAATAACCAGCTGAAGGTTTCCGCCGGAGACCGGAATTTGCCTGGACTTGGTCGGAGGGCCGTTCACTCGGGCCGCTTCGAGTCTTTGAGTGCCTTGGCCCGCAATTGAGCGCGCTCGGCCTCTTGCCGACGCCCAAGGCCGGCGTAAGCCTGCGAGAGTAGCTCAAATATTTCAGGATTGCGGCTCGAAGGTTCGGCGACCGCTTCCAGCAGGTCCACGGCCTCAGCAAACTTTTTCCCATGGATCAACGTCTTTGCCAGATTGATCTGGGCCTCTGAATTCCCGGGCTCCAAGAGCACCGCCGCCTCATATTGGTCTTCCGCCGCGCGCGAATCGTTCAAACCGAGATACACCCGCCCGAGCGCGAGCCGCGCTTCAAATTGGTCCGGGTTCAACTTCAGGCTCGCCAGCAGCACGTCCCGCGCTCCTGACAGATCGCCGCTCAACTCCAGTGCTCGTCCATATTCGAGCGCATCCGTCGCGTCATTCGGGCGGGCGACGTGCGCCCGTCGCAGATAGTCGGCGGCTTTGGCATAGTTCCCTGAGGCCATTTCAATCCGGCCAAGTTGCGCGAGTGCGAGCGCGGAGCTTTCATCCAGTTGCAGTACCTTCTCAAGAGCCGCTCGAGCCTTCTCCCTCTCTCCGTCCTCAGACGCCATCGTCGCCGTATGCAGCAGATTCTGCTGCTCAATTTTGTCCTTGGGGTCAGGCAACAATGAGGGTTCCGGAACATCCGTAGCGCTTCCAGCGTCTGCCGAGCCTAAATACCCGAGTGCGTGCAGTTCATCGATGGTATTCGCGGATACCGCTGCAGGCGAAGTTTTTTCATGCGCAGGCGATTTGGCGTTCAACTCCGCAAGCGCTTTGCGCAATTTTTGAACCGTGCCATCCCAAGGCTCGTAATGGTTGTGCGATTCGCCGGGATCGGCGCGGAGATCGTAGAGCTCCGGCTTCGGCGCTTCGATAAACTTGAAGCCTTCCTTTCGAATGGACCGCAGCGGGGCCCATGCAAACCGCAGCGGGTATTCAGTTTCACCGAAAACCGTGCGGGGAGCCGTCTCGACGCCGCTAAGGAACGGCTCCAGAGAATCGCCATCCAGATTTGCCGGAGCAGCAATGCCAAGCAGGCTCAAGATCGTGGGCATGATGTCTGTCGTGCGGACCTGCCCCTCAACCGTTCTGCCCGCTCCGCGTTCATTCGGCAGCTTCACAATCAGGGGAACGTGGGTCGTTGAATCGTAAAGAAAAATGCCGTGAGTGTCCTCGTGATGTTCGCCGAGGCCTTCTCCGTGATCTCCGACGACAACGATCACTGCTCCCTCGTACCATCCCTGTTTCTTGAGGTAAGTAAGGAAGCGGCCCAACGCCGAATCCGCGTAGGCAATTTCTCCGTCGTAGAGCCGGTCCTTGTAAATTTCAGAATACGGGGGAGGCGGCTCGTACGGATCGTGGGGATCGTATAAGTGCACCCAAACGAAGTGTTCGCCGGCTGGGTGCGAGTTGAGCCACGATTCTGCGCGTTGCTCTACTTCCATGCCTCTGCGCTCGAGGCGTCCCCACCTGGACTTGGTTGTCGTGAGCTCCGGGAAGTTATCGTAGAACTCGAAGCCGCGATCGAGACCGGGTGCGAGGTTCTTGCTGTCGAGGATCACGGCGCCTATGAACGCCGCCGTGTGGTAGCCTCCCTTCGCGAGCAATTCCGCCAGAGTAGGATATTTGGCTGCCAAAGGGACGCCGAAGTCGCTGACTTCATGCGAGCTCGGCAAAAGCCCGGTCATAATGCTCGCGTGCGAGCTATTCGTGATGGGGCTTGGTGTGAATGCTTGCGTGAAGCGGATTCCGTGCTCTGCCAACAGATCCAGCGCGGGCGTTCGGATTCGCTCATACCCATAGCAGTGAACGTGGTCGGCACGCAGAGTATCGATGGTAATGAGAAAAACGCCGGGACGGGGTAGTCTGTCCGATTCGGGTTCGCGGGCGGCGCTGGCACCAGCAGCCAAATGGCAGCAGAGCAGGACAAAAAAGATCCGCATAGCAACGAGCGTATCACGGTCCGCGTTTTCGACAGCTGGTCACGCCACCTTCTGCGCTCGCTGGAGAATTATGGGTAAGATGTGGTCGCCTACCTGGTGCCACGTACCATCCTTATTGACCGCGGCGTACTGGGTCATCACCGGCTCGGCAAGGGTTTCCCAGGCCCGCGCCGCCATTGACCTGCTGTTGCGCCACCTGTATCATCCCCGCATCCCAATTTCATTTTTAGCGGAGAGGTTCAACATGTTGAAGCGTGCGAGATACATTGTTGCGATATCAGCTAAAGCGATCGCCATGGCGGTGCTGCTGGTTGCTCCTTGCTTGTTGCCGGCCCAGCAAACGCCAATCCATCCGGACGTGTATGGGCAGCTCAAGTACCGGTATATCGGCCCGGAGGGCAACCGCGCAACATCTGTCGCGGGAGTGCCTGGAAAACCGAACATCTGGTATGTGGGTGCGGCCTCAGGCGGCATTTTCAAAAGCACGGATGGCGGGATCCACTGGAATCCCATCTTCGACTCGGAGCCCGTGGCGTCCATCGGCTCGCTGGCAGTGGCGGACAGTGATGCAAACATCGTGTGGGCGGGAACCGGCGAATCGTTCATCCGCAGCCACATCTCTGTGGGGCAGGGGATTTACAAATCCCTGGACGCGGGCAAGACCTGGTCGTTGATGGGACTGGAGCAGGCCGGCCGTATTGGCCGTGTGGAGATCGACCCGCGCAATCCCGACATCGTGCTGGCGTGCGCGCTGGGCCACGCCTACGGGCCGCAGCCGGAGCGCGGGGTATTCCGCACCACCGACGGCGGAAAGACCTGGGGCAAAGTGCTCTTCGTGGACGAGAACACCGGCTGCTCGGACCTGGGAATGGATCCGAACAATTCCAGAATTCTTTTTGCCGGGATGTGGCAGATCGAGATTCACACCTGGGGCCGCACGAGCGGGGGGCCGGGAAGCGGCTTGTTCAAATCGACAGACGGCGGCGTCACCTGGAAGCGCCTGGAGGGTCATGGCCTGCCGCATTCTCCGGTGGGCCGAATTGCCGTGCGCGTGGCCAGGAAAGATTCCAACCGCGTGTACGCGGAGATTGAGACGGGCGATGGCGTGCCGCAGGCGAACAGCCCGGGGCAGCTCGGGCAACTGTGGCGTTCCGACGACGGGGGCGAGAACTGGGAGATGGTCAACTCCGACCGGCAGCTGCGCGGGCGAACGCATTACTACACGCGCACGGAAATCGCACCAGACAACGAGAACGAAGTATTTTTTTTCTCGGCGTCGTTTTCACGGACGCTCGATGGCGGCCACTCGCTCACCAAGCTGCCTGCTGATCCCGGCGGCGACAATCACGAGATGTGGATCGATCCCACCAACGGGGATCGCATGGCGGTGGTCAACGATGGCGGCGTGAATATCTCCGTGGATCGCGGGAATTCCTGGAACCATGTTAGCCTGCCCATCGCGCAGATGTATCACGTCACCGTAGACGACCAGATTCCCTATTTTGTTTACGGCAACCGGCAGGACGGCCCATCATGGCGCGGCCCGAGCAACAGTCTGCAGTTCGGCGGCCGCTCCGGCGGCAACATCCCGCGCGGCGCGTGGCACCCGGTGGCCGGAGGCGAGAGCGGCTTCGCGATTCCGGATCCAGTGGATAACAACATCATCTGGTCCACGGGCACTGGATCGGGCAGCATCGGCGGCACGGTAACCCGCTTCGATGAGCGCACCCACCAGGACCGCGAGGTGGAGGTCTGGCCCGATTATGTGGCCGGCGCGCCCGCGGCGGAAGTGAAGTACCGCTTCAACTGGGAATTCCCCATCGCCATTTCTCCCCACGACCACAACAAGGTCTATGTGGGCAGCCAGTTTGTACATGTCACCACGGATAGCGGCAACAGCTGGCAGATCATCAGTCCCGACCTTACGCGCAATGATAAAAGCCGCCAGCAGATTTCTGGGGGGCTCACTCCCGACAATATCGGCGTGGAATATGCCGGAGTGATTTTTGCGTTGACCGAGTCGCCGAAAGAAGCTGGTCTGATCTGGGCCGGTACCAACGACGGGCAGGTGCAAGTGACGCGGGACGGTGGAAAAAACTGGAGCAATGTCACGAAAAATCTTCCCAACTTCCCCGAGTGGGGCACGGTGGACAATATCGAGGCCTCACGCTACGACGCGGGCACGGCCTACCTGACCGTTGACGGCCATCAGGTGAACTTTCGCGACCCGTTCGTTTACAAAACCGCAGACTATGGAAAAACCTGGACGTTGATCACTGGCGGGCTTCCGCGCAACATGCTGAGCTATGCTCACTGCGTGCGCGAAGATCCTGTCCGTAAGGGACTTCTCTATCTGGGCACGGAGGGTGGGCTCTACGTTTCCTTTGACGACGGGAAGAACTGGCAACCGTTGCAGTCCGGGCTGCCGCACGCGCCAGTCTACTGGCTGGCCGTTCAGGAGAGGTTCCACGACCTCGCGGTGGCCACTTACGGGCGCGGCTTCTGGATTTTGGACGACATTACTGCGCTCGAACAGTTCACGACGGAGATCGGCGCGGCCAAGGCGCATCTGTTTGCGCCGCGCGACGCGTATCGCTTTAAGGAGGTGGTGCAGCCGGCGGCCGTCGAGTATGACGCAACGACGGGGAAAAACCCGCCGTACGGAGCGCCAATCAATTTTTATCTCAAAACCAACCTGGGGGAGAAGGAAGTGGCCAAGCTGACCGTCACAGACGGGGACGGCAAGAAAGTGAGGGAGATTGAATGCCGGGCGCCCAAACCTGGAGCCTCTGAGGCCAAGAAAAACATCGAGGAAGAGGAGTATCCCGATTCCGATCCTCCGCCTTGCGAAGTCAAGGCGGGCATCAACCGGGTGTGGTGGGATCTGCGCTCGGAGCGCACCACGCAAATTCAGCTGAGGACCACGCCGCTCTATGCGCCGGACGTTCCGCTTGGACCGGAAGGCTGGCGCAAGCCTCCAGCCATGGCACGACTGGCGGTACTGGCGCTGCCGGGGACGTACTCGGTCACGCTGACTGTGGGAGATGCAAAATTCACCCAGAAGCTGACGGTGCTGAAAGATCCACACACTGCCGGCTCGGAGAGCGACGTTCAGGCGCAGACGCGCGTCGAGACCGCGCTGTACGAAGAGATGAACGCCATGTCCGCCACGGTGAACCAGATCGAGTCGCTGCGCGTGCAGCTCGGTGCGCTGGGGAAAGAGCTGGGCACGGACGACGCTGCGAAACCGCTGCGCAAAGCGGCGGACGACCTCGCCGAGCAGCTCGCGGGGATCGAGGGAACCGTGCTGCAGCTAAAGCTCACCGGGCGTGGGCAGGACGATTGCCGCTGGGCGCCGATGCTGCTACAAAAGGTCAACTATCTATTCAACCAGCTCGATAGCAGTGCGGATTTTCCGCCAACCACCCAACAGACGGCCGTGCAGGAAGAGCTGAAGCAGCGGGGCGACAAAGCGGCGGCGGACTTTCAGCAGTTGGTAGAGAAAGACCTGGTAGCGTTCAATGCCCTGCTCCGCGAGCATAAAATCAGCAACGTTTATCTCAAGACGCCCTGACGCAAGGTCTTGTGCGAAACCCGTTCGGCCGCATCTCGGTTTGCGAGAAGCTGGGAGTGAGAAAAGCTTGGCGGCTGCGCCATGAAGAGCAGAAATTCGTGTTGCCTCCCTAAGCTTCTAGGACTCCCAACGAAAATCCAGGGAGTTGGCTTAGGCACTTGTCCCTTTCGGTTGCTGTATCCCATTCTAGCATAAGATCTTAGGCGTGCGTAGAATAATGCGTAGAATAAGCGTAGATTGTGCTGGACGCTGCGCCAAAGAATGCGTAGAATAAGCGTAGATTATGACTTACCTATATAAGAATCAGGATTGGCCGCGGTTCACTTGGAACGCCGAACGCCTCGTTTCGCATTTGTCCACGGTGCGCTATGAGCAAGGTTTGCTTCTCGGAAAAATGCAAGACCTCGGTTACCGACTGCGGGGGGAAGCGACGCTTGCGGCACTGACGGAAGAAACCGTCAAGTCGTCGGCCATTGAAGGCGAAGAACTCAATCCGGAGAGCGTCCGGTCTTCGCTGGCTCGCCGCATGGGACTCGAAGCCGGAGGAACGCCAACCGCGGATCGAAGTGCGGAAGGCATCGTCGAGATGATGCTGGACGCGACGCAAAAGTATGCCTTGCCGCTAACTGAAGAGAGGATATTCGGCTGGCATGCTGCGCTGTTTCCAACCGGTCGTAGCGGGATGCGCAAAATCAAGACGGGCGCTTGGCGAGCCGGCGGAATGCAAGTCGTTTCTGGCCCTGAAGGAAGAGAACAAATTCACTTCGAGGGTCCCAGAGCCGAAGCGGTCGGGCCGGAAATGAAAGCATTTCTGACGTGGTACGAAGACAACGCGACGGGCACTGAGCCGCTCATCAAGACCGGCTTAGCTCACCTCTACTTTGTGACCATACATCCCTTTGAGGATGGCAATGGAAGAATCGGCCGTGCCATTACGGAGATGTCTCTCGCGCGGCTCGAGAGCAGCGCGCAACGTTTCTACAGCATGTCTTCGCAGATCCGGGAAGAACGCAAGGCCTACTACCAAATCCTGGAATCGACACAAAAGGGGGGAATGGATGTCACGGAGTGGCTGGAGTGGTTTCTCGATTGCCTCGGCCGCGCAATTGAAAAAGCGAATGAATTAACTGCGGGTGTTTTGGCCAAGGAGGCCTTCTGGCGTCATCTCCGACAGAAATCGATCGAGATCAGCGAGCGACAGAGAAAAATCATAAACGAGTTGCTCGACGGCTTTGAAGGCAAACTGACGACGGAGAAGTGGGGGAAACTCGCCAAGATTTCACACGATACGGCGCTGCGGGATATTCAGGACCTGATCACCAAGGGAATTCTTAAACAGGAAGAAAGCGGTGGCAGGAGTACTGCGTATGTGCTGATCCGTGAATAAGGGACGGGGGCTCTCCGGCAAGGGCTGACGGAGTTGAGGAAGTTTCTCTACAAGGAGCCGTCCGAGATCGCGTCCAAGAGGGCTGCACGGTTTTCAGCAGACGCCCCCCGGTCGTATTCGCTCGGCATCACGGTCTCCGGCCCGGCCCTTGCAACTTTTGAAGAAGTCCCCTCGGCGATCGAGTTCCGCGTCGTTAAGGGGCTCGGGCTTGGTGAACATGGTCATTTCGATTTCCAGATGCTCTGCAATCGTTGCTTACGATACCACCCCTTGTTGCCCGTTGCCTCGAAGACGAGTCAGTAGCCCCGAATACCGCCTCTGCGGACGGTCGTTGCGGACGGCGATGGCCAGCGCCCTCTTCTGCCCGATCAGCACGAGCAGTTGCTTGCCCCGGGTGATTCCCGTATAGATCAGGTTGCGTTGCAGCAGCAGGTAATGCTGCGTGGCCAACGGAATCACGACCGCTGGAAACTCTGAACCTTGCGACTTGTGTATGGTGACAGCGTAGGCAAGCGAAACCTCGTCTAGTTCGCCAAAATCGTACTTCACCAGCCGACGGTCGAAGCGGATTGTGACCTCATGCTCGACGGGATCGATGCGTTCAACAATTCCGATGTCTCCGTTGAAGACCTCCTTGTCGTAGTCGTTCTCCGTCTGGATGACTTTGTCGCGTTTCTGGAATCGCCACCCGAATCGCTCGACGCTGTCCTCACCACTACAAGCCGGATTCAAAACTCGCTGCAAGGCCGCGTTCAGTTCGCGCACGCCAAGTGATCCCCGGTTCATCGGGCATAGAACCTGAATGTCATTGATTGCATTTAGACCGAATCGCTCAGGAATTCTCTTCTGCACCAACTTGACCAGCGTGGCTGCGACCTTCTCCGGCTCATCCCGTTCGATGAAATGGAAATCAGAACTCGGGTCTGCCTGGCGTATCTCCGGCATCTGCCCCCTGCGGATGCGGTGCGCATTTGTGATGATCTGGCTGCCCGCCGCCTGGCGGAACACCTCGGTGAGGCGGACGACCGGAACGACACCACTAGCGATCAAGTCCTGAAGCACGGTGCCCGGCCCGACCGAAGGAAGCTGGTCTACGTCCCCGACCAGAATCAATCCGGAGCGGTTCGGGAGAGCACGCACAAGGGAGTGCGCCAGCGGCACGTCCACCATCGAGGTCTCGTCCACAACCAAAAGGTCGCAGACTAGGGGGTTTGCAGGGTCCCTGTTGAAACGCCCCGTTCTGGGGTCAACCTCCAACAAACGATGGATCGTCTTGGCTTCTAACTCCGTGGCGTCTGCGAGCCGCTTTGCCGCCCGTCCC
The DNA here is from genome assembly GCA_964641665.1 of uncultured Acidobacteriaceae bacterium. Taxonomy (GTDB): domain Bacteria; phylum Acidobacteriota; class Terriglobia; order Terriglobales; family Acidobacteriaceae; genus Gp1-AA133. The sequence continues at coordinate 10,962 of CAZXKO010000014.1, forward strand.
GTAGGGGCGCACAGGAGGCACTTCACATTCTTTGCCCGCAAGATCATAAGGATGGAATTGACGAGCGTGGTCTTGCCTACGCCGGGGCCGCCCGTGATCACGACCACGCGGTTGGCGAGGACCGTTTTCAGCGCCGCGCGCTGGCTAGGCGCAAGCGTTTTGCCCGTTCGCTTTTCACACCACGCGACTGCCTTCTCGAATTCAATCGGGGGATAGAGCGGTTGTCCTTCGGCCAATCGCTTGATCTTTGCCGCAATCCCTTCTTCTGCTGTCCGGAGATGAGGCAGAAAGACCAGCGGTTCACCCTCGATCTCTTCCAGCAGCAGGAAGCCGCCCGCGAGCATCTCGGAAAGAGCCTGCTCGACGATCCCCTCCTGCACTGCGAGTAGTTTTACCGCGGCGAGTTTCAGTTTCCCGAGTGGCAATGCACAGTGCCCTTCGGAGGTCGCTTCGAGCAAGGCGTGGTCGATGCCCGCTTTGGCACGATTGATCGAGTCCTTTGGAATCCCGACCTTTTGTGCGATCTGGTCGGCGGTCGCAAAGCCGATCCCGTAGACGTCTTTGGCCAGTGTGTAGGGATTGCTGCGCACCTTCTCAATGGCCTGTTCCCCGTAGGCCTTGAAGATTCGCACCGCCCGGCCGGTGCTCACGCCGTGGCTGTGCAGGAACAGCATGATCTCGCGAATTTGCTTCGCCTCTCGCCAAGCCTGCGCGATCCGCTCCCGGCGTTTCGGGCCGATCCCGTGCACCAAATGCAATTCGGACGGGCGCTTCTCGATGACCGCGAGAACCTCGGCTCCGAAGCGCCCCACAAGTTTCTTCGCGAGGATCGGGCCGATTCCCTTCACGAGGCCGCTGCCGAGATATCGCTCGATCCCCTCGGCGGTGGTCGGCGGCACGGTCTTCAGAGTGGTGGCTTTGAATTGCAGCCCATGTTCCTTGTCTCTAACCCACCAGCCTTCCGCCGCCAGCCATTCTCCTGCCGTCACCGACGGCAAAGAGCCCACGATCGTCACCTCACCCCGCTGTCCGCTGACCTTTGCCCGCAGAACACAAAACCCGCTCTCGACGTTATGGAAGGTAACCCGCTCGATCAACCCCGAGATTTGCTCGGTCGCAGGTCGGTGCTGAGGGTTCGCGGCATTCATCGGTGGGGATTCATTTTCCCATGTTCACAGCGGATAAACAGCTTACAAACGTTCTTACGGCTAAAATCAACCCGATGGCAATCCTGGCGGTTGCTTCCCCTATTGCTTTACGCAGCCTTCAAGAAGTGCCTTGGAGAAATTTCCTCAAAGCGCGGGCATATAATCCGCCTCAGAGGCGGTTTCGATGGGATGGGTCCTTCGAGCAGGCCCTCGTCGAAGTCTGGCGGCAAGCCCTCGCAAGAAGGGGGGCCGCCATGTGGCGAACGTAGGAGTCAAACGCCTGTCACGAGCAGATCGATTTGCCAGATTGGTTCGTTCACCCGCGCGTCGAATTCCTAACTGCAGGAAAAGGCTGCACCTTCATTTTTCTTTCCCGAGGAGTTGGCGGGCGTAAGCGGGCGCTTTGCCTGCGTCTTCGTGTTTGCAGTAGACATACACGTCGACTCCCTCGGCCAGCCAGCCGTCGAATCGTTTCCGCCATTCCTTTAGCTGTCTTGGTGTGTAATCCTCGCGCCTCAACCGCACGTAGGTGAAATCCGCGGTGAGTACTTCGAGTGGCGTTTCCTTTTCCGTTTCCGCGAGGCAAAGAGCCGTGCCACGCTCCCGCAGGAGCGCGTATGTTTCTTCTGTATACCAAGACGGGTGACGTACCTCGAAGGCAAAGGCGAACGCTGGTGGACGCAGGGCCAGAAACTCCTCGAGCAATGGCTTATCGAATTTGAACGTCGGTGGAAGTTGCACCAGGATTGGCCCCAGGTGGTCGCCATCCTCGAGGACGCTGGCCACTTCCAAGAAGCGCTTCAAGGTTTCCTCGCAATTACGAAGCCTCTTGATGTGCGTGATCTGTTGATTGGCCTTTAATGCAAACCGGAAGCCCTCCGGTACGCTTTTTACCCAATTCAACAGAGTCGTCTCCGTGGGCATCCGATAAAAACTGTGATTAATTTCGACCGTCGAGAACTGCTTGGCGTAGAAACTGAGCATTTCGCGATCGGAAAGCTTCTCCGGATAGAAGTTCCCCTTCCACTCCTTGTAGGAGTATCCCGAAGTGCCTGCGCGAAGCTGGCCTGAGCGAGGGATAATGCACCTCCGTGCCCTGCGATTTAATCACAGTCACGGTTCGCGGCAAAGACCAAGATCCCGCGCGGCGAGGAATCAAGGAGCTTTCTTCGGACGCGATGTCATGCGGTCGCTGAGAAGTTCGATGGCCTGTTCCAGCTTTTGGCGGCTCTTCCAGAAGTCGGCCCACAGGTCGCCTTTTTCCTTGATGCGGGCAAAGATTGTCTTCATGTTGAGAGTTTCAGGACTGAGGTTTGGCCGCAGTTCACGGGGCAGAACTGGTGTGGAAACAGGTGCTCTCGGAAATGCTCGTACGGCATAGGGCGCAGCCAGTGGGCGGCCATGAGCATTCTGCTGAACGTCGATCAAGACGCGTCCGGAAGGGCGGCGAGCGACAGACCTTTCGTTGGTCACGAGATGGGGGTGCTTTGTGGCCACGGTCCGCGCGACGATCTCCGCGAACGTCCGCAACTGTTCGTACGTGTACACCGGCTCGACTGGGATGTACAAATGGATTCCCGTTGCGCCTGAAGTTTTCAGGAAGCTGACCAACTGCAGTTCTTTTAACTCTTCCTCGAGGGCCCTGGCAATCGTTACCACCACGGAGAAATCCGTACCATCTGAAGGGTCCAGGTCGAAGAAGAAGTAGTCGGGATGCTCGGGCTCGGCTAGGCGGTTGGACCAGGGATTCTGGTCGATGCAGCCGAGGCCTGTCAGAAACAGAAGGGAAGCGCGATCATTCGCGGTCGCGTAGCGGATCTCTTTCCCTCTTTCTTCGGATTCAAGAGGCACGGTTACAAACCACTCCGGCACGCCTTCGCGCAGATCCTTTTGAAAGAAGGCCTGACCCTTGATCCCGTCCGGATAGCGCCGCAACACCAGGGCCCGGCCGCGCAGGAAGGGCAAGACAAAGTCGGCCATGCGATAGTAATACGCGAGCAAGTTCCGTTTCGTGTAGCCGGATTCGGGGAAATAGACTTTGTTCAGGTTGCTCAGCCGAAGCCGTTTGCCGTCCAATTCGATCGTGATTGTTTCGGAGCGGCCCTTGAACAATTCCGCTTCGATCTGCGCCTCGGTCTGCAAGGTTTTTCCGACGATCTCCGGCGCGCGGACCACTGGAGGACTTGCGGGTCCGGCCACCTCGCTCTCCCAGCGGCAATCCGCAGGCTGCGCATCTTCCCGGAGCGTCAGGAAAATGGGATGGCGCAGAGAGTGCTCCTCAGTCCAGCCGCTGAACTTGACACGCGCGACCAGATGGGGCGAGACCCAGGTCGGCTTCTCGTTCGTTTCTGGGACGGTATCAAATGGACACGAGGCCACCTTGAGTTCCTTCAGCTTCTTGTCTAGCTCGTTTAACCCCTTCTCGCCAAATCCGCTGCCGACGTGCCCGATAAAGCGAAGTTTTTTGCCCTGGTACAAGCCCACAAGCAGCGAGCCAAAGGGAATCGCATTGGTGCGGGCCGCGGTCCACCCCCCGACAACCGCGTCGACGGTCTTGGTCACCTTCAGTTTCACCCAGTTCGCGCTGCGGTCGGAGACATACGGGCTAGCAACTCGCTTCGCAACGATTCCTTCCAAGCTGTTTTCCCTTGCCAGTTCAAAGAGTTCTTTTCCGCGCTCTAACTGATGATCGGAATAGCGAAATCGCTCGGACGTGTGTAACAGTCGTTCTAGAAGTTGCTTGCGCTCGAGAAGAGGTGCTTCGCGAAGATCGTATCCACCGCAATACGGAAGGTCGAAGATGTAATAGACAACAGACACTTGCGAAACCAGGTTCTCGCCGGGAGCCCGCACGTGCATGCGCTCCTGCAGGCGTTCGAAATCGCTGTGGCCACGGGCATCTAAGGCCACGATTTCTCCGTCGAGAACTGCCTCGCGGGCGGTGATGGTTTCGGGAAGAGAGGCCAATTCGGGATAGCGCTGGGTGATGTCCTGGCCAGTGCGCGAGCGCAAGGTCAATGCCCCTTCGGCGATCCAGGCCAAGGCGCGCACGCCATCCCACTTGATCTCGAAGAGCCAGTTGGGATCGGAGAATGCGCCCTCGCCAATCTTCGCCAGCATGGGTCCCAAACGCGACGGCATCGCGCTTTTGCGCGCGCCTCGCAGTTCGGCTGCTTCCACGGGACCGGCCCGCCGCTTCGGCGGCAGCTCTTCCGTAATCTCTTCCAGCGTGCGCCCGGTAAGGGCGGAACCGTCGTGCTGCTCGATGTTCCAGCCGGGATCCTCGGCCGCATCCTTATGTTTGATCATCAGCCATTCGTTGCCCTTCTGGCTGTGCTTCAGTTTGACCAGCACGAAACTGCCGCGCAGCTTCTCTCCGTTCAGATGGAACTTGATTTCTCCGCACTCTAGTTGTTTTGCCGCATCGACCTTGCCCTCGGCTCGGAAGGTTCCGCGGTCCCACACCATAACCGTACCCGCGCCATAGCTGCCCTCGGGGATCTTGCCTTCAAAGTCGCCGTATTCGAGCGGATGATCTTCCGTTTGCACCGCCAGCCGCTTGTCAGCATGGCTGAGCGAAGGCCCCTTGGGCACCGCCCAGGACTTCAATGTGCCGTTGATGGAAAGGCGGAAGTCATAGTGCAGCCGCCGCGCCGAGTGCTTTTGCACCACAAAGAAATTCTCCTTCGCGCGTGCCGGCTCTTTTCCCGAAGGCTCGGGTGTTCGGTCGAACCGCCGCTTTCGCCGATATTCTTCGAGTTTCGCCATGGACGGATTCTATCGCGAGTTTGCCCCCGGGCGCCCAGCCACCCGCCGGCAACATCGGGGAATATGGCTTTCGCAACTTCGTCACCCGTTCTTCTTGCTTCTCCCTTAGTCCGGGTCTAACCTTAGAACCTCGTGTGCGTCCCTAGGCAGTTCACCGAAGGAGTGTCCACATGGCTACCACTGTTTGGAAAGGCCACCTCAGTTTTGGCTTGATTTCCATTCCCGTGCGGATGTTTGCCGCGGCGCGGGGCGAACGAGTCAGTTTCAACCAACTCCACAATGTGTGCCATTCTCGTCTCAAGCAGCCCTTGTTTTGTCCGGTTTGCAACCGCAATGTGGAGCGATCCGAGATCGTGAAGGGCTACGAATACGAAAAGGATCAGTACGTCCTTTTCACCGAAGAAGAGCTCGATAAGATCGAGCCGCCCTCTGCGCACGTCATGGAAATTCTGGAATTTGTGAAGCTCGCGGACATGGACCCGCTCTACTTTGATTCGTCCTACTACATTTCGCCGGAGGACGCCGGGGTGAAAGCTTACCAGTTGCTCATGAAAGCCATGGAAGAGTCCGGTTATGGAGCGATTGCGAAACTCACCATGCATCAGCGCGAACACATCGTCATCATTCGGCCGGGCACCAAGGGCATGACGCTGCACACGATGTTTTATTCGAATGAGATTCGCGCGGCGGAATCGGTTCCGACAGACAAAGTGGAGTTGAAGGATCAGGAAAGGAATCTGGCGCAGCAGCTGATTCAGAGCCTTGCCGCTCCTTGGGAGCCGCAGAAGTACCGCGACGAGTATCAGGAGAACCTGCGCTCGATGATCGCTGCCAAACTCAAGGGCCAAGAAGTGACCGAGGTCGCCCAGCCGCATATGGCTCCGGTGATCGATTTGATGGAAGCTCTCAAAAAGAGCCTGGCCGATAAAAAGGTCGCCGCGCCACCGGCATCGGTTGGGCCGGTTGCCGTGCCCGCGGGCAAGAAGCCTCCCACTCGCGCTGTGGAGCCGACGCCTGCGGCCCAAAAACGGAGTGGAAGGAAGTTAGCCGGCTAATTGTTGATGGGAAAAACGGATCGATTCAGTCCTGAAGACGTCCGGCGAATTCTGGGTCTGACCGCGAAGCAGCTGGATTACTGGGATCGCTTGCGTCTCGTTTCTCCACAGAAAGAGCAAGGAAGCCGCTTCTACGACTTTCGCGATCTGATCGGTCTCCGCACGGTAAAGCAGCTGATCGAGCAAGGGGTACCGGCCAACCGGCTGCGGCGGGCACTCAAGGCGCTTCGCGAGAAGCTCAACCAGGTCGAGGAGCCGCTGGCCGCGTTGCGTGTTCTTTCCGACGGCAAGGACGTCATCGTCGAGGGACATGGAGCCCGGCTTGAACCGCTTTCCGGCCAGTTCGTCTTGAACTTTGAGACTCGCGAGATTGACGAGCGCGTGCGCGTGATTGCCGAGCCTGCCTGTCGAGCGAGGCGCAGCGCCGCCGACTGGTTTGACAGGGCATTGGCCTGCGAATCCGCCGACAGAACCAGAGCCGAAGCGATCAACGCCTACGACCGCGCTCTCGAGGCCGACCCGCAGAGAATCGATGCGCTGCTCAATTGCGGAACCCTCCATTACGAGGACGGGAATCCCGAGAAGG
>CAZXKO010000015.1:0-47946 GCA_964641665.1 uncultured Acidobacteriaceae bacterium
AAGCTGATCTGGTTTGATGGAGACGGCCTATGTTTATTTTGTAAACGTCTGGAGAGGGGAAAGTTTATCTGGCCGCAAGCGACGGAAGGGAGCGTTTCTCTGACCCGAGCGCAGTTATCTTGCCATTCAACGCCTGAATCGAATGGTTGGCGATGCGGAGAAGGAGAGGCGTTCCTTCTTCATGACGCTGGTTCGTGAGTTTGTGCCGCACCCGCCATTGGTTCTTCGGAGCAGCGTCCTTTGCCGAGGCTGGGATTGAACCGACCATTACCGCCAACGCAGCTAGAAACAAGAGCGCTCTCCGCTTTTGTCTCTGAGTAATCATGAAATCTCACAAGTCGTGCAGGCTCTTTAGGGAAAGGGCTCAAAGTCCGTTTTCGACACGTTACACATCTACCATGCAAAGGACCGATCATGATTCTCGCGCATGAAAGGTCAGGAATCTGTGATATTCGTCCGGGTTGATGGTGATGACACAGGCTGGGTTGAGTGGGCGTGCATTTTCCAGCACGCGAACAATCCCCCACGCAACCGGGTCATGCTTGCCTTTCCTTTCGATGAAGGAGAGCGCTGATGTTGCCCTGGAGGCTCCTAAGCAATGTGGGTTGCTGCGCATCAATTTTGCGGATCAAGCAGGCTGCCGTAACGCGGCCCGTCATCCATGGGTTCAAAACGAGCAATTCCAAGACCTCTAGCAGTTGCCACTCTGTTTCTCGGCGGACGTTATGGCCAAGCACAGAGTCGCGGCCGCTGCGGGGAGAGCGTGAGTGTGAACGATCCACAGAGCGACGACGCGGGCCTGAGAGCCCCTTGTATGACCTCGGTGCGACTGTCGAATCAGAGAGCGCTGCGGTTCCACAACTCTAAAACTGCGGCGGATGCGGATACACGCCGGGGCTGATTTGTTAATCTTTCTTTTCCTGCGGCATACGGGGTTTAGAGGCTCCGACGCCGTGGGAATTACGTGGGCGGAGGTTCACTTTGACAGGCGCGAAATTGAGAGAGTCACTCAAAAGCGCAGAAAACTCGTGGTGCTCCCGATCCACCCAGAACTTCTTTTTGCCCTCGAAGCCGAATGGGCACGCCGTAACCCCCGACCCAATGAGCACGTCCTTCTGAATCCAAGCACCGGTGGTCCGCTCCGGCGTCCGCGTCTCTATGCTCGAACTTTGGCTCTAGGCAGACGTGCGGGTGTTGCCCACGCGAATCCCCACCGATTCCGAGATACTCTCGCTGTCGATTTGCTGTGTGCCGGGGCAGGTATCTACGACGTAGCTCGAACTCTTGGTGATACCGTCGAGACCACCGAGAAGCACTACGCGCCGTTCGTCCCAGCGCTGCGTGATCGAGTTCGAAGAATCATGGAAACTGGGAACGGGCTCGAGTCGATGGGTGACACAAAACTGACACACTCAAGCCCAAAGTCTTCGCAAGTCGAAGAAAATGTTGCAGCCGGACCTGTAAGCCGAATTTTGTCTGCCGGACGGATCCGGCAGGACGGTCATTCCTCTGGGCCGCGCATTGCTGCGGGGCTCTAGCGACCTACCCGGAGGTCGAGACGCACCGAGCCGGCACGTGCTCCAGCCGAAGCCGGAACTCCCTCCCTATTTGGTCTTGCTCCGTGTGGGGTTTGCCCTGCCCGCGGCATTACTGCTGCGGCGGTGCGCTCTTACCGCACCTTTTCACCCTTACTCGGATGTCGCCATCCGGGCGGTATGTTTTCTGTGGCACTTTCCGTCGGCCGGGCTTGAACCTGGCCTCCCGGACGTTATCCGGCACACTGCTCTGCGGAGTTCGGACTTTCCTCTCCCGTTGCCGAGAGCGACCGTCCGGTCCGGCTGCCAACGCCTTCATTATAGCCGAGGTCCCTTGCCGGCAGACGCGCTTCAAAGCAAGCCAGGGCTGCCAATCATGCTCTGCTAAACTTTAGGCGTGCGGACCTTCTGCTCGTTGCAGAAAACTCTTCTCGCCATGCCAGCGGTTCATTTCTGGACGCACAAGCCTGGCCCATGATCCACATCGTCAGAAGACTTATCGAGATAGTCGCCCTGGTCGGGACGGGTGCGGGCATTAGCTATTATGTTCTGAGCCTGTGGAGCGCCGGGGCCTATTTGCGCTATCGAGGCGAGGTACGGTCTTCGGCTGCGCGCCAGGGCGATCTTCCGCCGGTATCGATTCTGAAGCCTCTGAAGGGGGTTGATCCTGAGATCTACGAATGCTTTCGGAGTCATTGTCTACAGGACTACCCGGAATACGAAATCATTTTCGGTGTGAGCGAGCCTGACGATCCGGCGGTGCGGACCGTGCAACGGCTGCAGCAAGAATTTCCGCAGTGTTCCATCCAACTGGTGGTGTGCTCGCAAAAGCTGGGAGCGAATACCAAGGTCAGCAACCTAGTGCAGATGCTGCGCGCGGCGCGCTACGACCGCCTGATCGTCAACGACAGCGACATCCGGGTGGAGAGCGACTATTTGCGGCGAGCGATCGCGCCTCTTTCGCAGGAGCGGGTCGGCATGGTGACTTGTCTTTATCGCGGTATTGCCAGTGCGACGTTGGGCTCCAGGCTGGAAGCGATCGGGATCAGCACGGATTTTTCGGCGGGCGTGCTGGTTGCGCGATGTATCGAAGGAGGAGTGCGTTTCGGTTTGGGATCCACGCTCGCCTTGCGGCGCCGGGACCTCGAAGCGATTGGAGGATTTGAGGCGTTCGTCGACTACCTGGCCGATGACTACGAGCTTGGCAAAAGCATTGCGGCACTCGGTCTGGAGGTGTGCCTGTCGGAAGCATTGGTTGAGACAGTACTGCCGGCGTACGACCTGAGGGGCTTTCTGGAGCACCAACTGCGTTGGGCGCGGAGCGTGCGTGATTCGCGGCCCTGGGGGTACGCGGGCTTGTTGTTCACGTTCGGTGTCCCGTGGGCTGTTTTGGTAGTGAGTGCATCTCGCGGAGCTGCCTGGGCCTGGGGACTGGCGGCAGGCGTGGCGTCGCTGAGGCTGCTCATGGCTTGGACGGTAGGCAGCCAGGTGTTGCGGGACCGTCAACTCGCGTCTCTCCTCCCGCTGTTGCCCTTGCGCGATTTTGCGGCTGTTCTGGTATGGCTAGGGAGTTTCGCGGGCAATCGCATTGCCTGGCGCGGAGACTACTTCCGCCTGAAGGATGGAAAGCTGGCGCGGGTCGATCCCTGAAATCTCTGACGAGTGCGGCTATTTCTCCGGGGGCGCGCCCGCCGAAGTTTGCCTGAGAACGATGCGGCCGCCTTCGACCAGTTCATAGCGACTCTCGCGCCAGACGGAGCGCTTGCTTAAATAACTCGAACACCACACGAAAAACCCCAGAAGATCGCGCAGCGGGGTGAGCCAGGGAGACTTGGGCACGACGGGGTCGCGCACCACTCTCCAGCCGATAAACCAGGCCTCGATCACGCGGTTCAGGATGGCTGTCGCCAAGAAGGCGGCACCGATTCCGGGATGACCCGCCACTAGCGCAGCCGCGCAGCCGAGGATCCCGTAGGGCATCGCGAAAATAAGGCCCGTCCCGAAATGCCCTTTCGGACGAGACCAGCGGGTGCCCCGCGCCCAGCGGACCTGCCGATCCCACATGCGCCGTAAGGTCATAGGCGGGACGACGTGGTCGATGATGTGCCGTGAGAGCACCACGCGATATCCGGCTTTCTCCACAAAATTGCCGATCACGAAGTCGTTGGAGAAGAACTCCCCAAGCACTTGGTAGCCGCCGATTTTCTCGAGCACGTCCTTGCGAACTACGATGGTGGGACCCAGGCCGAATCGCATGCCTTCAAGCAGGTTGGCGGTGACCACGCCGGCGGTCATCTCGACGGACATGCCGATGGCATCTAGCGCCGACCACAATCCCCCGGCGTTGGCGCCACGATAGACGCAGGTCACGAGGCCCACTTCCGGATCGAGCAAGGGTGGAACCACCTCGCGCAGGTAGTTGGCATCGACGTGGACATCGCTGTCGCTGGTGACCAGAATGTTGTGGGCCGCTACTTCCGTCATGCAGTGGAAAGAGAATGCGGGTGGATTTGGCCACGGAGGGCGGCCATTAATCAGTACCCGACTCGGAATGTGCGGATAGCGACCGCAGACGTCCTTGATTACAGGAACGGCGGCGTCATCTTCGGTGTCGGCAGCGAAGAGCACTTCGTAGTGCGGGTAGTCCTGCTGGAAGAAACTCTCGACGTTTTCTTTCAGCCTGGGTTCGAGTCCGTGGACTGGCTTCAGCAAAGAGACAGAAGGAAGCTCGGGAACTTGACGGGCGAACCGTTCCTGCTCGCGCGCCTGGCGGTGAAACTTCGCTGCGCCGAGCAGGGCGAGAATGAGGAAGATCGCGGACGAAACGGTACCGCAGATCGCAATCGCAATGAGAATCCAGACCAAGGGTTAATCTCGTTTTTGCGGAATCAGGACGCTGTCGGTTACATGCTGCAGATAAGTCACTATATCGTCCGGGAAGTCAGAAATCACGTCGCTCGCACCGGCGTCGCGCAGCGCCTGCACCTGCGAACCAGGTGCGTAACCGATACAAATCATGTCGGCGGCTCGAGCGGCTTGCACTCCGGCGACGGAGTCTTCGATCACCGCCGCCTCTTGCGGGCTCACTCCGAGCCGAGATGCCGCTTCTAGAAATGCCTCGGGGGCCGGCTTCGGTTCCGATACATCATGGTCGGTTACGATCGCCACGAAACGGTCGGTAATCCCGAGCTTGCCCAGGATTTCGTATGCGCGCGCACGGCTCGCGGAGGTGGCCAGCGCGAACGGAATGCCCGCCGCGCGGAGCTGGTCCAGAACCCGCAGAAGGCCGGGTTGGACCCGAATGCGGTGCATCAGGCTGGAAAATAGTTCGTCCTTGCGCCCCCCCAGCTTCTCGCATTCCGCATGGCTGAGTGGGCCCAGGTAGTGCTTCAGGATTTCGCGGCGCGCGAGACCGCTGTAAATGAAGCTCAAGTCGACGGGGAGATCCAAGCCTTTCTCGCTCAGCAAGACGCGCCACGCCTCCTCGTGCAGGGGGTGGCTATCGGCGACGACGCCGTCCAGATCGAAAATGACGCCTCGAATCATCGGTTGGGCAATGGGAGCGCGGGGACTATTCGTCCTCGTCGGCCTGCCTCATGCGATGCAGCACCGAGGTAAAGATCGCATGGGCCGCGCACAAGTGGGCATCTTCGATGTGCTGCATGTTGTCCGAGGGCACGACCAAGCAGATGTCGGCGATGGACTTGACCCGGCCACCGTCGTAACCGGTGAGAACCATGGTCTTGGCGCCGGCGTCGCGCGCGACCTCGAGGCCGCGGATGACGTTCATGGAGTTTCCACTGGCCGAGATGGCGAATGCCATATCGCCGGGCTCGATCAGGTTGCGAAGTTGCTCGGCGAAGATTTCCTGGTAGCTCAAGTCGTTGGCCCAGGCCGTCAACATGGGCACGTTGTCGCTTACGCAAATGGCGCGAAGCCGCCGCCGGTCCGCCCGGATGGTTCCCTTTCCGAGGTCACAGGCAAAATGAGAAGCCAAGGCGGCGCTTCCCCATTTCCGAAAATAAACAAGGTGCGCGACTTCTGGTACCCGCGCCAGATCGTTTCGGCCATTTGATCGACGACGGACGTGTCGAGCCGCTCGATGACGGTTCGAAGCTGCGAGAGGTACTCCCGGGACTCAATCAGGGGAGGGGCTTGGACTGCGCTGTTTGTACGCGTTTTCAATCGACTGGGGGCTCACAAAACAACAGTTTAAAGATACAGGAAGGATGTTCAGGGAGCAAGGGTTGGCCCCGTGCCGAGTACCCATATAGTCCTGAGCGAGAGAGACTTGGAGCTTTTCCCGAGGGAAAGACGTTGGGACTAAATCGGCCCGAGGATGGGACCGTTCTGGCCATCGTCAAACAGAAGCCGCGTGCCTTCTGACGACATGCGGAAAGGCATCTCGCGCAGATGCGCGAGGGCGGTCCGAACCTGGGCTTGTTTCGACTTGTGACAATATAAGAGGAGGAATCCGCCGCCCCCGGCGCCCAGCAACTTTCCCCCTTCTGCCCCGGCTTCACGTCCTAAACGGTAGTTGGATTCGATCATGTCGTTGGTGATGCCGGCGGCAACGCCCGCCTTCATGAGCCAGCCCTGGTGGAGGATTTCGCCGAAGGAGTCGACCGCATTTTTCTCCAGGGCCTGGCGAAGTTCATCTGCCAGCTCGGCCATGCGGCTCACCCGTTGGAATTTCTCGGAGTCGCCCATGTTGCGGGCCTGCTCCGCCAGAATGGTGTTGGCGGGGCGCTCCTGTCCTACGTAGAACAGCAACAGGCGCGAATTTAGAGTCTCGCGCGTCGTCGACGAGCACTGGATGGGCGAGAGCTCGACACGCTCATCCGGCAGAAAGCGGATGTAGTTGAGTCCGCCGTAGGCGGTGGCGTATTGATCCTGTTTTCCGATCGGTTCTGCCAGTTCGTCGATTTCGATCTGGCAGGCGGCAGCGGCGAGGCCCTCGGGCGTCAGGGCGCGGCCGGCACGCGCCGTCAGCGCGTGCAACAGGCCGACGGTAAAGGCACTGCTCGAGCCCATGCCGGTCCCGGCGGGAACGTCGGCGAAGCTGGCGATCTCCATGCCGCGTTCGATGCCGACCATGCGAAGACATTCCCGAACCAGGGGATGCTGGACGTCGGCGGCGCTCGCTACATCTTCGGTACGGGAATACTTGATGCGGATCTTGTCGTGAAAGTAGGGATGGATGGCCACGTACATGGCTTTGTCGATGGTGGTGCTCACGACGGCACCCGGCCGGCGCGAGTAGAAACGGCGCAGGTCGCTGCCTCCTCCGGCAAAGCTGATGCGAAACGGCGTGCGCGTCAGGATCATCCCAACCTCGCAGCCAGGGCTTCCAGGCCGGCCGGCGTTCCCATGTCGTAGAAAGCTTCTGTGGTGGTCCACCCTTCCATCCGGTGCTGGGCAATCAGTTGGGGGAAGATCTCTTCCTCGAGGGAGCACTTGCGCTGGGGGATTGCGTTGAGGACGTCCTTGCGCAGTACGAGAACGCCTGCGTCGATGTGGGTCAAGCCCTGCGGATCGCGTTTGCGGTAGGCAGCGATCTTCCCGTCAGCCGAAATGGCCAGGTTCTTCGGCAGGCGGCTGAGCAGGTTGGAGGATGCTTCCGTCGCAGGGCGGTACGCCACAATCATGGCGGAGTTGTTCTTTTCGCGGAAGGATCGCAGCAGGGCGCGGTAGTCGATGGGCAGATAGGTGTCGCCATTCAGAACCACGAAGTGGTCGTCGAGTTCGGCAGCTGCATTCTTGAGAGCGCCCCCGGTGCCCAGCGGTTCCGTTTCGTAGCTGTATGTGAGGTCCATTCCGAGAGCGGCGCCTTTGCCGAAGTGGGCTTCGATCTGTTCGCCCAGGTAAGCCACCAGCAAGAGCACCCGCCGCAGGCAAAAGCGACGCAGCAACTCGAGCTGGTAATGCAGGAACGGCTTTCCATTGACAGGGATCATGGGCTTAGGAATGGAAGTGGTGATCGGCAACATGCGAGTGCCCAGTCCGCCGGCCAGAATCACGGCTTGAAAATCTGAGGTGGAGGTCGAATTTGCGGCGTCGCTTGACGACTGCGCTGACTCGCCTCGTGGGGGGGCGGAAGAATCCATCTTCATTCGCAACGATGATAGTCGAATAACGGGAATCGCTGCAGAGCTAAGCAGGACTCGCTGCGCCCGGCCGAAGAATTCGCATGGGTCAGTGCGGCGGGGGCAGAGCCTGGTTGGTAAAGATGAATTTCCCACCCGATTGCGCGACCAGGTAACGTGATCGACCTTCCAGTACAGCCGGGGACGGCTTGTCAGCCCACAGAAAAACCCGAGCTTGCCCGGTCCACAGTGGGCCAAAGGAGGCTGGCGTCTCGAAGATATGGGGTGCGTCCGGAAATTTGGAGCCATACCACAGGTTTCCGCTCGGCTCGTGCAACACGCGCAGGGGGACCTGCAAGTAGAAATTCAAGGTGGACGCTTTGTGATACTCGCCGTCGACGACAACGATGTCTCCAGGCTGGTAGTAACGCTGAACGGCAGCCGCCAATCCGCGGGAAGAGAGGATGGGCGAGAAGCCGACGAAGGCAGCATGCACGCTGGCCAGTACTCCGACCATCATGAGCGTCAATGCGAGGTTGCCAAAGGCCGGTTTCCGCTTGCGGCGCAGGATCCAGTTTGCGAAAGTCCCCAGCAGCAATGACAACGACGTCACCAGGAGCGGGATGCGGAAAAATCCCAGTGCCCCGGGGGTCAGGTCCAGGACGTGCCCTAATGAAAAGTCGTAGTCCTGGGGATTTTTCTTCAGCAGGTCAGCCAGATCCATCCCCGGCGTTGGCGGGCGCGACAGCCATAGCAGAGATGCGCCAACCAGAGATGCGACCACGCCCAGTGCGAGCATAACCGACGACGAGATTCTTCCCGCGCGCAGGTCGGCCTCGAGAGCGTTCGGGCTCGACTCGTGCCCTAGCCAGCCCCCCAGAAGCAACGCGATCCCGGGCAAGCCGGGGATGGTGTAGTACTCCTGCCGCGTCGAGAAACTGAAGAAGGCGACAATGGCCATGGGCCACAAGAAGAACAAGAGTTGCGCTCGCTGCGCGCGATCCAAAGGCGATTGACGGTCGCGCAGACGCAACCGGAGACCACGCAGCGATTCCGGAAGAAACGCGACCCACGGAATCATCCAGACCAGCACCAGGATCCAGAAGAGCAGGAGCGGCACCGTGTCATAGCCCGGCGGAACACGCTTGTTCAGGAAGCGGTTGAGGTGTTCGTTGACGAAGTAAAACCAAAGAAAGCCTTGAACCTCTCCCTGAGCGGGATTGCGCACGGCGGCCAGGATGTGCCAAGGTGCGGCGATCACGAAGAAAACCAATGTGCTAAACCCGATGCGCAGCTTGGCCAGGTGGCGTAGGTTGCCGGTCAAGATCAGATACAAGCCAATCGCCGCCGCGGGGAAAACAAGTCCGATCAGTCCCTTGGTCATCACATTCAGCGCGCAGGTGGCGGCAAACCCGCCGCATGTCAAGCGCGAAGGCGGATCCTCTTCGAGCGATCGCAAAAAAAAGTAATAGCCGAGGGTGAGCCACAAACCGACGAGGATGTCGGGAATCAGGAACCGCGTGAAAATATAGGGTCCGAGGGAGGTTGATATGACCACGCCCGCCCAGAATCCGGCCCGTTCCCCGAACGCGTAGCGCCCCAGGCCGTACGTCGCCAGGATCACGCCCATCATGCCCAGGGCGAGAGGCAAGCGCGTACTCCAATCGCTGATGCCGAAAACATTGTAGCTGGCGGCCAGGCCCCAGTACATCAGCGGAGCCTTCTCCAGGTAGCGGATGCCATCGGTGTTGAGCGTCACCCAATCATGGCGCTGCAGCATCTCGCGCGCGGCCTCGGCATGCACGGTGTCGGCATCGTCCATCAAAGGCGGATGGAAAATCGCTGCGACGTAGATCAACAGCCACAGCAGGATGAGAGCCCAAATGGATCGGGAGCCTGTGAGCGTTGAATCGAGGGCAGAACCTGAAAAGTTGGCGGGAGGATCCGGTGGATTGTCCCGGAAGGCAACAGGCAGGTTCATGAAGAATTCCGCGAAGGGTGATTATACGGGGCGAAGAAAGCGTCGATCAAACGAAGTCAGTGGGAGCCCGCCGCTGCGGCCGCACCGCGCACCAGAGTCTCACGAATCTTGCTGGCAAGACAGTGCAGTCTGAAGGGTTTCTGCAGAAAGTGGGTGTGAATATCAACGATCTGGTGCTTGAGAACGACTTTCTCGGCATATCCAGAGACAAACAGGACCTTCATGTCGGGGTATTTTGAGCCCAGAATCTCGCAAGCTGACCGCCGCTCATTCCGGGCATGATCACGTCGGTGACCATGAGATCGATACGGCTGGAATGCTTGCTGGCGACGTCGACGGCCTGCAGTCCGTCTTGTGCCTCGATGACCGTGTATCCGCATTTTTTCAGGAACTCGACCGCCGGATGCCGGACGGCATTCTCGTCTTCGACGAAAAGAAGAGTCTCGCATCCGCGCAGATCGGCGTCGGCCGGGGGGGTGCGGGTATCCTGGGTTCGCGCCGCGCCTTGATACACGCGAGGGAAGTAGATCTTGAACGTTGTTCCCATGCCGCGTTCGCTGCAGACGCAGATGAATCCGCCACTCTGCTTCACGATGCCGTAGACGGTCGCGAAGCCCAGGCCAGTGCCCTTGCCTTGTTCCTTGGTGGTGTAGAAGGGCTCGAAAATGTGTGGCAGGTGTTCGGCCGGGATGCCATCGCCCGTGTCAGTGACTTCCAGCAAAACGTAGTCCCCGGCGGGGACTATGGTGCGCTCCGGAGCATAGTTGCCGTCGAGGGCCACGTTGCGGGTCTCGATGGTGAGCCTGCCACCGGCCGGCATGGCATCGCGCGCGTTGGCCGCGAGGTTCAAGACCACTTGCTCCAGCTGTACGGGATCAAGCCGTACCCTTCCCAGACCTGTTCCCGGGGCGATGACTAGGTCAATATCCTCACCGATCAGGCGTGGCAGCATCTTCGAGATGTCCGCCAGGATTCCGTTTAGATCGAGTACCTGCAGGGACTGCATTTTGCTTGCGGCCGAAGGCCAGCAACTGGCGGGTCTAATCGGCAGCACGCCGGGACGCTTTGAGGATTTCCTGCACGTTGCGGTGGAGGGGATGTTCGGGACCAATCGAGTCGCGCATCAGTTCCGCGTAGCTGCTGATTACCATTAACAGGTTATTGAAGTCGTGAGCGACGCCGCCCGCCAGTTGTCCGATGGCGTCCATTTTCTGCGCCTGATACGGCACGCTTTCCAGGCGGCGTTGCTCGGTGATGTCTTTGTCGTTGGAGATGAAGTGCGTGACCTCACCCTCTGGGTGCGCACAGGGGTTATGGTTTTCTCGGCGATGTAGGACTCTCCACTTTTCTTCCAGGTCACCAGGACGCCGCGGAATACTTTCCCGGCGCGGATGGTCTGCCAGAGTTCGCGGTACATCGCGGGACTTTGCTCGCCCGACTTCGTCGCCCGCGGGGCGCAACTCGAAGTGCGGGATGGGTTGGCCGTCCTCGAGAACAACGATGTCGGCGGGTGAGAGGTTGGGCAGATGTCGGTCGTTGCGGTCGGTGGCAACCAGCGTGAGACGTACTTCGCTCACCCGCTTGCGGATCAGCGGGGTGGTTTCGGGGTTGCAGTTGGGGACGGAGGAGAATGGTCAGAAACAGTGGAGCGATTCTGTGCCTCACACCAAGGCCATCGGCACCTATTGTCGCGGCCTTTCGTGCCGAACTGCACCGGGGTCACTTAGGGACCCGTCCTTACCGGCACGCGCTAAAACACCCGCGGAACTGCGGGGAAAGCCGCGTTTCCCCGCCTCAGGCGGGTCGGTCCCCAAGTATCGAATGCTTGTACCTCATTGAAAATAAGGGCTAATGCCAGGTCGACGGCTTCCTTCCTTTTTGGCACTAGGGATGCCTTTGGGAAAGGGGGAACTTTCTGACGAGTTTCTGAAACGATGGCGAACGAAACCAACACGGCAGACGCACCCGCGTCGTCCTGGCGGCGGACCCTTGTATACGGAATGGCAGCGATCTGCCTGGTGCTCGGGCTCGTGGTGGGCTACCTGGTGCGCGGTTCGGCGTCCCCGCGAGTTGCCACGGCAACCCCGGCGCCTTCCACAGCTGTCGGCGGTGTCGGGCAACATCCCACGCCCACCCTCGAACAAATGAAGCAGATGGCAGACAAACAGGCGCAGCCTCTGCTCGAGCAACTGAAAGCCGACCCGGACAACAAAGATGTACTGACTCACATCGCCTACTTGTACAAGTCGGCCCACCAGTTCAAAGAAGCCGCGGGCTATTTCGACAAGGCGCTGCGACTGGATCCCAAGAACGTAGCTGCGCGCACGGAAATGGCTTCGTGCCTTTACTACAACGGGGACGTGGACGGCGCCCTCAACCAATTGCAGCAAGCGCTGAAGTATGACCCGAAAGATGCAAACTCTCTCTTCAACCTGGGCATCGTCGAGTGGAAGGGAAAGAATGATGCGGCGGGCGCGATCGCGGCCTGGCAGCGATTGCTAGCGACCAATCCCAAGCTTGAGCGCAAGCCGATTGTGGAGCGAATGATTGCCGAAGCTCGGCAACAGGGGAGTGCGAAGTAAGCGGCATCAGGAAGTGAGAACGCAAGGAGCAGACGTCATGGCGGACCCAAAGAGACCCTCGCAGGACCAGTGGACAAGCATGCGGGCCTACACGCTCGCGGTTGTTTGTCTCGTCGTCGGGGTTGCCGGAGGCTGGTTCGTGCGCGGATCGCAAGCGCCCGCCGCCGTGGCTGCCGCGGCCGTGACCGCGCCGGATGCGACGAGCAATACGGCGCAACCCAGTCCGGGGCAGACGAAACGCATGGCAGACGCCCAGGCGGAACCGCTAATGGCGCAATTGAAAGCCGACCCAGGCAATCCTGCACTGCTGGCGCAGATCGGAAACGTTTACTACGACGCGCAGCAATTCGAGGGCGCGATCGAATATTACCAGCAGGCCCTGAAAGTGAAGCCGCATGATTCATCGGTGCGCACCGACATGGCGACTGCGTACTGGTACCTGGGGAATGCCGATACCGCCATAGCAGAATTCAACCGGGCGCTTGCCTCCGAGCCCAACAAGCCCAACGCGCTGTTTAATCTGGGCGTCGTCGAATGGCAGGGGAAGGTGAACGTCGACGGAGCCTTGGCCGCGTGGCAGAAGCTGCTCGACACCAATCCGAACTACGAGAACAAAGCGAAGCTTCTCGAACTGATGGCGCAGGTGAAAAAGCACTCTGGTCTCAAGGCGAGTGTGCAGGCCAAGGCACAGCCTGAATAAGGTTTCGAGTTTTCGCGGTCCGTAAACCTAGAGGGCGTGCTGAGCAGACTCGGGCAGTTGGTTCACGCCAACCCGATCGCAGCACCTCGCGAAGGCGCCACAGCACCCAGCCCAACAGCAGCAGACCCACGCCCCAGGCGGCGAACGCAATGCCCACAACCCACCCCGGAGCGGATCCCACTCTTCGCAGAACGAACGGGAAGAAGTTCCACGTAGTGATGTGCACGTAGTCCCAGGCGTCGTCGGCCATCGCGGAGTTGGTGAGACCCCACTGATCCATTTTGCCGAGCGCGAACGCAACAATGTTTTGGAAGCGCAAAGCCACGATGAAAGTAGGAGGATTTCGAGTCATGATCTGGTAGAGCTCAAGTTCCAGCCAGAAGGCGACCGACGCTGCCTGAATCGCCGCGCTCGCCGCGACAACCCCAAGGCCGACGGCACGCACGAATTTCCCGAGACTGGCGCGATAGCGCAGCAACAATGGCACCGAGATGAACGCCGCCATATCGACAGCAGTCGAAACGTACCGGTCCCCCCACGCCGAGTCCCCGCTCCAAACCGTGTAGCGGGCATAAAAAGACACGTAGGTCAGCAACAGAAGAAACGCGCTTACCAGGCAGGCGCGCAACTCCGGGCTGAGTCTTTTCCAGAGCAATGCCGCCAGCAGGATCGTCAGCACCAGCAGAGGATCGAACAGAAAGATCGACTTTTCGGGAGCAAACAGGGCTCCGAAGAATCCGATGTGGAACGGCGTTTCGAACGGAAAACTTGCCGGCAGGTCGGGCCGCACCTGGCGTTGTTCGGCGGCGAACAGGCTGACGTACGTATTGAGGAACGATCCGAATCGACAGTACTGATACAGGCGGTCGATCAAGAAGAAGAACAGGTAGATCGGTACCGCGGTTCGGACATAGACTAGGCCTTTCTGCCAGATCGCATCCGCGCGCGCTCTCTCGAACCACAGCAACAGCAACAGGAAGACTGCCGCTGCGATCAGGTCCATCCCAGTTGTCAGGCGAGTGAGCAAATTGAGCCCGAGCGCGGCTGATCCGATCCAAAGCGCGCGCTGGCTGCCGTTCTTCAGCCACTCGTACTGGAATGAAAAGCCCGCCAGCGTGAGCAGCAGGATGTAGTTGTTCTCCATCATGTTCTGCGTGTAGTGCAGGTGGGTGGTGCAGGCGAGCAGGACCAGCACGCCGGCGGCGACCTCCGGCATCGAGAAACCCAATAAAAGCAGGAATCGCAAGCACACCAAGGACGTCAGCACATTCACGAGCATGTTGGTCGAATAGCTGACGACGATGGCCCGCACGCTGGGATCGTTGCCGTTGTATTCCTGAAAAGCGGGAAGCTTCTCGAGAGCGGTGCCCAGCACATCGGCGGGCAGCATGAGCAGCGACTGGCCGATGCCATACCACGCATAGATTCTGCCGCCACGGCCGCGCAGGCCGAAATCGGGATAGTCCATGGGCAGTACCGGTGGCGCTGAGGTCCAGAACGAGTGGGTGGTCTGTAGGCGCCGGGCCGTGTCGGCGGAGTCGAGATCGCCGGACTGCACGACGAACGCGATCAGGCAAGCCGCCAGGCTCACCAGAAAACGTGGATCGCGCAGCCAGCGCCGGAGGCGGTTGATCATTGCCGGCGATGGTAATGCAACGCGCCTGTGCGCTCCAAATCTGCGTGGGGCGAAAGGCGGTGCTCACCTAAAGTCATTCTTGAGATCATTTTCATAGCTTTCCCACGCGTTGCGCGGTCGCAAACATTTTCGCCACCGTGTCCAGGTCTTTCGGCTGCACCTTCCCGGCGGGAATGCGCATATGGGTGAGGTCTTCGAGTTTCAGCAGCAGGTCCACGAGAGCCATCGAGTCGATCAATCCTGAGGAAACGAGCGGCGTGTTTTCGTCGATCGAGAGTCCGGGCTTCCGGATCAGTTGAAGAATGTGTCCGATCATCTGTTGGGCTTCGGGAGTCATGCGGGATTGCTCTCCTGCGGCTCGACGTTGAGTTCGGGATGTTCTCGCAGAAGTTTCTCGCGAGTGGCGGAACGCGCCGCTTTTCCCGCGGTGCTCTTTACGATCCACTTGGGCGGTTTCAGGAAAATCGATCGGACGACTACTCCCATACCGGCGACGACCAGGCCGCGGGCCTCCTGCTCGATCGCAAGAGAGTGGGCGAGAAGTTCTTCGCTCGCCACCTCCGCCACCACGACGATGTCCTCGGTACCGAGGTCGGGATTGTACACGCCCATGGCGATGGCCCGGCCGTCATGAATCGCGGGGTGGCCGACGACGATTTCTTCGATGTCCTGCGGAGAAATGTTCTCTCCGCCGATGATAAGAAGGTCTTTCTTCCGCCCAACCACGTAAACCTCGCCGCCGAGAGAGAAACCAAGGTCTCCCGTGCGGTACCAGTCGCCGTCGATCGTGAGCGCGGTAAGGTCGGGGCGGTTGTAGTAGCCGGTAAACAGGCAATCGCTTTTGACGAGAATCTCGCCGACCTGCGCGTCGGGCAGAGCGTCGCCAGAATCCGACACGATACGAATCTCATGGTTGGGCATCAGCCTGCCTGACGACACAAAGGACATAGCGCCCGCCGTTCCTTCCGAGACTGGGACGATTCGATGCGCGCTGCGAAATTCCTTGCCATCGGCAAACGTGCGAGTCGGACCGTGCGGACTGTCGCTGTCGGACTGGGTGATGGCGAAGACGTTTTCGGCCATGGCATAAGAAGAATGCAGTGCCTGACTCGTCAATCCGATCGAGGCAAAGGCGCTCTGAAACTCCTGCATGCTGGTGGCCCGCACTGGTTCAGAGCAATTGATCAGGGCGCGCAGGGACGAAAGGTCATACTTCGCGCAGCGCGCTTGCGGCGTGCGCCGGGGGACGAACTGGAACGCGAAGTTCGGCATCCAGGCCAGCGTACACCGGAACTCACTGATGATCTGCAACATGGTTTCCGGATGCATCACCCATTCGAGCGGCGACTGGATCACCACGGGCAGGTGGCTGACCATGGGCAGCATGAAGCAGGCGATCAGTCCCATGTCGTGGTAGAGCGGTAGCCAGCTGTAAACACGGTCGGAGGTTGGGTCAATCTTCAGCGTTCGCGACAGATATTCGAGCTGCCGCAACACCGCCGCGTGGGTCAGCGCGACGCCCTTCTGCAGGCCAGTGGTGCCCGCCGAGTGCTGGATGAAGGCCAGGCCCTCGGGGGAAATGTCGGGGTCTGGAAGTCCCACTTCCTCACGTGGACCATCGCTTCTAGCGCGAAGCAGCGTTGTCTCCTCGCCGAGCGACACGTGGCCGAGCATCTCATCGGGAAACTTTTCGTCGATGACTACGACCTTGGCCCCGAGGTTGGCGGTGACTCCGATGAGTCCGGACCGGTATTTGGACGGCTCCACTTTGAAGTTGGGGTAAGCGAGAAAGGCGGGCACAGCGCCCAGTATCATCGCGCCGACGAACGTCGCCATGGCCGGGATCCCCTGCGGCATGATGACGACGACGCGATCGCCGCGAGTCACGCCCTGGCCACACAGTACTCTGGCTTGCAGGCGAGCGCGGCGGCGGAACTCCCCAAAGTTCACCGTCTCGCGCTCGTCCTCGTCGATCCAGTGAGTAATGAAATCGCGGTCTGCGGGAGCCGCGTTGACGGCGTCGACAAGGTTGCAAAACTGGTTCACGCTGTGCTCATTGTAGCCGCCGCCAGAGAGCCGGCGAGGGCTGTGGGTACAATAGCCGCGCAATGTTCTCTCGTCTGTTTTGGTACGGCCCGGTGTTTCTGCTTTGTACCGTGGTTTTCGCGAATGTCCGCTCGCGCAGGCCGCGCCAGGCCGTGCTTCTGGCCGCCAGCTACGCACTTTATTTCACGTGGGGAGTGTGGTTCGCCGCGGTGCTGGTGGCCTCCACATTGATGAACTTCTTCATGGGAGAGTGGCTGCGTCGAAAGCCATCGGGACGAATCCTCGCTGCCGGTATAGTCCTGAACCTGTCGCTGTTGAGCGTGTTCAAGTACCTGCCGACTGTCGCCGTCGCACTGCCGTTCGCGTCGCTGCAGAGGTTCTTGCATTTAGCCCTGCCGGTGGGGATCTCGTTCTGGACCTTTCAGGCCATGAGTTACCTGTTCGACCTTTATCGAGGCGAAGAACTCGACCCTTCGTTCTTCGAGTTTGCCCTTTACATGGCTTTCTTCCCCGTGATGATCTCCGGGCCGATCTGCCGGATGCAGGAAATGCTTCCCCAATTTCGTTTCGAGAATGGCGTCTCCTGGAGCAATATCGCGCGCGGGCTGGGCCGGATCGCAACCGGGGTCTTCATGATGGCCTTGGCCCGGCTGCTGGGGCAGGGGATCCTGGCCGGCGACAGCGTCAACACGGGCTTCGATCAGATAACACGCTGGAGTGGCGCTGACGTCTGGTGCCTGGCTCTGGGATACGGACTGCAACTCTTTTTCGATTTTGCCGGGTTTTCGCACATCGCGATCGGCGCGGCGCAAGCGCTCGGCATCACCCTGCCGGAGAACTTTGCCCGACCTTTCGAGTCCACCAGTCCGTCGGTCTTCTGGACGCGCTGGCACATGTCGCTGTCGTTCTGGATCCGCGACTATGTGTTTTTCCCACTGGCGACCGTCCGCCGCGAGACCTGGTGGCGCAACCTGGCGCTGGTGGTTTCGATGGTCCTCTTCGGTGTGTGGCATCGTGCCAGCCTGCTGTTCCTGCTCTGGGGCGGCTATCACGGAGCGCTGCTCGTGTTGCATCGACAAGAGCAGCAAGTCAAACACAAATGCAACTGGACCCCGCCCCCAGCGCTGGGAACTGGAATCGCGTGGGTCGTGACAGTGTTGGCGATCAACCTCGGCTGGATCTTCTTCCGGGCTAATTCCCTGACCCAGGCGCGCGTGATGCTCGTGTCCGTGTTTTCGCCAACCGGGTATCTGACGCACTCTCTGAGTGGAAGCTTGTATCTGCTGACCCTGGGTCTGGCCGTGGGATATGCCGTCGCGGTTCTGGTGAGCGATGCGCTCGACCACCATTCGCGCGTGGACGAGAGCGCTCCCGATTCCGCCCGGGGGGCCGTTGCTCTGATCGTCCGCTGGCGGTGGTTCTGGATCTCGCCGCTGTACGCGATTGCGCTGCTTTTCCTGCTGATCGTCGAGTTCTCGCACGGCACCGGTACGGCGCAATTCATGTACGGCAACTTCTAGCCGTTGCACGTTAGCCGATTGGCGTACCGTCGGGCAGGAAGACAGGGAAGCCATCCCAGGGCTGGGCCAGCCGCAATTGTTCAGCCGCGGCCTCGCGGTTGTGCTCAAAGAGAAAGAGCCCGTAGTTGTAATGCAGGATGCGGTCGTCCGGCCTTTGCTCGATCGCCCACTGATACTGCGCGGCGGTGGCGGCAGGATCTTCGTCGGGAACCTCTGTCTGGATCATCAGCCGCAAAGCTTGATCCGAGTGGTTCAGCTGATTTGTAAAAGGGGGGCGCTGCAGCCGTTGCAGCATTTCAGATGCGACGCGCATGCGGTCATGATTTGTGAACGCGAGCCGCCGTTCGCATTCAATCTCGGAAAGAACGTCGGCTTCCGGCGTGGCATGTCCGGTTTCAGGCGTCAGCTTGCTCGCGATCTGCACGAACATGGCGCGGGCGAGCAAGTAGTTGCCCAGGGGAGTCAAATGCACGTGCTCGTAGACGAGTTCGCTGCCGATCACGCCCTTTGCGCTTTCCCGGGCGAACGTTGCCTCGGCGTCTACCAGCTCCACATCCGACCGCGAAGCCGCCACCGAACGGTTGATGTCGTTAATCTTGCTGTCGGCTCGGAACCGAAGCGAGTCGAGATCACGGGCGCGCAGAAAATGCGTCTTGGCCCCCACGAAGTCGCCCAGCATCCATAGAGTCCGGGCAATGCGGAATTCGAGTTCGGCATATTGATTGTCAATCTTAGCGGCCGCGAGGTACGCCTGCAGCGCGTCCGCATGCTGCCGCGCACTCTCCAGGTCGGCGCCCTGCCTCACCAGCGCCGACCATGATTGCAATTCTTCAGGTTTCAAGTCCTCGCGGTGCAGGGAAGCGAAAGGAGCGCAATCCTTGAGATTCGTGGCCACCGTGCTGACGATCACACGCGCACCCGACCGGCGCGCGACCGTGATCGTCTCGCGCAGGTTGCTGGCAAAATTCGCGTACGCATCCTTGAGCAGCGGCGAACTGGCAGGAACCTGCCGGTCGAGAAACATCTCCATCCCGTTCCATTGTTTCTTCTGCTCTCCGACGCGGGTGAGTAGCTGGCCAATGCGGGTGGAGCGCGCGAAGATGCTGGCGCGGATGACGGGCAGACTCATGGCGGAAGACGTGAGCGCCGTCCCGGGACCGTAAGGTCCGACTACCTCGTTGTTCCCGGAATAAATGATGAATAGATCCGGTCGCTGTTGCGCGAGCCCCTTGGCGATGGGCAACAGCACGTGCGAATTGATGGCCACGCTACCGGTATTGACCACCTCAAAATTCATGGAGGGGTAGCGGTTCCGCAGCATGACCCCCAGATACCGAGTGAATCCATAGGCGGGATCGGGATCTCCCATGGCTGCGGATTCCCCGAGAACAAAGATTCGGTAGGTCCCCTTCAGCTTCTCAGCCGGGATGGCATAGGCCTGCGGCGTCTTGATCATTCCCGGGGGGAAGAACGGGGCCGGGAAGAAAAGGTTGTAGCAGGCGGCCGCCTTGCCCTGCGCGGTGCAGGGAACGGTCACGTCGGTGGGGAATCCGACGCCGGACAGGCGAAACGCCGCTTCGAGGACGGTAAGCAGCAACACCGGGACAAAGGCCGCCGTGACGATCCGTGGGGCCCAATACCGCCAACCCTTTGGTGCAATGATGTCGCTCGGCACCGCCATGCCTAACGGTCCTTTGGATTCATTCCCCATATGCGTTCCAACGTTACAGGGCTGGATTGGACCTGATGCCGTGGGCCTAACCGCGGCATCAGGCCGGGTCATCCAGCCCTGGTGGTTTCCCCGGCCATGTGCCGGGAGAATCGAAAATCGCCAAAACGGTTAGCCGGGCGACAGCTATCGAATCTTAGCCGTTCCAAGGTTCACAGCGTTGCCGACTCCTCCAGAGCCATGGGTGATTCCGTGGCAAACCAGCGTGCAGGTCTGGGTGGCGCGGTTATAGGAGATCGGGGCGCCGTTGTTCATCCCCACGACGTTGGCGTCAAAGTTCACCAGCCGCTCTCCGCTTACGTATGGAGACACAGCGCCCATGCCGTGGGATGCGTGACAAACCGAGCAGCTGAACCCGTGAACCGCCACGTGCAGATTGTGTTGGTTGAAGCTCGTGTTCGCCAGAATCTGGGTCAGGTCGTGGCACTTCGCGCACAGTGCGTAGGGTCCCATGATGGTCCGGTCGGGATAGGGAAATGTATTGGTGACCGGCCCGCCCGGTACGGCTGCCTGGCTGAACTGATAGTTGCGTTCCAGGATGTGGGGATAGATGGACCCGTGCGGCCCGTTGGGCCCTGTGCCACCGAACTCGCGATTGTCATCGCTGTTGTGGCAATCGGTGCACAGAATGCGATTTCCGACGAGCCGCGCGGAAGCCGTACCGTTTTCGTTCAGCATGTTCACCAGCAGGCTGGGTTGCGGCAACGGACTGGTGCGGTCATGCGTGACCGGGTGACTCGAAGTTGCGGTTGAGGCGAACTCGGGGATGATGTTGAGCGGGTCCGGCCCTGCCACCACGCGCGTGGGTGCATACCCGTAAATGATCTGCCGCTGCTTGCCCGTGCTGGTTCCGTGACAGCGCAGGCACGTTTCGTACTGGTTGATAGCCGGAGTCATTACGGTCGCGCCGTCGGCGGCGCTAACTCCGGTTGCGCCAGCCTGCGACGGCCGTAGCACTGGCGGCGCGGCAAACGCTTGAACCTGTTTGGACCCGTGAGCGCTGTGGCAATCGACGCATGTCGCGTGCCGGCTGTTATTCAGCACCGTTGCTTCGCTGGCGTCATGGAAGTTGTTCCCAGAGGGAAGCGGATGGCCGATCTTGGAGACTCCTGCGATCTCTCCCATCACGTTCGGAGCCGCCGGAGAAACCAGCGTGCCTCCGTTGTGACATGTTATGCAGGACTGGGTTACCGGATCGGTCGCAGGGGCTGCCGGCGTGGTCGGGCGCAGCAGGCGAGCGGGTCCGGCTGCCTGGTGGGACATGTGACAAGAAGAGCAGGCGTTCGCGGCAACCGTCAGGTACGGGCCCACGTGCGCATCCGGCGACACCTGGTTGGTCGCGGTTTGATGGGTGCTATTCGGCCAACCGGCCAGGGGATTGTTCTGTCCTTGCACTAGACGATTCGGATCGTGACAGGCCAGGCACAGTTGCGCATTCGAGCTGTCGCGCACCAGAAAATTCTGCGCAATCTTGTCGATGTTCTGTACGTGCGGATCATGACAGCTCGTGCACTCGACACTGCCCTTGATCAATTTCACCGCATGCGTCGGATCGGCGGTCTGGCCCTGCGCCGCCAGCGAAGCCACCAGGCTCGGCGCATCCTTTAATGGGGTCACGAGGCTGAACGGGTGAGACCCGGTCAGCGTGGTCCCGAACGAGTCGATGCTCTTCATCGTTCCGGTGGTCGGTAACTGACCGTAGGCTGCAGACTGCCCCACTCCCACTGTACCGTCATGGCAACTCAGGCAGAGGCTGCTGGTGACGCCCAGGGTCGGCTGGGTGTTGCCCTGTTGGTGATAAGTCGTGCTGGTATAAGGAGCGTAGGTCTGTGCCGACAGCTTCTGGTTCCACAGCGGCGTGTTCCCCCCCAGCCCGCTGTGGGGAGCGTGACAGAACGTGCAGCCCAGGCTACCCTGGGAATATACCGAGGCGCCGCTGGCGGGCGACAGGTTATGCATCCCCAGCACATCAACCGATACCTGTGCCAACGCCAAACCCGGGACCAGTGCCACGACGCAAATCAATGACAGGATCGTCCTCACTGTTTCCCCCTGTCCGCCGGCCGCGCCAATGCGTAGTAATGAAAGATCTGCACTCGTCGGTTAAATGAATCCACAACGTAGATGCGGTCCTGGTGGTCGATGTCCAGCCCGGTCGGCAACTGGAACTCGCCGGCTCCGGTTCCTTTCTGTCCGAAGTAGTACAACAGCCGCCCCTCTTCGTCGAAAACCTGCACAACGCCCCACTGCCCGTCGACCACATAAAGATGGCCCTCGGAATCAAAACCTATTCCCTTGGGGCGGAACATCCACCCGGCGCCGTCACCCACTTTTCCGATCGCGTATCGGAAGGCGCCCGAGCGATCGAGGACTTGCACCCGAAAATTCATCGTGTCCACCACTATCAGGTTCGCACCGTTCAGCCGCAACTCCGTCGGGTAATTGAATTCGCCGTCCCCCGTGCCCAGCTTGCCGATCGTCTGCAGGACGCTGCCCTGCATGTCCATCATGTAAATCTGGTTGCGCAGCGTGTCGGTTACGTAGATGTGCTGCGCGGCCGAGTCCACCGCGATTCCTGTAGGCCGCTTGAAGAACCCCTCGCCGCCTTTCAGACTCCCGATGGCGCGCCGGAATTTTCCGTTTGCGTCGAACACAAACACTTTGCCCGCCTGCGAATCGGTCACGTAGAGGTTGTCCCGCGCGTCGACCGCGATGCACTGCGGGTTCAACATCGGGTCTTTGCCGGTGTCGCGACGCGAAATGAACTTGTACTTCTGTTGGTGGAAGTCGAAGATGTGCACGCCCGCCGCGCCGGTATCGGTCACGAGGATGCGTCCGTGTGAGTCGGTAGCCACGCTGTAGGGACTCACCATGTAGTGGAAGTCAGGTTCGCCCGCAATGACGTCAACCATCCGGGTCCAGAAACCGCGCTTGGGCTTGACTTCGCGTTCCAGGCTGAAGCTGCGTTCAAACGACAACTTGCGCCCGCCGTCCATCAACAGGTCGGGCGGAGGGGGCTGGCTGATCGTTTCCTTCGGTCGCTTTGAAGCCTCGGCGCGCGTCGCAGTCAGCACAGCAAGACACGCGATGCTTAGTAGGACGCACATCGCGGACTTGTAAGCCCTGGCTAGAAGATGTCGAACCATCTGGTTATCCCGGCGAAAAGCGACGTCGTGTTGGCGGGAGCGCCAATCGCGCTGATCCCCTGCGTGAAACGTGTGTACCCTGCCTGCAGCCCGATCTTCCGCAGGCGATATTGCAATTGCGAGTTGAAGATCTCGGTGTTGTTGTGCGAACTTGTGCCGCCGATGGTATTGCTGATGGCGCGATTGAAGGTTCCGGAAACCGACAGCCGGTGAATCGGCGTAACGGAAACTCCGCCTCCGTAACTGGTGCCGCCAAAGACGATGAAATCAGTCAGGCCCGGCGTCGGGGGAGGTCCCACCAGGCCACCCACGCCCAGCAGCGAGATCCCGTCGGATTTTGTGTAAAGACCGTTCAGGGCCAGCTTCCGCATGCTGAGCGAAGTGGAATAGCTCTCGCTGTGGCTGCTCGTTCCCTGGTATTGGGAGAGCCCGCTGTGCGTTCCATTGAACGCCACAGTCCATTGCATTGCCTTGGGTAGGCGGCGCTGCAGGTTAGCGCTGTAGTTGTAGTATGAGGTCGTGTAGGTCACGAGTATCGTCTGCACATTTTGCGCGTAGCTGAAGGATCCCGAGGTCTGCCACCCGCCAACCCGGCGAAAGAAATTCAAGTTGCCCAGAAAACCAACCGCATTGTTCCCCTGGCCGTTGGAGCTGTCAATCACCGAAGCGGAGAAGGTGAACATATCGAGCAGCCTCTTACCATAGGTTACGGTGCCGCTCAAATACGATCCAGTGTAGGTTTTTCCGAAGTAGTGCTGGTCGTAGTAAGTCGCCTGCGCCTGGCCCGAGAGCGCATTGGTGAACTGATACAGCGCGCCTCCGCCCACGGTGTAAGAGTGGGATCCCGACCCTAGGTTCAGTCCCGGCACCACCGTTCCGACCCCCGTCAGATTCTGCGTCAGATAACCGGTCAGGTTGTCGGTGTAATTCTGGCTCATGTTCAGGCTCAGCTTCTGGATGGGATGGAAGCTGGCCGAGACGGTCTCGTTGTTGTCGGTGTAGCTTGAGGTACTGGCGTTTTGTCCCTGGTTGGAAAGGAAGTCGCTGGTGGCCGTTGCTCGATTGTAGTTTGCGTAGAACAAGCCCTGGAAGGGCAGACTGTGCTGGGCGCCAAAACCGAGATCGTGGCCAACGGAGTCCTGCACTGCCTCCGATTGACCAGCGAGAAATTCCGGGAACTTCGAGTTCAGGCTGTTGCGGTCGAAGTAGCCATTCAGGCGAAAGCCAGCCACGTCGTAGTTGGAATGCACGTTGAACAAGCGCGTGTTGGAATTGGCTTCGTCGCTGGTGCCGTAGAGGGTGCTGTGCCCCGTTCCCTGCGAATAGTTGACTGTCAGCGTGGGCAGGTCGGGCAGCAGCGCGCTCCAGGTGACTCCGAAGCCCTGGCTCTTGCCGTAGGTGGTGAAGTTCGGTTGTCCGACCAAGCCGAACGTTCCCGTGCTGTCCGCGTCGTAGTGATAGCTCACCGATCCCGGAAAATTACTAGCGGAGAAAAAGTCCGCGGTCCCGTTTACGCCGCTGGCCCCGGTGATCGACTGGAAATTGGAATTGGCGCTGGACTGGTTGTAATAGGGCGTCGCGTTGAACGAAATAAAATTAGGACTGTAGTAGTACCCGGAGAACTTGCCGTCGAGACCGAAGGTCAACCCGTGGTTCGAGGGGATCTCGTCGCCGTAGGCCCCCGAGTATCCGAACGAGAGCAGAGCTCCGGCATTCAGCTTGGTGTTGTCGCCGACGTTGAGCTGGGCGGCGGCGATCTGTGCCATCACCAGAACCGTCAAGCCGAGGATGCGAATCGTTAGCTTCATGGGCAGACTACCTTCCAGCCAAAGGCTCGCAGTGCGATTGCACGAACGTATTTACAACGCACAACGATTGCCAAAATATACCTCCTCGAAGATTTCCAAAACGCATGAAAACAGGTGAGTTATCTCTGGAATTAGAGAGGTTGGCGCGGTCTTTTCAGGCCCGGTGCGGCATATCACCCGCTTCGCGTGTTGAATGACTCAACGGGCAAGAGCTTGGACGCGTGGGCAAGAGACGGCCAGAAAAAGACGTCGGCTGTTGCCGTTGATGGCAAATGGAAGCCCGCCGGTTTTCGCCGGCGGGGTGGAGAAACTCGCGACGACGCTGTCATCGCAGGATGGCCGACATCACGACGAAGTGATGGTCTATCCCACTTGAATCATCGCTTTGGCACGCAGTTGCTTGGCCAGGTTGGAGCGCAACTGCTCGTATTTTCTCTTTTGCAGTTCGGTCGTCAGATCGGTCTTTACTTCCTCGAGCCTGCGCTTCCGCCCCGGCGTGTGGGCGTTCAGTCGGACCACTGTGTACGCGCTTTCAATCTGGATCAGGCCGCTGACCTGCCCGGGCTGCATGCCCAGAAAAGCTTTCACAATCTGCGGCGGGAGTTTGTCCCGGCCTACGGCCTTGTGATCGCCCATGTTCACCCGGAAGTCATCTTCGGAAATCTTTTCGGCCAGCAGTCCAAAGTCCTGGTAAGTCTTGGTTCCCTTCGCCTCGCGAAGAGCGTCCTCAGCTTTCTTCTGCGCTTCTTTGGCCTGCCCAGCGGTGGGCTTGAGCGGAGGCACGATCGAAATGCTTTGGAAGCTGAATGTTTCCGCGTCCTGGAAGCGCGTGGGATTCTTGGTGTAGTAGGCTTGAACCTCGGCCGCCGAAACGGTGGACTTCGCTTCCACGTCGCTGTTCAGCACCTGCTCAATGAGTAGGGAGCGACGAATCTGTTGCCGCAAGTGTTGCTCGGACCCGCCCATCTCCGATCGCAGATATTGCTGGTACTGGTCGGGACTGGAGAATTGCTTCTTGAACTCGGCCACCGCGCGGTTTAGTTTTTCGGCCGCGACCGCAAGCTTGCGTCGCTCCGCTTCCTGATAAACCAGCTCCTCGAAGATGATCATCTCCAGCGCGCCCTGCCGGATGGCGGCTTCCTGCGCTTTCGGAAAACCGTTGTGCTGCTGGGCGTAGGGGAAGATGGCAAACATTTCACGCAGCAGGTCGCGATCTGTCAGCACAGCTCCGTTGACCCGCGCCACCGGCTTGTCGCTCGGCGCCGTGAGCTGCGCTGCCGCGGAGGGGGTCTGCGTCGATGCGTGCGACGCCATTTGCGCAGATGCTTTCGGGAGCAGTACGGCGAGCAACAGGCTGATCAGGATTGTCGGTTTCATGGTGTCCTCACTCACCCATCAGAAAAAAAGAGGAGAGAAATTTCTCTCCCCTGTCCATCAGCCCAGGTCTACTGGAAGACCGTTGGGATGTTGTTGGTGTTGTTGGCTTCGTTGGACTCTCCAAAGTGGCACTGGCGGCAGAACTGCGTCGTCGACGGTGCGTTGGCGTTGGTGGCGGTGTTGATGTTCGGATTGTACGGGCCATTCACGAAGAAGTAGGTGGCATAGTATTTGCCGCCGCCGTCGTTCGCAATCGGGCTCGACGCTGAAGACGTGTACACCGTCATCACGTGCTGGTTATGGCAAGTGGTGCAAAGCACGAACGGTTGCCCCGCCGCGTTGATGGCCCAGGGACTCGACCACTTCCCGGGGGCCAGCGCCGGCCAGCCGTAGTTGGCAACGAACTTCGCGTACGGGCTGCCCGCGGTCACGGTGAAGGACTTTCCAGACCAGACCAGGCCGCTTCCTCCCCGGATGGTGGCGTTGGTGCCCACCGGATGATCGTTGGTGTAGTTGCCGCCGGTCGTGCCGTCGTTTCCGAGCAGGGTCGGAATCGGCTGCGTCCCGTAGGCAGTGTTAGTCAGAAGGCCAATCTTCTGTTCGTAGGACTGGTTGGCCATCATGTTTTTCGGGGTAAGGTTGCCGTCGTGGCAACTCAGGCAGAGCAGGATGCCGCCGACTTCTTGGTTCCCCCCTGCAAGTGTGCTGGGCAGAAGTTCCGTGTAGCTGCCGTCATCGCCGAACGCGATGGTTTTGCCGTACAAGGGGCTGGCGTCCTGTCCCCACAAAGCATAGCTGCCGCTGTCGGCGGCACCCTTTTGCCCGGACCCGAACGCGCCACTGTGCGGCTGGTGGCAGCCCGCGCAACCCCGGCCGTTGTTGTTGTGTGCGCCGAGGACGTCCACGCCGGGCGACGACCAGTTCTGCGCCATCATCAACCCCGCGACCGCGACTACGAAGGTTATGAGTAACATCGCTTTCTTCATAAAATTTAAGACCTCCATGATGTGTGCCACTTGCTAACAAAACTCTCCGAGGCTTAGGCCCATGACTGCGACTTGCGCCTGGGCACCCTTCGCAGCCGCCCCTCGGCTTGTGTTCATGCAACTGGCCGTCCGAAGCCGGTATGGCCGGCCTGGTCCCGCACCTTCGCCCTAAGTCATTGAATCTAAGGTAACTTTAGATTCCAGATTCCGACCCCGTCCAATTCGGGAATGAGCGCTTACTGGGGGAAATGATCCACCTCGAAAAGCGCGATTGGTCAAATCCCACAGTCCCCCAAGGTTACGAACGTCTTCTCGAAGGAGCGTTGCAGAACGCAACAGTGTGATGGAGGGCTAAGCAACTCCGGGGCGGTAGTCATTCGACACTCCCGCGGGGTGTTGCAGATTTTCGCTGTCTCTACCGATTCTGCGGAACGTTGGGATCCGTTGCCGAAGGGGTTTCGGGAACCGAGTTCTGGATTGGCCCGGCTTTCTTTTCCCGCAACTGCTCCTGTTCGATCCGCAGTTGATCGGCCTCCGCGTCGGTGACGTAGCGGAATTGTTGTACCCGCCCGGGGAAGATCTCGGTGGTGAACACGCGGTTCATCTTGTCGGTGGTGATGCCGACCAGTCCCTGGAACTGTCCCGGAAGAAGGCCGTGGCCGCCGAAGCTGATCAGCAACTGCGCCTCTTTGTTGAAAACCTGCACGCGGTCCTGCATACCGTCGGCGACCCAGATATGCCCATCACTGTCGACCGCAACACCCTTGGGGCGCGCGAAGTATCCTGGACCGTCGCCGGCTTTGCCGAAGGTGCTGATGAATTTCCCGTCCGCGTCGAACACCTCGATGCGATTGTTCAGCGTGTCGGCCACGTAGAGCGTTCCATCCTGATCCACCGCGAGTCCAGTAGGCTTGGCAAAGTCGCCCGGAGTGGTCAGTTCGTGGTTGTGGCCGGTAGTCCCGATCTTGCGCAACAGTTTCAGAGTGTCGGCGTCATACACCAGGATCTGGTCCAGTTCGACGTCGGATACATAGAGCAGCCGGTTCTCGCGGTCGATGGCGAGCGCGCCCGGACTGACCAGCCCCTCGCTGATCACGTCTTCCGCTTTGTGCGCGGCGTTGAAAATTAGGATGTGGCGTAGGCCCGGGTCCGAAACAAAGAGGCGGTCATTGTCGTCCATCGCCAGGCCGATGATGCGCACAAAATGCGCTTGCACCTTGTTCTTGATCAGCTCGACATCGCGGGTTTCCGTGTTGAAGATGAAGATCGCGCCCACCTTCTGGTCGGCGACGTAGAGGTTGCCCTTGGCATCCACCGCTGCTCCGTAGGGCTCGGCCAGTTGGAACAGGACCTTGGTGCTTTCGCTGGTCGGTTGCGTGCCGGCCAGCCGGTCCATCCACTTCTGCTTCTTGGTGGCGTGCGCGCCCTCCACCTGGGAGACCTTCTGCGCTGAATAGAATGCCTGGTAGCGAATGCGCGCGATCGCGGGCGGATTTGGCCACACGATGTTCGAGTAATCAATCATCGCCGGAGCCCTTTTGGGCTGGGCCGCGTCCGCTTTCTTTTTCTTGCCGCCAAACGCCGTCAGCGGAGCGAGCAACGTCAGGCTCAGCACGATACCGACAGTAAGCAGGCGCTTGTGATTGGAGCTTGCGCTTCCTTCAAACATCGTCATTCTCCTCCGGCGGAGTGCTATCGCCTCGTCAGATCCTTATGGCAACTGGAACAGAAGGCCATGTTGTTGACCTGGTCCTTCGCCAGCAGGTCCGGCTGTGTCGAAGCATGCGGCTGGTGGCACGACAGGCAGTTGATCTGCGCCCGCACCTTGGTAATGTCGGTCGGGTCCACGATGTCGGACACCGGGTGTCCCATGACCGGATGACCCCGGCCGTACCGCAGAGGCAGCACCACCGTCTGGTTCTTGGCGAAATAATCTTCGGGTAGCTTCACCGCGCCGTCGAAGATCGTGATCAGGTGCTCCGCCTCCAGCTTCTTCGGCTGCGAGTCAGGACCGTGGCACTCCAGACAAACCCCTTCTGCCTTCTTGGTGCGAAGCAGGTGATCGTTCTCGCTGCCGTGTGGTTCGTGACAGACGGCGCATCCCTGCCGGAACACCGGTTGGTGCAGGTGTGCCATCTTGAACTGATCGGCCTGGTCGGCATGGCAAGCCAGGCAAGCGCTGACCGGGTCAGGCTGCAGGAAGCCAGGCGTACTCCCTGCGTGCGGATTGTGACAAGCCAGGCACTCTCCCTGCGCGCCCGGATGCGCCACACGAGCTTTTTCGATCTTCTCCGCCTGGTCGGCATGGCAGGTGACGCACAGCGCCTTGCTGTCGGCGTTTGTCAGGACGACTCTCCCGTCTTTCGCGGGCGCGTGGCAGACTTCGCACGTCTTGTCCGCAAACGGCGGGTGCGTGAACCTCTGCATCAGCTTCGGCTGCGCTGACTGGTGGGGGTCGTGGCACTGAATGCAATTCGCGCCGGCGAACGGCTGATTGGCGTGCGCCTTCTGCAGTGTTGCGTCCTTCACATCGTGACAATCGAGGCACAGGGCCGGGACAGCTTTGGCCAGATGAAAATCAAACTCCGCCTTCCCGATCTCGCCCGTCTTGTGCGTCACATGGCAGGTGCTGCACCCCAAGTCGAGCGCGGCGTGACGGCTGCCTTTTTCCGGCACCTTCAGTCCGGTCTTGTGGCAGTTCAGGCAGAGATTGTCTTTCTCGCCACCCGTTGTCGCCTTGAGCAACTGGTTCTTGTTGTCGGAGGCGTGTGGATCGTGGCACTTCACGCAGTCGCGTACGGCGGGGCTGTGCACCGTGCCCTTCATGTCGGCGGCGTTCTTGTCGGCGTGGCAGGTGAGGCAAAGTGCTGTCGGCGTGGTCGTGATCAGTTTGACTCGCGTGACGTCCTTGTTGACGCGAATCTCGTGACAACTGGTGCAGCCCATCGCGATTGCCGAGTGGACCGCTTTGCCTTTGCCCTTCTCGGCGTGGCACTCGAGGCACTTGGCCGAATCGGTGTTCTTGTCGAGCGGAACAGGGTGAGTGCCAGCGAGGAGAGGAACTGCCGCGCCCAATACCACCACGAGCAATGGCACTGCCCGCGTCCACATCCAGTTGCGATCTTGCTTTTGCACGGCCACTTTCCGGATGCCTCCGCCTGGAGAAATGCACGAAGCTCGCCTTCCTCGGGGTTCCTGCTGTGTTTTTCGACGCCGGTTGCAACACGTTGATCTGAAAATGCTTGAGCTATCTTTCTGGCCTTCCCTGAAGGCCGAACGATCACGCCGACGAACCCCGGCTGGGCTTTCTCCCGCAGCGCCATTGGTGAAATGACCCAAGTAATTTTCGGGCGTCGGGTCACCACACTATGACCAGCGCACGGTCCGCACGCTCACATCGGCTTGTGACCCAGCGCACCGCGCCCTGTGAGATGCGTGAAATTCCCGGATCTCTTTCGGCCCCTGTGGGATTTGGCCCATTTTCTCCGCACAGACCTTTCCCCGTGAACTGCAACTGCGAGAAAACAAAGCTGCTTCTCGTGGAGAGCGTATGGCGTCGGAGTTGCAGCAGCAAAGGCGAAAGGAAGCCCTATGGCTGTCGACCCAACCAGAATTCGCCGTCAGCTCTGGCAGACGCTGAGTTCGATCAAGACCGGCGTGATCTTGCTGATTACGGTGGTCGTGCTCTCCGCGGCCGGGACCATCGTGCTGCAGCGGCCCATCACCGAGCCCGACGAAATGGAGCGCGCGTACTCGCCCGCCGTCCTGAGCCTGCTGGACAAACTCGGCCTAACGGACGTCTTTCACGCCTGGTGGTTCGTCGCCCTGATGGTGCTGGTCAGCCTGAGCATCATCGCAGCCTCGATCGATCGCTTCCCGAACGCCTGGCGCTACTTCGCGCGGCCCTACAAGTCTCCGGACAAAGCATTCCGCCAAGCCCTCCCTACCCAAACCCACATTTCCGTTGCCGACGAGGAAACCGGCCTGGTGGCGGCAGAAAGAGCGCTGCACGATCTCGGCTTCAAGCCAGAGCGTGCGGTGGGCAAGGATCACCTCTCGATTTTTGCCGAGCGCCACCGGATTTCGGAGATGGCGGTGTACATCGTGCATGCCAGCCTGCTTCTCATCTTCTTCGGCGGCATCGTCGACGCGCTCTGGGGATGGCGCGCCTTTGTTTCGCTCACCCGCGGTCAGAAGGCTAGCATTGTCGAACTGCGCAACGGAAAGCAGAAATTCCTTCCCTTTGCCGTTCGCTGCGAGGGCGCCGGGCAGGAGAACTACAAAGACGGAAGTCCGAAGAAATGGTGGTCGCAGCTGGTGGTTGTCGAGGACGGCCGCGAAATCCAGCGCAAAGAGATCGTGGTCAACGATCCCCTGGTCTATCGCGGTGTTCGCTTCTACCAGGCCAGCTACGGACCGACGGGCAAGCTCGACCAATTGATGCTGACTGCCATCTCCAGCGCAACCCCGGCGCTGAGGAAAGATCTCACGCTGGGCCTAAATGAAACCGCGGTCCTCGATCCCGACACCACCGTAAAGCTGGACGAGTTCATTCCCGATTACGTGGTGCGCGACAACCAGGTGTACACGCGTTCCAATGACGTCACAAATCCAGCGGTCCACCTGATCGTCACCTCGAATAGGAGCGGAAAGTCGGTCAACTTCTGGCTCCCGCCGCTCGAAGGATTCGCGGAGAACGGACAGTCGCCTTACCAGTTCGAAGTGCAGGATCTGAAGCTGGGCTACTTCACCGGCCTCGAGGTTTCGCATGAGCCCGGCCAGTGGGCGGTATGGACCGGGGTCGTGCTCATGGGCATTGGGCTGACATTCGTGTTCTACGTTGCACACACACGATTCTGGGCCGTTCCCGTTCGCGACGCGAAAGGCAAGCTCGAGTTGTGGGTGGGAGGTACCGCCAATCGCAACCGCGAGGCCTTCGAAGAACGCTTCCGCGAACTGACCGAAAAAATTGAAACCGAACTGAAATCGTTGCGGGAAACCGGCGCCACGGCGCGCGTGGTTTCCATCGCCTGAAGGAGAAGGAGACCATCATGGCTCGTGCACGAGTTGAACAGCAACCCGCGGCCACCGGAACGACGCTGATCGTGATGGTGGGGCTGGCGATCTCGTTCCTGCTGTTCATGGCATTCCTGAACGTCGTAAAGAATGGCAACCTGCTCAGTGAGTCGAACCAGCTGTACGCCGCGCTGATCTTTTACGTCGGTGCGGGCGCGCTCTATCTCGGGTTCGGCGTGACGGGAACGGATTCTTATGTTCGCTTCGCCTCTTTGGCGACCTGGGCCGGCCTCGCGGCTAATACTGGCGCGGTCGCGCATCGCTGGTACGAGGCCGGACATCCGCCGTTCGCCAGCATTTACGAGATGCTGCTGATGTTCGTCTGGACGTTAGCCCTGCTGACTCTGGTTGCGGAGAAGAAGTTCGGCGTGAAAGTCATCGGCACGGTCACGATGCCAGTGGCGATTGTCGGCGTGGTTCTCATGCAATTGCTGCGCACCGATGTCCATCCCCTGGTCCCGGCCCTGCAATCCACCTGGCTGCACGTGCACGTGACCCTCGCCATGCTCGCCTACGCAGCCTGCGCGCTGAGTTTCGCGCTCGCCCTGATGTTCCTGATCCAGGATCGGATGAAGACCGAGACCTTTCTGGCAGCCACCAGCTTATTCACCTCGGGTGTGTACATCGGCGTCCTGACCCGCTTCGAAAAGTGGGGCGGACTCAGCGTTATCGCCTGGAACGCGCAGGAGAGATCCGAGGTGTTCCTGCAGCGTGGCATGCGTCTGTTTGTTGTTATTCCAGACCTGGGCTGGCTGATGGTGCTGGTGCTCCTGGTTGTGGCGGCGCCCTTCGTGCTGTACCTCGTGGGGCGGCTGCGCAACGACGACTCGTTCTACACCGTGGCCAACCGCGCGGTGTTCGTAAGCATCCTGCTGCAGGTCTTGGCGCTGGCCGCTTTCCTGTTGCGTGCCGGCAACGGCCAGTACGCTTCGCTCGACGCGGAGGGGCTTTATGCCACCAGCCTGGCCGCGAGCCCGTTCATTCTTTCCGGCCTGGTCGGCGGGATTTTCAACTCGCTGCTATACCTGCTGCTCTTGTGGCGGCGGACGGATCTCGAGCGCCTGCTGCCCACGGCCGACGCCCTCGATCGCATTACCCACAAGACCATCTGCATCGCCTTCCCGCTGCTCACCCTGATGATCGCAGCCGGCGCGTACTGGGCCAATCGAACCTGGGGTTCTTACTGGAGTTGGGACCCGAAGGAAACCTGGGCTGCGATTACCTGGCTGGTATACGCCGGCTACCTTCACATGCGGATTACGCGGGGCTGGCGTGGTCGGCGTGCGGCCTACTTCGCGATTCTCGGATTCGTGGTGGTGATGTTTACGTTCTTCGGAGTGACGTATCTTTTGCCGGGGATGCACGCGTATGCGTGATCCACGGTGCCCGGCGTAGGCGGTTCGTACGCGATCGGCACGGTGATTGGGATATTTGAGGATCTTTGGGGCCAGGGGAGCGATCAATGGCGGCGGCGGTCCGGCTTCGGCGAGACGGCAACTCCGGTTTTCCCTCCGTACGGGTGAACTGGCAGCTGAAGACGGTGCTGCCCGTGGCGTTTGTTCTCTTGAACGGGCTGCTGATCTTCCTGCTAGCGACCGTTTCTTTGCGCGACCCGGAGCGTCACGAGGTGCTTATCGTAGCGGGAGCGGGAGCCGTTGCCGTGTGCGCCGCCGTGCTGCTCGCGCTCGCCTACTTCATTCAGCGCCCCATGGTTGAGCTCCAAGAAAAGATTGAGCGGGTCGGGCGCGGCGACCTGAGTGTCCGCGTGGGTTTCGCCAAGCGGAATGACGAAATTGGCGACCTGGGCCGCAATTTCAATCGTATGGTGCTGCAACTCCGCGAGAGCCGTCAAGAAATCGAAGTTCTGCACCGCACCCAGATGTCGCGGGCGGAGCACCTGGCCACGCTGGGGGAGTTGGCCACGGGACTCGCGCACGAGATCCGCAACCCGCTGGCCGGAATCGCCGGCGTCATCGAGATCATTTCCCGCGACCTGCCCTCCACCAGCCCGGCTCGCGCGGTCGTCAAAGACGTGCGGCAGGAAATCGCGCAGATCAACCACATCCTCACCGACCTCTTGCAGACCGCCCGTCCTCACCCTCCCGAGGTTCGGCCCAGCGATCTGAACGTAACCGTCGAGCACGCGGTCATGCTGGCGCGCCAGCAAGTCCTGTCCAAGCCCATCAAGATTGAGCTCGTGAAATGTCCGGGCCTGCCGAATGTCGAGCATGACAGCGATCAGATGCACCAGATGCTTTTGAATCTCCTGCTGAATGCAGTCCAGGCGATCGATGGCGCAGGCACGATTCAGGTTGGAATCGAAGCCCCGCCAGGCGAGGCCGCGATTCACGTGGTCGATACGGGCCGCGGAATCCCGCCCGAACATCTCCCCAACATCTTCCGGCCGTTCTACACCACCAAGGGGAACGGCACCGGGCTGGGCTTGTCGCTGGCGCGCCGGATCGTCGAAGGCCACCATGGCCGGATTGAAGTGGAAAGCGAAGTTGGGAAGGGGACCGAATTCGTGGTCACGCTTCCCCTGCAACAATCCTCCTCCGAGGCAGCTGCCTCCTAAACCAAGGAATCACCTCGGTTTCCGCGCCAAAAGGCCCCGAACATGGCTTTCCGCAATTTCCTCTGTACCCTGCTCTGGTCCGCCCGTCCGTAGTAAGCTATCCGCGGTACGTTATCCCTAGATGCCTTCCGAGAAGATTCTTATTGTCGACGACGAGCGCCTCGTGCGCTGGTCCTTGCGCCAGAAGTGCGAGGAGTGGGGTTACCACGTTCTGGAGGCGGAGTCGGGCGAGCCCGGCCTGAAGCTGGCGCAGCATGAGTCCCCCGACTTGGTCCTGCTTGATGTGCGCATGCCCGACCTAAGCGGCCTCGAAGTTCTCGATCAGCTAAAGAAGAACGGCGACGCGCGCGCCGTCATCATGATCACGGCCGACCCGCAGCTCGACGACGTGAAAGCCGCCCTTAAGCTGGGAGCGTACGATTTCGTCGGGAAACCCCTCGATTTCGAGGAACTGCAAGTCACTATCAAGAACGCCCTGGAAACCACGCGCCTCCGGACCGAAGTTCAGTCCCTGCGTGGGGAAGTCCACCGCCGGGCCGGCTACCACAACGTGGTGGGCACCTCGGGCAAGATGATTGAGCTGATGAACTTCGTCCGCAAAGTTGCCGCCAGCGAGGCCACCACGATCCTGATTCAGGGTGAAAGCGGTACCGGCAAGGATCTGATTGCCAAGGCGATCCACTACGAGAGCGTTCGCGCGGAACGCCCTTTCGTGGCTATCAACTGCTCCGCCATCCCGGAGACCCTGATGGAAGCGGAGCTCTTCGGCCACGAGAAGGGCGCCTTCACCGACGCCAAGCAGATGAAGAAAGGCCTGTTCGAGGCGGCCGACGGTGGCACGCTCTTCCTCGATGAAATCGGCGAACTCTCTTCGCTGCTGCAGGCGAAACTGCTGCGCGTGCTGGAAGACCAGGTGATCCGGCGCGTAGGCGGCGTGCGCGATATGCAGGTGGATGTGCGGGTGATTGCCGCCTCTAATCGTGACCTTGAGAAGGCCGTGCGCGAGAGCCAGTTCCGACAGGATCTTTACTACCGCCTCGCCATCATCGCAATTTTCATTCCGCCGCTGCGCGACCGGAAGGAAGACATCCTTCCGCTGGTAGATTTCTTTATCGACCGCTACAACCGGCAGTTCAAGAAGTCCATTCGCGGGATTTCCGACGATACCCGCAAGCTGCTGCTCAACCACACCTGGCCCGGCAACGTGCGCGAGCTCAAGAACACGATCGAGCGCGCTATGATCCTGGAAGAGGAGCAGTTTCTGCGCCCGGTGTATCTCCCGTTTTCGGTGTCAGAAACCGGCGGGCGCACGGTTTTTGAGCGGACCGCCGCCCCGGAGAACGGGCAAACGCTGGCCAACGGCCGTATGCTGCCTCGCCTGTACATCCCCGAAGGCGGCACGTCTCTCGAAGAAGTGGAGCGCGCAATGGTAGAGCTGGCGATGCGCCAGGCCAACAGCAACCAGACCCAGGCGGCCAAGCTGCTCGATATCAGCCGTGACGCCCTGCGCTACAAGCTCAAGAAATTCGGCCTCATGCACGGCGAAGAAGAAGAGGGTGCCTCGCAGTCTTCGAGTGACACCTCCAGCGTCCGCTGACCGCACCCTGCGCACGAATCAGCGAGCGGCCGCGTCCGCTTGCAGCACACCGAACATGTTGCCTTCCGGATCTTCGCAGTACGCTACGTGACCGACGCCAGCGATGGCGAACTTCGGCGTGCAGATCTTTCCTCCCTTGCTGGTGACAGTCGCAAGCGTCGCATCGATGTCGGCCACATCGATGGTATTGACCGTCGGTCTTTGTCCGTGCAGCAGTCCCCCGTTTATGCCGGGCTGCCCGTCCGGACCGGTGCTGATCAGCCAGTACTCCTGCGGGCCATCCCACTTCTGAAAGGTCCAGCCGAACGTTTCGCTGTAGAACTTCACCGTCTTCGAGGGATCGTTGCTGGCAATCTCAAAATGCACCACTCGGGACATAACGAATCTCTCCTTAAGTCTGAGCTCAATCAGTGCTGGGCTAACGGGCGGCTGTTTGCACGGGCTGACCAAAGCGCTGGGTGGCGTAGCCGGTGATGAGTCCTAAGATTCCGCCGGGCAGCATGATCTCGAAGTAGTAGTGATGCCCAGAGGGATCCGGCATCGCAGCCACCGCATAGGCCAGCAGAAGGCCGACCGCCAGGCCAAAGACGATTCCCAGCGGCAGCGACTTCACCTTGCGGGCGAAGAAGCCGATGAGCACACCGGTGATCAGACCCTTCATGGTCGAGTAGATTACGATCATGAGCAACTGGGAGCGGACTGCAGGGGTAAGCCACGCCGTCAATCCGTCGAAAATACCCAAAACTCCTCCCAGGACTAATCCTAATAGGACTTTGTTCATAATTCTTGCCTCCAGCGGCGCCATCCCGCTCTGTGGTTCTATTCCGCAGGCGTGAAAAATCCTTTAGCGCGGACGAAAGAAAATCAGCAGGGCCCGGGTCACCATGTAGACGAGCAGCAGCAGAATCCAGGCGCGGTTGCGGACGCTCCACCGCCAGGCTCGCGCCAACGGCCCCTCAGGATAGGCGCTGACCGGCAAACCGTCCAGAAAGTGGGCGACGTCGCCTGCCAGGTCCTCAACTGATGGGTAGCGATCTTCTGGGTCGGCCGCCATGGCTTGTCGCCGTATACCGACCAGCGCTCGCGGAATCGGCTGCGGGGATGCGTCGACGAGAAGAAACTGCAAGACCGCGCCCAGCGAGTAGATGTCCGCGCGTTCATTTACTGAGCTCTGCCCTCGAGTCTGCTCCGGGGCCATATATCCGGGTGTGCCTAGCACGCTGCCATGCGCCGTCCCCGACCCGACAATCTCAGCCACGGGAGCATCGGCAGCCTGACCGGTTGCGGGTCCACTCGGGCTCCCCACCAGCTTCGACAAGCCCCAATCCATGACCAATACCTCGCCAAACCGACCGACCATCACATTGCCTGGTTTCAGATCGCGATGCAGGACGCCGTGCGCGTGCGCAAAGGCAACCGCATCGCAGATTCGCAGAAAAATACGCAGCCGGTCCGACACCGCAGGAACTGTTGCGATATGTTCATCCAGTCGCTTTCCCTGCACCAGTTTCATGGTGTAGAAAGGGCGGCCGTCGGCCAGCACGCCGGCGTCGTGGACGGGCACGATCCCGGGATGCTCGAGGCTTGCAATGACCCGAGCTTCCTGCACAAGCCTTGCCGACCAGTTCGAATCGCCACC
Source organism: uncultured Acidobacteriaceae bacterium (assembly GCA_964641665.1). Taxonomy (GTDB): domain Bacteria; phylum Acidobacteriota; class Terriglobia; order Terriglobales; family Acidobacteriaceae; genus Gp1-AA133. The sequence continues at coordinate 38,020 of CAZXKO010000015.1, forward strand.
GGAAACGCTGATCACCTTGAGCGCAACCTGTCTGTCCAGGGTTGTGTCTTCCACGCGAAACACGCCGCCCATGCCGCCTTGTCCTATCTTGTCGATCAGGCGATAGCGGGTTCCCGCGAGGTCGGGAGAGTCCGCAGCTTCGCGCAGACGCTCGATTGCGGAGTCGCTGAGCCAGCCCTTCACAGCTTCACTCCCAGCAGGGTCTGTGCCTCGCGCCGGAACTCATCTTCGGTCGCGGTCATGGCGCGCAGTTCGTCGAGCACAATGCGCCGAAACTCCCGGCGAGCGTAGGCCAGGTAATTCGTGACATCGGTGGGCTTGAGGCCGAACCGCCGCGCGACCTCGTCGTAGGTCAATTGCTTGCCGCCCTCTTCGACGTCATACAGTTCGAGCAGTTGAAAGTGCAGCGTCTTCCCCTTGTCCTCGCATTCACGGCGCAGTCGATCCAAAGCGAGTCCAAGCAGGCTGCGGGCAAATTCGCGCGAAAAGAGCTGCTCGGGATTACCTGGAGCGGCAATTGGCAATTGTGTGAGTTCGCCCTCCGCCGATTCAAAATCGAGAGGCACGCGCGTGAAGTCGCCTCCGCGCTTCACGCGCTGCGCAGCCTTGTCTTCGTTCATCACCATGCCATCCACGCACACCCGCAGGTAGGTGCGCAGGCGCGCCAGCTCGGGGTCGAAGCGGTCGAGCAATCTTTTTTCCACCAAGCGCGCGAAGAACTCTTGTGTCAGGTCCTTCGCCGGCTCGTTCTCTTTTTTCCAGTGCAGGCGGATGTACTTGTACACCGGCTTCCAGTACGCGGAGATCAGCTTGTCGAGCGCGCGCCGCCGCTGCTCGGCGTGCGGGCTGCGGGTTCCCTCGATCAGCGACCAGTGCGTGGAGGGGAACTGCTGGCGCACCCCGCCGATGCTGGTGTCGTCCGTCATAGCCTCTCAGACGGTGCGGAGTGTACGTGGTGAGCTGGGACGAGGACAAGCCTGCAAATCCACGCGACAAGAGTGTGAAGCAAAAGGGGAGATCTGACCGAATCTCCCCCCGAGGCGCCGAATGTGAGCGGATGAGAGGCGCCCGATCTCAGTGAGTGGTGCCGGCAGTCGCCTTCTCAGGCGTTTCCAGGTGAAACAAGCGCTGCACTGCGGTCGTCAGTGGGTACCGTTCCCCTTTTTCTGGAGGCTCCTTGAGTTCGCGGGCCAGCGAACCAGCAATTCTACGAGTAATGCGTACGACCACATCTTCCAGCAGTTCGTTCTGGTCTTTTGAAAACGGCCCGCACTCGTTCTGGAAGGACTCGAGTTCCTGCCGGCAAATTCGTTCAAGCTGGCTGCGCAGCTCCACAATCGTAGGCACCGCCCGCTCCGACAGCAGCTTGCGGCGGAAGCCCTGTGCCTCATCTTCGACGATCCGTTGCCCTTCGAGCGCTGCCGCTTCGCGTTCCCCTTCGTTGTGGGCGACCACCCGTTCCAGGTCGTCCAGGTCGTAGAGAAAGATCCCTTCTAGTTCGCGCACACGGGGGTCGATGTCGCGCGGCAGCGCGATATCCGCCAGCACCAGGGGCCGACGCGGGCGCTGGTGTGCGATGCACTCCATTTCTTCCCGGCCCAGCACGAAATCCGGGCACGAAGTCGAACTGATCACGATGTCAGAGTCCACCAGGTGCTGCCGCCGTTCTCCATACGGAACCGCGGTCGCTGCCAATGACCCGGCGAGTTCCAGCGCGTGTTCGAAGGTGCGGTTGATGACGCAGACCGAACTGGCGCCGTGGTCGACCAGGGAGCGCGCCGCAAGTTCGCTCATCTTGCCGGCGCCCAGCACCAGTACCCGCTTGTTCGCCAGCGTACCCAACGTCTGGCGCGCAAGCTCGACAGCTGCGTTTGGAACCGAGACCGCCGGGTTGCTGATCGCGGTTTCGCCGTGCACCCGTTTCGAAACAGCCAACGCTTTCTCTAGGACGGCATCGAGAAACTGGTTCGTGCTGCCCACCTTCTGGGCCTGCTGCCACGCACTCGCGAATTGGATCACGATCTGCGGGTCGCCCAGCACCACCGAATCCAGGCTCGAGGCGACCCGGAAGATGTGCAGCAGGGCCGCATCGTCCAGCAGTCGGTAGAAATGCTTCCATTCGCAGAGTGTCAGTCCGTATTCGGCGGTGAGAAACCGGAGAACAGAATTCTCGGCCAGCCCCGGATCGCTTGCCCACAACAGGAATTCCGTTCGGTTGCAGGTGGCCAGGACCACCACTTCCTCAATGCCCTCGGCCCCTGCCAATCGCACCAGAGCCTCGTAGCGCCGGCTTTCGCTGATCCAGAAGCGTTCCCGTATCGCCACCGGAGCCGTGCGGTGATTCAACCCGATCGCCAACACGGTGGGTTCCACAACAGGCTCCCTGGAAAAGACTCGAACTCAACTTCGTTGAGGCACTCGGTGGGCCAATGAAGAACAGTAGCGTCTTAAGCCTTTGCTTACCTGTTTTCAGTGACTTAGTTCGAGCGAGGACGGGTACAGCGGCGCATCCGCCAAAGCTCGAGTGTGGGTTCTCACGCGCATCGCGCGTTTTTTGACCCGAAACCGGTCGGATCCGGCTTGCGGCGAGATGTTGTATTTCCTTACACTGCATAAACATATGAGTTGAGGCACCATTTGGCCGCGTGCGTGCCAAGTGACTAACCCGGAGGGAGAGTTGCGCCCTCTTCAATCGATCAGGAGAAGACAGCATGAAAACCACGTTCCGGGCTCTACTGGTTGTTCTGGCGATCGCCTTCACATTCTCGACGCGGACGTTTGCGGCCGATGCAGCCGCAGACTACAAGGCCAAATGTGCTTCCTGCCACGGTGCCGAGGGCAAGGGCGAAACGGCATTTGGCAAAGCCATGAAGGTCAAAGATCTCGCGTCCGATGAGTTGCAGAAGCAGTCCGATGCGGAATTGACCAGCATCATTACGAAAGGCAAGAAGCCCATGCCAGGCTACGAAGGCAAGTTGACCCCGGAACAGATCGCCGGCATCGTCAAATACATTCGTGCGCTCAAGAAATAGAGCCAGATCACCGGAGAGCGACCGGCTCACCACGTCGCGCTTCGTTCGGAATCAGGGAAACCGGCAAGTTTCGAGGCGGCGCCGAATCGCGGGATTCGGGCCGCCTTCGTACTCCTTACAACCGCATTGACTTAGTCATAGACTTAGCTAATAATGTCGAAATGGAAGTGAATATCCACCACGCCAAGACCCATCTTTCGCGGCTGTTGGAGAAGGTGGCGTTGGGCGAAGAAGTCATCATTGCGAAGGCCGGGAAGCCGGTCGCAAAGCTGGTCCCCGTCGGTAACGGGGTCCGCAAAAGAACATTGGGGACGGCCAAGGGAGACTTCGTGGTTCCCAAGGATTTCAATCGACCCCTGCCGAAGAGCGTCGAAGAAAGTTTCTGGAAGTGAAGGCTTTGCTCGACACCCATGCTTTTCTTTGGGCCATCACGGACGACCCGCAATTGTCCCGCCGTGCGCGTGAGATCTTCAGCGGCGCCAGCGATCTGTTCTTGAGCGTCGCCAGCGTCTGGGAAATTCTGATCAAGGTCCAGGTACGAAAACTTCCGTTACCGAGACCTGTGGTCCCATACCTGAGGGGACAACTCGCGAAGAACAGTGTTCAAATCCTCCCGGTCCTGCTTGATCACGTTACCCAACTCGAGCATTTACCCATGCACCATCGCGATCCCTTCGACCGCCTCCTGGTTGCGCAGAGCGTGGAGGAAGGTTTGCCCATCCTGAGCGCCGATCCCTTATTGGAAAAATACCCCGTCACTTTGATCTGGTAAGTCCTGGTATCGCTCTCGCGCCGCACCCACAGCCATCTGCCAAAGTTGTATACTTTTCTCCCTACAGAATTTTGGTTCCAGCTCTCACGACGACGTAAAACCGTTTTCCCGCCCGTCCCATCACTCCTGCGGACGGGCGTAACCCGGCAGTGGCGGCCGGCAAGTTCCCGCCACGCGGAGGACAGGGATGCGTGACGACGATTCCACTCATAAAGACCGCAGCGAAACCGCAGTGATCGACGAGCACTCCGGCGTTTCCCGCCGCGACTTCCTCAAGATCTCGACCATCGCTGCGGCGGTGCCCGTAGTAGCCGGCCCCAATGTTGTGATGGCGGCCGGCCAGCAAGTTCCGGTCTATGGTCCGGGCAAGGCTCCGATCGAACTCAATGTGAACGGCAAGGTGTACAAAGCCAGTCTCGAACCGCGGGTGACCCTGCTCGACGCGTTGCGCGATACGCTCGACCTTACGGGCGCCAAGCGCGTCTGCGACAAGGGCGAATGCGGTGCCTGCACGGTCTTGCTCGACGGCAAGCCCGTGTATGCCTGCACCATGCTCGCCATCGAGGGACAAGGCAAGAAGATCACGACCGTCGAAGCCTTGATGGAAGATGGCAAACTCCATCCTATTCAGCAGGCTTTCGTCGACAACGACGGTTCGCAATGCGGCTTCTGCACGCCCGGCTTCGTTGTCGCCTGCAAAGCGCTGCTCGACAAACACCCAGACCCCACCGCTGAGGACATTCGCCACGAACTAAGCGGCAATCTCTGCCGTTGCGGAACCTATGCCGGCATCCGCGCCGCGGTCGCTCAAGTCGCCCGGAAAGGAGCCTGAGCCATGCCTGACTATCAATGGCCCGATGTCGAACATCGCACCCTGATCGGCAAACGGATTTCGCGGGTTGACTCTCCGGACAAAGTCTCCGGCCGCGCCCGCTACACCTACGACATCAAGCGGCCGGGCATGCTCTTCGGCAAGATGCTCCGCTCGCCGTATGCGCACTGCAAGGTCGTCAGCATCGATATCAGCGCCGCCGAGAAAATGCCCGGCGTGAAAGCCATCGAGATCGTCCAGAAGCCGGGCTCGAACATTCACTGGGCCGGCGACGAGGTGGTCGCTGTCGCTGCAGTCGATGAAGCCACGGCCGAAGATGCAGTCCGAGCGATCAAGGTCAAGTATCAGAAACTCTCACATCTGGTCAGCGACGCCGAGCCACCCGCGGGTGCCGGCGAAACCCAGGGCCCGCTCAGCATGGATGATCTCGGTGACATGCTCGACAACCAGGTCCCCGAAAATCAGATCGTCTCGCAAATTCAGCAGTACGGCGTCAGTTTCCAGGCGACCGAGCAGGACTACAAAGACGCGAAGGAAGAAGGCGTTCCCGACACGATCCTCGATGCTGTCCGCAAAGCCACCGTGCATCCCGAAGCGGCGGGAACGACGAAGTCCAACTACCAGAATGCTGCTACTCAAACCCAGGGTGATGTCGACAAAGCTTTCTCTGAAGCCGACGCTGTCTCCGAGGGGCTTTACGGAGCACCCGTAATCACGCACTGCTGCATGGAGTCTCATGGTTCGACCTCCGAGTGGACCGACCCCGACCACCTGTTCGTTCACATGTCGACGCAGAACGTCTCGGGCATCGCCGGGCAAATGGCCGAACCGTTGAAGATTCCCTCCGCAAACGTCCGAGTTCATCAGGATCACGTCGGTGGCGGTTTCGGCAGCAAGTTTGGTCCCGACCGCTGGGGCATTGTCACTGCGCAGCTCTCGAAGCAAGCTGGAGGCAAGCCGGTTCGCATGATGCTCGAGCGTGATTCGGAATTGAAAGTCGCCGGGGCCCGTCCCTCGGCCTTCGCGCGCGTGAAACTGGGAGCCAAAACCGATGGCACGTTGATTGCGTGGAAGTCACAGTCCTGGGGTACGGGCGGCCCGGGCGGCGGCGGTATGCCTCCGATTCCGTATTGCTTTGGTGTGCCCAATCAGCACAAAGTGCACACCGCGATCCGCAACAACATCGGTCCTGCGCGAGCCTGGCGCGCACCTAACCATCCGCAAGCGGCGGTCCTCACTATGTGCGCCCTGGAAGACCTGGCCGCCAAGCTGAACATGGATCCATACGACTTCTTCCTCAAGAACATCGAGCTGACCAAGCTTCCCAAGGTCTATCGCGAAGAATTCCCCATGGCAGCCGAACTTATTGGCTGGAAAGAGAAATGGCGCCCCCGTGGCCAGAACGTGTCGGGCAACATCGCGCGCGGGCTCGGCTTGTCGCTGCACACCTGGGGCGGACGTGGCCACGGCAGTGACTGCGACCTCAGCATCCACCCCGATAGTTCGGTGGACATCAAGATGGGTACGCAGGACATCGGCACCGGCACGCGAACCTGCATCGCCGTTGTCGCAGCCGATGCCCTCGGCCTTCAGGTCGACGCCATCAAGCTGTATATCGGCGACACGCTCTACCCACCCTCCGGTGGATCCGGCGGATCGACTACACCCGGCGGCGTGAGTTCCTCCACTCGCCGCGCCGTCGTCGATGCTCGCGATGCGCTCTTCGCCAAGGTTGCGCCCGCGCTCAACGCCCAACCCGAGGATCTCGAAGCCAAGGACGGCACAGTGCGCGTGAAGTCCGACCCCGGTCGCTCGTTGAGCTGGAAGGAAGCTTGTTCGAAGATCGGCGCCACTCCCATCACCTGTCATGGACACAACGACCAGGTGGCCAGCAAGAACAAGCCTGATCTCACCAACAGCGGCGTCGGTGGCGTCCAGATGGCGGAGGTAGAAGTCGACCTCGACACCGGCATTGCCAAAGTCACCAAGATGGTGGCGGTGCAAGACTGCGGCCTCATCATCGACGTGAAGATGGCGGAGAGCAGCGTGCTCGGTGCCTTGATCATGGGCATCAGTTACTCGCTCTACGAGGAAAAAATCATGGACTCGATCACCGGTCGCATGCTGAATCCGGACATGGAGTTCTATCGCCTCGCCGGGCTGAACGACATTCCGGAACTCAAGGTCCACATGATGACCGGCAAGGGCTACGACGAGCGCGGTGTGATCGGCCTCGGCGAACCCCCGGCCGTGTCGCCAGGAGCCGCGATCTCCAATGCGGTGGCGAACGCCATCGGAGTGCGCGTTCCCTTCCTCCCAATCACGCCCAGCAAGGTTCTGGCCGCGCTCAGCCAAGGCTCAGCACAGAAAGCAGGTGCATAATGCGACCGTTTGAATACGTAAGTCCCGCGAACACCAAGCAGGCGGCTAGCCTGCTCGCCGCGACCTGGGGTCAGACCGAGATCCTCGCCGGGGGGACTGACCTGCTCGCCCTAATGAAGGAAGATGTGGTCGCGCCCAAACGCCTGGTCAACATCAAGGAAATCGCGGAACTCCATGGAGTCACCGCCAATGCCCAGGGCCTGCGGATCGGAGCACTGACCACGCTGGGGGAACTGGTCGCCGACGCGAAGGTGCATGCCAAGTATCCGGCCCTCGCCGAGGCCATCCAGGAGGCCGCCAGCCCGCAGATTCGTAACATGGCCACCATCGGCGGCAACCTCTGCCAGCGTCCGCGCTGCTGGTATTTCCGCAGTGGACTTGGCCTGCTGCCCAAGGATGAATCCGGCAAGGATCTGGTCGGCGACGGCGACAATCGCTATCACGCGATTCTCGGCAACGACGGGCCTGCAAAATTCATCAGCCCATCCACCATCGTTCCTGCGCTGATTGCCTACGGTGCCTCGATCCGCCTGGAAGGCCCCAAAGGCAGACGCGAACTTTCGCTGCAGAAGTTTTACGTAAACCCGAAAAATGAAGACGAGCGCGAGCACGACCTCAAGCCCAACGAGGTCCTGACGGAAATCATCGTCCCGCCCGCCGATGGATGGAAAGTAGCCCACTACGAGGTTCGCCAGAAAGCTGCTTTCGATTGGCCGCTTGCGGTTGCCGCTGTCGCATTGAAGCTGGATGGATCAAACGTGCAGGCCGCCCGCGTTGTACTGGGTTATGTCGCGCCGACGCCTTGGCTGTCACCTGAAGCCGAATCGGCTCTGAAGGGGCAAAGCATCAGCGAGGAAACTGCGCAAAAAGCTGCGGCCGCGGCCCTGAGCAGTGCTAAGCCGCTGAGCGGGAACGCATACAAGGTGCAAATCGCCCGGGTGGCGGTCAAACGCGCAATCCTGAAGGCCGCCGGAGGTGCCGCATGATTGGCAAGGCTGATCGCTTTAATATCAAAGACCCGAATCTGTGTTCCGCGCTCCGTTGGAAAGGACAGTTCATCCTCGCTGAAGCCGATCCCAACGTGCAGAGTTCGAACGATGGCCTTTTCTGGTGCATGCATACCCAGACCTGCATCGGTCCCGACGGGGAAGTCGCCGAGCCCGGCAATTGCGCCTCGAAGACGCGAGGCTGCCACGGCACGGGGAAATGCGGATAAGTAGCGCCGGCATCTTGCCCTGACCGGAGTCGAAGGGTCTTCCCGGCTGTCTCGAGATCCTGCCTCGAGCTTGCCGAACGGACGTCCTCGCCCCTCGGTGCTCCCCATTTAACGTGCACTCTGCCCGGCCGGCAGGTATTGCATAATAGGAGCAACTCCTCCGCGATCCTCCTGGTCCGCGGTTTTGTTAGGTAGAGGTTTCGATCATGAAACGCAGTGGTATTGCCTCCCATCTCCTTCTGAGCTGTGGCTCGGTGTTTCTTGTTTTCCTGATGGTTGCAGGCTTGCCGTCGCCGCTCGCCGCGCAAGACTACAAGTTCACCGTGTCGACTGGGCAGCCCTGGACCGACACCGGGGTTGACCTGCAAGCTGGAGACGTTCTCGCTGTGGCCGCCTCTGCCCACAGCGGATCCAATTGCGATCCGGCCGGTGTGGGTTCTGCCACCGCACAAACCCTTCCCGTGTCCTCGGCCTTGCCCGGAGCGCTCATCGCCCGCCTGCAGGAAAACGGCGCGCCCATGCTCGTCGGCGCCAGCCAGCAACTGCGCGTGGCTCAGGCTGGACATCTATTCCTGGGAGTCAACGTTGACGGCACAGCGCCCTGCGTCGGAAGCTTCGCCGTCAAAGTTCATGTCACCTCCGCGGTTTCTGACGCGGGCAACGCGAGCGGCACTACAGCTGCAGCTCCCACTGCCGCCGAATCGCTGGCCGCCAAGTCCACCGACACCGCATCCGCCAAGACCGGAACGCAGACTGCAGCACAGACCACCACCGCCGGTGGCGAAAAAGACGTCACGGACATCAAGGGCGCTCTGACCACTGCCGCCCAAACCTGGTTGTCCGGTCAATTTGGCATGGGGAACAAGACCGCCGCCCAGCCTGCAGCCGCATCCTCCGCTACTGCGGGAGGCACTTCTGCCAGCGGCGCAGCCGCGCCGGCCGCCGCTCCCGCCCTCACGCTCTCCGACTCACAACTCGACTCTAAACTGCGCTCGAGCATCGACAGCCTGCCGCGCCGCGTCAACGACCAGTTCCAGCACCAGGGCGACATGGTGAACTTCGTCATCGTCGGCTCACTGCAGAAGGTTCAGGACACGCTCACCGCCGCCGACTGGCACGTCGCCGACAAGGACGTCAAGGAATCCGTGGCGAAGGCGGTCCTCCAGACCTACGAGAAGAAGGCCTATCTCACCATGCCCATGAGCGAGCTGTATCTCTTCGGACGCGTGCAGGACTACGGCTACGAACAGGCCGAACCTTACGCCGTGGTCGCCAGTCGCCACCACTTCCGCATCTGGAAGGCGCCGTTTACCTGGAAGGGAACCGAAGTCTGGGTGGGTGCGGGCACGCACGACATCGGATTCGCCAAGGACAAGAGAAACAATAACGTGACCCACAAGATCGATCCTGCTGTCGACGGCGAACGCGACAATATTGGCAACAGCCTGCAAAAAGCTAACAAAGCGAAAACGTTAAGTTATTACCTGCCGCCAAATCCCGTGCAAGATGCCAAGAACGCCACCGGAGACGGATACCACTCCGACGGCAGATTACTCGTGATTTTTCTACAATAAGATCGCCGCTGTCCCGCCACGTCACGAGAATGTCTACAATTTGTAAATTAAATAAGCCGCCCATTCTTCGCCTTACACCTTGCAGGAACGCTAATAACTTTTGTTAACCGATTTGCAAT
>CAZXKO010000016.1:0-17844 GCA_964641665.1 uncultured Acidobacteriaceae bacterium
TTCTCAGCGTCGAACGGATGAATCGGCGAAACGGTTCGTAATCATCGACCACGAGAACCCGGACTGATGACGTTTCCAAACCAGCCTCCGCCTTCAGGGTTTAAAACCCGACTCCACGAGTTTGGTAGCTGATTGTATTTAGAATCCCATGCTCCGCCGATTGAGGTGGTTGCACAGGTGCGCGGCTCAATCATCAACAATACTGGCTGGGGGACTGATACGAAAGCAGCGATTGAATACTACAACGCCTGCGATATTCCGGCAAGCGCCTCCGCTTGACCGTTGCCGTGCTTATGTTGGAAATTGTGACGCATGGACGTCGAACGCATCATTGACGAGATTAAACAGCTACAGGAAATGTTCGAAGCGCCGGATATTAGACCACTCAGCGCAAGCGACATTTCTGCTGCCAATCGACGGCACGACGAAACGCTCGCACATAGCCCGTGGTTTAGGCTTTGGCAGCGGTATGGGGTCTGTTGCCGAACCGAGCCCCCGGTACTGCGGCTTGGGCAAATCGAGAGCTAAGACGGACGCGGTTGTGCCGAACCGAATCGTGACCCTGATTTTCCCAGCACGCGCATGAATTAGATGAAGTTTATGGACGAGGCGTGCAGTGGCCGAACGTAGGAAGGTAAAAGAGCTAAAAGCGAGCGCATCGTGGGTCACGGATGTCAATAAGTTCCGTGCGGACTCCGACGAACAAGACAATGATTGGGCGGGCACCAAGGCCCTCAAGAAGAAAATCGAAGAACACGTCAAGAACAATCCCGATACTGGGCTTACGCTTGACCTTTTCAACGAAATCGTCACGTGGAAACTCGAAAGGCAGGAAGATCGAACCCGTCATAGCAGAGGTGAAAAGGTCACTGAAGATTTCGTCCGGCTGATTACGACTTGTCCTGGACCGAATACTCAACCGGGACCAGGGCAGCGGGGGGCTTAGTGCTGCACTGCCTTATTTTTCAGATCCTGTTCCGCCTGCCTCACCTGCTCCGGCCTGCCCAGGTCTCGCCAGTAATACGCATCGGCGCGATACCCGAGTAGTCTCTCTCCCTGCGCGGCCAGACGCAAATAGGGCGTGAGAATCGAGAAGACTCCACCCTCCGTCATCATGCCCAGAAATCGCGGCGAAATCACGTGGATGCCGCAGAACGCGAGAGCCTCCACTCGCGACGACGATCCTACCAATTCCGCCGCTCCATCCCGTCCGGCCTGACGCCCGCAAAGCTGAAGCTGTTCGTCGAACAGCAGATATCGGGAAGTCTCCCGGCGTTGCACCGCCAGCGTCGCCAAAGCGCCTCGCTCCTGGTGCGCCCGCAGCATTTCTCTTAGATCGATCGTGCTGAGCACATCAACGTTGTGCAAGATGAAAGGCTCGTCCCGCCCGCCGCTTTCCTCCAGAAAAAAAGCAGCGGCCTTTTTCAGGCCGCCGCCGGTATCGAGCAACACGTCCTCGCGCGACACTTCAATCCGCATCCCGAAGTTGTCGTGCGCTTTGAGATACTCGACAATCCGGTCAGCGAAGTGATGCGCGTTGACGATCGCTTCCTGAATCCCAGAGTCGCGCAAGCGCGCCAGCGTGATCTCCAGCATTGTCCGGCCGGCCATCTCTACCAGCGCTTTGGGACGATCGTCGGTCAGCGGCCGCAGGCGCGTGCCCATGCCCGCGGCCAGGATCATCGCTTTCATTGCGCCAGGCTCTCCAGCCCTAGGTGGCGCACCACCACCTCCACCCCGTCGCGCCCGCGCAAGTGTTTCGCCAGTTGCTCCGCCAGGTACACCGACCGGTGCTGCCCGCCTGTGCAACCGAACGACACCATCAGGTTCTTGAAGTGCCGCCGCTGATAGTCCTGCACGCTCGCATCCACCAGCGACATCACGCTGGCGAGGTACTGGTGCACGCCCTCCTGCTGGTTCAGATACTCAATCACCGGCGCGTCCTTCCCGGTCAGGGCCTTGAAGCGCTCTTCCCGCCCCGGATTGGGCAGGCTGCGTCCATCGAAGACGAAGCCCCCGCCGTTTCCGCTCTCATCCCTCGGCAGCCCGCGATGAAACGAGAAACTGAACACTCGCACCGTCAGGCTCTCTCCCTCCGCTGCCAGGCTCAGCAATTTTTCCGACCCCAGCATGCTGTTGAAGGCACCCAGCAGCGTCGGCAGCGCGATCGGCAGCGTAACGTTGTGCAGCAGCCAGCGCAGGTTCTTCAGCGCATACGGCACGCTTTGCAGAAAGTGCGTCTTGCGCTCGTAAAAGCCGCGAAAACCGTAGGCCCCCAATGCCTGCAGAATGCGGATGTACACATAGCCGTAGTAATAATGAAGGAATCCCTCGCGGTCCAGCGGGATGAACCTCGCCAGCTCGTCCAGATAGTGATCGAGCAATTGCTGCCGCAGTTCCGGGGGCAGATCCGCCTTGGCGTCATACAAAAGGGAAGCGATATCGTATTGCAGCGCGCCCTTGCGCCCGCCTTGATAGTCCACGAAAAATGGCTGCCCATCCTGCAGCATCACATTGCGTGACTGGAAGTCGCGATACAGAAAGTAGTCGCGAGGTGCGCTCAGCAAGAAGGTCGTCAGGCGCCCGAAGTCGTCTTCCAGGGCTTGCTCATTGAAGGGAATCCCCGCCAGGCGAAGAAAGTAATACTTGAAATAGTTCAAATCCCAGGCGATCGACTGGCCATCGAAACTGTCTCGCGGATAACACACGCCGTAATTCAGATCCCGTCCCGCTTCCACCTGGAAACGCGGTAGCACCGCCACCACCTTGCGGTAGGCCTCGATCACTTCGGGCGCAATGTCCTCACCCGTCCGGTGCTTCGAAAGAAACTCGAACAGCGTCGTGTCCCCGAGATCTTCTTCCAGGTACGCGCCCTGGCTCAAATCGTCCCCGTAAATCTCAGGCACCGGCAGCCCGTGCCCGCGGAAGTGCCGCGAGAATTCCAGGAACGCCGCGTTCTCCTCGCGCACACCGTACAGAATGCCAATCGCGCTAGCCCGGTCATTGGACAGCCGGAAGATGTTCCTCCCCGACGCGCTCAGTTGCCCCTGCAGCGGCTGCACCTGCGTGACTGGCGAATGGAAGTGCTGCTCGAAAAGCTGTTTCAGGATGTCCATGAATGAAAGTTCGCACGACCCGACGCGATGACCTCCAAAGATAACATCGAACCCACGCGCTCAATACGCGAAGGCCCTCGGCCGAACGTAACCGTGTCGGAACCGCCCCGGACCACGACCCGCGCGTTTCTGAAACGCCGGCCGTGCCCCGCGCACTATTGGCTTGAGGGGGCAAGGGACCCGGGCTCCCGATTTCCCAGGAGGCAGGCCATGAAGAAGGTAGCGGAAGCAAACGTCGTAAGTGCACGCCTGTGTGCGATCAGGACAATCCCGCGCGGCAGCCGTTTCAGGCGGCGGTCGATATCAGCATGCCCGCTGGCTTCGGCGGCCAGAACGGCTTCGTCACCGTGCCCCCGAAGAAGCGCTTAGTCATCGAGTACGTCTCCGGCGAGGCTTTCATGCCGACCGGCCAGAAATGTCTGTTCTCGGTGATCACCACCATCGGCGGCGCCGCCACCGGCACCCGACACTATCTCGACACCGACGCCATGGGCACCTTCGGAGCTCCAGACTACTTCCGCGCCGGCCAGGTGGTCCGCCTCTACGCCGATCCGAAAACCACGGTCATGCTCCGCGCCGACCGCGACTCCGACCTGGGCAACGCCCTCGCCCGCATATCGCTCTCGGGATATCTGGTGGACGTTTAGGCCGCTAAGGGAAAAAACTCGAGGACCTTTACAGGCGACACCAAGTTGCCCTGTCATCCTGAGCGAAGTGAGGCGTAAGCCCGCCCTGAGCGAAGTCGAAGGGGACCCCGCGTTTGTGTCCTGGTGCCACCGGCTTGAAAGCACAACCCGATATCGTGTCGGATTACTTCCGCCCGCGAAAATCATCATTGAACGCGTACCAGATGCAAATGATCGCCACCACGGACGCAAGAAAACTCCTAGACATGAAGAAACTGGGGCTGTGGTAGAGCCTCATCCTCTGGACCGCTCCGAAAACCACGAATCCGATAGCCGTGAGAATGCCAACGCTCGTGGCAATGCTGCCGAGCCGGCTGAAACTTTCATACTCAGTGAGATCCTGCAGGACGATCACCACCACCATGACCAGCAACACGACAGAAATGGCGATCACAGCCCCGGACATGCGCAGTCCCTAATGCCGCAACAGCGGTCCAATCACCGCGAGAACTTTCAGCCCGCAGGTCAGAACGAAAAGCAGGTAGAGCCACCCCGTCCGTTTGGCTCGCAAGGTGACGTTCGGGCTGCGCTGGATGAAGACGATCAGCCAGAGCAGGAGCGCTGAGACCCCCAACGCCAGCGGCACCACAAGCCACGGCGACCTCGACCACAACATCACCAGGTACGCCGCAAAGCCCAGGCCCATCAGCACGTTCGCCCTCAGGACACGGTCGCTCCCGGGTGCCGTGACCGGGGCCAGCGCGGTCACGATCTGAACGACTTCGTCGCGATGTTCGATCCCCTCCGGAATGCCGATCACCTGAAGTTTGTCCTTCCCGACGACGCGCAGGGAATGTCCCGCCCGGCGTTCCACCCGTTGCACGTCGCGGAAGAACAACTGCACGTTAGGCGTGTCGGCCTGCACCCTCAGTAAGTAGTCCGGCCCGATTTCAAGGACGTAGCTCTGCCAGAGCTTGAACAGGCGCCCGTGCATCCGCTTCGGGCTGACGAAAGCGATGCAAGTGAGGAACAGCGCATCAAAGCCAGCCACGGCTAGGGTGGTTCCGATGTCGGAATTCCGAACCACGAGAAACAAAGACAGCAGGATACCGATGACAACCAACGACATCTGCGGGATCAGCAGCGTGTTGCGGATTCGTCGCTCCACGGCCGGAAGGGCGCTAGGAACAAGCCGGAATTGCCGAGTGGCCGACTCCATCGCAGCGAAATCTTACCGGAGCAGGATGCCGGCCACAAGGATGCTGAAGATGTCAGCAGCCCCACTCCGCCTGGCCTGGCTTGGCGAAGTACGACCGGGGGTTACTCTCCTCGCGTGCTGCGGTCTCGCGTTGCTTGCCCAGCGTTGCCAAGTCCGACAGCACCAGTCGCGCCGTTGCAATCATCAGCTTACGCTCTTTGGACCGGGCCGCCTCCCACGAAGCGGGCGTCTCGCTCGTCTCGCATTCGAAAATTGGAGCAAGGGTTTGGTGGTATTGATAAAACAGCTTCGCTAGTTCTTCCGCCGAAATAGTCTGCTCAACCGACATCAGCTTTTCTCCCGGGCCTGAGACGCCGCAGCTGCCAGCGTCCCAGCCACACTTCCATTGGATACCTGGCCGCGTCAGGGCCGAATAAAAGGTTCGTAAAGGGTTCGTAAGTGCCTGCCTCGCAAAAGGCTTTACAGAAGTCCTGACCCGCCACACCGCCTGTGGAAAACTAACAAAACCTGTCATCCTGAGCGCAGTGAGGCGCAAGCCGAACGGAGTCGAAAAACCCCGTGTCACGATGCGGTACCCCTGGCCCGACGATTTCTCTATCACGAGTTCTTGCAGGATCACTACGGAACCGCGAGTTCCCATTCCCACCATTTGCGGCTAAGATAGGCCCGCCCAAAACGCACATAAACAATGGAGGCACCGGCGTATGAAGAGAGGTTTCGTGAGCCTGCTGATCGTCTGTCTCGTTCTCCTGTCCGTACCCTCGTTCGCTCAATCCCCGAGCGCGGCAAAAATGGTAACCCCCTCGCAAGCAGCCCTCGCTGCCTGGAACGAGATCGGCCGCAAGATCATCGCCATGGCCGAGGACTTTCCCGAGGACAAGTACGACTTCAAACCGCATCCGACCCAACGCACTTTCGCCGAACAGTTGCTGCACGTGGCCGGCTCGAATGACTACTTCACCGACATCGCCCAAGGCAAAAAGCCGACCGACGATGAATCCCGCGCCAATCACAAGACCAAGGCCGACATCGTCGCGTACCTGAAAAAGTCATTCGCCGAAGGTGCCGCCCAGATTCAGAAAGAGGGAGATGCTGGAATGAACCGTCCCGTGGTCGAAAGCGAAGGCGGCCGCACCGTGCCGCTCTCCGATCTCGCCTACGGACTGGCCGAACACGGCGGCGAGCACTACGGGCAGTTGGTGGTTTATTACCGGGTTGCCGGGATGGTGCCTCCGGAGTCGCGTCCGAAGAAATAGATTGCGGCACGCATGGGGAACAATACCGGCGGCCGATTAGTTCAGTCGGCCGCCACGCGCGGTCTGGCACTACCTTCCAGGTACTTCCGTACAGTAGCCCGAGCCAGCGCCACGGTCGCATCGGCGATCTTGATTCGGGTGTCCTCAAGATCCCCCAGCGCGTTCAGTTCGGTGCACGCCACGAGCAAGGCGTCGGCTCCCTGATCGACCGCTGCCTCGACAAACTCATCCCACAGCGCCCGCATCTGCGCTCGCTCCCGGCCTGCGACGATGCCCGTGATCAGTTCGCTGACCTTCCCCTGGACGCCGTCGGTTGGCACAAACTCCTTGCCTGCCCTGGCGATCCCCGTCTGGTACAGCCCGGAATTGACCGTGGTCTCCGTCGCGCAGACCGCGATCCGTTGGAAATCGCGCAAGCAGCCGCAAGCCTCCGTGACAATGTTGAGCAGCGGCACCCGAATGCTCGCCGCCAGCGCCGTGTAGTAGGTGTGCGCCGTGTTGCAAGGCATCGCGATGAAGTCCACCCCCATACTCTCCAGTCGCTGCAACCCCGCGATCACGACTGCCTGCGCCCGCGCATGGTCCGTGGGACGGTCCATGTAAAACGGGGCCGGCAGCGCGTAGATCAGCATGTGCGGAAAATCCTCGGTGTGACGTGCCCCATACTGCTTCTGGCATTCGGTCACGACCATGTCTACGAATGGCGCAGTCGAACGCGGTCCCATTCCCGCCAGGATGCCGATAGTTTTCTTCATTTCCCTCTTCCCATCGAAGCCGACGCGGCGGACAATACTCCTTAGATTTTCCGGACCCAGGGCCCGCTTCACTTTCTGTGGAGGTACTCATTCCGTCGCCCCGCGTCGTTCCAAGTGTTATGTCTTGAGCGCAAACCGTAACGGCGGTGGCACGTCGAATACCAGCAGCCGACCAATCCAGTCGCAAGGAGGAATCGCCCATGAAGCGCAGGGAGTTCATCGTTGGAGCGGCAGGCGTATTGGGCGCCGGCTGGCTCGCGTCCAGGGGTCTTGCCGGCGGAATGCTGCGCGCGATACCTCCCATCCCGCCGCTGCCGCGCAAATTCACGGCTGCGGACACGATCGTGCTCGGCAACACCGGTATCAAAACCAGCCGCCTGGCGATGGGCACCGGCACCGTGGGCACCGGCCATCATTCCCACCAGAGCGACCTCGGCGTGAAGGCCCTCTCTGATCTCCTCCTCAACGGCTACGACCACGGCCTGCGATTCTTCGACTCGGCCGATTCCTACGGCAGCCATCCTCACGTAGCCGAAGCCTTGAAGCACGTTCCGCGCGACAAAGTCACCGTCCTGACCAAGACCTGGGCCCGCGACGCCGCCGGGGTCCGCGCCGATCTCGACCGCTTCCGCAAAGAACTCGGCACCGACTACATCGACATCTGCCTCATGCACTGCCTCACCGAAGCCGACTGGACCGAGCGTTTCAAGGGCGCCCAGGACGTCCTCTCCGAAGCCAAGGACAAGGGCACCATCCGCGCTCACGGCTGCTCCTGCCACTCGATCGAAGCGCTGCGGGCCGCCGCCAAATCGCCTTGGGTCGACGTCGACCTGGTACGCATCAACCCCATCGGTGCCTACATGGACGCCAAGCCCGACGCGGTCGTCAGCGTGATCAAAGAAATGAAAGCCGCAGGGAAGGGCGTGGTCGGCATGAAGATTCTGGGCGCCGGTGACCTGCGCAACCGCCAGGACGACGCCATCAAGTACGCCCTCTCGCTCGACTTGCTCGACGCCTTCACCATCGGTGCCGAAAACAAGTCCGAGCAGGAGGACCTAATCCGCCGCATCGCCGCCGCAGCGTAAGAGCGCGGCGATTTGTAGATTTGTAGCGCCGGCGTCCCGCCGGCTGTCGCAAGAGCTGCCCTCAGCTCGTCGAAGTGGGAGGCGGGCCCCGCTCCTTGTCATCTGAGGGAGCGGACCCGAACCGCTGCGATCCCCACTCGGTAGATACAGCAATTTTGATTGCGACAAACTTGACTACAGCAACCTTATTGTCATTCCGACGCGCGAGCGCAGCGAGACAGGAGGAATCTGCTTTTGATACCAGGGACCCAGCCCTTCGAGCAGACCCCGGAAGGGCACGAGTTCACTACTACCGAAAAAAATCTGAACTCGCCTGGTTTTGAAGGGGCCCGGCTTCCAGCCGGGCCGTAAAGAGCCTGAAATTAGAGTCGGCTTCGGCGCCTAGCGCCTGAGGTCACGTATACGCCGCAACCGCTCCACGAATGGCTCCCCCATTCCCGCGAGCTTCCTCTCCAGCCGTTCCGTGCAGTCGCATTCCCCGCAAGCCCACGCCTCAGACCCATTCTCGTCCCGGCACTTCCGCCGGTCATGTGCATCTTGAATTTGCGTGAGTTCGAAGTGCTTTTCCCAGTAAGGACGCTCTTCCTGCAGCGGCGTCGGACAGTAGCAGATCTCAACCCAGCGCGCCCTGCCATCCTCGCAGAGCCGCGCCTCTTTCATATTGCGCAGGTACTCGCCCTCGGCTACCGATCCGTGCCCGAGAGTTTCCTCCTCAATCGCCCGCAGCAAAGCATCTTCGCCGCCAGGTTTCACTCGCGCCCGCACCAGGTATCGCATCTTCGTTACCCATCAACCCTGCAAACAACGACTCCGATCAGTGCCGCCAGAGATGCCCTATGATCGGGCCCCAGAAACGCTCCACGATCAGCACCAGGACCTCGACGGAAAAGATGAAGATCAGCGCACGCTCCATTCGCCGCGAACGTCGCAGATCTCGCCTCAGCTCCACCTCGAACTCACTCACGTAAGCCACCGCCCCAGCATCCGCCGGCGCCGCTACCGCCTCTTGCATCATCAGCCCCGGCGATGCGGCCGTCAGCACAGGTTTGGCCTTGTCCGGCAGAAAGATCTTCGGCGTGCTGATCACGTTCGACCACGCCGCCAGCAACAGCGCTTCCGATGGAATGATCGCGTTCGCCGGCTCCGACGTCAGCTCGAGCGGCGGAAGTTTCTCCGGCGCTACCGCATCCGCCAGGCTGCGCAACAGGGAACTCCACCACGGCCGCGCCATCTGGTCCGCAATCAGTTCCCCCACATCCACCGGACGCGATTCCAGTTGCAGCGGCGCCTGCGTTTCCGGCGAGATCACGTCCCCTAAGTTCGTGAAAACAGTCCGGTACCACGGCAGGTCCAGAAAATCGCCCAGCAGCATCCCCAGATTCACCGGGCGCGACGTGATGTAGAGCGGCGGCAGATGATCAGGCAGGAACCGGTCCCGAAAATTGCGGATCAACGACTTCCACAGCGGACCCGTTAGGTCCTCGGGTGGGGATAGATCGAGTTCTTGATCAGTGGCCATTCAAAAGCAGTCGATTCGTCGCTAGCCGATAGATTCGATTGCGTAACGATCGGCTGGAGCTCCTAGAATATCACCGGTCCCGTCCCTCCCGTTACCGGTACGATCCCCCGGGTCTGGCTGAAGGATAGGAAAAAATCCGCAATATTAGACCCTTGTGAAAGTCATCAGCACCCCGCGTGTAGTGGAAATCTTTCTTGCCAGCCACTAGGGACTTTGCGCTACAATCTCCAACCAATGCGGGTTGCGCTCTCGTCCTTACTCAAGACGACGAGATCACTTGCGCCTGGCCTTCTTCCCCAGGAGGTAGTCTGATGTATCGGCCCTACTCCAGTCCCATCGGGGGCTCCGGCTCCTCGATGGATGTAGAGTCCACTATTCGTGGTCTCACTCAAGATTTCTCCATGAATTTCAACACCGGCAACTATGATCAGGTGGGCGCGCTGTTTGCTTCTGACGGCCAGTTCATGGCGCCGCATCACGAGTCGGTCGTTGGCCCCAAAGCCATCGAGCGCAAGTTGCGTGAGTTTGGCGACGCCGGCTTCCAGGATCTGCGGCTGGAGTCCACGCGCGTCGACTACTCCGGCGACATGGCCATGGAAATCGGCCGCTACACCGTGTCGATCGTGCAGGAAAACGGCGCGAAGCAGGCGGACCGCGGCAAGTTCGTGAAAGTGTGGCGTCGCCTCGGTGCCTGGCGCATCGTCGCCGACTGCTGGAGCAGCAACCTGCCCGCCGTCTCTGCGCAGCGAGTTGAGGAAAAGCCCCTTCAGATCGTCGACAATATCAAGCTCATCTCCGATGATGTTCCCAAGTCGGCCTAGCGTGAGCGCCGCCGCGCCGGAACCTTCAGCGCACATCGCGGACGCTCGGCCAATCCAGAGCGACGCGAGGGCTGGCGTGTACGCCGATAGCTCGCGCTTCTGCCCCAACTGCTCCGCGCAGTTGAAAGAACACCGCTGCAAGCTGGCCTGCCCGCAATGCGGCTTCTACCTGAGCTGCTCCGACTTTTATTGAGCATCAATCTCCCGGTCTGTCATCCCCAGCCTCCTATCTGTCATCCCGAGCGGAGTGAGGCACCAGCCGAACCCAGTCGAGGGACCTTGTGTTCACCTGCGATACCTCCTGCGCAGCCAATTTCTCATACCCACGATAACGCGCGCAGTCCTCCCACCGACGTGCGTGATCCCCCGCCTGCGTCTACAATATCCGGACGGCATCCACTCCGTATTTCATATTGAGGAAAGACTATGCAGAGAAAAGCCAGTGCAGTTTGGAAGGGCGGGTTGAAGGAAGGTAAGGGCACCATCTCCGCCCCGGGCGGCGTCCTCGCCAGCACACCGTATTCGTTCACCACCCGCTTTGAAAACGCTCCCGGCACCAACCCCGAGGAGCTGATTGCCGCCGCTCACGCCGCCTGTTTCTCCATGGCCCTGTCCGCCCAGTTGGGCACTGCGAACCTCACGCCCGAGAGCATCAGTACCAACGTGACGCTCTCGCTCGACAAACTCGATTCCGGCTGGACCATCACCGCGAGCCATCTCGACGTAGTAGGCCGCGTACCCGGCGCCGATGCCGCCACCTTCCAGAAATACGCCGAAGCCGCCGAAAAAGGCTGCCCCGTCTCAAAGGTCCTGAACGCAAAGATTTCCATGACGGCCAAACTGGAAGGATAGAAACAACCAGGTGTTGGGTCTTAGGTGTTAGGTCTTGGGTAAGGATCCCGGAGAATCCTCGACCAAGGCCCAACACCCAAGACCTAAGACCTAACACCTGACACCTGACACCTGCCTCACTGCGTCCGCAGCACTTCCCGGATCTCGCGATTCACGTGGGCCGCGTCCTGCGCGGCGTCGGCGATCAGCGTCACCCAGGTCTTGCCCGGGGCTTCCAGGTTGAGTTCCCCCAGCAGGTACGACGCCTGCAGAATGGTTTCAATGGCATTGCTGAGGTCGTGAGCCAGCGTACGCAGGCGGCTGATGATTTCGGGCGGCAGCTTTGGCGAATTCGGCATGGATCGTTTCCGAGCGTGAACCTCGTGCGCCGATTGTACGTCGTCTGGCACCCCAATGTAGCGCCGGCATCTTGCCGGCTGTCGCGAGAGCCTGCCCTGAGCCTGTCGAAGCGGCGTCCCGCCCTCGCCCGCACACGTCGTCCTAACGTCGACCCATGACTTCCATATCCACCCGTCCGTTTGACACTCTGCCGAGCCTCTGTAAAATAGAGAGTTGTTCTTCCTGACAGGCAGCCGTCAGGTTGCCGCGCAACGTAGTCCACTTGCCGAAGTGGCGGAATTGGCAGACGCGCATGGTTCAGGTCCATGTACCCGCAAGGGTGTGGGGGTTCGAGTCCCTTCTTCGGCACCAGCAACTCTATTCTTCGTGATCCAGAGGTCTCCCATCCGGCCCGACCTGCACTTCTGACTTTTTTCCGTCAGTGACGACCTTCGCTTCGTAGGCCACCAGTTTGCCCTTCTTGGTTAAGGACTCAACTTTGACGAGTTTGCCTTTTCCGGCCTTGGCCTGGAGTCCGCTCCTCACCGCAGGAGAGAGTGAATCCAGAGCCACTTGTTCCTCCACCTCCACAACGTCTCCCTCGCTGTTCATCAGGACATCCTTGCTGTGGCCGCTGACCAGCAACTCGGCTTCGTAGAAGGTTTGTCCATGCTCCTTCTCCTCGGAAAAACCGCGAATGGTCGAGCCCTGACTCTGTGCTGCAACCGTTTTCTCAACCGCCGGTGGCAGGTCCGAACGCTGGATCTTTTTCTCCTGTGCCCAGGCCGGAACGCTCAGAAGAAGCCCGGCCACAACCCCAACTCCAACTCCAACTACTCGTGAAATGTTCATGGGTCATCGCTCCGGCGCCAGAATACGCCGCTAGAGATGAAGAAAATCTGAAGCCGCTTAGGTAGTCGGCCGTGTTTGCGCTGCCCACCCCATTGTCACTCCGACGCGCGAGCGCAGCGAGGCAGGAGGAATCCGCTTTTGATCGCGGGAATGCGGCTCTCGAAGCGCGTTCTTCAGGGGAAGGGCACGAGTTCACTCGTGCCACCAAGACTTCGAAAATTCATCGCGCTTTAGCGCCTGGGGTTGACCTCTCAATGCAACCCCGCCATCGAGTGGTTTTGCGAGCCCTCAGTAAATCACCTTCAGCGAAAACTGTATCTGCCGCGACGATCCCGCTGTCCGGCTGATAATCCCAAACCCGCTCCCCCGCAGCACATTCGACGGCAGCCCGAAATTCACCAGGTTAAAAATGTTGAAGAACTCCGCCCGAAACTCCAGCGTGCCCAACTCCCCATTCCCCCGTCGCCCGAGCGGCGTGTCCTTGATCAGCGCCATGTCATAGTTCTGGAAACCCGGCCCCCGGAACGTGTTGCGTCCCAGCGTTCCAAACCGCCCATGATTTGGCCCCGTCCCGCCCGGCACGTTGATCGGCAGGTTGAAGAACGACGCGTTGTCCGCGTTTCGTCCAAAATAGTCCTCGCGCACCGGACCGCTGGTCGAGAAGTGGGTGGGCGCCACCTGGTCCGGCCGGTCCGCTCCGCCCGATCCCGCACCCGTCTGCTGTACGCCCGAGTACACCGAAAATGGCGGCCCGCTCATGAACGTCGTGATGTTCAAAAACTGCCAGCCTCGCGTCAGCGTTCTTCCCAGCGGCCGAAGAAATGCAACCCGGTCGAACGGCAGCAACTGAATCACACTGGCCGTGAACACGTGCGTCACATCGAAGGTGGATGGCCCCTTCTCCGCGTCCGGATCAAACGGATTTTGCGGCGTCGTCTGCAGCACCACGCCCGTCGCGCCCAGCAACCCGCCCAGCACTGAGCTGGTGTCATCCAAAGACTTCGAGTACGTGTAGCTCGCCTGCAGCCCCAGGCCCGCCCGCGCGGAATTCTTGGTGATGCCCGCCTGCAGCGAGTGGTAGGTCGAATGCGACCGCGACGTCATGATCACCTCGGGCCCAAACCCACCAATCGCCCGCCCCGACGAATCGAATTGCGTAAACGGCGCGAACGTCGCGTCCGCACCGCCGTACCCATTGGGTGAATAAACGCTGGCCAGGTGAATCCCCGCAGTCGCCACATAAGCCGCGCTGAACTTCACGTCGCTGAAGTCATGGTCAATGCCCGCCGTGTAGCTCCCGATGTAACCGTTGCTGAAGTTCTTGGCGATCCCCGCCGGTGAGAGCAACTGCACCTGGTGGCCCGGCGTAAGCGCTGTCAGATCGTTCTGGTAGCGCTGCAGGTCCACTTGCGTATTCGCCGGTACGGCCGACGCGTTCCCGTTCGGAAACAGCAACTGTCCTCCCGTCGTGTACGGTTCCGGAAGATTGACCGGCACCGCCGTTTTTTGAAACGGAAGCGGAATTCCCGGCAGCGCGCTGGCATAAAGCTGGGTGGCCAACGGAATGGAACCGGTCACAAAATTATCCTGCCAGAGGTTCGGAAGAACCGTCGCAATCGACCCGCCCGCGTGCAGCACCGTATGCGTCGTGAGCGCGAAGTCCACCGCCACCCGCGGCCCCCATCCCTTCCAGTCCTGGTCATACGGAGGTTGCGGATTGTAGAGAAAAATCTGCTTCGCGCTGTGGTCCCAGTACGGCACGGGCTTGCCATCCGCTGCCACGAACTGCGGCCCCGACGTGCGCTTCTCGGCTTCGTGAATGCGGCTGTTGACCTCGTATCGCAGCCCGTAGGTGACCGTCAGCCGCGAGCTTGCCTTCCACGCATCCTGAAAATAGAAGTTGTAGGCCTCGCGGCGCACCGCCGCTTCATCGAACTTGTCGCCCGTCGGCGTCACGCTCGCCGCCCCAATCACGCTGTAGGCATAGGGCGTCGCGGTCAGCAGCCCGGTCAGCGAATCCGGCAGCGGATCTCCCACCTTGATGTCATGCTTGCCGCTGGCCGACTTGATCGCAACCTGCGAATAGGCCGTCCCTCCGCCGAACGTGTAGAGCCCGTTCACATTGGTCCCGAAAATCGTGGCGTCCTTATTAAGACGAATCTCCACCCCCCACCTGAACCCGTGCCCTCCGCGCGTGTAGCTCATGTCCTGCCGCAGCTGGTAAAGATTTCCATACGACCCGAAGATCGATCCCCCGGCCGAGTTGTATCCCTGAAACAGCCCGTCGCCAAACGTGATCCCCGGCTGCGTGTGGTTGATGGTCGGAAAAAACGGCGTGCTGCGGATATATCCCAGCGACGTCTCCGAAAGCAGCCGCGGCGAAATCCTCCGCGAGTATTTCACTCCCGCATTGCGCTGGTGATCGAAGAACTGCACCGCAAAACTTGGATTGATGGCCGTCTGGTCCGGATTGGTCAGCGGCCCCGTTACCTGGTTCAGGCTGAATCGCGTAAGCAAGTTTGCCTTGTCCGACAAACGATGATCGATCCGCACCGAAAATTGGTCCGTTCGCGTCGTCACTTTCGACGAAGCGGCAAACGTCCGCTCGCCGTAGGCTCCCGTCGGATGGTTCGGCAGCGGATACCCCGCCAGCACCCCCGCGATCGCCGCGCTCACCGGCACCGTCAACGTGTCCGGCTGCGTGTCCCCCGGAAACGTCAGCGTATCGATCCCTTGCCGCTCCGCCGCCGTTGGCACTGGGAACACCTGCGTGGTCCCCAGCACCTGGCGAAAGCCCTGGTACCCGCCAAAATAAAATGTCCGCCCGCGCCCGTCATAGATTCTCGGCAGCACCACCGGCCCGCCGTTGGTAAATCCGAATTCGTTGCGCACAAACGGAGGAATCCGCCGCGTGTCTCCCACAGCGTTGTGGTCAAAATAGTTCCGCGCGTCAAACGCGGCATTCCGCACAAACTCAAACACGCTGCCATGGATCTGGTCGCTGCCCGACTTCGTCACCACGTTCGTGTAGCTCGCCGCTCCGTGCCCGACCTCCGCCGGCATCACCCCTGAATTCGACTGCACCTCCTGGATGGCATCGATGTTGAAGTTGGAAAATGTTGCCCCACCCATTTCCGGATCGGTGGTGTCGGAACCATCCATGGCAAAGACGGTCGCCGAGCCCCGTTGCCCGTTGACCGCGAACTGCTGCGTGAAGTTCGCCGCGCCGTTCGCGTCCGTCATCGTTCCCGCCGCCAGCAGCAGCAGCTTGCTGAAGTCTCGCGCATTCAGCGGCAGGCTTGCCACCTTTCCCCCGGAAAGGTTTTCTCCGCCGGTTCCTTGCGGGGAAGACTCGTCCGCGGCGGGCAGCAGGCGTAGCTTCTGTTCGGCGGCCGTGATCTCGAGCCCCGCCCGAATCACCACCCCGTCCCGAATCACCACCGGGTCCGACATCTTCCAGTTGCCTTGCTGATCTTCCACGGAGAGTGCGTAGCTCCCGGCCCCGACCTCTGGAAACGCAAACTCCCCGCCGCTCCCTGTCCTCGCCGAGTAATCTTGGTGCCCGCCGTCCAATTTCAGTCGGATGATCGCCTCCCCCACCGGAGTTCCGTCTCCGTTCCGCAGCACCCCTCTCCACGACCCCGCCGCCATGGCGCTGATCGCCGGCGCCAGCACAACCATTGCCAATAGGCAAAGCTTCGAAATTGCACGCCCCATCAGCATCTCTCGGATTATATTCTGCGCACCATCGCCGCTTAATGCGCCGCGAATACGGTCGCCGATTTTTCCCTGAAACGAATTCCCGTTTTGCACCACCATCGCAGTGAGCACGAAGTGCCGCCTCCAGGCGTCGGTTTGGCTCCTGCTTTCCCGCGTCTCCCAGAGGCCGCACTTCGGGCAATCATCCGGCTGTGAGCCAACCATGCACCAACCAACCCGCCAATCGAGCACTGCTGCTCCCAATTCCAATCTCTGCCTGCTCCCACTCCTGCTCTTCACTCTGCTGGCCGCAGCCGGATGCGTTGCCAACCGCTATGAAGCTCCCATCGGCAACTTCCGCGACCAGACCCAGGCCACCATCAGCGTCCTCGGCGACTTCTATTCTTCCCGCAATTCCTACGAACTCGACCTGTACCTCCAGGGTGTCGCCGCCGACAACTCCTTGCCCGTCCAGACCGTCGACGCTCACGGAAAGCCCTCGCCCCTGGGCGGCACCGTCTTCTCTCCTGCTTCGATCAAGGCACGTCTTGATGCTCTCGTCCTGATCGGCGCTTACGCCGATCGTCTGAATGACCTGGCTACCACCGACGCCCCCGCGAATTTCCAGACCTCCGCTTCCTTGCTCGGCCAGAATCTCTCTTCCCTCGACGTCACCTTCAAGCAGCTGCAGGGTAAGTCCGACCCCACCGCCAACAAGTACATCGGTCCGATCAGCGACCTGATCGGCACCATCGGTCAGATGTTTCTGGAACACAAACGCGACGAACTGCTCGCCAAGGCCATCACCGACGGCGCACCCGCTGTCGACAAGATTCTTTCTCAGATGCGCGACGACATGGACAACATCTTCTCCCTCGAAGTCATCTCCGGCGCCAACGAACGCCTGGCGACGCTCATCGTCGCCTACAACTCCGACCGCGAGAAGCTCAACTTCGACGAGCGTACCGCGCGCCTCGCCGAGATCAAGACCGCCACCGCCGAAGCCGCAGCCGCGGCCGACTCGGCTCCCGCGGGACTCATTACCTCCATGATGGGCACTCACAAAGCGCTGGTGCAGTTTGCCCAGGCCAAAGGCAAGACCAGGATCAACAGCCTCGCCGCCTTGAACCGCGCCCTCCAACAGTGGACTACCCAGATTCAGACTCTGGCCGCCGAGGTCAAAGCCTTGATCCACTGAGAATCAGGATGCTCCCATGCTTAAAGTCGACACCACCACACTCGCCGACATCGTCAATCAATGCTTCGCCTTCGCCAGCGACGGCCGCTTCAACCTCCAGCAGCAGAGAGCCCTCTTAGCCGACGGCAAACGCCTGCGTGGTCTCTTGCTCAATCTTCTCTCTGCCCAATTCGACGACGGCACCCAGGTCGTGGTCGACGCCAACAACCAGCTCCTCGGCGTAAACAACGACCTCGCCAATGCCGCCGCCGCCCTAGCCAACGTCGCAAAAACGTTAGGCGACGTAGCCGACCTGGTCGGAAATCTCGACCAGCTCTTGAACATCGCCGTGAGCTTTATCTAGGGAAGAAAAAACACTTGATTGATTAGGGACGGTCAATGAGTGAGATGGCGATTTTGGTGCGCCGGGATAAACCGGCATGAAGCAGAGGAGGAAGAAGCCTTACAAGAAAGGAGTAGCGATCCACTTGGCCTCGAGTCTTGCGCTGCTACCGCGAGGGACGCAGTGAAGCGTAGATAGAGGATAGG